>JBGSVI010000132.1:0-1593 GCA_041753035.1 Anaerolineales bacterium | reverse complement strand
GACCGATTTGGATTTCTGCCGGGCGGTGTATGGCTATTTAAACGATGCCGGCAAGCCGTTTGTTGTGCGTCTGGACGGCAACCAGGGTTTTACGGCCCAATCCGCACTGGATTTGCTGGATAAGCTTGGCCGGGCGGGGCTGGCGGTGGAATTGTTCGAGCAGCCGCTCGTGCGGGATGACTATGCGGGATTAAAGACGCTGACTAAACACGCTGGCGTGCCGATTATTGCCGATGAGACGGTGTTCTGCGAAGACGACTGCAAGCGGGTGATTGACCGGCGGCTGGCGGATGGGGTTAATATCAAGATTGCCAAAAGCGGTATCGCCGAATCCCGGAAGATTTACCGGCTGACACGGCAGGCGGGATTAAAGCTGATGCTGGGGTGCATGACCGAGACGATGGTGGGGCTGTCGGCGGCGATATGCTTTGCGGCGGGGACCGGCGGCTTCGATTATATTGATCTGGATTCAGTGCATTTTCTGCGGCGGCGTGATGCGTTTGGAGGTATTGGTGTCGATGGCTGTGTCTATCATCTCGGCGGGAAACGATGACTTCGCATCCGATGTATTGCGTGGCGATGCTGCTGCTGATAGAGGGGATGGTGTTGACCCTGGCGCAGCGGCCCATCGGTAAAAAGCTTTTCAAATACCTGCCGTCGATGTTCTGGATTTATTTTCTGCCGATGCTGGTGACGACGGCGGGCTTGCTGCCTCCGGCCAGTCCGGTCTATGTCTGGATCGGGCGGTGGATTCTGCCGGCGGCGCTGGTGCTGCTGTTGTTGTCGGCGGATATCCGGGGGATTCTGCGGCTGGGGCCGATGGCGCTACGGGTGATGGCGGCTGCGACCTGCGGGGTCATAGCCGGGGGGATTGCGGCTTCGATGCTGTTTCGGTCATGGCTGCCGGAGGAGGCGTGGAAGGCGATTGGGGCATTGAGCGGCTCGTGGATTGGCGGCTCGGCCAATATGCTTGCCGTCGGCAAGGCGGTCGAGATTCCTGAATCCCTGCTGGGGGTGGTTACGATTGTCGATACCCTGTTTTCGTATGTGTGGATGGGGATGCTGATTGCGGTGTCGGTTTTGCAGGAGCGGTTTGACCAGCGGAATCGGTCACATACGGAATTGATTAAAGAATTGACGCTTCGGGCGGGCCATGGCGACAAGTCCGGCAAAAGCGGGCTGAGTGCCGGCAGTCTGGTCTGGCTGGCGATGATTGCGGTGACGGGGGCTGGAGTTGCGGTGTGGCTCAGCGGGAAATTACCTCCCATTAAGAATGTGCTCAGCCCGGCGGCGTATGCGGTCATCCTGGCGACTGTAATTGGAGTGGTTCTATCCTTTACCCCGGCACGGAAACTGGAGTCCCGCGGCTCCAATATGGTGGGATTTGCGTTACTGTACCTGGTTTTGGCTTCGATTGGTGCAAAAACGCACCTTGGATTAGTCAGGTCGGTGCCGGTGTTTTTGATGGTGGGGGCAACAATGCTTGTTATGCATGGGATATGTCTGCTTATTGCCGCCTGGCTGTTTCGTGCGCCGATGGCCCTGCTTGCGACGGCCAGTCAGGCTAATGTCGGCGGGCCGGCCTCGGCGCCT
>JBGSVI010000131.1:0-1751 GCA_041753035.1 Anaerolineales bacterium | reverse complement strand
AAAAGATGCTTGACAATGCCATTAAAATGGAACTGGAGATATTTGCCGGTAAAAATCACCCCTATGTAGCCAGAATGTTTCAACTCCAGAGCGAGCTGCACCGCCGGAAAGGTCTTTTTTCGCAAGCCTTGCAAAGCATAGATGCAGCCATCTTCATGAAGCAATCGCTGTACGAGCCCGATCACCCCTCTGTTGCAGAAGCGCTGGAGATCAAAGTAAAAATCCTGCATCATCTTGGTGAGCAAATCGAGGCTAAGCGACTTATAGATAAATCACTTGAAATCAGAAAAAAATTCTATAGCGATCAACACCCTCAAGTAGGCCGGTCGGAACACGATCTGGGGTCCTATTATCTCAGACTTGCGAAATACAAGGACGCCATCATCCATTTCAAGATCGCCCGAAGTATCGTCCAGACAAATTTTGGCAATGAACATCCTGATTATATAGAACGTTCACTCCATCTGGCAAATGCACTATACGGGGAACGGCAATATATTGACGCATTCGATATTGTTGACCAGTTGGAAGGGACGTTGACTAAAACTATAAAAGATCCCAATCATTATCTTAAGGCACGCTGGCTTGTGTTAAAGGCTGAACTCAGCCGGCGTTTTGGCCTTTATGAGGATGCCTTGGATTTTGCCACAAAAGCTGAAAAGATGAAAATTGCAATATATCACGCGGAACATCCATCCGTGGCGGATGCACTGGAAGTCAAAGGTAAAATATACAATCATCTTGGTAGATTCGAGGAAGAAGACATCGTCTGGAGTTCGATATTAAGAATACAAAAGAAGGCTTATACATTTAGGCATCCGGCGGTAGCTATGACTTATTATAATTATGCTAGTTTATATCATAGCCAAGGCCAACTGAAGTATGCGATCCCTATTCTGAAACGCGCATTGGCCATTACCCGGAGAACGCTAGGTAAAGACCACACCGAATTCTACGGAGATCTGATTCGATTGGCCGCCTTTAACTATGACAAGCAGGAATACAAACTCACGCAAGAGATATTGAAAGTAGCTAATGAATTAGCAAGATCCGTACTCGGCAATAACGATCATCCCTATGTGGCTCAATACCTGCAGTTGCGCAGCGAAGTGCACCGCCGAATGGGTGAGTTCCGTGATGCTGAACTGATGATCGGCAAAGCCATTAACATGTGGATCGCACTATATGGCAAGGAACACCCGAAGGTAGCAGATGCCCTCGAAGTAAAGGTCAAGATCTACCACCATCTTGATATCAGGGATGAAGCAAAGGATCTTATTGATCGAGCGCTGAATATTCGCAAACACTATTTTGGCGAAAAACATCCTGTAATTGGCCGTTCCGAGCATGATCTTGGCGCCTATTATCTCCGCATTGGACAGTATGAAAATGCAATAAAGCATCTTGCCCAGGCACAATCAATCGTTGAAAACTCTTACGGTAAATATCACTTGGATTATATTGAATATTCACTCTATCTGGCGTACGCGCTTAACGAGCAGGGACATTATCGGGAAGCACTCCTTGAGCTGAATAAACTCTCGGATGCACTCAAGCAGACAATAGCAGTAGAGAATCATTATCTGAAGGCGCGCTGGCTGCAGCTGTTAGCGGAACTGCAGCGGCGACACGCCAACTTCAACACCGCTCTAAGCACGATCCAGGATGCCATCGAAATGAAAATTGCTGCCTATCTGAGTGATATGCATCCTTCCGTTGCTGAAGCGCTTGAAATAAAAGGCAAAATATAC
>JBGSVI010000130.1:0-2446 GCA_041753035.1 Anaerolineales bacterium | reverse complement strand
TACGATAACAGCTTCGGGCTACGATGGGCGCTTGCTCCACAGTACGGCGCGACTCCAACGCACGGATGGATGTTCGCGCTCGACGAATCCGACGTCAGCCGCTTCCGACAGCATCCGCGCAAACTGCCGTGCGGGAACATGCCCTTTGGGTTCCACCACCAACAGATGCCCGGTCGGTCGCAACACGGTGTGAATCTGTTCGAGCAGATGCCGCAGATCGGGTATTTCGTGGGCCGAATAGAAACACAGTGCGAAGTCGCACGGCTCGGTCACATTCAACCCGTTTGCCTGGCAGGGGTGGCAGGTGATCCGGTCCGCCACACCGGCTCGCGCCGCGCGCTTGGCCAGCACTGCCAACATTTGCGGCTGCAGATCGACGGAAATGACTCGGCCTGTGGGGCCCACCAATTGCGCCATGGCAATCGAGAACATCCCCATCCCACAACCAACATCCATAACAGTGGCGCCCGATCGCACATACGGGCTGAGAATTTTGTGCGGATTGTGAATCAGCCGCCGCAGACGATTGTCGATGAAAAAGCCACCCCACCAGGGACACACATGTCCGCTCATCGGTTTCCCTCCGCTACGACCGCTGATTCTGTCACTGGTCCGCGATTATAGCCGACCTGGAAGACCCGCGGGTGTTGGTTGCGACCCGGGCTTGCACCCCATTAGAATGATCACACCGTCCGAGCCCGGCGCTCCCAGTTCAGCCTGAGTAGGTACTGCCGGCCCAATCTGGAAGTCGACATCTGCGAACCGTGCCCGAATCCAAAGGAGCTTGTCATGACTCAATCGAATCGTCGTCAGTTCTTGAAGCATGCGGGACTGGGATTGGCCGCGGTCACCGCTTGTCACTTGGAAACGCGCGCGGCATCGGCCCAGAGCCCGAGCGAACCACTGCGAGTGGGGCTCATCGGACCGGGCGGGATGGGATCTTCGCACCTGAACGAATTGGTGCGGCGCAAAGATGTCGTGGTGAAGCACGTGTGTGACGTGGATGCCAACCGCTTGGCGACGGCTGCGAAAGTGGTCCTGGACCAGACGGGCAAGGAGGCCAGTGTCACTCAGGATCTGCGACGTATTCTGGACGATCCGGCTGTCGATGCCGTGTGGATCGCGACCCCCGATCATTGGCATGCCCCGGCCACCATCCTGGCCTGCGATGCGGGCAAGCATGTGTACGTTGAAAAGCCCTGCGCTCACAACATCCGCGAAGGTCGCCTGATGGTCGAGGCGGCACGGCGGAACAAGCGCGTGGTGCAAGTTGGCACGCAGTCACGCAGCACGAAGCACGTCATGGATGCCATGCAGGCTCTGCGCGACGGGATCATTGGTGAAGTCCTCGTGGCGAAGGCCTGGAACAGCCAATTGCGGGGCAGCATCGGACATCAACAACCGAGCGATCCGCCACCGTTCCTGGACTTCGACATGTGGCTCGGCCCCGCGCCGGTGCAACCCTATCAATCCAACTTGCTGCACGGCGTCTGGCGCTGGTGGTATGCCTTTGGGTGCGGAGACATCGGTAACGACGGAGTGCACGACATCGACATTGCCCGTTGGGGCCTGGGTGTGACGACCCATCCCTCGCGTGTCACGGCGCTCGGCGGCAAGTACGTATTCGACGACGATCAACAGTGGCCGGATACACAATACGCCATCTTCGAATATCCGGCCGGGAAGACAAGCGAACGTCCGAAGCAATTAATCTTCGAACAGCGGATCTGGTCTCCCTATTTCCAGGAAGGCCACGAGAACGGCAACGCCTTCTACGGCACCAAGGGGATGATGATCCTGGGCAAGAAGGACGGCTGGAAGGTCATTCGCGAACGCAATGAACCGGGTCCCAGTCAGCAGGGAACATTCTCGTTGCCCGATCATCACCAGAACTTCATCGATTGCGTTCGCAACGGTGGTGAGCCTCACGCGGACATCGAAATCGGTCACCTGACCGCGTCGCTCTGCCACCTGGCCAACATCGCGACCCGCGTCGGGCGGGTCGTGCAGGTCGACCCAGCCCGCGAGCAGATTATCGGCGACGACGAGGCGGCGGCCATGCTCCGCCGCTCGTATCGCGACCACTGGGCAGTGCCCAAAAACGTCTGAGTGAACAATTCTGGCGAGCGATCAATACTCGCGGTCGAGCAGGATACCGGGCTGCGGCAACGGATAGATGCCTTGCGGTCCCAACTGCAGCGGCGCGGGCGAATCCATCGTCAGCTTGTCGAGTCCCGGTGCGAGTTCGATCGGGCTGTTCAGCGCCTCGTCCCACGTAATGGCTCGGCCGGTGTGGACCGCCATCCGTCCCATGATCTGCACCAGACTCGCCTCGGCACCACGCTTGGCTTCGTTATAGGGTTTGTCGTTGCGGATCGCGTCCACCAGATGGTCCCACTCCAACTGGTACGGATTGGGCTCTGGCTGTTTGGCAGTCCAGATCAAC
>JBGSVI010000129.1:0-1598 GCA_041753035.1 Anaerolineales bacterium | reverse complement strand
TAGGCACTTGGAATATATCAAATCGTAATCAACATAGTGTTACAAAGTATATTTTAAAAGTGCTTAAGGGTCAGGATTGATTTCGATCAACGGAAGTACCTGGATGAATTTAAAAAATAAAATTAACATATTTTGCAATATAGACAGAAACACTCAAGTGCTACCGATTTTACTTGAAATTGCCCCTGAAAGCGCTATTTTTGGTGCTACTCAAGTGTATTTTATGAAATTACCTGTTTTACCAGCTGTTTGGCGAATCAATTTTTGAATTTTTATTTTTGATTTGATATAATCACACAAACAAAAATAGACACATACATCGTTTATTTAGGCTAATTGTTAAGACATACATATTTTTAATTAAGGATTTTCACTAAAGGGAAAATATAGTAACCTTTAGTAACTACATAAGATTTCGAAATATTAACTGTGTCAGAGCTAACATATACCAATGCATTGAACTTATGAGTCTTATGTAACCGTTGTATTCCGCTGATTGTACCAAGGTGTTAATGATGCTATACATGGAGTGTTAAACTATTCTACTAATGGAATACCTTTCAAAGCTTCATTCCTGCATCACGCAAGTCCACTTTGTTTTACGATCTTGACAGATTGGCATGTAAGACAACCGATTTTACAGGATTTTACTACAGTACAGTAAATAGAATCCTTGTAAAAAGCCAAAGAGCCAAGGGTCGCACCGAAAACTAATCGCATGAACTACGTTCATAGCTGTTTAGTTTTCGGTATATCATATCTATAGTATAATTATAGCATAATTTTGGGAATAACGCTGATGTGAAATCAAGGTAACAGCCTGAAGTTTCGCCAGACTAAAATAAAGTCAAGGGTACTCAAAAAACTTTTCAAAACGCTCTTAAGGAGCTGAAAACTTTTTCAAGACTCCCCCTGGCTTTTATTTTTTGTTTTTGTTGCCCTAAAAGTGCGACGGGGAAGGGAAAGAAGCTAGAAGAAATTCCCCTCCCATCACTGAAAACAGCATAACAAAAACAACCGCCTGGCTAGTGAGTGCCTATTGTTTTTTTGCTTCCGGGTCTGCTAAAAAAGCTAGAAGGCTTCGCACTGCAACCATCTAGCTTTTGAATTGTCTGTTTTATAATTGAATATGGGCGATACTCCTTTTAAGGCTTATTCTGGGAGAGCTTATTAATACGCCCGTTCTTTATTATTTTGCTATTGCATCTTCAGGAAGAAGTAATGCCATAAATTTTGATGGATCAGGAATTATAGTGATTTTCTCAACAGTCCACTCATTATTATTTTTAGTATAGTTGATCAGCGCAACCTCATTATTAATTAATTTATGTTCACTAAGTGCTGTTTCTTTTGACGGCATTATCGTTGTATATGGGTCTATTAATAAAACATCATTTGAAATAGACTTTCCAGCAGTAATTGTTTTAAAAGCATCACGATTTAATAGTTTTTTTAGTTGCCATATACCTGCTACAGTATCAGTTACATTGTTGTATACAACAATGAGTTTGCTACCGTCGTCTCTGTTCCTAATTTCGTATTTATTCGTTTCTAAATTACGAGTTATATCAGCTTTGCCATACTTTTTTTCTATTTTG
>JBGSVI010000128.1:0-1798 GCA_041753035.1 Anaerolineales bacterium | reverse complement strand
CGACCTGTTCTGCGGGTCGTCCATGGTGGAGACGACGCCTTTCGGCTTGAAGAAGAGGTAGTAGTGTTTCTTCTTCGGGCGGCCGACCGGCTCACCGTCCACCATGATCTGGTTGGTGCGCGGGTCAACCATGGTCCCAAGTGCGGTCACAACAAGGCCGTCGACCATCACCCTGCCCTGTCGTATGAACTCATCGGCCTCTCGAACGGAAGCCAGGCCGTCCTGGGATATAACGCGGTTAAGTCTGATTTTTGTCATCGGTTGAGAAGAGCGTTTTCTGCTCTTCTATATCTCCTTCTTTAAATAAGGCCCCCATCTCCCGTATCGTCGGCAGTGACTTGAGGTCCTTGAGCCCAAAGGTTTCGAGGAACTCCTTGGTGGTCCCGTACAGGAGAGGCTTTCCGGGGACGTCCTTCTTCCCGAGGATACGGATGAGGCCTCTCTCAAGCAGGATCTTAACGACGCCCCCCGAGTCCACCCCCCTGATCCTCTCGATGTCGGAGCGCACCAGGGGCTGCCGATAGGCAATGATCGCGAGGGTTTCAAGGGCCGCCCGGGAGAGCCTCTTGGGCTTCTCCTCGAGCATCAGCTTGATATATTCAGAGAAGTCCGGGCGGGTGCGGAACTGGAAGCCGCCCGCGACTTCGGCGACGAATATCCCGCCGCTTGATTCATCGTAGATCTTCCTGAGGTCGGTGAGCGCCCCCTTGATTTCCCGGGGTGTGAGGTCCGGGACGATTCGCTTTATCTCGTCCTCGGTGAGGGGCTTTTCGGAGGCGAAGATCAGCGCCTCGATGATTCCAATGAGTTTCTCTTTTTCCACGGCGTCAGGCGTCCTCTCTCACCGCCCTGAAGAGGCGGATTGTCCCGAAGGGCTGCGCCTGGTAGATACGCACGATCCGGGACTTTATCAATTCCAGCAGTGCCAGGAAGGTGACGACGATCGTCATACGCGAGGGTTCCCCGACAAAGAGCTCTTCGAATACCATCTCCCCCCTCTCGGTTATCAGCTGGGAGAGCTCGGCCATCTTTTCCTGGATCGTCAGCTCT
Organism: Anaerolineales bacterium; assembly: GCA_041753035.1. Classification (GTDB taxonomy): domain Bacteria; phylum Chloroflexota; class Anaerolineae; order Anaerolineales; family Villigracilaceae; genus UBA877. The sequence goes on along the minus strand of JBGSVI010000128.1, from coordinate 748 downwards.
CCTACGCTTATCTGGTGGATCGTCTCCTTGGGCGCGGCCAACAGCACCTTTTGCAGCGCGGCCACCAGCCCGAAGAGGGTGAGGTCGGCAAGCTTCTCGTCTTCGACCTCCAGCACCATCTTTCCGCCGCGGAGGAACACGTCTCTCAGCAGGATGTCAAACTCGTCCAGCTGACGGGCGGCGTCCTTGAACCGCTCATATTCGGCCAGCTTGAGCGCAAGCTCCATCCTCGGGTCGAGCTCCTCATCTTCCTGATCCTCGGTTCGATCCGGGGGCAGCAGCATCTTGGACTTGATGTGGGCAAGGGTTGCCGCCATCACGAGGTACTCCCCCGCGACATCAAGATTGAGCACTTTCATGATCTCGATATGGTCCATATATTGCCGGGTAATCTCGGCGATTGGGATGTCGAAGATATCATACTCGTTTTTCTTGACCAGATACAACAGGAGATCCAGCGGCCCCTCAAAGATCGGAAGCCGCACCCGATACATACCCTCATCGGCGATTAACTCATCCATTGAACGGTTTCCCTTACCTGAGGGTCGTCATGAGGACGCCGAAAAGATCGGTCCCCAGCAGGAGCCACGAGATGAGCCCCGTTACGGCCGACAGGGCTGTGCTGAATACGCGAAACGGATCGAGGAAGAGAATGGCAATAACGATAATCATCCCGAACGGCTCGATTTTAGAGTAGGCCCGCGCCGCGCCCTCCGGGAGCAGCCCGACGGCGATTCTGCCGCCGTCC
>JBGSVI010000127.1:0-1592 GCA_041753035.1 Anaerolineales bacterium | reverse complement strand
TTCGAATCGAGCATCACCGAGACGCGGAACGGGCCGAAGAATTTCTTCTTCACCGCTTTGAGCAGCGCCTCGCCCTTGGTCATGTCGCCGCCGCCGACGAAGATCGCGGTGTTCTGCTTCTCCTTGCCGCCGCGGGTGAAGATGGTGCCGTCGACCAACGCCCCGACATTGTCCGGCGTGACGTCGGCGTAGCCGGTCACGCGGTCGGCGCCGCCGTCATAGGCGACCACGGTATCGAACACGCTCGGGTAAGGGTCGGTATCGAACAGGAACAAGAGCTTCTTCATGACGTCCTTCCGGAATTACTCCACGACGTTCTGCGGCGTGCCGCCGACGAACGCCTCGATATTGTCGATGAGCTGATCGGCCAGGATCTGCATGGCCTCCTGGCTTGCCCAGGCGATATGCGGCGTCAGGATGAAATTGGGCAGCGTCGGATCGAGCAGAACGTTGCCTTCCTTCGGCGGCTCCTTGGTGAGCACGTCGAAACCAGCGCCGCCGATGGTGCCGCTCTTCAGCGCCTGCGCCAACGCCTGCTCGTCGACGAGGCCGCCACGCGCCGTATTGATGAGGATGGCGGAGGGCTTCATCATCTTGAACTCCTTCGCGCCGATCATGTTCTTGGTCTCAGGCGTGAGCGGGGTGTGCAGCGTAATGACGTCGCTCTCTTTGTAGATCGTTTCGAGATCGACGAGCCCAGGCTGCGGAAAGACGTCGTAAGGGAGGATGCGCATGCCGAACGCCTCGGCGCGCTTGGCCACCGACTTGCCGATGGCGCCATAGCCGATGACCCCGAGGGTCGAGCCGGAGACGTCATGGATCGGGTGGTCGAAGAAGCAGAACTGGTTGACCTCGCCCCATTTCCCGGCGTGTACGTCCTTCACATAGGCGAGCAGGTTGCGGCGAAGCGCAAAGACGAGCGCCATCACATGCTCGGGCACGGTGTTGAAGGCGTAGTTGCGGATATTGACGACGGTGATGCCGGCATCCTTGCAGAACGCCTTGTCGACCACGTCGGTGCCGGTCGCCGCCACCGCGATCAGCTTGAGCTTCGGCAGCTGCTTCAGCGTGTCACCGCGCATCGGCACCTTGTTGATGATGGCGATGGTCGCGTCCTTCAGCCGCTCGACGATCTCGTCTGGCGTCCAGGTCGCCTCGTATTCTTTGTAGCTGTGCGGAAATTCCGGCTTGCGCACATTGGCGCCGACCGACTCGCGATCGAGGAACACGATTTGATGCTGCACCGAACGAACCCCTTGACTTCGAAACGCTGACCTAAGCCTCAAACCAAAATCATCACGCATCGTCCGCTCCGCCGGCTCGACTCGAAGGCGAGGACGGAGAGGGCCGGCGAAGCTTGTCGGCGAAATTGGCGGGAAAGCCTATTCGGCTGCGACCTGCTTGATCTTCGCCTGCATGCCGTCGCGGAAATGCGCTTGCGCCGCCGCGACGCCACTTCCGAGCTCGACCTCGATGCCGGTATCGCGCATCGCCATCTCCGCTCCTGCGATCGCGCCGAGCAGCATGAGCTCGTTCAGATCGCCGAGATGGCCGATACGAAACAGCTTGCCCGCGACCTGGGACAGCCCGGC
>JBGSVI010000126.1:0-1914 GCA_041753035.1 Anaerolineales bacterium | reverse complement strand
GGCGTTCTTTTTTATTCAGTTTTTCCCCAATAAACTCCCCGGTTTGGCTAGCAATTGATTTTGTACGGTTGCATTTAATCAATGCGTATGTATGCTGCCAACTACACTGGACAGCGGTGGGATCAAGCCGGCGTCAGACCGGATTGGTTAACCGACCAGGACTTGAAATTTGCGACAGCAGGTCTGCTAATTTGTCGCAAAGATAGTCAGATTCTGAATGGCTTCCAGCATCCAGCAAGCTCCCCCCGTTTCCTGACCAATAGTTTTTTCAAAATAGCACCGGGCGTGTACAAAACAGCTGAACAGTGTGATGCCGGCCCGATTTTTGATCGGTTATAGCCCGCATTGGCGCCGATTAAGTAAATGCAGGTATAAGGAACTATAAGGGAAGAAGGTTCATGACGTGAATAATTCCTGGATGATTCGGTCAAATTGGCAGATATAGGGTGGGCAGGAATGAAAAATGGGTTGATAATGATACAAAAAAGTCATGATTTTGCCCTTACTTTGTTACAATTTACAGGGATTATTGCCGAATTGGGGTCGGAAAGAAATATGTTGTTAATAACCCGATAATAATATATATTGATTTATAGAATAATCGGGTTAAAATATGATTAAAAGAGAGATCTATAAAGATCTTTTAGCTCATCTGGATTCGCCAGAGATTTCCCTGCTTGTGGGCGCACGCCAGGTGGGTAAAACCACCTTGATGGAACAGCTGCAGAAACACCTGCAGAATGGCGGCGAGCGCACACTATTTCTTAATCTGGATTATGAAGCGGACGCCCTGCATTTCCATTCCCAGGAAGCGCTGCTGAAGAAAATTGCGCTGGAAATCGGGCAATCCAGGGGCTTTGTGTTTATAGATGAAATCCAGAGAAAGGAGGACGCCGGGCTTTTCCTGAAAGGCATCTATGATCGGCATCTGCCGTATAAATTCATCGTTTCCGGTTCCGGGAGCCTGGAACTCAAAGAAAAGATCCATGAATCTCTGGCCGGACGCAAGAGAGTATTCGAGGTAGCGTCGGTTTCTTTTGCGGAATTCGTGCAGTATCGAACGGATTACCGCTTTGAGAGCGGCTGGCGTGAATATCTGGCCATTCATCCCGATCAGCGCAGATCCCTCCTGGCAGAATATCTTTCTTTTGGCGGTTACCCTCGTATCGTCCTTGAAAAGCTGGAGTCAGAAAAGCGACGCATTATAGATGAAATATACACGAGCTATGTCGACAAGGATATCGTAGCTCTTTTGCGGCTGGAGCGGCGGGATGCGTTCAACCGTATGATGCAAGTGGCATCCAGCCAAATCGGCGGACTGGTCAATATTTCAGAGTGGGCCGCTGCCTGCGGCGTGGCCGTTGCCACGCTGCAATCGTATTTGTGGTATGCGGAACAGACGTTTGTCCTGAGAACGCTGCCGCCTTATTTTTCCAATATCAGGAAAGAGATCGTTAAATCGCCCGTGGTGTATTATTGCGATCCGGGCTTGAGGAATTTCAGCGTCGGACTCTATGGGGCCATTCATCATCAAAGAGAAGCCTCTTTTCTATTTCAAAATCTGATCTGCAATATGCTGGTCGAGATCGTTCGCTGGCGCCCTTGGACGCTGCATTTCTGGCGCACAACGGACAAAGCCGAGGTGGATTTTGTTCTTGACAGGAAGCAATCGCTTTTGCCGATCGATGTCAAGTATTCGGAATTGGCCAAGCCGCAAATCGGTCGTTCTTTGCAGAGTTTTATTCGAAAGTATCAACCGGCCGAGGCATGGGTTGTTAATTTGTCGTTGCGCACGGAGCTGCAGGCAGGAGAGACGGTGGTGAGGTTTTTGCCGTTTTGGGAAATAGATAACGCATAAACCGAATAGAGCGGAACGCAAAGAAACGAAAATAATCGCAGAGACGCAGAGGACGC
>JBGSVI010000125.1:0-2170 GCA_041753035.1 Anaerolineales bacterium | reverse complement strand
CCATCGATCCCGACCTGCACCGGCGGCAGGGTCGGCGTGAGGGTAGCAGTGGGCGACGGCGAGGGCGTCGGCGTGATAAACGGTGTATACAGGAACGACTGGGAATTGCTGCGGTGCAGGTTTTGCCCGGTCGAGCTTTGGGCGATTACATAAATCACGTATTCGCCATCCGGCTCGAGTTTATCCGCCGCCACACTCACCGTTTCGGCGATGTCCACGTTGTAGACGCTCACGCGCTGGTTGGTACCGGCGTCCAGCACGTTCACTTCCAGGCTGCCCATCTGGTCTTCGCCGGTCAGCGAAAGATCGAGTGAGATGGTATCGCTGGCCTGGTCATAACCAATGCTGTTCAGCGTCACCGTAGCCGGGATGGGCGTGGGTGAAACCGGCGGTGGGGTCGGGGTCGGGCGCAGGTAGGAAAAGTCGTAGGTCACTTTATCAACGGCTTCGTCTTCGCGCTCGCCGGGGAAGGTCATAATCGCCCCGTTGCGATCCAGGGCGCGCAGTTCCACGCGGATTTTGCCGTCCAGCTTGCTGGCCGGGATAGCCACCGGCTGGCTGAGCGGGGCAGGCAGGGTCACCCGGTCCAGGAGCTGGTTGGTATCCGCGTCAAAAAAGCTGAACTGGTATTCGCTGATCACCGATTCACCCTGCACGGTCAATTCCAGAAATATCATCTCTTGTGATATGTCTGAGGTGACCGAGATGATCTCCATCCCGATGATAATCGGCGTGGCGGTGAAGGTAGGCGTGATGGGGATCGCATAGTCGCGCAGCACTTCAAAACTCGCCACCGCCGAGAACTTGGACCCATCCTTCAGCGTGACGGTCAGGGTGGCGGTGTGTGGGCCGTGCATAGGATAAAACAGGCCCTTAGCGAGCCACTGGCTCTTGAGCGCCGTCAAAATGTCGCCAAACAGGGTTTTTAGTTCACTCTGTTCACCGATAGCCGAAATACCGCCGGTTTGCGAGGCGAGGTTGCGCAGATCGGTGGTATTGATGGCCTGGGCGCTGGTCGACATGCCGATGGTATGCACCGGCACCCGCAAATTTCCCTGGGTGGCAGCCGTGACTACTTCGTCAAACGTGTGGATACTGCACGGATCGCCGGAGAGCACTTCGTCTTTACCGTCGGTAAAGAGGATGATCGCGCGGCGGCCCGGAGGGGCCTGGCCGATCAATTCGATAGCGCGGTAAGTCGAGTCGTACAGGCAGGTTCCGGCCTGATTCACCGGTTTCACTTCACCAATGGCATTGATGACACTGTTACGATCATCGGTAAACCCTTGCAGCACATCAATTCGTTCGTTGAAGCGAATCACGGCAAACTGGGCTTCTTCCGGCGAGTCCTCAACCGCCTGGATAGCAGCCAAGCGCATATCTTCGGCTGCGCCCCCCATACTGCCGCTGGCATCCAGCACTAACACGATAAAAATCGGCGAGGTAGGTTTTTCGAAGCTGGCATTATCCACCGTTTCGCCATCATCAAGCTGGATGCGCGCGGATTGGACCTCCGCATTAGCCACAACGCGCCCGCTGGTTTCATTCACCGTAAAATACAAACCCACTTGCAGCGCGTCGTCCACATCGGTTAGTTCGGGATAGTTAATCAAAATCTGGGAAGGAGCCTGAGCGTAACTTGCCCCTGGAAGCATGACAGCAACGACGACAAGAGCGATCAGCAGTTGAAGAAAACGCCTGGCAGCGAACATAGACAACCTCTTTGAAAAAACCCGCTCAAACCGGATGAAATAGACAGCGGCATAAGTGCGCCTGACGAGCCCACGTGGGCGGGCCGCTGCTCCCCTGGCATGACGCACACTGCTTTTTATTGTCCTATAAGTCCCCCATTTCATGCAAACGCCTTATTTGGCGGTTATGCTAGTTTTGATTTTTCGCCGTGAACCTCACGCTTACCGCGCCGACCGCCGCGGGTTTAAACCTGCGGCTGAGTCCAAGAGCTTTTAAGCCCACTGAAGGGGCTAATTCCAAAGCGCACTCGTCGTTTTTTAGCCCCTTTAGTGGGCTTCCAGGTTCTGTTCAGCCGGACGTTTAAACGTCCGGTGGCGAAAAGCACAAAGAAAAAAACTAGCATAAGGCCCTATTTGGCTTGAAGAACAGCCTTACTAAGCTCCGCTAGAGATTATCGGACATTAATCTGGAATTCCAC
>JBGSVI010000124.1:0-1508 GCA_041753035.1 Anaerolineales bacterium | reverse complement strand
CTGGATTATGCGCTCAGCAACCCGGCGGCCACGGTGGAGCGCGATGATCGGCGCGCCTGGCTGACGAGCGGCGACCTGTCGGTGATCGTGCCGGTGGAGGGCGAGTGGCGCTTCGATTTCGAGCGCGGCGGCCAGCCCCTGACCAGCAGTGAACCGCAGGCCCTCGGGTTGTTTACACAAGGCGGGCGGGTGTACCTGCGCGAGCAGCTTTCGCTCCAGGTGGGTGAAACGGTGTACGGCCTGGGCGAACGGTTTGGGCCGCTGGTCAAAAACGGCCAGTCGGTGGACGTGTGGAACGAGGACAGCGGCACCGATTCCGAATACGCCTACAAGAACATTCCCTTTTACCTCACCAGCCAGGGGTATGGCGTGCTGGTAAACCACGCCGGGCGCGTGTCGTATGAAGTCGGCTCGCACCACACCCAGCGCGTGCAGTTCAGCGTGGAAGATCACCGGCTGGACTACACCCTGTTTGGCGGTCCTACCCCCAAAGACGCGCTGGAGCAGTACACCGCGCTCAGCGGTCGCCCGCCGGTCGTGCCGGAGTGGTCGTTGGGGCTGTGGCTGTCCACCTCGTTCATTACCAACTATAACGAGTTGGAAATCCTGGCGAATATCGACCGCATGGCGCAGGCCGGTATTCCGATCAGCGTGTTTCACTTCGACTGCTTCTGGATGAAAGAACTGACCTGGTGCAGCTTTTTGTGGGACCGGCGTTATTTCCCCGACCCGGAAGGGATGCTGCGCCGCATCAAGGAAAAAGGGATCAAGGTGTGCGTGTGGATCAACCCGTACATTGCCGAAGCGTCGCCGCTGTTTGATGAGGGCGAGGTGGGCGGGTACCTGCTGCACACGACCGATGGGGACGTCTACCAGACCGACCAATGGCAGCCGGGCTTGGCCTTCGTGGATTTCACCAATCCCGACGCGCGGGTGTGGTACGCCGGAAAGTTAAAAGCGCTGATCGATATGGGAGTCGATGCATTCAAGACCGACTTCGGGGAACGCATTCCCACCGACGCCGTGTATCACGATGGATCGGACCCCGAACGGATGCACAATTACTATACCTACCTGTACAACCAGACCGTCTATGAACTGCTGCGCCAGGAAAAAGGGGAAGGCGAGGCGGTCCTGTTTGCCCGTTCCGCCACGACCGGCAGCCAGAAATACCCGGTGCATTGGGGCGGCGACAACTGCTCGACGTATCCCTCGATGGCCGAAACGCTGCGCGGGGGGCTGTCGCTGGGCCTGTGCGGATTTGGCTATTGGAGCCACGACATCAGCGGGTTTGTGGGCACGGCTGCGCCGGACCTGTATAACCGCTGGGTGGCGTTTGGGCTGCTGTCGTCTCACAGCCGTCTGCACGGCAACGAAAGCGTGCGGATGCCCTGGCTGTTTGGCGAAGAATCGGTGGCGGTGCTGCGCTTTTTCAACCGCCTGAAGACGCACCTGATGCCGTATCTGCGCGACGTGGTCCAGGAAGCCCACGCTCACGGCTGGCCGAT
>JBGSVI010000123.1:0-1668 GCA_041753035.1 Anaerolineales bacterium | reverse complement strand
TGCGCGCCAGTTGTCCGGTGAACGGAAAGGTTGGTCTGGTCTCTGGTGGCGGTTCCGGACACGAGCCGCTGCACTCGGGCTACGTCGGACGGGGGATGCTCGACGCCGCATGCTGCGGCGAGGTCTTCACCTCCCCCGTCCCCGACCAGATCACCGAGGCCACCAAGGCCGTCGATGGTGGGGCTGGCGTACTCCACATCGTTAAGAACTACACCGGTGACGTCATGAACTTCGATATGGCTGCCGAGATGGCTTCGATGGAGGCTGGCACCCGCGTCGAGTCCGTTGTGATCGCCGACGATGTTGCCGTACAGGACTCCCTGTACACCGCTGGGCGTCGTGGGGTCGGCTTGACGGTGCTGGCCGAGAAAATCCTCGGCGCAGCTGCCGAGGACAAGCGCGATCTCGACGCCTTGCTCGAGCTTGCTCAACGCATTAATGACGGTGGCCGCTCGTTTGGTGTGGCCCTGACCTCCTGCACTGTCCCGGCGGCCGGCAAGCCCACTTTCGACCTCGACGAGAACAAGATCGAAATGGGCGTCGGCATCCACGGTGAGCCTGGTCGCGAAACCGCCACGTTGGGCACTGCCGCCGAGGTCGCTGCCCAGATCGTCGAACCCATCCTGGCTGACCGTGACTTCACTACAACCCCGGTCATTGCCATGCTTAACGGCATGGGCGGCACCCCTCTCATCGAGCAGTACCTCGTGTGGGGAGAAATCGCCAAAATTTTGGCGGGAAAAGGCGTCAAGGTTGCCCGCACCCTGGTCGGCAATCACATTACGAGCCTAGAGATGGCAGGATGTTCCTTGACCTTACTCTCCGCTGACGACGATCTCCTGACACTGTGGGATGCCCCGGTGGAGACTCCTGGACTTCGATGGGGATGCTGATGTCTGAAATTTCTGCCGCAACTGTTTCCGAGTGGCTCAAGAACTACTCGGCGGTCATCTCGGAACACGCGAATGAGCTCACTGACCTGGATCGTCAGATCGGTGATGCTGACCACGGATCGAATATGGCTCGCGGAATGACCGCAGTGGCCGCCCTTGATCCCGAGCCCTTCGCGTCTGCCGCTGGGCTCCTCAAGAAGGCGGGGATGACGCTGGTGAGCACCGTCGGTGGCGCTTCAGGCCCCCTCTACGGCACCTTCTTCTTGCGTCTATCGACGGTTATCAAAACCGACGGCGAGCCCACTGCCCAGCTGCTCGCCGATGCCCTCGACGCTGGCTTGGCTGGCATCGTGGCCCGTGGCAAGGCTGAGGTCGGCGACAAAACCCTGGTGGACGCCCTGTCCCCCGCCGTTGACGCCGCTAAACAAGTTGCTGCTGACGATGGCTCTGCCGCCGAGGCGCTCGCTAAGGCAGCCGAAGCCGCTAACGAAGGCCGCGATGCTACTATCGAGATGGTGGCTCGTCGCGGCAGAGCGTCATACCTTGGAGAACGAAGCAAGGGGCACCAGGACCCAGGAGCCACCTCGATGGCCCTGCTCGTGGCGTCCGCAGCACACTGCCTATCAGGAGCCAATCATGAGTGACCAAGGCGTCGGAATCGTCATTGTCTCCCATAGCTGCCCATTAGGCCGAGCTGCGGCCGACCTGGCATCCCAGATGCTGCCCGGCCCGGAAATTCCACCCATCGAAGTTGCCGCCGGTCTTGATGACACCA
>JBGSVI010000122.1:0-1613 GCA_041753035.1 Anaerolineales bacterium | reverse complement strand
ATTCGTATCTCAGGACTTGGATAAGATTGCGCGCCTGAATCCCTCGGCTCTGGACCGGGTAATCACCGTGTCTTGTGAGATCAAGGCGGAGGTCGTCCGGCAGGATGAGCGTGAAGCGGGCCTGCGCAGGATACTCAATTTCGGGCACACCACGGCCCACGCAGTCGAGAGGCTCACCGGTTACAGCAGGTTCAAGCATGGCGAAGCCGTGGCTGTGGGCATGGTCACCGCCTCTCTGGTATCACGTGAAAGAGGCGCGGCCTCTTCGGATGTGTGCGAGATAGTGGAAGTCATCAAGGCGGCCGGCCTGCCTCACAAGCTCCCGCCCGAGCTGTCTAACAGGGATGTCGTCAAGGCAATGGGTTATGACAAGAAAGTCTCCCAGGGGCGCCTGCATGCGGTCCTCATTCGCTCAATAGGCGATGCGTACGTGGCCGACGACACGCCTCCGGAACTCTGGGAAAAGGCCCTTGAAGAGCAGTCGAGACTCTGATGAAGCATAATCGAAAGCACAGTCCGCAGCCCAAAGCCGCCGCATCGACCATGGAAGCATTAAAGACCCACGTGGCAGAAGCGGCTGCTTCGGTATGGCTGGTAATCGTGGCAGTGCAGTACACAAGCAGCTACGTGCTGAACCTGGATGTGGATTTCAAATACGTGTATGTAGCAGCCGTGTGTCTCATGGCCGGCGCGGGCGTGGTGAACATAGTTCGCTGGTACGTCCACAGGAGGAAGTGAGTCCCGCACAATGGAGCAGTCGACAGGTGACAGGTCTCTGACGGGTGTGGTCCTCAAACACCGCTATCATGTGCTGGAGAAGACCGGGCAGGACGGCGTCTTCACCATGTACCGATGTGAGGACAAGATTGAAGAACGTGAAGTCGCGGTCAAGGTCCTTCTTCCCCAGTACGCAGCCAACCGCATGTTTGCCGAGCGCGTCCTCATTGAAGCTCAGGCGATGGTTGGCTTCAAGCATCCCGGGATCGTGGAAGTCTACGACAGCGGCGACATGGAGGGCCACTACTACGTTATCACTGAGGCCGTCGAGGGCGCTGACCTGCGGGAGCGCCTGCGCACACCACCGGCCCTCACTGTTCCGGAGGCAATTGACATAGCCGCCTCCCTGTGCGAGGCGCTCGAAGCCGCGCATTCCCGAGGGTTCATCCATGGCGATATCAGGCCCGGGAACATCGTCGTCTTGCCGAATGGAGACGTGAAGCTGGCGGACTTCTGGGCGAGCGCGGCGATCAACTCATCGCAGACCGTTCGCGCGAACACCCTGGCCCAGTCGGTCCACTATATGGCTCCGGAGGTGGCTGAAGGTCAGCCCTCGAGCCCGGCCGCCGATATCTACTCGCTTGGAGTCCTGCTGTTCGAACTTGTCGGCGGGATCGTGCCCTTCGACGGAGAAACACCCATTGCCGTCGCCCTGAAGCACGCCCGACAGCCCGTGCCCTCTCTTCGTACGATGAATCCCAGCATCCCCAAGAGCCTGGAGAGCATCGTCCTTAAGGCTATGCAGAAGACTCCGGATGCACGATTCAGGTCCGCCAAACTCATGCTCAACGAACTCAGGTCTGTGCGTAACGAACTGAATGCTCCCCGCCCGGCCG
>JBGSVI010000121.1:0-1540 GCA_041753035.1 Anaerolineales bacterium | reverse complement strand
GAACATCAAGGCGATGACGAAATACACTTTCAAGGAGATCATTACAGGCGATCCCCATGCTTTCAACGCTCTTAAGCACGAGTATCCTCGTCTCGGCTTCGACCGGCCGGTCAGGCATTACACCCAGTTTCTGTTCGAGCGGCTCGATCAACTGAGAGGCCTGTTGAAGAATCCGCTCTCGATGCGCGTGACTTATCACGACCCGTGCTATCTCGGCCGGGCCAACGAGAACAACATCTACGAAGAGCCTCGCCAACTCATCGAGGCCATTCCGAACGTCGAACTCGTCGAGATGTCTCACAACCGCGCCCTTAGCCTGTGTTGCGGCGGAGGCGGAGGCGGAATGTGGCTGGACGGCTTCTCCTGGGAGAAGGCCCATGCTCGAACCACGGAGTGGCGGGTCAAGGAGGCGCTTGCAGTCGGGGCCGACGTCCTGGCTGTTGCCTGTCCGTACGAGACGCCTCGCTTCGAGGACGCGGTGAAGAGTACCGGAAATGAAGGCAAGCTCATGGTGCGGGACATCGCCGAACTGCTTGCCGAGGCCATGTTTGGCCAGGAGACCACCCCATGAACACCATCGTTCCTGTCAAGTTCGTTCCCGATCTGGTAGAGGATCTAGAAATCGACGCGGAGTCCGGTTTGCTCGATCGGAGCTTCCTGCGGCTGATTCCCAACGAATTGGACGACCATGCCCTCGAAGAGGCGCTTCTGCTCAAGGAGCGCCATGGCGGCAGTGTCACGGTGATCACCCTCGACACCGGTGACGTGGACGAAACCCTCTATACCGCTGCGGCCAAGGGGGTCGACCGAGTGATCAAAATCACGGGTGAGGGCTTTGATCAGGGCATCACCGACCAGACGCTGGCGGCCATCCTCCAGGGCGTGATGGAACAGATGTCCTACGATCTCATCCTGACCGGTACACAGGCAGTCGACGATCTCGACGGCTTCGTCGGAGCGCTGTTGGCCGAGCGGTTGGGCCTTCCCTATGTCGGGTACGTGACCAAGGTGGAGGCTCAGAACGGCAAGGTCATCGCTCGCAAAGAGTACCCCGGCGGCCTGAATGCGGACATCGAGGTCAACAAGCCGGTCGTCCTTGGCATCCAAGCCGCCGAGAAGCCGCCGCGGTACGTCGTCACCAGCAAGGTCATGGAGGCAATGAAGTCTGCGACGATCGACGAGATTGAGGCCCCTGAGGTATCGAAGGAGGAGCGACTGTCGGTCTCGAGCATGTCCGTGCCCGAAACCGGAGCTCATGCGGAGATGATCGAAGGGACTGTTGAACAGATTGCGGAAACTGTGGCCAAGCGGCTGCGCGAACAGGGCGTGCTTGCCTGAGCAGGAGATATGATCATGACTGGCGAAGTCTGCGTTGTTGTCGAGACGCTTCGGGGCGAGGTGACCGAACTGACGTACACCATGCTTGCGGCCGGGCGCCAACTGGCTGACGGACTGAAGACCAAGTTGTCTGCGCTGCTGATCGGTCACCAGGTGCAGAAGATGGCGGCGTCACTGGGTGCAGCCGACCGGGTTGTGTGTG
>JBGSVI010000120.1:0-2645 GCA_041753035.1 Anaerolineales bacterium | reverse complement strand
ATTGTTCTAAATTTATACAAAACGAATTCTTTTTCATTTTTCCCGACTCTAACCTGAGAATAAACCCCCGGTCCTCGGGAAGTAATTTTTATCACTGAAAATATCAAAATCAAAAATGGCAAAAGAAGAACAAACATAATCAAAGCAATAATAATCTCTATCGGTCTTTTTATTGCTTCATAAACTCTTCGGCTTCGAGACATCGAAGTCACCAGACCAAAATCTCTTACATCAGCTACCGGTAATTTTTTCAAAAGTGCCTCATAGGCTGAAGTTAGACTGATTATCTCCAGACCGCCGGCCATATGTTTGTAAAGAGAATCAAAAACACTGCTGGCCGGAGCAGTTTTTTTATCTATGATTACCGTAGTTATTTTATTTTCCTTTAAAACTTTATCCACCAAAATAGGAGTTGCTTCATCCGCTTCTCTTATTTGAAAAACTATCTTGTAACCGACTTGCGGATTTTCAAAAATAAATTTTTCCAATTCTTCCACATCCGATCCATTACCGATAATCAAAACTTTTTTTTGAGGAGTTTTGGAAAGAGACGAAAATGAAGATCTCCAAGCCACCGAGATAACCCCAAAGACAGCCGCAAATATTACCAAATTGGTTTTAGGCGATATCCCAAAATAAGAAACAGCATAGAAAAGAACGATAGAAGTAGCGGTGCTAAAGAACACGGCCACAAAAAGTTGCTGGAAAAGATCATAACCTTTTTTTAGGAACCTAATGTCATAAAGCCCTGCTATATAGAAAATTGCCATCCACAGAACAAAAGCAAAGGAAAAAGGAATTAAATGAGCATCAACCAAAAACTGACTGACTTCCCCATAGCGAGCCAAAAGCATCAAAAACAACGAGCAATAGAGCAGAAAAATGTCCGCCAAAACCAAGATTGTTTGTTTAAATCGAACCAACATGGGGTTAGTATAAAGTATTAAGGAGAAAGTATAAAGAGTTATTGGGGTATATGGTATCGGGTATATCGTATATAGTATGAGATTTTTTCATAAATAGCTTTAATAGCAATTAATAGCTACTAGCTAATGGATTATTGAGCTAATTTTTTTAATTTTCTTTTTCCCCTATTCCCTAATTACTAATTACTAATACCTATTTATATTTTCTCTTTCCTAGTTTTCTATTCTATTCATATATTACATGGTCTCCAACAGAGTGGAAAACAACGTTCTGTTTCTCAATAAATTCAAAAATTATTCTATATTTTGAATTAATAGAAAAAGCCCAAAAATCTTTGAGCCTTCCTTGAAGTTTATGAGTTCCTAATTTTCTATCAAATGGATTAGAACGGAAAATAGCCTCTTTTGACTCAGCTAAATCTTTTATCTCACTGGATAATTTTTTATAACACCTCCTAAAATTAGGGGTGTAAAATATTTCCATTTTTATCTAAGGTTTTTTAAAGAAGTGAGTTTTTTGGATTTTCCACGAACAAATTCTTTTTTGCTTTTTTCCAACTCTCTATACAAAGATTCTTCCTTCCACAATCTTAGAAGATGCCTGAAAAATTCGCTGGTAGAAGCAAAACTGCCATTTTTCACCTCCTCTTTAACTTCTTTTGATAGCTCTTTTGGTAAGGATATATTGATTATTTCTCTCATGTTTTTATTTGTTTATTGTCTTATTATTTTCTGTAATACATTGTAATACATTGTAATACAGAAAGTCAAGTTTCTATTTATTACCCATGATACTTATTACTTTCTCTTTATAAGAGATCCTTTCTTCTAAAAAGCCAGTAAAGGATAGCGGTAATGGACGCCGTTATTCCAAGAACAATCAAAAAGGCATAAGGATGATGTTGGAAGGGTAAGGATATGTTCATTCCATAAACGCTGGCAACAATTGTCGGAATAGTGAAAACAATCGTAATCGCCGTTAAGAATTTTATTGTTCGGTTTAAGCTATTGGTCATTATTGTTGAATAAGCCTCTCTCAAATCGGCGATTGATTTGATGGTTGTTTTACAAATATCCAAAGTCTCGCTGTTGGCCAAAGCCACATCCTCCACCAAGTCTTTATCTTCTTTAAAAAACTTTAAATACTGTTTGGATAGCAAAGAATTATAGATTGCATTGGCCGGCACCAAGGCGGTGATAAAATCATTTAGCACCCCTTCCCATTTAACCAGTTCTACAATATCTCTACTGCCAATATCCCCCAAGTTATCTCGATGGAAAAGAAGTTTTTTGTTAAGATCATGAAGAAAATACCGATAGGTGTTGATAATTCTTTGAAATAGAAAAACAATTAGTTTTGATTTTTGAGTGGTGTAAATATTTATTTTTTCGTCAAGAAAGTGACTGATAACTTCGTTGGATTCTCTGGCAACTGTCACCACATTATCCGACATCAAAACAAACAATATCGGCATAGTTCTAATCCCCCCATCTCTTTCAAAAGGAAACCTCAAAAAGATATAAGTATCATCTCCCTCTATTTCCAAACGGGGCGACTCGTACGCGTCCAGGGCGTCATTAATATGTCCTTCTTCCAGTTTTAATTCTTCCACCAATTGTTCTATTTCTTTTTTAGAA
This sequence comes from Anaerolineales bacterium, assembly GCA_041753035.1. Taxonomy (GTDB): domain Bacteria; phylum Chloroflexota; class Anaerolineae; order Anaerolineales; family Villigracilaceae; genus UBA877. The sequence continues at coordinate 81 of JBGSVI010000120.1, read as the reverse complement.
GGGTCGACAACCGATATCCAAGCCCCTTTTTCAAAAGAATCGATCTTGTTTAATTTTTGGTCACGAAGCGCTTTCTTAAAA
>JBGSVI010000119.1:0-1899 GCA_041753035.1 Anaerolineales bacterium | reverse complement strand
AGCCTTTGACCAGATCAGTCAGATCCTGGCACAGGGAACCATTGAAACCTATTATGTGGCTGCCGGAAACCCGATCATCGGCAAAAACATCCGGGACGTTAATCTCAAGGCTCAATCGGGCGCTCTGATCATCAACATCATCCGCAACAACCAGACCATTACCAATCCGCCCAGCGACTTTATTTTTCAAACGGCGGATCAGCTGGTTCTCTTTGGCAGCCATAGCGCGATTGACCTGGGTCTGAAAATTCTGGACGGAAACAATAATGACAACTGAGCAGCACAACCATCATCATAATGAAAAATCATGGGGGAACCGCCTGGTTGTCTCGATGTTGATGAATCTGATCATTCCGGCGGTACAGATTTACGGCGGTATCCTGTCCGGCAGCATGGCGCTGATCAGTGACGCGCTGCATAATTTAAGCGATTTCATATCACTCGTTATCAATTACGCGGCGCTGATTATCGGTAAACGCCCGCCGACATTGAAGCAGACCTTCGGCTACAAGCGCGTGGAAATATTTGCCACATTGCTCAGCGTGGCACTTTTATACGGCGCGGGCTTTTACATTGCCGCCGAGGCCTGGGGGAGATTCCACGAGCCTCAGCCGATTGCCGGTCAACTGGTGATCTGGATTGCCCTGCTTGGTTTTGCCGGCAACATTCTTTCCGCCCTGTTGCTGCATGCCGGTTCGAAAGTCAATTTGAACATGAAAAGCGCTTTTCTGCACATGCTGGCCGATGCCGCTACTTCGCTGGGCGTCGTGGCGCTTGGCATCCTCTGGCTGTTTAAACCTTGGTACTGGCTTGATCCGCTGTTTTCCTGGCTGATTGTCGCCATGATTTTCTATAGCGGATGGGGTTTGCTAAAAGACAGCATTCTGATTCTGATGAACGCAACGCCGCCGGGAATTGATTTGGGAGAGATCCGGAAATCATTGGAATCCATTGACGGCATCCGGGAGATTCATGACCTGCACGTCTGGAATCCGTCGGCCGATTCCATTGCCCTGGCCGCCCACATTACCGTCCCCGATCAGATGCTGGGCCACGTCGACGAACTGGCGGTAAAAGTCAGAGATGTGCTTGCCGCCGAATTTAATATTGATCATCCGACCCTTCAGTTTGAATGTAATAGCTGCAATCACGGAAAGCTTCTGTGCTGCATTCCAGAAAACGGCCATGAAAAGCACGAGCATCATTAAACAATTCATTATGCCAAGGGAGAAGACATGGATATTTTAACAAGCAAACAAAACGGAATCCTGACGATCGAATTCAACCGGCCGGGCAAAAAAAACGCTATTACGTCAGCCATGTATCAGACAATGGCGGACGCCATCAAGGATGGAGAAGAGGATCAGGCTGTGCGTGTTATCTTATTTTGCGGCAAGCCAGAGGTTTTTTCGGCGGGGAATGACTTGGAAGACTTCATGAATGCCAAAGAAGACTTGGCGAACCGGCCGGTGGCCCAGTTTTTACGCAATCTCAGCATGGCGTCCAAGCCGGTTATTGCAGCCGTGTCCGGCATGGCCATAGGAATCGGAGTGACTCTGCTGCTGCACTGCGATCAGATATACGCTGCCGAGCACACTAAATTTTCGATGCCGTTTGCCAAACTGGGGTTGTGCCCGGAATTTGGATCCAGCAAGCTGCTGCCGGAAATGATCGGCTATAATCACGCAGCCGAATTGCTGTTTTTCGGAGAATCTTTTTCCGCCGAACAGGCCTTCGAAATGGGACTAATCAATAAAATCCTGCCGACTGCGGATCTGCTGCCCTATGCGCATGCACAGGCGGCAAAATTAGTTTCCCTGCCACCATCATCCCTGCGCACAACCAAGCGTTTGATGAAAGCCCGCTATTCCGATGCGGTGATTGCGCAGATGATCGAAG
>JBGSVI010000118.1:0-1900 GCA_041753035.1 Anaerolineales bacterium | reverse complement strand
GGAACTCAGAACGCAGGAGAGGTTCGGCGGAATGATGAGCAGCGCAGCCGCTTTGCGGTTGCGTAGCGCCGGTTCCGCCGCCGGTCGATCGCCGGCCTGTTCCGCGACCGCCATGGTATGGCCATTGGGGTACTTCATTTCTGTCAGGCTGTTGATGATAGCCGCGCCGGCAGACTCGGTCTGTCCAGCTATCGGCTTGTCCTGGTTGATGACCAGGATTTTATAGGTAGTGGAGCCACCGCCGGACATCATCCAGTACTGCAACACGAAAAACGGGCATAACACGATCACCATGCTGATGGAAGCAAGGTCTCGGATCTGTTCGAGCATGCTTTTGCCGGCGCCGTTCGGGCCCAGGAGGCCGTACACCTCACCAGGCTGAATAGCCAGCTCCAGATCATGCACCGCCTGAATATCTCCGAACCGCTTGGATAGCCGGAATGGTTGCAGTGCGAATTTTGATTCCGTTATGATGACTCCAGTTTCTGTCTTTTGCCCCTGCATGATTCTTCCCGGCAAGGCTCTATTCCTGGACCTGTTTCTTTTGTGTTCTTGCCTGTAGTCCCTTGGTGACGGCTGCGGTGAACGACTCAAAGGCGGCAGGGTGATTCTGATACCAGGTGCGGATGGAATCAAATTCCCCTCTGCTCAACTGAAATGCCTGTAATAGCGAATCCAGTGGTTCCCTGGTCCGGACGTTGGCAACGTTATGGCCTGCGCTGAGAAGCAGGTATTCCTCGTACACCTGTTTGAACGAATCGGCCTTGGCCGGAAGGCGGTCAGGCTCTGTTTTTGTGCAGGCCAGAAAAAGTACAAAAGCGAGACAGTATAGCTTCATCCTATCCTCTGATTTTTTATGAAATCTAGCAAAACCATCCGCCAATGTCAAGTGACGCGGGAAAAATGGTCTTGAATTTCAATTAATTTTTTAATACATTAATTTTAATTATTTATGTGCTTCTTTTCAGACCCGCTCCGGGCAGAGGCCGCATGAACAAAACGAAGCGTGACAAAACCGTATTCATCTGCCAGAATTGTGGCACGGAATCGTTGCGATGGTCGGGAAAATGTGTCGCGTGTGACGCCTGGAACAGTTTTGTCGAAGAAAAAGTATCAGCGGTAGCCGTCAAATCGACGTTGCATGGATCCCATGCGGATCCGATTCCCCTGAATCATATCGATGTCGATCAGGCGCCCCGGATCCCAACCATCAGCCCTGAATTTAATCGGGTCCTCGGCGGCGGCATCGCCGCCGGTTCGGTGGTGCTGGTGGCCGGTGACCCGGGGATCGGCAAATCAACCATATTGCTGCAGGAGGCGGTCGGCCTCAGCCGGGACTCTTTTCGTGTGCTCTATGTTACCGGCGAAGAATCGGCGCAACAGACTAAAATGCGTGCTCATCGCCTGGGCCTGCTCTCCGATCATTTGTTTGTTCTGCCGGAGACGGAACTCAATAATACACTCGCGGCCATAGATCGACTGTTACCGCAACTGATTGTGGTCGATTCGATTCAGACGCTATTCTCTCCCGAGTTGAGCAGCGCACCGGGCAGTGTGAGCCAGGTGCGGGAGTGTGCGCTGCGTCTGATCCAGGTGGCCAAGACTCGCAATGTGCCGGTGTTTCTCGTCGGCCATGTTACCAAAGAGGGCGCTATCGCCGGGCCAAAAGTGCTGGAGCACATGGTGGATGCGTTGCTGTTGTTTGAAGGAGACCGCGACCATTTTTACCGGATTTTACGGTCCGTTAAAAATCGCTTCGGCTCGACGCGCGAGATCGGTGTATTCGAAATGACGGAGAAAGGTTTGCGCGATGTCAGCAATCCGTCCATGATGTTTCTGGCTGAACGTCGCACCGAGACCAGCGGTTCCTGTGTGGTCTGCTGAATGGAAGGCACGCGCC
>JBGSVI010000117.1:0-1767 GCA_041753035.1 Anaerolineales bacterium | reverse complement strand
TGGTGCCGGCTGCAGCTGTGCGTTGAAGGTCTCCGCCTCAGCGAATGCAGCCGGCCGTGCCGCCTTGCTCTCGCTGGCAGGCCGACGTGTACCTGGAACGAACGGGCAGGTACACGATGACGTCGACGCGGCGATTCGCGGCATCGGCCGGCTGGGAACCGAAGGAATGAAACAGACCGATCCGGAGATCCTGTCGCTGATGATGGCGAAACAGACCGTCTGAATCACGGGACCATCGGCCCAGCCTCAGCCGGGCCGATGCGCGAGGTACCGCGTCGCGATATTGCTCCGTCGATCCACACCTGGCGACTGGCCGGCACGGCGACCGTCTGTGTCCTCAGACCTTGACGACCTTGACCGCCAGTCCTAGGTCCGGCTCGACGGCCCAGTCGTCGGCGCGGGGCTCACGCGACATCTGGACCGCCAGCACCTCCTGACTAATCTGCTCAGCATGCTCCTCGATAGCTGTAGCCAGATCTGCACTAGCAGACCACGCCAAGGTGATGCGGTCGGAAACGTCGAGTCCAGCCTTCTTGCGGCTGTCCTGGACGAATCGGATGACCTCACGGGCTTGCCCAGCGCGAGCCAACTCGGGGGTAATCTCCAAATCGAGAGCCACCGTCTCACCCTGCTCGTTGACGACGCTCCAGCCTTCCCGAGGACGCTCGGAGACGATCACATCGTCAGCGGTCACGACGGCCTTACCTCCCTCGACCTCTGGTACATCCATCTCGACGGACCCCTTGATGGCCAGTTCGGAGGCAAGCCACTCGGGATCGGCAGCGGCAATAGCGGCTGCGACCTTCGGAGTGGCTTTAGCGTACTTCTTGCCTAGGGCCCGGAAGTTGCCCTTCGCGCAATGATCAACGAGGTCCCCAGCCGCAGTAAAGGAATCCAGGGCCATGACGTTCAGCTCAGACCGGATCTCAGCCTGCAAATCCTCGTCCAGTTTAGCCAAGGCGGCACCAGAAATGAGGGCGCGAGACAAAGGCTGACGGATCTTGGCCTTGGCCTCTGCACGGGCACCGCGCCCCAGCTCGACGATGCGTCGGGCCAGATCCATCGATTCGGACAGGGACTCGTCGATGAGCGAGTCGTCGGCCACCGGCCAACTTGCCAAATGGACCGACTCCGGGCCGTGCGGATTTGTCGTCACGAAGAGGTCCTGCCAGACCCGCTCGGTGATAAACGGAACCATCGGTGCCATCAACTTAGTGAGGGTTTCGAGGGTCTCGTGCAACGTCCACAGGGCACCCTCATCGCCGTCCCAGAAGCGACGGCGGGACCGGCGCACGTACCAGTTAGACAGCTCGTCGACGAACTGAGCAATAAGGTTGCCGACGCGCTGGGTGTCGAAGTTGTTCAGCGCCTCAGTAACGTCGCGTACCAGCACATTGGTGGCACTGACGAGCCAGCGATCCAGCACGTGACGCTCTGTTACAGCGGGGGGGACAACCCCCCCGAACCCCCTCGAGCCCACAGCGGGGGGGACGACCCCCCCGAACCCCCTCGCCGGGTCGGCATCATGCTGCGTGCCTTGAGCTGGAGACCACCCATTGGCGCGGGCGTAGAGGACCTGGAAGCTCACGGTATTCCAGTACGTCAACAGAACCTTGCGGACCGTCTCCTGGATGGTCTCGTCACCGACGCGTCGTGCACTCCATGGGGAGCCGTCGGCCGCCATGAACCAACGCAGCGCGTCGGCACCATGAGAATCCATGAGCGGGATAGGCAACAGGATGTTGCCAAGGTGCTTGCTCATCTTGC
>JBGSVI010000116.1:0-1866 GCA_041753035.1 Anaerolineales bacterium | reverse complement strand
TCGTTAAGGATGGGGCATAGGTTCTGTTATTTACTCTTCCAGTAGCTGGCGCGTAAGTGTATCCAGTGGAAATTGAAGGAGCATACGTCCTACCTATTAAACGCATAAGTCTTGGTGAAAATTTATAGGAAAGTGATCTGTCACTCATGTTCATCATCTTAAAAGACGCTTTAATAGAATGCCGTAGTTAACTGAGGTAATAAAGGCGGGAGTTGGGTTTACTTTAACACTTAGTTCAGCTTCAGGCGCTATCCTAAGGGAAAAGCTTTCGTCTGTCTTTGGCGCGAATTTCTGAACTTCTGTGAATTGCTCTGGATCATACGTATCAATAATAGCCGTTTGTGTTTCTTGATAATCGTATGGTTTATACTTTATGTCTTCCCTCTGTTTTGTAATTGTTTGTGGAGCAAAGATAGCAACGAGTTTATCAACTAGAGAAGGCTTATACACATAGCTCTGTTTCACGTAAGGGGCGTATCTTTGCTTTACTTTTTGTTTTGGAGCGTATACCTGACGTGTAGCCGTAACCTGTTTTGGCGCGTATCTTTGTCTTGTAGAAAGAGAAGGTGAGTATACCTGAGTTTGCGCGGTAAATTCTTCAGGGGCATACGCATTATCGTAAGAGTAAGAAGGAGCAAAAGTTCTAACCCCTGAGATTGATTGTTCAGGAGAATAATTAAGGCGTTGTTTTAATTTCTCTTGTTCTTTCACAACAACCCTTTCTTGAACTCTTGGTTTTTGTTCTGCGACAATTTTCTCTTTTATTTGAGGTCTTTGCATGGGTCTTTCGATCACTTCTTCTTTTTCTTGGACAACTGGTCTATGGGGTGGCTTAACAATCAATACTTCCTTTTCCTGTGGTTTTGGCGGTGGTCTGACTATAAGTGGTTGAGCCATAAGCGTTCAATCTTAGTTAGAAATAAAACCGAATTAACGATGGATCCACTTTGAAATGTCGTACACGAATTTAACAAGGTATTCAAGTGATACTTCCATAAAACTTCCAAGTCCATCAAGTAACTGAACTGTTATGTACTTTAGAACGCGGTAAGCCATCATGATAATTTCGTAGACAAGTTCACCGCCAGCGTCGCCTAAACCGATAAAGTTTGCCATGTCTTATTATCGTTCATAAGGCGAGAGAAATGACTCAATTTCTTGGGCTTTCTGATGTTCTTGGTTTACTTTTAAAGGCAATAGTTAAGATAACCTTTGACCTGATTTTCACTTTATTTCGTTACACGATAAGGGGCGCGGGACACTGGATAATGGATACATTCCGTTATCTTAATGACTTTGTAGAATGGGTTACTAGACTCGCCAAGAGATAATTATTGATAAGTATGACCCTCGTTATCATCATCAGTGTTGGAAGCTAGAATTTGTTCAAAGATTTTCTTCATTTCTTTTACCTCACGCGTGAGCTCAATTGTCATAAATCCACCGATACCGTAGATAAATCCTATCACAAAGAGTATAAGATTTTCCATACCTTAGTGAAACTTATTATCCTCCGTAAGAGGGATTACAGAGTTCTCTACACATTCTGTGCCACGGCACTCAAGAAGAATAATTTCACGTCCATTAAATAATTCAATAAGAACATAGTTCCCATAATCTATTTTCCTCATTATTTTAGAATTTCTAAGAAAAAAAGAGAGAGGTTTAATTAGGGGTTTAGATCTCATAATCCATCAGTTTTCTGAATTCATCTATCCTGTGGTTCATTGAATAGTCTTTTTCAAACTTTTCACGCACAACCTGTGAAAGGGATGAGTAAGTTGAGTCGTCAATCTTACTCGCTTCACCAATTGAATCAATAAATGAAAGTGAGTCCACTTCAGCAAAATAGAAGTTCTTCATCCC
>JBGSVI010000115.1:0-7140 GCA_041753035.1 Anaerolineales bacterium | reverse complement strand
GCAAGTTGAAAATCTTTCGTATTTTGAGCGAACGCTATCGCAATCGACGCAAACGCTTCGGACTTCGTTTCAACCTGATTGCTGCCATCTACAACATGGAACTGGCTCATGTCCGCTAACTTACTTTTGCAAGAGGTCTATAATATATTATGACCGTATTTTCCGGTAATGCAATAGCAACAGCATATTATCGGGTCGTCAACTTTGTAAAGTACACTGGCTTGCCCCTGTCATGAGCACCCAGCGGGGATTACTTGTTAAAATCGTAGAGCGTGGCGCCGAGGTTCTCGTCCCAGCGCCCGGTGTGGGCGCGGTCGGCCATCTCGGATACTGCGGCGAGCGGTGCCATCTGTTCCACCAGCCCAGAGGAAGGATACGCCCAATCGACGATGTTGAGCCAGTCTTCCGGTTCGGTATTGGCGGGGTTGTCGGGCAGGTCGGTCCCTGAGACAGCAGATAGTTGCTGCAGGTAGGCGCGGTCCGGGTTGAGGCGCACCCAGCGCAACTGGGCCACGAAGCGGAAGCCCTGGAAAGCCTGGTGGATGTGCGGCTTGTCCAGCGCTGCCTGGATATGGTCACGGCTGGAGAAGACGAGCATGACCTTCAGATTGGGGGCAGCCAGCGAAAGGTCAAGGTAGCGCGAGGTGGACTGGCGTGCCGCCCAAGCCTCGGCGGCTTCCTGGGGGGTGGCGAGGTCAGAAGGCCAGTCGGCCCAGCTGAAAACCTGGTTATCCAGCAATGCCTGGGTGAGTGCGGTGCTGTAATAGCGCCTGGTGAACATTTCCGGTACCGGCGCGCCAAAGAAATAATCGGCTTCGCCCGGGGCTGCATTTCCATCCAGGTCAAGGTAGGGACGCCCGCTGAAACCGCGGAGGGGATCGGTGTAGGCGGCATCCCAACGCAGGTTGCTGTAATTGAGAGTGATGCCCACAGGGCTGTAATTGGTGGGGAAAACATAGAGCGGGTTGCGCAGCGCCAGGTTATTTTCATCATAGTAGCCTGCTTCCAGGCAGGAGAGCGTATCCACGGTCGGGTTCTCATGCCCGACGAACCAGGCCACCCCAGGAAGAGCGTCACCGTAACGCGCCAGCACGTTCACCGCAGCGATCCCAGCGCCATCAAAGGCGTACAGCCCAACCTCATCGACCATCGGCGTCATGGGCACCAACGACATGAGAGCGCGGTCGTTCACATCCCGTAGCCTGCCCGTGGCAAAGCGGATGACGTCGCGCAAGGCAAGCAGGGACTTTTCCCCGCCGAAGTCATTCGTGCCTTCACTCTGCATGACAAAGGCTTCATCCATGGTGCCAGGCCACAGGTAACTGACCTGGATTAGCCCGACCGCGGTGAAGTCCGGCGAGGTGACAAAGCCCTGCTGCGTGGCGTAAAAGGAGGAGACGGTGACCACCACGCCGGTGCCTTCGGGGAAGCGCCCCTGGTTGGGATAGGCGATCAGGATGGCGATGTTGCCGATGCCTTCCACGTCGATGGATGTCGTAAGGGTTTTGCGCACCAGCCCCGTGCGGGCACAGTCCTGCGGGCAGGTCTCGCCATCCTCCAGCGATGAGCAGAGGCCATCGCCGCAGCCGGGTGCCGCGGCCGGGGCGCAGGCTGCCAGCAGCAGCCCGATCGCAACAAACAGACCCAGGTGGCGGGTGATCTTCCTGTGCAGTGTGCTGTTCTTCATGAGTATATGATAACGCACCTTTCTGATTATTGCATGAAGAGGAATGCATGCTTCACCCTCCGCAGGAGAAGGCACCTTGGTCACCATCTGGGTGCCGCGGATGGTGACAGGTGTCATATTGCACACTAGACCAAAACAAGATAAGATTGTAGAGCCATGTTGCGAATCCTGATCGTATTCCTCCTGGCAAGTGCAATGTCAGCAAAAGCCTGACAGGTTCAGCATACCTGCCAGGCTTTTTGTTCTGTTGCACCCATTCTGAAACAAGGAGTATGAATGCAGACACCCTGGGAATATCGCTTTTCCTATCGTGCCCAGCGGATGGGGAGTTCCGTCATCCGTGAATTGCTTAAACTGACCGAACAACCGGACATCATTTCCTTTGCCGGGGGCCTGCCTGCGCCCGAGGTTTTCCCGCTGAAACAGTTCCAGGAGGCATGCAACGTTGTCCTGGAGACCTGCGGACCCCAAGCGCTGCAATATGGTACGACCGAGGGTTACCGCCCGCTGCGCGAGATGATTGCCCGCCACTCGGCGCGCTACGGCATCGAGGTGACCGCGGAGAACATCCTGATCACCTCCGGCTCACAGCAGGCGCTGGATTTCATCGGGCGACTGTTCATCAACAACGGCGATCATGTGCTGGTAGAATCGCCCACTTATCTGGGTGCCCTGCAGGCTTGGAATGCCTACGGCGCGCACTATGTCTCCGTGCGCTCGGATGAGAACGGCATGATCGTTGACGAATTAGAATCTGCGCTGCGCGCCGGGCCGAAGTTCATCTACATCCTGCCCAACTTCCAGAATCCATCCGGTTCGACGCTCACTGTTGAGCGCCGAATGAAATTGGTGGAACTGGCGGATAAATACGGCGTGCCCATCGTCGAGGACGACCCCTACGGGCAACTGCGCTTTGAGGGCGAACATCTCCCCTCGGTGGTGTCCCTGGATGGGAAGTTCCGCTGCCCGGATGGCAACGGCGGGCATTACAGCGGCAACGTGATCTACCTGAGCACCTTCTCCAAGCTGCTGGCTCCCGGCCTGCGCCTGGCATGGATCATTGCCCCGGAGGTGGTCATCCGCAAACTGGTGATGGCAAAACAGGCGGCTGACCTGCACACTGCGACCTTCAACCAGTACGTTGCTTACGAGGTTGCCAAGGGTGGATTCATCGATGAGCATGTCAAGGTGATCCGCGCCACGTACAAGGAACGCCGAGACGTGATGTTGGAGACCATGGACGAGGTCTTTCCCACCGAGGTGAAGTGGACGCATCCACAGGGAGGGATGTTCCTGTGGGGCATCCTTCCGGAATACATGGATGCCGCGGAGATCTTCAAGACTGCTATCGAACGCAAGGTGGCGTATGTCCCCGGTGCTTCCTTCCACCCCAATGGTGGGGGGCATAACACCATGCGGCTGAATTTTTCGTATTCCCAACCGGATGCCATCCGCGAGGGCATCACCCGGCTTGGCGTGCTATTGAAGGAACTGGTGGCGGCGCACACGTAGTGGCTGGCGCTGGGTCAGCCTTTTCCCTGTGGAACTAAAATTGGGTATTTCCCAACCAGAGAAGTGTGGGAAGAAACAACCCCTCCCCCGATCTTCCGGGGGAGGGGAATTTTTTCATGGGTTCGGGCTTATTCGTGGATGTAGGGCACATAGTCTGCACGTGCCAGCCCCTGCTCGATTGCCTTGGAAGCAACGGCATGGGCGACTGCCTCGTGCAGTTTTCTGTCCAGAGGGGAGGGCACCAGTTGGTCTTCGGGGGTCTGGTCGGCGATCGCCTGGGCAGCGGCGACGAGCATTTCGTGGGTGATGCGCGGGGACCAGGTATCCAGCGCACCGCGGAAGATGCCGGGGAAGCCAAGGACGTTGTTGACCGACTTGCCGTCAGCGGCGAAGGCGGCGCCTGCCTTGCGCGCTACCTCGGGTTCGATCTCCGGGCGCGGGTTGGACATTGCCAGGATGACCTGCCCCTTGCGCACCATCTCCGCCGTGATCAAGCCGGGAGCGCCGGTGGTTGCGACGACGATATCGCAGTTCGCCATGATGTCTTTCAGGGTGGATGCCTTGCCGCCGTTTTCCACGTGGCGCTGGATGGCTTCCTTGCTCAGATCCGTGCCGTGGACCGGGTTGCCGGTGATGCGCATGAGCATCTTGGCGATGGCATTGCCCGCGGCACCCAGGCCCACCTGACCGATGACCGCCTTGTCCAGGCCGCGCTTGAGCTTGCGGCTGGCGATGGTCAAAGCAGCGGTGGTCACCACGGCTGTGCCGTGCTGGTCATCGTGCATGACGGGGATGTCGAGCTGCTTTTGCAGTTCTTCCTCGATGCGGAAGCAGCGTGGCGCTGAGATGTCTTCCAATTGGATGGCGCCAAAGGAGGGGGCGATGGCCGCGACGATCTTGATGATCTCGTCCGGGTCCTTGGTGTTCACCAGGATCGGCACGCCGGAAAGCCCGACGAGGGATTCCATCAGCATAGCCTTGCCTTCCATGACCGGCATGCCAGCGACGGGACCGATATCGCCCAGCCCAAGGATGGCGGTACCGTCGGTGACGATCGCCACCATGTGGCTGACGGCCGTGTACATGCGGGCCAACTTGGGGTCCTTGTTGATCTTCATGCACACTTCCGCCACACCTGGCGTATAGACCCGGCGCAGGGTGGCGAGTGAGTCGATCGGGTAACGCGAGCGCATGGCGATCTTGCCCTTCAGGTGCAGGGCCATGACCTCATCGCGGACATCCAGGAGCCGGGTGCCGCGGTTGCGGCGAATGGCTTCCAGGAGCAGGTCCAGGTGCCTTTCATCGTCTGCGAAAATGGTGATGTCGCGCACCACCTGGGTGGATGTTTCGTTGAGCAATTCGATATTGCCCACGTTCCCACCCACGGCGGTAATGGCACTCAGCAACCGGCCAAAGGTGCCGATTTCCTGGGCATTGACCACCCGAACGATACGTAAGATCTTGTGTTCCCAACTCATATTCACCTCGATGTGATGATAGATTCCGGGGGCGCAGGTACGCCTCCGGTTGGATTCCTAGCCTCCAATTTCGCTCATCACCCGGTTGAGGGGAATTTCGCCGTCTGCCAGTCCGTGCCCCCAGGGCTTATTCCAGACCGCTTCGAGCACCATGCTGCGGATCTGCTCCAGCGAGGCCCCCTGGCGAAGGGGCGTGAGGAGGTCGAGCTCATATTCACGGAGCAGGCACATCCGCAAAATGCCGTCCGAGGTGAGGCGTGCTCGCGTGCAGTTGGCACAGAAGGGAGCGCTGACGGATGAAATGAAGCCGATATCACCCCTGGCTCCAGGCAGGTGGTAAAGGCGCGCCTCGCCGTCTAGTTTACCACTGTTCACCGGCAAGAGGGAGCCCAAGGCATGCTCCACCTGGGTTTTCATTTCTTCGGCGGTGACCAATTGCCCGGTCTGCAGGTCGGTGGCCCCTGCAAAGGGCATCATCTCGATGAAGCGCACCTGCCAGGGGTGTTCAATGGTCAGGCGTGCCAGATCGACCACATCCGCTTCGTTATAGCCGCGCACCACCACGGCGTTCAGTTTTACTGGGGTCAGCCCGGCTTCCTCGGCAGCGCGGATCCCCTCCCAGGCGTCCTCCAGTTCGCCCCAACGGGTGAGGCGCTGGAACCTGGCGGGATCGACCGTGTCCAGGCTGATGTTCACCCGCTGAAGCCTGGCCGCGGCCAGGGGGGCGGCCAGTTTGGGCAGGAGCAGGCCGTTGGTGGTCATGGTCACCGTGCGGATGCCTTCAGTGGCGGTGATGCCGCGCACCAGGTCGACCACCCCGAGTCGCAGGGTGGGCTCGCCCCCGGTGAGGCGCACCTTGTCGAAGCCCAGGCGGGCGAACAGTTTCACCAAGAGCAGGATCTCGTCATCCTGCATCAGTTCCGCCGACGGGCGGAAGGACATCTCCTCCGGCATGCAGTAAATGCAACGCAGGTTGCAGTGGTCGGTGAGCGAGATGCGCAGGTAGTGGATGTTCCGTCCGAAGCGGTCGTAGGCCATTATTCCTCAGGTGTACCGGTAAGATGGGGTGATTATACCCATCCCGGTCCTATATTGGCTGTGCAAAATTACCTGATATTTCCATGACACCGGCGGAGTCGTTCTCAGTATCCGGCGGCGAGGAAGCCGCCCCGGTAAGGCATCGGGCCTTCGCCGGGAGCAGGATGATGTGACCCCATCCGCGTCGCTCCTGGGGTGCTTCCCCTGCGGGGACTTTACCGGGAGAATGGGCGGGTCTTACAGGCGAAGTTCCAGGAGCATCTTCCCAATGGTCATGGGGTATTCGCCACCATGACCATCATCCTGCAGGTCCCACCAGGCGGAGAGGAGGCAGTGACAGATGCCCCAGTCCAGCAAGCGCTGCGGGTCGCAGCCCAATTCCTGTGCCAGGAGGTGGATGCGGCGAGCGCTCAAGGCTTTGGGATCGGGGTGACGCAGCAGTGCGTCCCACGGGTTGAGCAGCAGCGGGGCGGGTTCATACTCACGCGGACCGATGACGCCCTTGGGGTCGATCGCCAGCCAGCCGCGGGCGGAGGAGAGGATGTTGAAATGGTGGCAGTCGCCGTGGAGCAGTACCTGTCCAGATGAATCGGCCAACAGGGCGGGGAGCAGGCTTTCGGCGGCCTCGACCAGCGCGCGGGGGAAGGGTCCCGTGCCACCCGCGAAACGCGGGCGCAGTTCGCTCAAGGCATCGAACCAGCCGCGCAGGGTGAGCAGCCCCTCCTGTGAGGAAGCGGGACGCCACAGGCGGCGCATGACCTGTGCGGCGATGCGGGTCTGCTGGTCGTCCGTGCCGTGCTCGTGGAGCATCGTGCCGGGCTGCAGGCGTTCGAGCAACAGCATGCCTCGTTCGGCGTCGGCGTCGTAGAGGCGGCAGGCGCCCTTGCCGGCGTAAAAGCGCAGGGCGGCGATCTCGCTGGTCAATTCCGGGTTGGGCACTCCGAGTTTCAGGATCGCCGGGGTGTCGTCCGAACGGGTAACGGCGCAAACGTAGTTGTAGGAGAGCAGCATGGGCTCGCCGGGGGTCAGCGACCAACGCTGGCAGGCTTCCTGGAGGAGGGTGGGGAGCGCTTGAAGCCAGGCGGTGCCCTGCGCGGGGAAAGCCTGGGTGATGTTCTTGACGAAGACAGCCGGCAATTCCATCAGGACCTCAGGCAGGTTCTCCGAAAGAGACGATCTCTGCGGAGATGCAATCCGCGGCGAGGTGGTCCAGGCGCACCTGGTCGATGAAGTTCCAGCGCGGAGCGGCACTGCGGGCGGAGAGGCGCAGGTAATTTCCGGAAAGCCCCTCGAGCAGGTAGCCGCCGTCCGGGGTTGGTTGGGCGGATTCCCAGAGCACACCCAACGTCTGCCCGAGGAAACCCTGCCGGTAGATTTGGGCTGAGGCGGCGAGGACTTCCCGCAGGCGGGCGGCGCGCTGGCGGG
>JBGSVI010000114.1:0-42139 GCA_041753035.1 Anaerolineales bacterium | reverse complement strand
CCTCGCCGGCGCGCACCCGCAGCAGCATCCCCGGCAGGTCAATGTCCACCGGGCAGGCTTCCCGGCATGCCCCACACAGCGACGAGGCCTGCGCCAGCGAGGCAAATTTGGGGTCCACCAGCGCGCAGGAGATCACCGAGCCGATCGGCCCGGGATAGATGCTTCCGTACGCATGCCCGCCCAGCTCGCGGAACACCGGGCAGGCGTTCAGGCACGCTCCGCAGCGGATGCAGAACAGGCTCTCCGCCAGCGGCGAGTTGCGCAGCGCCCGGCGCCCGTTATCCACCAGCACCAGGTGGCGCGTCTGCCCGGGCAGCGGGGCGTGGATCAGGCTGGTGTACACGCTCAGTTTCTGCCCGGTTGCCGAGCGCGGCAGCAGCGAGAGGAACAGCGCCAGGTCCTCCATCGTGGGCACCAGCCTTTCGATGCCCATCAGCGCCACGTGCACCCGCGGCAGGGTCGTCACCATGCGCCCGTTGCCCTCGTTGGTCACCATGCACAGCGTCCCGCTCTCTGCCACCCCAAAGTTCACCCCCGAAATCCCCACCTCGGCATCCAGGAACACCTCGCGCAGCACCTTGCGCGCCGTGTTGGTCAGCGTGGGGATGTCCTCGGTGTAAGGCAGTCCCAGTTTCTCTTCGAACAGCCGGCCCACGTCGCCGCGCCGCAGGTGCACCGCCGGGGTGATGATGTGGCTGGGGCGTTCCTCCCGCAGCTGGACGATGTATTCGCCCAGGTCGGTCTCCACCACCCGCATCCCCTTCGCCTCCAGGGCGTGGTTCAGTTCGATCTCCTCGGAGATCATCGACTTGGATTTTGCCACCAGGAGGGGCTTGTCCGTTTCCCATCCCCGGGCCTCGGCAGCGATCTCCAGCACTAGGCACACCGCCTCGGCGGCATCCGCCGCGTGGTGGACGCGGATGCCATTCGCCCTCGCCCGCCCTGCGAACTCCTCCAGATACTGCTCCAGGTGCGCCACCACATCGCTCTTGACCGCATGTGCCTTCTGGCGGCGTTCCTGGTGATCGGGGAGCGAGGCGAAAGCCGCCAGCCGCCCATCCCGCCTCCTCCGGGCATTGTTGTCCAGGGCGATCTGCAGGTTCTCATCAGCGATGGATCGGCGGATGCGGGTGCGAAAGTCGGCGCTCATTGACCGCCTCCTGTCGCCAGTACCTCGGCGATATGCACCACCCTCTGCTCCTTCTTTTGCCGCGTCAGCCCCCCCTGCAGGTGCATCAAGCAGCCGCTGTCCGCCACCACCAGCGTCGGTGCCCCGGTCTTCTCGAAATTGGCGATCTTGCGTTTCAGGAATTCCGCCGAAAGTTCCGGGTGCTCCACCGAGAACACCCCGCCAAAGCCGCAGCAATCCTCCCGTTCCGGCAGTTCGACGATCTCGGCCTCCTTCACATTCGCCAACAGCAGGCGCGGTTGCCGGTCCACGCCCAGCCCGCGCAGCAGGTGGCAGGAGGGATGGTAGCTCAACTTTCCCGGCCAGCGTGCCCCCAGGTCCGACACCCCGCGCACATCGACCAGGTATTCGCTGAATTCATACGCCCGCCGCGCCAGTGCCTGCGCCCGCCTCAGCCATTCGGGATCATCCTTGAACAGTTCCAGGTATCCATGGCGCAGCATCGCCGCACATGAGCCGGACGGGATGATGATCTCCCCACTCGTCTTCTCGAACACCCGGATGGTATGCTCCGCCAGCGAGCGGGCCTCCGCGCGCAGTCCGGCATTGAAGGCCGGCTGCCCGCAGCAGGTCTGCCCGGACGGGAATTCCACCCGCACTCCGGCGCGGTTCAACACGCGCAGCATCGCTTCGCCTGTAGTGGGGAAGAACGTATCCACCAGGCAGGTGACGAACAGTTGAACGGTTGGGGTCATCTTGCCTCCACTTGTGCGCAGGTCTACCCGCTTGAGGCGCCCTGCTCCGGGAAAGCCGCCCGCAGCGTCTCCAGGGAAACGCCCTTCAGCGTGGGCAGCACCAATTCGGCTTGCAGTGCCCCGGCATGGGCGGTGACCGGGTTGGGCACCCCCACCACGCGCAGCCCCGCCCGCTGTGCAGCCAGGATGCCGTTGGGCGAGTCCTCGAATGCCAGGCACTCCTGCGCCGGCAGTCCCAGGCATTCCAGAGCTTTCAAATAGAGGTCGGGCGCCGGCTTCAGGCGTGGCGCATCCTCGCGGCAGATGATCAGGTCAAAGAGTTGGCTGGCCCCGATCTGCCGCAGGTAGCCATCCACCCACGCATGCGGCGAACTGGAGACGATCGCCAGGCGCAACCCGCTTCTGCGCGCCTCGGCTGCCAGTTCCAGCGCCCCTGGCAGTGCTCCCAGGCGGGAGCAGCGCTCCGCGCGCAGCATTTTGGCATTCTGGTGGAGGTCAGTCACATCCAGGTCGCGGCCGCTGAGGTGGACAAGTTGGACCGCCGGGTCGAAATTGGCGATCGTCGCCCCCACCACTTTCTGGATCCAGGTGTCAATCGGGAAGGTCACCCCATGCGCCGCGTAGATCTCCTGCCAGATGGCAAGTTCCGCCGACTCGGTATCCATGATTAGGCCGTCAAAATCGAACAGCAGGGCTGTGGGCATATCCCCGGCATTATACCTGATTGCCAGCCGGACGCTTCCCCCGTTCTGCTCCCTCCGTGATCCCGCCACCGGCAAAGAGGGGCGAGGCATCCCTCGCCCCTCCGCAGCCGATCACCCTTCCTGGAGAATGGCAACGTAGATATAGAACTTCGAGTCATCCTCCCCAAACTTGAAGTCCTCGTCATAGACTTCCATGTCGAACTTGTCGGGGTGCATCTTCAAGCCAGCCTGTGCCAGGGCGGTGTTGTAGATATACTGGTAGGTCTCGCCAAGAGTGTTGAGTTTGCCATGGTGCGTGAAGACCGCATACGCGTAGGCGGGTACTTCGCGATACACCATGCCCGCTGGGACATCTTTGCGCTCCGCCACCTCGAACCCGGCCACGTACTCGAACTCGCCGGGGCGTGCCGGGCCTTCCACCGTGCTGAAGCACAGCCCGAAGGCTTCCTTGTCGTTGATGCTCTGCACCTCGCCAGCGCGCTGGTTGAACTGTCCCCACATCTGGGCGATCTCACCGTGTTCGTTCTTGCCCACGTACGCGAGACCAACGACCTTGAATGTGGGACGATGGACGATCTTGTGTTCCATGGTTTCCTTTCCTTTCACTGGTTCCGTCAGGGGACGGAGGGAGAATGGGATGCTTGCTTTCTGCAGCGGACACTGCAGTTCAATGCATCCGGCGGACGGGTCTGCCAGCGGGTCGGCGCCGACCCCTTCGGCAGGCAAGTAGATCTCACGACACGGAGCGCAGGGTTGGTAACCGTTTCGCTGGCTCCAGGTATACAGGGCCGCATAACTCTGCGGCAGGCGTGTGACGTCCTCCTGGTGGATGATGCTCGCCATCTCCGGCACGGCTTCCAGTTCCAGCACCCGCACTGGGCTGCCCTTCCAGTCGCCGGAGTGCTGGTTGCGGCGCAGGGTCACCTCGACCGCCAGCGTCAGTTCCAGGTCCGCCTCGGCGTAGGGTAGTTCGTTCACCAGGGCGAACCACGGACCCGCCGGCTTCAGCCGGGCATCTTCCAGTTGCCCCTTCAGCAGGGCGTGCAGGCTGTTGCGTGCTTCCGCGAGCAGTTCCTCGCGTGCCGCGACCAGGCTGGCACTCAGCACCGTCTGCGCAGGGATGTTCTTGACTGCCACCAGTTCCTCCAGCCGGTCGTGCTCATGCTCGATCTGCACCAGGCGCTGCTCCACGCGCTGTAAGCGCATCTGCTCCTCGTCCACCCGGCTCGCCAGTTCCATCTGCTTTATGCGCAGCATGCCGCGCAGTTCCGCCGCAGAGAGGTCTTCATCCAGCAGTTGCGCCACCTGTTCGAGCGCAAAGCCCAGGTCCTTGAGCGCCAGGATGCGGTTCAGGCGCCTTAGTTGCCCGATCTCGTAGTAGCGGTACGCCGTATAGCGGTCCACGTGCGCCGGCACCAGCAGCCCCAGTTCGTTGTAGTGGTGTAGGGTCTTGATCGACACGTGCGCCAGTTTGGAGAAGTCACCGATCTTGATCATGGATCCACCTATGTTTGTTCAGAAGGCCTTCAGTACCCCCAGTATAGACCCTCCGGTGGGGGGAGAGTCAAGCCCTTTTACCCAAATGTCGTTGCGGCATAGTCCCAGAGCTCTTCAACCCAAAAAGACAGTGAGTCGTTGCGAGCGCAGCGACATCGTCCCCACAGGGGAAACAATCCCCTTGCGCGGTCAGCAATGCCGCGCTGTCATTAGCACGAAGTCCCACCGCCGGATGAATTCTTTCACAGGTGCCGCCGGATCATTCCTCAATTTGTTGAATATCCGCGCACATCCACTGGATCCGCGGCCTCCGCGTTCAATTCTTCACTCACAAAAACCCTGTCAACCCAACCTTTGATAAAACAGGACATATGCATTAATATACTCCTCGGCACGGGAAGGCCATCGC
This sequence comes from Anaerolineales bacterium, assembly GCA_041753035.1. Lineage (GTDB taxonomy): Bacteria > Chloroflexota > Anaerolineae > Anaerolineales > Villigracilaceae > UBA877. The sequence goes on along the minus strand of JBGSVI010000114.1, from coordinate 37,645 downwards.
CTGTTACAGGCGTCTCTTTACCTGTGCCTTATGTTTTATCGAAAGGAGCACTCCCATGGACGAACCCCGCATCTCCCCCTGCCCGAACCGGCCTTCGCGACATCGTCCCTGCAGGGGAAGCGCCCCAGAAGCGAAGCGGATGGGGTTGCCGACTTTCACGGACTGAGCAGGGGGCATGGTCCCCGAAGGGGGTTCATCCTCGGCGATCCCACACCCCCGAATTCCCTCCTATTCGACCATCATTGGCTTCAACATATCCAATGCCCGCCGGTCACGCCGCGCCTGTCCCGGAACACATCCACCCCATCTCTGGGCGCTCGGTGGCTTCCCATGGGAATTTATCTTCAGCCGCGCATCTTTCTTTTAACATTGCATCGCACCAGGTTTTACTCGTGTTTTTCTTAATACTCTATATGACGGATACGGTTAATACAAGGATTCGTTCATCCCAAAATGCCCGCAGATTAAAGAGTAAAGATTTATTCCCTCTGCCCCCTCCACAATCTGCCAGGACCCGCGAAAGTGAATCCGCCATGGGATCTGACCTCATCCACCGAATATCGCCAAAACTGTGGTTTTTATCGCCACACAGGTTACATTCTTCCACTATGCAGCCGCGCTTGTTGTCATACAATAGGGCCTATGATTCCCACCTCCGCTCCCCGCAGTACCCTCACCCGCGGCTACACCATCGCCCTGGGCAGCGCCGCCATCCTCTCCACCACGGCGGTCTTCATCCGCTACCTGACCCAGACCTATGCCCTACCCGCCCTCATCCTGGCCTTCTGGCGCGATGTGGTTGTCTCGCTGACCCTCCTGGCCGGGCTGGGCATCTTGCGCCCCACCATCCTGCGCCTCCGCCGCAGCGACCTGGGCTACCTGGTGCTCTACGGCTTGCTGCTGGCGGTCTTCAACTCGGCCTGGACGCTGTCGGTCTCCCTGAACGGCGCCGCCGTCTCCACGGTGCTGGCCTACTGCTCGGCGGCGTTCACCGCCCTGCTGGGCCGGTGGCTGCTCAAGGAGGAATTGCACTGGGCCAAACTGCTCGCCGTGGCGGTAAGCCTGGGGGGCTGCGTGCTGGTGGCAGAGGCGCTCGACCCGCAGGCCTGGCGTCTGAACACCTTTGGGATCATCATCGGGGTCTTTTCTGGGTTGCTCTGGGCGGGATACAGCCTGCTCGGGCGTTCGGCTTCCAGGCGCGGCCTCAACCCGTGGACCACCCTGTTCTACACCTTCTTGGTCGCCAGCCTCTTCCTGGCGCTCTTCAACCTGCTGCCGGGCGATTTCCTTCCCGGTTCGGCGAATACTCTGGCGGATTTCCTCTGGCTGGGCGAGGCCTGGTTGGGCTGGGGCTTGCTCTTCCTGCTGGCGGCAGGTCCCACCCTGGCGGGGTTCGGGATGTACAACGTGGCGCTCACCCACCTGCCCTCCAGCGTGGTCAACCTGATCGCCACCACCGAGCCGGTCTTCACCACCGCCATCGCCTTCTTTTTCCTCGGCGAACGGCTCAGTTGGGTGCAGGTGATTGGCAGCGTGATGGTGCTGGGCGGGGTGGTAATCCTGCGCCTCTACGAGGGGCACATGGCATCCAGGAAGAACAGCTAGTCCACTTACAGGTGCTTCGCCAGGGAATTCCAATCGAAAGCCATGAACGGCAGGTCCGCCTCGATGCGCTGACGGCGCCCTTTCATGTAGTTGGCACACCAGGCATCCTCGGGGTATTCTCCCATGGTATGCAGGATGGCCGCGAACAGGTCGATCTCACGCAACTTAAGGAAGCCGGGCAATTCCTTCAACCAGGCAGGGTCAAGGCGGTTGTGTTCACGGTACCCTTGCAGGAAGATCGGCAGGAAGCGCCCCACGAAGCCGGGGATATCTTTTCCACCCCAACCGGCAATATAGAAGAGCACCATGGCAATATCATAAATGAAGTGCCCAAAGACGCAGTCATCAAAATCGAACAGGGTCAGGGTGTATTCCTCGTCCACGAACAGGTTGCCGGTGTGGGCGTCCTGGTGGATCATGCCGTAGCTCTCGCGGTCACAGGACAGGCTGCCTAGGTGTTCCATGAGCACCCGGTATTTCCCTCGAATGACCTCTTCCGCAGCCGGGAGTTGGCGGTCGGGGGTATTGTTCTCCGGCGCATCCCAGGCATAGCGCTTCCAGGCCGGGTTGCCAGGCGTATACGTCTTTGCCAGGGCATGCATGCGCCCCAGCAAGCGCCCATACTGCAGAAACAGGCGCTCGTTGATGTGTTCCCTGCCGGGAGGACACCCCCGCGCTTTGAGGAAAGCCGTACACAGGAACTCGCCCCCCTGCCCGTCGTCCACCGCTTCCACCAGGTTCCCCTCCCGCGAGAGGATGGCATGCGCCACACTCACCCCGCCTGCCGCAAGATAGTTGATCCAGTCCACCTCGCCGCGGATCATGTCTGGAGAGCGGCGCAGGCTGTGTCCCAGGCGCAGGATGAAATCCCCATCCGGGCGGTTGAACGCATAGATGAGACTTTCAAAGCCATCGAGCAGTTCGATCTTCCGGGGGGCGATCTCGTAACGCTGCATGGCAGTCTGCAATAATGTGTCACTGAAGCGGGCGGCGATCTTGGGGTCCATGGGTGCTCCTTCGTCGGGGAATTATACCGCCGGGGAGTTCCCCTGGTTCTCCCTTCTGGTTAACTATTGTATACTTGCACCCATGGAAATGAAGCTCACCTTTTCCGCTCCCGACCGCCAGGCCTGGCGCACATGGCTGGAAAGCCACCATGATCGTGAGCTGGAGGTCTGGTTGATCTACACTCGGAGCAACAGCGGACTGCCCTGCGTGTCCTACGAGGAGTCAGTCGAGGAAGCCCTCTGCTTTGGCTGGGTGGACAGCCTGATCCAGAAGATCGATGCCCGGCAGTATGCCCGTAAGTTCACCCCGCGGCGTGCCGGCTCACCCTGGTCAGAGACGAACCGGCGCCGCGCCGAAAAATGCATCGCCGCTGGGCGCATGACCCCTGCCGGGCTGGTCCGCTTCACCCCCGCTTCATCCTCCCCGGGCGATCCGCCCGCAGGCGCGGAATTCATCATTCCCCCCTGGATCTCCACCGGTCTGCAGGAGAACCCCACCGCCTGGGAAAATTTCCAGCGCCTGCCCCGCTCCCACCAGAAGCGTTATGTTGCCTGGCTCACCAGCGGAAAGAAAGAAGAGACCCGCCAGAAGAACCTCGAAAAAGCACGCCATGCTCGAACGCAATGAGCGTCTGGAGATGAACACTCGCACTGGTAAATGAGCACCCAGGAGACTGTCTTGCAAAATTTCACCTACTACTCCCCCACACGCATCTTCTTCGGCAAAGGGCAGATCGATGTGCTTGGCGCCCAGGTGCGGCAATTTGGCACCCAGGTCCTGCTGGTCAGCGGCAAGGGCAGCATCCACCGCAACGGCATCCATGCCGCAGTCGTCGCCCAATTGCACTCCCAAGGGATCAACATCGTGGAACTGTCCGGCGTGACCCCCAACCCGCGCCTAGGCACCGTGCTGCACGGGGCAGAGCTGTGCCGCCGCCACGGGTTGGAATTCGTCCTCGCCGTGGGCGGGGGCAGCGTCATCGACTGTGCCAAGGGTATCGCCGCCGCAGCGCTGTGCACGGACGACCCGTGGGATTTCTGGACCTGGAAGACCCGCATCACCCGCGCCCTCCCGCTGGGGACGGTACTGACCCTTTCCGCCACCGGCTCGGAGATGAACAGCGGGACCGTGATCACCAATGAAGCCACCGCCCAGAAGCACGGCACCAGCGCCGATGTGCTCTTCCCGAAATTCTCGATCCTCGACCCGACCTACACCTTCTCCGTGCCCCCTGACCAGACCGCCGCCGGGGTGGCAGACATCCTGGCGCACGTCTACGAGTTCTACTTCAGCCCGGTGGAAGGGGCCACCCTGCAGGATAACCTGGCAGAAGCGCTGATGAAAACCTGCGTGCAGTATGGCCCGCGTGCCTGCGCCCAGCTGGAGGACTACACAGCCCGCGCCAACCTGATGTGGGCCGCCGGGCTGGCGCTCAACGGCACGGTCTCCGCAGGGAAGAAGTTCGACGGCTTCAACCACCTGGTGGAACACGCCATCAGCGCCCTCTACGACCTGACCCACGGCGTGGGGCTGGCAATCCTCGCCCCCCACTGGATGGAGTACATCCTGGACGACTCGACCGCCTCCCGCTTTGCCCGCTTCGCCCGCAACGTGTGGGGGGTGGCAGCGCCGGATGACCGTACCGCTGCACAGGAAGGCATTCGCGCCACGCGCCTCTTCTACACATCGCTGGGATTACCCGCCCAGTTGTCCCAGGTGGACATTGGCAGCGAGCGTTTTGAGGAGATCGTCCTCAAGTCCGTATTCCGGGACACGCTGGGCAGTATCCGCCCGCTGACCAAACAGGATGTGCTCGCCATCCTGCAGCACTGCGCCTGAGCGATCCGCGAGGAGCATTCATGCAAAAAGCGGCGCCTCCCGGAGGATACACCGCTTTGCTCTTGTGACCACGAACCGACCGTTAGAACAGGCTGACCACCGCCGCGCTCGCCCACTGGAAGAAGATCGCCGGGAACAGGGACAGCACCACGGTCGCCAACGCCATCGTCACGGTGGTGAAGTTCAGCCAGGGTTCGCTCTCCGGCTGCAGATCACCCTCTCGCATGTACATCACCACCACCACGCGCAGGTAGTAATAGGCGGAGATGAGCGAGGTGAGTACGCCGATCACTGCCAGCCAGATAAAGCCGCCTTCCACCGCGGTGCGGAAGAGGTAGAACTTGCCCACCAGCCCCAGCGTGGGGGGCATGCCGGTAAAGGAGAGCATGAAGATCGTCATCGCCGCAGCCAGCAGCGGCTTGCGCTTGCCAAGCCCGGCATAGTCATTGATCTCCAGCCCCCTGGCGTCCGGCTTCTCCATGGCGATCACCACCGACCACGCCCCGAAGGAGGCCAGTAGGTAGGCGACCAGGTAGAACAGCGCCGAAGCGACCGAATCCGCCGAGACCTCCGGGTTGCCAAAGGCGACCAGCGCCATCAGGATGTACCCGGCATGGGCGATGCTGGAATAAGCCAGCATGCGCTTGATGTTCGTCTGAGCGATGGCAATGATGTTCCCGGTGAACATGGTCAGGGCAGCCAGCCCCCACAGCACCGGGGTGAGATCCGCCGAGAGCGCGGGGAAGGCAAGCACGAAGATGCGCAGCAGGACCGCGAAACCGGCTGCCTTGGCGCCCACCGACATGAAGGCGGTCACCGGGGTGGGAGCGCCCTGGTAAACATCCGGCGTCCACATGTGGAAGGGCACCGCGGCAACCTTGAAACCAAAGCCCACCAGCACCAGCGCCGCGCCAACGGTCAACAGCAGGCTGTTGGCACCCAGTGCGCCCGCCGCGATCACCTCGACGATCCGCAGCAGCGAGGTGGAGCCGGTTGCGCCGAAGATGAGTGCAATGCCGTAGACCGCGAAACCGGTCGAAAAGGAGCCCAGCAGGAAGTACTTGAGACCGGCTTCCTCTGAATCCAGCCGTGGGCGGGCAAAGGCAGCCAGCACATACAGCGGGATGGAAAGCAGTTCCAGGGCCAGGAAGATGACGATCAGGTCAGCCGCCTGGGCAATGAGCAGCATGCCCGAGATGCTGAACAGAAGCAGGCTGTAGTACTCCCCGCGCTCAATGCCCATCCGCCGCAGGTAACCGTACGCCACCGCCACCCCCAGCAGGCCCGAGGCCAGGAAGAGTACGCTCAAGAAACTGGAGAAACCATCCAGCCGCAACATGCACTGCGTGGGCTGCGTGGGGCTGCAGAAACCGCTCTGCGCCTGCCCTGCCTGCAGGATCGTCAGCCCCAGCGCAAACGCCAGGCCGACCGCAGCCAGCAGGGCTGTCCAGCCTTTGCGCCCCTTGGGGATGAACAGGTCAACCAGCAGCAGGGCCGAGGACCAGACCAGCAGGGCGATCAGCGGGAGCACCATAGAGAGATCGGATTGCGTCATAACAACTCCGCACGTGGCATTGCAGGCGGGTTCCGCACCATCCGGCACGCCAGCCTGCAAGGTCACTCGCTAGGGGATCACCGACAGCAGTTTCTCCACTGCCGGGGCCATCAGGTCAAAGAATGGCCTGGGGTAGAGACCGATCCAGAAAATAAAGATGAGCAGGGGCAGGACGGTGAGGATCTCGCGCCAGTTCAGGTCGCGCAGAGCATGCCCGTGCTCTTTCACTTCTTTCACGATCGAACCTTCCGGGCCAAGGAACATCTTCTGGAACATGTACAGGATGTAAATGGCCGCCATGATGACGCCCAGAGCAGCGATGCCCGCGAACCATGGCGAACCGATCGCCTTAGAGCCGAAGGCTCCCAGTAGAATGGTGAACTCGCCGACAAAGCCATTCAACCCCGGGAGCCCCATCGAAGAGAGGGCAACGATAAGCATGATCGAGCCGTAGATCGGTGTGATCTTCCACAACCCGCCGTAGACCGCCATCTCACGTGTGTGCGTCTGCTCGTAGATCATGCCCACCAGGAGAAACAGGGCACCGGTGCTCAAGCCGTGATTGATCATCTGCAGGATGCCGCCGGCAACGCCCAGCGGGTTGAGGGCAAACAGCCCCAGCATGACAAAGCCAAGGTGGCTGACCGAGGAGTAGGCAACCAGTTTCTTGACATCCTTCTGGGCATAGGAGACCGCCGCACCGTAAATGATGCCGATCACCGCCAGCAGGGCGATCCAGGGGGCAGCACGCACGGCAGCCTCGGGGAAGAGCGGGATGTTGAAGCGGATGAAACCGTAGGTGCCCATCTTGAGCAGAACGCCTGCCAGGATGACCGAACCGGCAGTGGGCGCTTCCACGTGCGCATCCGGCAGCCAGGAATGCAGCGGCCACATCGGCACCTTGATCGCAAAAGCAGCAGTGAATGCCAGGAAGAGCAGAATCTGCACCCCAAAGGCGATCGTCCCGTCTGCATACAGCCGCGGCAGGATGTTCATCAGGTCGGGCACGGAGAACGAGCCAGCCTTGATGCCAAGGTACAGGATGGCGATCAGCATCAGGATCGAGCCAGCCATGGTGTACAGGAAGAACTTGATCGCCGCGTAGATGCGGCGCGGCCCGCCCCAGATGCCGATCAGGAAGTACATGGGCACCAGGGTGAACTCCCAGAAGATATAGAACAGGAACAGGTCCTGGGCCATGAAGACGCCCAGCATCCCCACTTCCAGCAGCAGGAAGAAGAGCATGAAATCCTTGACCCGCTCCTGGACGGCTGTCCAGGTGGAGAGGATGGAGATGGGGCTCAGGAAGGTGGTCAACAGCACAAGCAGGATGCTCAGACCGTCCACGCCGATGGCATAGTTGATGTTCCAGCCCGCCACCTGGATCCAGGGCAGGGTGAGACCCAGTTGCAGGTTGGGGTCAGCCTTGTTGAACAGGGTCAGCATCCAGAGGGAGAGACCGAAGGTGAACAGCGAAAAGGCCAGCGCCGTCCACCGCAAGGCGGTTTTCTTTTCACCCGGGATGAGCAGCAGTACGAGCACGCCCACCAGGGGGAAGAAGATCACCAGGTTCAGAGGATTGGTAATAAAGTTCATGTTTGCTCCTCGGTCAAGTCGAAGGTCACGGGTCAGGACGTTGGACCTTCTACATTTGACATTATTTCAAGATCAGGTACCCAAGAATGACGATCACGCCGAACAACACCGCCAGGGCGTAACTGCGCACAAAGCCGTTCTGCAGGCGGCGCAGAGCCGTGGAGATGTTCTTGGTCAGAGTGCCGAGCCCGTTGCCGATCGCGTCGATGATTTGCTGGTCGATCTTCTTGTCCAGCACGGTATTGGCGATGAACTGGTAACTTCCGGCGATCACCTTTTCGTGGAACCAGTCGTGCCAGAAACGCCAGTCGATCACCTCCGCCAGGAAGCGAGAGATAGCGGCATAGGGTTTAATTAAGACAGCCTGGTAGCCTTCATCCACGAACCACTTGTTCTCCATGCCGGTGAACAGAAGGCCGAGCGGTTTCTTCAGCGGGTCCTTCTGACCAGCCTGCAGCGGGTTGCGCCCGTAGAGCAGCCAGGAGAAGAAGATCGCCAGCAATGCCAGCAGCGTGGAGAGCAGGGCGATGAACGGGTTCAGCCCGCCCCAGGAGACGGTCAGCCAGTGGGCCACTTCCACCTCGTGCTCTGCCAGGTGGATGGTCTTCCCCAGCCACTCCCCAAAGGTGTGCAGCACTGGCAGGTTGAGTGCGCCGCCCAGGACCGAAAGCCCGGCGAGCACCATCAATGGGACGGTTATGACCCGCGGGCTTTCCTCGGCGTGTTCGGCGGCGGCATGGCGCGGCTTGCCGAACCACACAATCCAGATCTGGCGCCCCATATAAAAGGCCGTGAAGAAGGCCGCGATCGCCAGCAGGATGTAGATCTCCGGATGCAGTTTTGCCGCGTCCAGCAGGATCTCGTCTTTCGACCAGAACCCGGCAAACGGGAAGATGCCCGCCAGTGCCAGGGTACCGATGATGTACAGCCAGAAGGTGACCGGCATCTGCTTGCGCAGACCGCCCATGTTGCGCATGTCGCCGGGGTCGAACACCTCTTCGTGTTCGCCCGCGTGCGGATTGTGTCCCTTGTGGTGCGCCAGGTGATGGTGGCCTCTTTCCAACCCCAGGATGACCGACCCCGCCGAAAGGAACAACAACGCCTTGAAGAAGGCGTGGGTCACCAGGTGGAACATGCCGGCGACAAAGGCGCCCATGCCCACCGCCGCCACCATGAAACCCAGTTGCGAGATGGTCGAGTAGGCCAGCACCTTCTTGATGTCATACTGTCCGACCGCGATGGTGGCGGCGAAGAGTGCTGTCACCGCGCCGACCATGGCGACGATGTACTGGGCCTCGGGCACCAGCGAGTAGAGCGGCCAGGAGCGCGCCACCAGGTACACGCCTGCAGTGACCATCGTGGCAGCATGGATGAGTGCCGAGACCGGCGTCGGGCCAGCCATCGCGTCCGGGAGCCAGACGTACAGCGGGATCTGGGCAGACTTGCCCGCCACGCCAATGAGCATGAACAGGGTGATCGCCAGGATGATCCCGGGTTTGGCTGCGGCGATCTGTCCGGCGATATCAAAGACTTGCCCAAACTGCACGCTGCCGAAATGCCAGAACATGGTCATCCCCGCCAGCAGGAAACCGAAGTCACCGATGCGGTTGGTGATGAAGGCTTTCTTGGCCGCGTTCGAGTTCGCCCAGGAGGAGCGCCCAAGGGTATCCATGTCATACCAGAAGCCGATCAGCAGGAACGAGCACAGCCCCACCCCTTCCCAGCCGACGAACAGCATCAGGTAGGAGTCGCCGCTGACCAGGATCATCATCATGGCGATGAACAGGTTCAGGAAGACAAAGAAGCGGCGGAAGCGTTTGACGTCGTTCTTGAAGCGCACATCCTCGTGCATGTAGCCGATGGCATAGACATGGATCAGGGTGCCGACGCTTGAAACGACCAGCATCATGGTCACTGAGAGGGTATCCACCCGGAAGTTCCAGGGGATATCCAGCGTACCGATCTTGATCCAGTCCCAGTTGGTGAAAGCGGTCACGTGCTCCACGCCGCCGCCCGCCCACAGGGCAACCGCCAGCAGGACAGAGACCACGAAAGTCAGACCAGAGGCCGTGCTGGCGATCACACCGATGGTCTTTTCGCCCAACTTGCCGCCAAAGATGATGTTGATCAACAGCCCTAGCACGGGCAGGAAAATGATCAGGGGTACCAGGTTGAACAGCATTTCCATTGCTTTTCTATCCTTTCAGACTGCTCATCTGGTCAACATCGATGCTGTGCTTGGAACGGAAGATCGCCACGATCAGCGCCAGTCCCACGGCAACTTCCGCCGCCGCCACCGTCATCACAAAAAAGACAAAGATCTGCCCGTCAAAGACGCCGTACTGGCGGGAGAAGGCCACAAAAGCCAGGTTGGCCGCGTTGAGCATCAACTCAACAGACATGAAGATGATAAGCGCATTGCGCCGGATCAGCACGCCCAGAGCGCCCATGGCAAACAGGATGGCCGAAAGGGCCAGGTAATAGGAGAGAGGGATCATCCCTTGGCTTCTCCTTTCTCTTGCTTGGTCAGTACGATGGCACCGATCATCGCCACCAAGAGCAGGATCGAGGTGACCTCGAAGGGCAGCAGGTACTGGTTGAAAAGCATCAGTGCCATGGCACGCAGCGAGTCCATCGTGTTGGCTTCCGCCCCCGGCAGAGTGAGAACGGTGGAGGAGCGCACACGCTCGAAGAGCAGGAAGGCAGCCTCGGCGAACAGGATGGCAGCCGCAGCGATCGCCAGCGGGCGCTGCCAGGGCAGGACGACTCCCTTGGGAAGTTTGTCCGCACCGAGCAGCATGATCACGAAAAGGAACAGCACCATGATCGCCCCGGCGTACACGGTGATCTGCGCCATGGCAACAAAGGGCGCTCCCAGGACGAGGTAGAAGATTGCCACGCAGGCAAAGTTCAGTACCAGGAACAGCGCCGCGTAGACTGCATTACGGCTCAGCAGCAGGCCGACTGCAGTCGCAACTGCCGTGAGTGCCAGGATCAGGAAGAGGATCAGGGTCAGGGTCATAGGCTCAATCCTGCGGATCTTTCATGGCAGGAACCGAGCGGGTGAACCTGCCCGGTTCCGTCCTCTGCGGGGTGGTCTGGATGCCTGCCGGGACGGGATCGATAAGCATCTCTTTCGGATAGATGGCCTGCCTCCGGTCGGTAAAGGAAAGTTCATAGTTATCGCCCAGGACGATCGCCTCGGTGGGGCAGGCATCCTCACAGAATCCGCAGTAGATGCAGCGCAGCATGTTGATCTCGTAAGTGCTGGCGTAGCGTTCACCGGGCGAGAAGCGCTGCCCGTCGTTATTTTCTGCCGATTCGACAAAGATCGCGTCTGCCGGGCAGGCCGCGGCACACAGGGCACAGCCGATGCACTTCTCCAGGCCGTTCTCGTAGCGCTTGAGCACATGCCGGCCGCGGAAGCGCGGCTTGACCGGCTTCTTATGCTCGGGGTATTGCACCGTGACGGGTTTTTCGAACATCGAGCGCAGGGTTACCCAGAGACCCTTGCCCAGCCCGATGAGAGGTTCAAGCACGCGCATGTTCTTTCCTCCTCAATGACTGGTAGATCCCCAGGATGGCAACAAAGCCGGCCATAAGCGATAGGATCGGAATCCCCACCAGGAACAGGTGCCGGCTGAATTCCTGCGCCGCAAGCACACCGACTGCAGAAACGATAATCAGCACCAGGGACAGCGGGAGCAGCACTTTCCAGCCAAAAGCCATCAGCCGGTCATAGCGGATGCGCGGCAGGGTCGCCCGCAACCAGATCATGCCGAAAAGCAGGATGAAGACTTTGAGGAACATGTAGAACGGGCCCTGCACGTATTTCAGGAAGCCGCCGATGAGCGGAATACCACTCAGATCAGGACCCAGGTAGCCGCCGAAGAAGAGTGCCGCCGCAATGGTGCAGATGGCGATCATCTTGTCATATTCAGCCATGAACAGCAGGGCGAATTTCATGCCGCCGTATTCACTGTGGTACCCCGCCGCCAATTCCTGCTCGGCCTCGGGCATATCGAAGGGGGCACGGTTCACCTCCGCCAGGGTGGCGATCAGGAAGATGGCCATTCCCACCGGTTGCAGGAAAGCGTTCCACATCGGCACCGGGATCTGCAGGCTGCCCAAGTGCCAGATGTACACCCGCTGCGCCTCAACGATATCGATCAAGCGGGTGGAATTGGTCAGCACGATCACACCAACGAACGACAGCCCAAGGGCAAGTTCATAGGAGATCATCTGCGCCGTGGAACGCAGGCCGCCCAGCATGGCATACTTATTGTTCGATGACCAGCCCGCCAGCACGATCCCATACACAGCGATGGAGGCAATCGACATGATATACAGCACGCCAACGTTGATATCGGCAATTTGCCAGGTGATGGTGCGCCCAAACAGGGTGAACGGCTCGTTACCGAAGGGCACCACCGCAGTGATCACCAGCGCCGGGGTCAGGGTGATGATGGGAGCCAGGATGAAGAGCAGTTTATCGGCACGTGCCGGCATGAACTCTTCCTTGAAGATCAACTTGATGGCGTCGGCGATGGGCTGCAGCAGTCCGAAGGGACCCGCCCGGTTCGGACCGATGCGCACCTGGATGCGGGCCAGTGCCCGGCGCTCGTAATACGTCAGGTAGGCGAACCCGCCCAGCAGGATCAGCACCCAGACGAAGCCCTTTATCAACCACTCAAGAATATTGCCTAAAGTCATAGAGGACCTTCCTCATGCCTTTTTATCGACCAGGTCGAGATGCATGCCCAGCCCTTGCGAGTTCTGGTACGATGTCCCGCCGTAATACAGGTCGTTGCGCCCGATCAGCGGCCATTGTTCTGCAACTTCCGCCAGTTTCCCGTAGGAGATGCCAGCGAACGCCGGTTCCGCGGCGGCGATCTGATCCATCACCAGGCGCGCCGAGCGGCTTTCCAATTCGATGCCCAGTTCTTTTGCCAGGAGAGCGGTGATGACAAAATCAGGGCGCGCCGCGCCGCGCGGGGAGACTGCAGGATAGAAGCGCTGCACACGCCGTTCACCGGTGGTGTAGGTACCCTCGCGCTCGGTAAAAGCCTGCGCCGGTAAGACCACCTCTGCCAGTTTAGCTGTCTCGCTCAGGAACAGTTCCTGCACAATGACCGCCTCGGCTTCCCGCAGGGCTGCCGCCAGTTGCGGATCTGCGCCTGCCGGGTCAGCAGCGGCAAGATAGACGGTCTTGCCTTTCAGGGATTTTGCCAGGCCCGCAGCCGGCTTGAAACCAAGTTCCAAAGCACCCTGGTCATTGGCATGCTTCCAGACGCCGACCAGACCATTGTTGGGTTTTCCCCGGCGCGACTCGAGCAGCGTAGCGCAGGCCGAAGCGAGATCGGTGGACGCATCCCCCCCGAAGAATACCACCAGGTTCTCCGCCGCGGTGAGCAGGTCGCCCAGTTCCTGAGCCAGTCCACGAACCTTGGAGACGATCGCCTCCGGGGTGCAGTGGATGACCTTGCGGGCATATTTATCCAGTTTTGTTTCCGCCGCGTTGACGATCACCAGTGCAGCGCCGCGTTCAGCCGCCTGTTTGACCCGCAGGTGCCACACGGGGGCAGCATGGTACAGATCGGCAGCCACCACCAGGAGGATCGTTCCGGCACCGAGCGCCGAAAGATCACTCCCGGTACTGAAACCGTATTTCGTGGTCAGTTCGCCGCCTGCGGCCGGCGTGTAGAGCAGCGCCTCACCACCCAACCTCTCGGCAAGTTGCTTGATGTTGAATAGGTCTTCATTTGCCAGCCTACCGGTCGCCAGGAATACGGTTTCCTTTTTGGAAGCCGCCAGCCGGCTGCCTGCCAGGGCAAGAGCATCCTTCCAGGAGGCTGCTTCCAGCCTGCCGTTTTTTCTGACCATCGGCTGCGCCAGGCGTGCCTCGCTTTCAGTGTAGTGCCAGCCAAAGCGGCCGCGGTCACAGATCCAGATCTCGTTCACGGCCTCGTTCTGCCGCGGCATGGCCCGCTTGATTACCACTCTGCCGCCCGATTTTGCCTCCCTGCGGGTGTTAAAGGTCAGGTTGCAGCCCACCGGGCAGAGCGAACAGATCGAGGCAGCCGCCTTCATTTCCCAGGGGCGCGCCCCAAAGCGGAAATCCGCCGTGGTCAGCGCACCGACCGGGCAGATATCGGTGGTGTTGCCGGAAAAGATCGAATCGAAAGGCGGATCAGAACTGGTGATGATATCGGTGTTACGCCCGCGCTGGTAGAAAGCCAGCACCGGGTCACCCGCCACATTCTCCTGGAAGCGGACGCAGCGTCCACACTGGATGCAGCGCTCGCGGTCCAGGAAGATCTTGTCGCCCAGGGCCACATGTTTCTCGGCGTGATGTTTCTCATCGAACAGGTAGCGACTGGCGCTGGGACCATATGCCAGGGTCAGGTTCTGCAGAGGGCACTCGCCGCCCTTGTCACATACCGGGCAATCCAGCGGGTGCGAGGTGAGCAGGAACTCGAGGATCTCCTTCTGGGAACTGCGCGCCTTTTCAGATTGGGACAGCACCACCATGCCCTCGGAAACCGGCGTGGTGCAGGCAGTTTCGAGCTTGGGACCGAAACCGATCTTCGGGCGATCGCCTTCCATTACCGGTTGCCCCGTGGCGCGGTCGATCACCGGGCGGCCCACTTCCACCAGGCACTGGCGGCACATGCCGACCGGTTCCATCTTGGGGTGAAAGCAGAAGACCGGGATGTCGATGCCGATTCGCTTAGCCGCGTTGACGATCAGGGTTCCCTCGGGAACCGAAACCGCATGTCCATCGATCGTCAGGGATATTATTTTAGCCATGCTTGCCTCCAACAGTGGAGGGGGTGAAGTCTGCCGGGAAACGCTCGATGGCGGTGGTGACAGCCATGGTCGAGAACTCGCCCAGGGGGCACAGGCACTTGTTCTGCATCTGCCTGGCAACCGAGTGAAGCAGTTCCGTGTTAGCCTGCACATCTTCCCCGTGGCTGATGCGCTCGACCAGGTGCAGCATCCAGTAGGTGCCTTCCCGGCAAGGGGTGCATTTGCCACAGGATTCATGCTTGAAGAAATGGATGGTCTTGTTGATGATCCAGGACATCTCCACGCTGTCGTTGATCACGATCACCGAAGCCGACCCCAGGTCAGCACCCAGGGTACGCACCGAGGCGTAATCCATTGGCGTATCCAGCGCTTTGTCGTCCGCCACGATCAGGGCGGAAGAAGCCCCCGCGCTCATGATCGCCTTCACCGGGCGGTCATCCACCACCCCTCCGCCGTGTGTATAAATCAACTCGCGATACGTGGTGCCAAAGGGCAGTTCATAATTTCCGGGGCGCTTGACATGCCCGGAGAGCGAGAAGATCTTCACCCCGGCGCTGTCGGCAGTGCCCAGGGAACGGTACCACCCGGAGCCTTTGGCAATGATCAGCGGCACATTGGCCAGCGTCTCGACATTGTTAACCACGGTAGGCTTGCCGTACAAGCCATAGACCGCCGGGAACGGGGGGCGGATGCGCGGTTGGCCGCGGTGGCCTTCGATCGACTCAAGCAGGGCGGTCTCTTCGCCGCAGATGTAAGCCCCTGCCCCCAGGTGGGTGTGGATGCGCAGGGAATACTCGCTGCCGAAGAGCTTGTCCCCCAGGAAACCTGCAGCTTCCATCTCTGCGATCTTCTCATCCAGGCGGGCAGCCACCGGCCAGAACTCGCCCCGCAGGTAGATATAGGCTGCATTGGCGCCAGTGGCATACGCCGCGATCGCCATGCCCTCCAGGAACTGGAAGGGATTGCTTTCCATTAGCTCGCGATCTTTGAAGGTGCCTGGCTCGGACTCGTCGGCATTGGCCACCACATAGTGCGGCCAGATGGTGTTGGGGATGAACCCCCACTTGATACCCGTCGGGAAGCCTGCGCCGCCGCGCCCGCGCAGCCCGGAGGCCTTGACCTCGTCGATCACTTCCTGCGGCTTCATGCCGGTGACGGCTTTTTTGAATGCTTCAAAGCCCCCGTTCTTGCGGTACACCTCGATCTGGTCGATGCCAGGGATCTCACGGTGACAGAGCAGGAGGGTGGTCATCAGCGCACCTCCTTGCCGGAATCGCGCAGGGTTTGCACCAGGGCCACGGTCGAATCGACCGTCATGTTCTCATGGTAGGAGATCCCCTCAGGGCCCTGGAGTTGGAACATCGGCGCCTTGTCACACGCCGCCAGGCACATGACCGCTTCCACGGTGACCAGTCCATCCGGGGTGGTACCGCCAGGCTCGATCCCCAGCCGGGCGCACAGGTCCGCCAGGAATACGTCTGCGCCGCGCAAGGCGCAGGCGATATCCGTGCACACCTGGATGCGCAATTTTCCTTCGGGGGCATCGTGATACAGGGTGTAGAACCCGACGATCTCGGCCACGTCCGTCTCGGTGATGCCGCACATCCCAGCGATCTCGGTGATCTGATGCCGGTCCACAAAGCCCTTTTCCAACTGGGCCAGATGCAGCAGGGGCATCACCGCCGATTGCTTGCGTTCCGGAGGGTATTTCGCCATGATCTTCTTCACTTCATTCGGGTATTTTTCAGCCAGCATAGATCCTCACTCAACCTGCCAACTTATCCATGTGCCAATTTTGGCACATCATCTATCCACATCTCCCAGGACGATATCGATCGAGCCGATGATGGCGACCAGGTCGGCGACGAACACACCGCTGGTCATCAACGGCATGGCCTGTAAATTATCAAAGGATGGGGTGCGCCAGTGGACACGGTAAGGTTTGGAACCGCCATCGCTTTCCAGGAACACGCCTAACTCGCCGCGTGGTGATTCGACCGCCGTATAGATCGAACCGCTCGGCGCATCGAAGCCCTCCGTCCACAACTTGAAATGGTGGATCAGCGCCTCCATGCTCACCCCGATCTCGGAGCGCGGCGGGGGAATGAACTTATAGTTGATCGAGCGCACCGGACCGAGGGGCAACTTGATCAGCGCTTGCTCGATGATCTTCAGTGACTCGCGCATCTCTTGGACGCGCACCAGGTAGCGGGCGTAAACATCTCCTTCGGGGCGGATCGGTACGGTAAAATCGTACTGCTCATAACCGGAATAGGGGCGCGTCTTGCGCAGGTCCCAGGCGACCCCCGAGGCGCGCAGACCTGGACCAGTCATGCCCACATTGAGCGCATCCGCGCCACTGATCCTGCCAATCCCCAAGGTGCGATCAAGGAAGAGCGGGTTGCGGGTTAGCAGGGCTTCGTACTGATCGATGCGCTTTGGCATCATCTGGAGGAAATTCCGCACAGCCTGTTCGAATTCCACCGGCACATCACGCCACACCCCACCAGGGCGGATGTAGGTGGTCATCATTCGCTGGCCTGAGACCAGTTCAAGGATATCGAGGATATCCTCGCGCTCGCGGAAGCAGTATAGGAAGGTTGACATGGCTGCCACGTCGAGCGCCGCCGTCCCCAACCAGATCAGGTGCGAGGCGATGCGCTGCAGTTCACACAGGATCACGCGCAGGCCTTGGGCACGCGCGGGAACATCCAGTTCAATAAGTTTCTCCACCGCCAGCGAATACGCCAGGTTGTTGCCCACCGTGTTCAGGTAATCCAGGCGGTCGGTCATTACCTCCGCCTTCTGGTAGGTCTTGGCTTCCATGTTCTTCTCGATACCGGTATGCAAGAAGCCGATATCGGGGATGCAATTTACCACGCTCTCGCCGTCCAGTTCCAGCAGCAGGCGCAGCACCCCGTGGGTGGAGGGATGCTGCGGCCCCATGTTCAGCAGCATCGTCTCACCCGTCAGGGCGCGCTCGGAGACCAGGTGCTTCAGGTCGTCCACAGTGACTTCAAAAATATCAGGCATAAGTTCCTCGCAACATCTTGCGGTGTGTTACCTAATTGATGGAACGGCTTCTGTCACCCGTCCCATCCTACTCTTTGGCGTACGGTTTGCGCAGGTCGATCTCTTCAAAATTAAAGGTGAACTGTGGTTCCTCGTACCCCCAGCGGGTAATCCTTGCGCAGGGGATGCCCCTCCCAATCCGCCGGCATTAGGATACGGCGCAAGTCGGGATGCCCCTCGGCTTTGATGCCGAACATATCCCATAGTTCGCGCTCGCGCCAGTTGGCATTGCGATAGATGTGCGCCACGCTTGGCAGACTTGGGTTGATCCCCGGCACCGGCACCCGGAAACCCAGGCGCAAGTTCTTAGAGACAGAGGTCAACTGGTAAATTACATGGAAGCGCGGCGACTCCTGCGGCCAGTAATCCACCGCGGTCAGTGCCGACATCATTTCGAAGCCCAGTTCCTTCACCTTTGCGCAGGCCGGGACGATCTTTTCCCGCTCGATCAACAGGCTCACATCGCCGCGGTGTTCGCTCAATTGGGCGCCAAATATCTTTTGCAGTTCTTCCACGATCGGTTGGAGAGTAGGTTCCATGGCTGCTCTTTCCACGCAGGCGGCAGGCTTTGCCTCTGCGTGTCCTTTTCTGTTATTTCTTTTCTTCCACGAACTTGATCGTTCTCACCTTGTCCTGCAGGGTCAGGATGCCATGGATCAGCGCCTCGGGGCGCGGCGGGCAACCCGCCACGTACACATCCACCGGCACCACCTCGTCAACGCCCTGCATAACAGCGTAGTTATTGAAAACACCCCCGCAGGAGGCGCAGTCGCCCATGGCAATCACCCATTTTGGTTCCGGCATCTGGTCATACAGGCGACGCAGCACGGTGGACATCTTGCGGGAGACGCGCCCGGCGACGATCATCAGGTCCGATTGGCGCGGGGAAGGACGCATCAGTTCCATGCCGAAGCGGCTCATATCGTAATCCGAGGCCTCGGCAGCCATCATCTCGATCGCGCAGCAAGCCAGCCCGAAAAGCATTGGCCACATGGCATAGTTGCGACTCCAAGCAACAGCCTGTTCCAGCGTGGTAGTCACCACGCCCATCTTGCCCAGTTTTTGCTCTACTCCCATTCCAGGGCTCCTTTCTTCCATGCGTAGAAGTAGCCTACCAATAAGATGGCAATGAATACCAGGATCTCGATCAAACCGAACAAGCCCAGTTGGCGGAAGACGATCGCCCAGGGCAGCAGGAACACGGTTTCGATGTCGAACAGGATGAACAGGACGGCGAAGAGATAGAAACGCACCGGCAGGCGGCGCGTGCCAGGGCCGATGGGATTCATGCCCGATTCATAGGGCATCGACTTGATCTCATTCTTCTTCCGGGGGCCAAACAGCGTCCCCAGAATGATCGCAATGGCACCGACCAACGCGGTGACCAGGATGAAGGCGGCTATTGCAGCATATTCGAGAAGCATGTGCACTCCTCACATGTGGGCTAATGGTCCATTTCGGCGCGAAAGTATAACATAGGAAGCACGGCAGGCGGGTGCAGGGTGTCTTGTTTCACTAGGATGTTTGTCACTAAATATAACACAGGATTGTGAAAAAAGACACGAATAAGATCCACATTCATCCGAAAAATATCTGCACGAATCAATGCTGGTTCAACCCAAATAATCCCTCAAATTGCGGCTTCGGGTGGGATGGCGCAGCTTGCGCAGCGCCTTGGCCTCGATCTGGCGAATGCGCTCGCGGGTGACGTCAAAATAGCGGCTGACCTCTTCCAGGGTGTGGTCTCTGCCGTCCACCAGGCCAAAGCGCAATTCGAGTACCTGGCGCTCGCGTTCCGAGAGCGAAGACAGGGCGTGCTGCACTTGTTCGCGCAGCATTTCGCGCGAGGCGGCATCCAGCGGTTCGAGGGCGTCCACATCTTCAATGAAATCACCAAGTTGGCTAGAATCCTCATCACCGCTAACCGGACCTTCCAGCGAGATAGGCTCCTCCGCCGAGCGCAGCGTGCGCACCACCTTGGCGGCAGCCGCCTCCCAACGCTGTTTGATCACGGGGTCAAGCAGCATCTCCTCGGCGCGTGCGCGCAGCACTGCCTGCACATCCGCCGGTTCGAGAAAACCAGATTCGAGCGCCAGTTCATCCACCGTTGGGTCACGCCCCAATTGCTGTACCAGGGTGCGCTGAACGCGCAGGATGCGCGTTATGGATTCGAACAGGTGTACCGGGATGCGGATGGTGCGCGCCTGCTCAGCGATCGAGCGGTTGATCGACTGGCGGATCCACCAGGTGGCATAGGTGCTGAACTTGAATCCGCGCCGCGGGTCGAACTTGTTGACCGCCCGCAGCAGGCCGAGGTTGCCCTCCTGGATCAGATCAAGGAACGAGATGCCGCGCCCCAGGTAGCGCTTGGCGACACTGACCACCAGGCGCAGGTTGGCGCGGATGATCGCCGCAGTAGCCTCGTCAGAACGGATGCGCAGACTCTCGAACTCACCAGCCAGTTCCTGCTCGGAAGGCAGGTTGCGCAACAGGGTGCGTCGGGGGGGCATCTCGTGACAGTGGGCTATCAGGTACTTCATCAGCCAGTCCGCATACTTCTCCGGTAGGATATAGAAGATGACAAAGACCGAATAAGCATGGGTCACCAGGCTATCCCAATGCGGGTCTTTGCCCCACAGTTCATGCTCCATGCATGTGTGAATATAAGATGGGGAATCACTCTGCCAGGCACGGTGCAGGCTTTGTGCCTCCGCCAGGATCAACGCCGGGTCGAGCAGATCGACTCCCAAGCCGGAAGCATCCTCGCCCAACCGCGTCCAGGCAGTGACCAGGTCGCTCAACAGGGAATGAAACAGTATGGTCTCCGGTTGGGTGGTCGCTTTTTTATCCATGCGGAGGCGCCGACGAGTGACCAGCACGAGGCGCAGTGCCTCGATCATGCTCGCCAGGCGGAATTCGCTGGAGGCATCCAGCAGTTTCACCTGCCCGATCTCGCGCAGATAGAGCCGCACCGGGTCTTCCGCCAGTTCGGCAGCCAGTTCGGAGCGGTCGAGTTCGAGCGGTTCCTGCACCAGATTAAGGTCTTCGGCTGCGGGCAGGAAGCCGTTCTCTCCTGGTTCGCCGTTCAGGGTGATCTCATCCTCGTTGCCATTCTCTCCTGGCTCGGGGAGCGGTTTGCTTGTGGCAACCGGGGGCGTGGGCGGGGTCTTGGGGGCTGTTTTTTTCCTGCCAGGCATGATTCCTCTTGGTCCCTTCAGCGGTTTCCATTGCGGCGCAGGCGCGCCCGGTCAAGAAGTTGTCGGGTGCGCGTATTTCCCAGGATCATTTGGTGGTACGGTTCCGCCAGTGCCTTATCGGTCTCCACCAGGTAACGCAGTTGACCCAGGCTTTCATCCACGATGCGGCGGCGCATGGCCAGTACCGAGCGGAAAATATCTTCCAACAAACGGTCATCGTGGTCGGGGACGATCGCATTCTCGAGCAAGGAGCCCATTAATACCGCCAGGGATACCGGCAACTTCTCTACTAGGTATTGGTCAGGTTCGACCGAGTCCTGCTCCAGCGACTCACGCACCAGACGGAATAGCGCCTGGTGACCGGAGAATGTAAAATCATCCGCAGACACCTGCATCAAGCTGTTCTCCTGCAGGGCGCGGTCCAGCAGGCAGAGAAGTTCGGGGCGGCGTAAGAGGGCACCGAGCACGTGCGCCTCCACCTTGTGACCCGGGGAACCGATCGACGGCTTTTCCGCAGCAGCGGTCTTCTGAACAGGTGAAATTTCTTCCCCGCGCGGGCGACCGCGCCGTGCCCTAGCCGTCGGAGCGGGAGTCTCGGGCAGGCTGCGCTCATCTACTTTCAGGAAGCGCGCCAGACGCTGGCGGTAGGTGTCCCGCTCCACCGGGTTGGGAAGATCTTCGATCAGCGGCAGAACCTGGGTGACAATTTCCGATCTGACCTTGGCATCCTGCAGGTCGCGCCCCTCGGCGAGCTTCTCCATCACGTGAAGAACGATCGGCTGGGCAGTCTCGATCAGCCGTTTCCACTCCGCCGGGTCGCGCTGCACCAGTTCATCCGGGTCTAGGTTGCCAGGCATGGTCGCCACCCGCAGGTCTGCCTGCAGGCGCGCTTCGTGGCGCAGCAAGCCGCGGGCGTCGAACCCGGTCTCGTTCGCGCGGTCGAGCGACTGGCGTGCCGCTTCCAGCCCGGAGAGCACCGCCTTTTGCCCGGCGGCATCCGGGTCGAGCGCCAGGACGATCCGCCGCGTGGCGCGCTTGAGCAGGCGCAGTTGGTCTTCGGTCAGCGCGGTGCCCATCGGCGAGACCACGTTCTCGAACCCAGCCTGGTGAACAGCGATCACATCCAGGTAGCCTTCCACGATCACCGCCTGGTCAGCCGCGCGGATCGCCTTGCGCGCCCGGTCATAACCATACAGGATGCGCCCCTTGGAGAAAAGAGGCGTCTCCGGCGAGTTTAGGAACTTGGGAAAATCATCCGGCCTGAGAATGCGCGCCCCAAAACCGGCCATTTTGCCATTTGCATCCCGGATCGGGATCATGATGCGTTCACGGAAGCGGTCGAAGAGTTTGCGAGACTGGGAAGCAGGCTGCTCGTGCTCTCCGGCACGCGCCGTCACCAGCCCGCTGTCCACCAGTTCCTCTTCCTGGAAACCCCTGGAAGCGAGGTGCTTGAGCAAGTTGTCCCAGCCACGCGGGGCGTAGCCAAGACCAAAGGCTTCGATAGTCGCCTCGGAGATCTGTCGTTTCTGGCGCAAGTACTCCAACGCGGTCTTGCCTTCCTCGGTGCTCAGCAACTGGTGGCGGTAGTAGGTGGAAGCATCCTCCAGCGCCTGGCGCAGGCGCTCATGTTCTTCCTTCTCCTCCGGGCGGATCGTGCCGCGCTCCTCCAGCGTCACTCCCGCCTTCTGCGCCAGGTGGCGCAGTGTCTCGCCAAAATCCCAGCCTTCCTTCTTCATCACGAATGAAAAGATATCACCGCCCTCATTGCACTGCCCAAAACAGCGCCAGGTCTGGCGCTCGGGCGAGACAATGAAGGAGGGAGTCTTTTCACTGTGGAAGGGGCACAGCCCGGAATAGTTACGCCCACTCCGGCGGAGCTTCACCGTCTCCCCGACCAGGTCGACGATATCGATGCGGGATTTGATCTCATCAATTTGGGTCATAGCAACATGTAAATTATAGACGCAGATGAAATCCAGCGCAACTTGCATTAAACGGTGCAAGTCTTTTTAAGTCCCGGGATATCTGGGGTAGAATTGCAGCATTGCACTCCCTGGGACCGCCTGCATGACCATCATTCCTGTCAGCAACGAAACTTACATCTCCGTGGATGTCGAAACCGCCGGGCCGAACCCGGCGCAGTATTCCTTGCTCTCCATCGGCGCCTGCACCGTTCACGAGCCGCTAGCCACCTTCTATGTTGAATTGCACCCCGATCAGCCGGACTTCCTCCCTGAGTCGCTATCCATCAGCAAGTTGTCAATGGAAATACTCGCCGAAACCGGCCTGTCGCCTGTCGAGGCGATGGCAACATTTGCCGATTGGGTGGCACAGGTCACCCCACCTGGAAACCGCCCGGTCTTCGTTGCCCTCAACGCCCCCTTCGACTGGATGTTCGTGAATGATTATTTCCACCGCCACCTGGGGCGCAATCCTTTTGGTCACAGCGCCCTGGATATCAAGGCACTCTACATGGGTCTTACCGGCGCCCGCTGGCAGGAGACAAATCTCCACCGGCTGGCAAAGCGCTACCAGATGGAGATGCACTTGACCCACAACGCCCTGCAGGACGCCATCGACCAGGCCGAGGTCTTCCGCCTCATCCTGGACGAGGTGCGTACCACGCAGGCAGTTCACAAAAAGGAGCCAGGATGAGCAAAATTCCCCCCAATCCAAAAAAAGATCTGAAGCGCATCGTCGAATCTGCACGCCGGATGGGCGTTGAGTTGGATGAAGAAGAGGCCTTGCAGTGGCTGACTGCCCTGGCTGCCGACCAGGGTGAGGAGATCGTTATGGATGAGCGCTCCGGCGTCTTTGGACACCGCATCTCCATGCTGGACTTCAGCCCCGCCGACCTGGAGCATTTTCGCCGGGTGGGCAGGCTGATCGAATTCAAAGACGTACCTGGCGTGGTCGAGACTGCGCTGGCGCTTTCCGGCTCCTCGGCGCAGTCCAAGATCCAGGCTTACCCCGGAGACGCCGATTACTTCGAACGCGTTAACATCTACGCCAGCACGCGCACCCAGGCCTGCACCATTCTGGCCAACCTGATGCGTCAGAAGATACTGGACACGCTCAAAGGTCCCACCTACCAGTTCATCGAGGCAAAATTCGGCTCCTATCCACAAGAACTGGTCAAGGGTGGGCGCAAGGTTTCCAAGGGTGCGCCCATCGCCTGGCTGGCGGAGGAAGTGGCTGCCGGGCAGTTCGAGGCCTTCACGCCTGATGGACAGCCAGTGACCATCACCTGGAACGACGTCGCCACTGACCCCGGTTGGTGCAAACTGGACTGGGTGGTTGCCGATCCACAGCGTGGCGAGCTGGCCAATGCCAGCAACATGCTCGATGTGACCTGGGAATCCCCGGATGGCAGCATCGCCCCGCTGGATGGCTACCTCGACCCCTATTTCCAGGAGGTGTACCTGGAGGCCGAGTCGGTGCCGATCTTCTCCAAGCTCGCCCAACACGTCTCAGCCAATGCCCTGGATGAATATGTAAGCCAGTTGGAGAAAGAAGTCAACAAGTATCTTAAAAAGGATATCAACTACGGCAAGGCAGCCAAACGGATGTACAACATCTTCCGTCTGACGGGGAAATACCAGGAAGCCGCCTTCATCCGCGAGTTGTTCGATGAACCCGCATCGATGCTCTACCAGGTCTGGTCTCTGATCCGCACCATGGACGAATGCTCACGTCCTGGTTCCAGCATCGAGATCGGGCACGTGCGCGCCCAGGCTGATGAACTCATCGTTTCGGTCATCCGCGCCCTGGAGGGCGATGAGGAGGCCATGGTGGTACGCCACCTGATGAAACTGCGCCGCAGCCTGGACCACGTGGAGAGCGGCCAGGATATGACCGTCGATGCCGAGGCTGCCCGTGCCGAAGTGATCAACATCGTCAACAACTTCTTCTTCGAGAAACTAACCTCCCTGCCAGCCATCAAGGTATACATCAACGCAGTGCAGAAGAATTAAAACCCCGCTGGAGGGGATCAGGTGGATTAAAAAGAGCGGGAACATCTCCCCGCTCTTTTTATTTCAAGCCGCTTCTTTTATGGGGTTGGGGTGGGAAAGAGGCGCATGCTCGCTTTGACCTTATTCTCCAGGTCAGCATAGAACATCTCCCCGTTCACCGTGAACAAGATCCTTCCGTTCACGCCAACAAATACATGGCTGGGAATGGAATACGCTTGGTACTGCCGGGTGACAGCATAATCAGGATCAAGCAGCAATGGGAAAGACAATCCATGCGAAATGCGATAATCGTTCACCTGCGCCTGCGAATCGCCCCCGTTGACCGCCAGCAGCACCAGCCCCTGTTCCTGGTAGGCTGCATCGAGATCCTTGAGGGCATCCATCTCGTCCGAACAGTAGGGGCACCAGGTCGCCCAGAAAACGATCAGGATCGGTTTCCCCAAGTAATCATGCAGCCGCACCGTAGCACCGCTGATGGCATTCACCAGGATGAAGTCGGGCGGGAACAGTCCAGTCTTGACCCCGATCGCTGAGGAGGGAATTGATGAAGCGGCCAGGGTATATTGGAGCGTTGAGGTGATCGTTGGTGTGACCGGGGTCGGCGTGGGCGTGCGCGTACGGGTGGGGATGGGGGTGAACGTGGAAGTGGAGGTCCAGGTCGGTTCCAGCGTCTGTGGCGGCAGGTTGGTCAGCACCTGTGCCGCTGCCTGGGTCGCCAGCACCCGGCTGGCCACCTTCCGGCCGCTATCCAGGTAGACGAAGTAACTCACGATCCCCAGCAGAAGGCAGAGGATGAAAGAGATGACCAGCACATCCACGATCCAGGTCTTTTTCTTCCGGGGTGCCCCTTTCGCACTCTGCGCAACTTTCATTGCGGGAACATCCTGGGCAGGAGGTTCCGCCCAGACAGGCACTTCGCTCTTTTCTTCCCGCCGCGGCTCAAGCGCCGGGCTCTCCGCAGGCCAAGGGGCAGAAGAAGTGAACAAGTCAAAGGTTCCTTCTGTGCTGGTTTCCCCTATGTTCTCAAATTCATCCTCGGTAAACACGAACGGGGAGACAGTTGGGAGTGCAGCCGGCTGGGGGGCGTGGGGGATGGCTGGTGCTATCTTTGTCGCCGGGGGGGAGGGAGCCTTGATCGCCGCCACACGCTGCTGCGCCGCCTGGTGTCCCGGCTCAAGTTGGAGGACGCGTTCCAGGCAGTCCAATTCGTGCTTCACGTCCTCGACCGCCTGGCTCAGGATCCACCAGGCAGGCACCGAAACAGGGTTGCGCTTGATGAACGCCACCAGCAACAGGCGCGCCTCGCGTTCCTTCCCCTCCTTCAGCAAGAGTTCAGCGTATTCCAGGGTCTTTGAGGACTGCTCTGCCATGCTCTTTTTCTAGTCAAATTCTAGAATCCTTCCAACTTCGAAAGGTCTGCGATCCCGGCAGACAGACCAGCCACCCGGGCGACCAGCGCCAGCCGGTTCTGCCGGAGGGATCCGTCCTCTGCCATGACCAGTACCTTGTCGAAAAAGGCTGTGATGGAGGGGATCAACCGCCTCACCATTCCCAAGAGCTCATCCACCGTGGCGGGTGGTTGTGGGACTGCCGCCAGAAATGCCTGGTGTAAATCCCGTTCCTCCGCATCCACGAATTTCCCAGGATCCACTGCCGCAGGCACATACCCTGCCGGCAGGCTGCGCAGGATGCGCACGCAGCGCGCAAACCCGGGCAACAGCGTGCTCCAGTCAGGGCGCGCCACCCACTCCTGCAACTGCTTCACCGCCCGAGCCGCCCCTGCGGGGTTGGCCGATCGCTCTGCCAGCACCGCATCGACCACATCATAGCGATAACCGCTCTCTTTCAATGCCACGTTCAAACGTCCAGCCAGGAAAGACAGCACATCCTTTTGTATCGCCTCTCCGGCTTCGACCGGCTGGCAACCGGCGGTGCGTTGAACAACCACCGCCAGGTCGATGTCAAGGTCATGGTCGACCAACGGCTGGACGATGCCGATGGCCGCCCGGCGCAGCCCGAACGGGTCCTTGGTGCCACTGGGGACCATGCCGGCAGCGAACAGTCCCACCAGCGAATCGAACCGGTCCGCCAGAGCCACCACCAGCCCGGGGGAGGTGCGCGGCACGGGCTGGTACTGCTCACTAATCGCCAGGGCAACCTCTTTTTGTTCACCGCTGCGCAGGGCGTATTCTCCCCCAATAATGCCCTGCAGTGAGGTCATTTCGGTGACCATTTGCGTCACCAGGTCAGCCTTGGCCAGATGGGCAGCCCGGCGGGCGAAGACTGCCTCATCCGCCCCCAATCCCAGCAGGGGGATCAATTCCTTCACCAGAGCCTCGATCCGCCCGGACTTATCCAGCATCGAGCCGAGCTTGGCATGGAAGGTGAGCGTGGCAAGCCGGGGCAGGTAGGCCTCCAACGACTGCTTGAGATCCTCGCGCACGAAGAAACTGGCATCTGCAAAGCGCGCCCCCAAGACATGCTCGTTGCCCTGGCGCACCAGGTCGATCCCCAGCGCATCCCCATTGCGGACGGCGATGAAATGCGCCAGCAGCATGCCATCCTTCTGCAGCGGGAAGTAGCGCTGGTGCTTCTTCATCACCGAGATGAGCACATCCCGCGGCAGGGACAGGAACTGCGGGTCAAAACCGCCCAGCACCGCTGTCGGCGTCTCGACCAGGTTGGTCACTTCCGCCAGCAGGTTCTCCTCGAGCAGAGCTTCTCCACCGACACGTGCGGCAGCCTCCCTTACCTGTCCGGCAATCGCCTCGCGGCGCTCCTCCCGGTTGAGCAGGATGCCAGCGCTGCGCATCACCTCGTCGTATGCCTGTGCAGAGTGGATGCTGAGTTCGGGAGAACCGTGCGGGCGCAGGCCACGGCTGGCATCCCCCGCGGTGACCCCGGCATATTCGAACGGGATCACGGTCCCACCCAGCAGCGCCACCAGCCAGCGGATGGGGCGCGAGAAGGAGACCCCCGAGTCGTTCCAACGCATGGACTTTTCAAAGCGGATGCTTTCCACCCAGCGCGGCAGGTTCTCCAGCAGCACCTCGGCAGCAGGCCGCCCGGTATGCTGCACCACCGCGAAGACATATTTCCCGCCGTCCAGTTCGCGCACATCGAGCTGAGCAGGGTCGATGCCATTCTTGCGGGCAAAACCCTGTGCCGCTGGCGTAGGCTGCCCGGAGGCATCAAAAGCCCGCTCGGCGGGCGGCCCCTTGACCAATTCTTCCCGGTCTTGCTGGTTGGACTGCAGCGCTTCCACCAGCACCGCCAGCCTGCGGGGGGTGGCCTCGACGCGGACGGCGCCGTGCTCCAAAGAAAGGTCTTTCAGGAAAGACGGCACACGCTGGCGTAGTTGTTCCAGGGCAGAATCCACGTCTGCCGCCGGCAGTTCTTCCACGCCGATCTCAAGCAGGAAGAGCGCGGCGGCGTGCAGAGCAGGGATATCCTGCCTGCCCTCCTGCGCCGGAGACGCTGCTTTCCCCTCCCCGCGCAACAGGGGATATTCCAGTTCCTTGCGCTGTTCCCCGTAGGCCACCGCCACACGACGCGCCAGTTCACGCATCCGGCGGAAGAACGCCTGCCGCTCGGCAACACTGATGGCACCGCGCGTATCGAGGATGTTGAAGGCATGCGAACACTTGAGCACGTAATCGTGCGCCGGCAGGATCAAACCCTGTGCGGCACAGGCTTCGGCTTCGGCAGAGAACAGGTCATACATACTGCGCACGCGCGCCACGTCCGCCGTCTCGAAGTAATACTTACTGTGCTCGTACTCCTCCCGGCGACGGATCTCGCCGTAGGTCACCCCGGCGCCCCATTCCTCCTCCCAGATCGCCCCGGCATTGTTGAGGGCGATGAGGATGCGCTCCAATCCATAGGTGATCTCCACCGAGACCGGATCGAGCGCCACCCCACCCATCTGCTGGAAGTAGGTAAACTGGGTGATCTCCTGCCCATCAAGCCACACCTCCCAACCCAGCCCCCAGGCTGAGATGGCCGGCTGCTCCCAGTTATCCTCCACGAAGCGGATGTCATGCTGGCGCGGGTCAATGCCGATTGCCTTGAGAGATTCGAGGTAGAGTTCCTGCGGGTTACCTGGGTCAGGTTTGAGGATCACCTGGTACTGGGTGTGCAGTTGGAAGCGGTTGGGATTCTCACCATAGCGCCCGTCATCCGGACGAACTGACGGTTCGACATAGGCCACGTTCCACGGCTCAGGACCGAGCACGCGCAGGAAGGTGGCCGGGTTCATCGTCCCTGCGCCCACCTGCGTGTAGTATGGCTGGGTGATCAGGCAGCCGTGCGCTGCCCAGAAGTCCTGCAGTTGCAGGATGATAGTTTGGAAGGAAGAAGGCATAGGCAATGGGATCCAAATCGTGGAATGTCGAGGGGATTATACCTTGAAAAAAGTCGTGAACTTCCCAGTCACGACTTCAGTCGTCCGTTCTTTGCATCTCTTCTCCTCCAGACACCGGCTAGGTATCATTTCACTACCCAGGAGCAGGAATGGGGGTGTTCGGGCGACTTTGCCGCCCGAACACCCCCATATCCCAATGTTATTGAGGAGTCACCCTGCTACATCGTCCGCAGCCGGGGATTGAAGATACGGTCAAGCGCCATGCCCAGCAGCGAGAACGCCAGCCCGGTGATGAACATCAAGGCGAGCGGTTCCAGTGCCAGGTAGGGATTGTTCATCAGGGTCATGTAGTAGATCTGGTTGTTCTCCTCGGCAACATACAGGCCGGTCATCAGCACTTTACCCCAGGTGGGTAGGTAGGGATCGACAATGCCGACAAATGCCAGGGTCGGTTCCAGGAAGATGTAACTCGGCACCATGGCCACGAGTTGCGGCACCAGCAGCGGGATGATGCGCGGCACCAGGTACCGCAGGATGATGCGCCAGTTCCCCGCCCCATAGACCAGCGCCGCCTGCACATACCCGGACTCTTTGATCTGCAGGAAGGCGGAGCGAAAATTCTTGATCGCGTTGCCAAACACACTGAGGATGATGATGATCGCCAGGATGACCCAGATGTTGTGCGTGTACAGGAAATAGATCATGATGGCAATCGGCAGCGCTGGCAGAAGCATGTTGATCTCGGTGACATGCTGCACAAGTTTGTCCACCCAGCCGCCAAACCAGACCCCCATGGCGGCAATGATCATCGCCAGAAAGCCGGTGCCCAGCGCTCCCATCAGGCCGAAGGTCAGCGAGAAGGGGGTGCCCCACAGGATGGCAACCGAAAGGTCGCGGCGCTTGTTATCCGTCCCGGCAATGCCGTGCACCTGCCCGTAGAGCACCATCTCAGCGTTCACGTCAGAACTTTCTTCGAAAACAAAGGCCTCCACACGCAGTTGGTACTGGCCGGGCTGTGCCACCAGATCATCGCTTCCTTCCGCTGCGAATAGCGGCTTCCAGGGCAGCGGCCCATTGACCTGCTCCAGCAGGTTCTGCGTGGAGAAATAATTCTGGTATTCAAAACTATACCGGGTGGAGGATTGGGTGATGAACTTGTCCAGCATGAGTTCCTGCCCATCCGGACGCACCCAGGTGAGGATGACAAGAGGAAGTTTGGCCTCGTACTCTGCATTAATGTTGACCACCAGGTCCTGCGGGAAACCTTCGTACGGGTAATCGAATGGGAAGGTCAGCGTGATCTGGCGCATCTCGTCGGTGATCTGCTCGACCACCCTTTCCCCCTGCCCGAGACTGCTGTTCATGACGATCGTCTCGGGAAGTTTTTGACGACGGAACCAGTTGGACCAGGCAGGCTGGGCAAACTCGGGGTTGTTCTTCCAGGCACCTTCATCGCCACGCCACAGCGAGATCGCCTGCTGGTAGGGGATGGCGATGACAGTATAAATAGAAATGCCCACCAGCGCAGCAATGATGGCCAGCCCCACGATCGCCGAGGGATAGCGGCGGATCTCCTTGAGTGCGGAACTCCAGGCACTGGCATGTTTCACCCTGCCCTTGCTGCGCAGTTCCTGTACCTGCTCTGCGGACAGGGGGGGCAACGGGTAATTTGTGCGGGGCAGCCGCACCCTTTCACGCCGGGTAAACAGCCTGCGCAGCCTTTCACCCAACGGCAGAGAGGCGCGTGCCACCTCGCCGGCATTCTCCCTGCCCCCCACGCGCACGCGCGGGTCAACGATGGCATACAGGATGTCGAGCAGGAATACCGTGATCACCAGCAGGTAGGCGAACAGGATGATGATGCTGCCCGTCACCCGGAAGTTGTTGATCATATCGAAGAACAAACCGCCGATCCCCGGCCAGAAGAAGAATTTTTCCAGGATGAGGGAATTCTGCCAGGAACCGACCAGGGTCATCGCCAGGCTGGTCATGATGTAGGGCAGCGCCGGGCGCAGCAGGTAGCGCCGCTCGATCAAGCGATTGGAAAGCCCTTTGGCCTTGGCCAACTCGATGTAATCCTCGCCCGAATGCAGCAGGAAGAAAGTGCGCCAGGTATACGCACTCTGGAAGAAGAGGTTGAGGAAGATCGCCACCACCGGCAGAACCATGTATTCAAACAAGGTGGGGGCGTCCATGGTCTGGTCCATGTTGATCCAACCATTGCGGACCAGAAGCACAAAATCCGCCCGCAGGTAGGTCCCCAGGCCAAAATTCAAACGTTTGGGAAAGGGCAGCCAGTGTAGGATGGCGGCAAAAACGATCACCAGGAAGACACCATAGACCCAGGAGGGGATCGAAGAGATCGGGGAAAGGAAAACCACCAAGCGGTCCCAAAAGCCCTCGAATTTTCGGTACAGGTACAGGGCAGCGAACAGGCTGGCAAAGAAGAACAGGAAACTGGAAATCCCAAAAAGGATCAGCGTATAAGGGAGGCGGCCCAAAATTAATTCCACGAACAAGTTCGCGTCGGTTTCATTCGTCAGTGCGATCGCACTGGAAATATCCCCCATATTGAAGGTCAGGGCATCGCCCAACCAGCGCACGCAGCGCCACAGGAATGGCTGATCAAGACCATAGCCTATTTCCATGGCTGCGCGCAGATCATTCGTCCAGGCAGTCACTTCCTCTGCAGTCAGCCCGTCGGGAGGCGGGGTGAAGCGGATGGCATCGTCGATATTCGCCCGATAGACCTCGTCGATATAACCGCCCATGTTCAGTACGATGATCGCCAGGTACATGCCGATGACAAGGGTCAGGCTCAACTCCACAAACCGAAACAGGGAGTATTTCCCTACCCGGGCAAGGAAACGCGTGCGGCTCTGCGGGAGAACAAGGTCTACATCGGGTCGAACAGGGATCGGTTCTTCGCTCATGGTCTCATTTCCTGGTCAGGCGATGGATACGCATTTTGACACACAAAAAGTGCAAGACAATTTTACCGCCTGAGGAGAGAAAAAGCATCCTCCCTGAGTATTGTTTTTTCGACCTTCAGACAGGGCTTGCAGCACATCCTGTCCTCTCATACAATATACCCATGCCCGAACACAACCAGCCCAACCCTGGAGACCATGCGATCATTATCGTCGGCGCCGGACCGGCAGGACTTTCCACAGCACTCCACCTGGCAGAACTGGCCCCCGAGTTGGTGCCCCAATGCGTGGTGCTGGAAAGTTCCCACCACCCGCGTCCCAAGTTGTGCGGCGGGGGCATCTTGCCGGATGGAGAAAGGATCCTTTCCGGGCTGGGACTTGATCTTGATGAAGTGCCACGCTGTGACGTGGACTGGGCGCACTTCGACTTCGACGGCCGGGGGATGCGCCTGCGCGGCGAGAGGCAGGGGTACTATGCCTTCCGCACCATCCGCCGCCACGAGTTCGACGCCTGGCTGGCGGAAAAGGCGCGCCAGCGCGGCATCCTTATCCATGAAGAGACGCAGGTGACCAAGGTGCTCCCCGAGGCGGGCGGGGTGACCCTGCACACCAGCCGGGGGGAATACCGCGCCCGGGTAGTCGTCGGTGCAGATGGCTCCAACAGCATGGTGCGGCGTGTACTCCCCTCCCGCGCAGGGCTGCACGTGGCGCGCCTGCTCGAGGTGATCACCGAGGCGCAACCGGAAACGTCCTTTCATGACCAGGCTGATTCTTATTTTGATTTCTGGGTCGTGCCACACGGCATACGCGGCTATACCTGGGATTTCCCTGCTCTGGAGGGCGGCAGACCGGTGCGGGTGCGCGGGGTATTCGACAGCAATGTCAGCACCCGCCCACCCACCCTTTCGCTGAGTGCGGCGCTGGCACAAGAACTCCACCGCCACGGACTTGACCTGGATGACTACCAACTGGAGGGTTTCCCCATCCGCTGGTTCGACCCCCGGGGGACCTTCTCAGCGCCGGGCATCCTGCTGGCGGGTGACGCGGCCGGGGCGGACGCCCTGTACGGAGAAGGCATCAGCCTGGCATTGGGCTACGGCAGGCTGGCGGCGTACGCCGTGCGGGAGGCCTTCGCACAACAGGACTTCTCCTTCCGCACCTACCGGTCCACCCTGCTGCGCTCGGAGATGGGCAAAGCCCTGCGCTGGCGCACCTGGCTCGCCCGGGTTTTCTATCGCTTCCGCTTCCCCCTGGTACAGGCTTTCTTCTGGCATCGGCTGGGTCCGGCAATCGAATGGGTTGTGCGTCGGGTCGTCATCGGCTGGGCAGAAAGGGAACTAAAGCAACATAAGTAATCAAGAACGAGGCGCTCGCCTCGTTCTTGATTACTTTCTATTCCCTGAGGTGCTTCAAAAAGCCCGGCGAGTTCAATTCGCGTTCCAATAGGTAGGTAATGTACCCCTGCAGCACCGCTTCCACTTCGATACGCACGTGTGCCCCGGGGCGTGCCCGCTCGGCAAGCGTGTACGTGCTGCGCTGGAAATGGCGCAGGATCTTGAGCGCCTCCATCGAGATCGGGCGTGCACCCGGCAACCCCATGCCACAGCGCGGGCACAGCACGCCGCCCTGAATGACAGAGAAATACTGATCCACAGCCTGGATCTCCGCCTCACAGTTGACGCAGGTGACAAGCTGCGGGCGGTACCCGAGCAGATCGAGCAATTGCACCTCGCAATAGCGCACCGCCGTCCAGGCATCGGGAAGCAGGCAGATGCGCTCGAGCGTCTCCGCCAACAGGCGGAAGACCCCGGCATGTTCGCTCTCATCCTCGTAGGTAAAACGGTCCAACATCTCCACCACCGTGCTGGCAGTGGCAGTTTTCAAGAGATCTTCACGCAGGGGCATATAGGCCTGCAAGGTCTCCACCTGGGTGATGATCGGCAGGCTGTGACTGCGAGCCAACTGCAAAGTAACCCGTGTGAACGGTTCCAGGTGCCCGGCCTTGCGCGAGCGGATCTTGCGCGCCCCCTTGGCCAGGGCACGCAGTTTGCCACCCTCGCGCGTGTACAGCGTGACGATGCGGTCTGCTTCCCCCCAATCTGCGTGGCGCAGGACGATCGCCTCGACCCGGAAAGAGCGCGCTTTTTCTGTCATCAGGGCTGCCTGGGGAAATGCATCCCGGGAGAGGCTACGGGAGCTGCTCCGGTGTGAAGGCCAGCGGCAGCAGACCGCCAACCGTGGTCTCTTGCACCAGGTGACCTTCGCCATCGGCGATCAGGACGATCGTCTCCAGCCCGAACTCAGCCAGCACCTGGCGGCAGCCGCCGCAGGGGGAACCACCATTGGTCGTGACCACGGCGATGACATCAAAGGTCGTCTCGCCTTCCGAAACCGCCTTATAGATCGCCACCCGTTCTGCACACATAGACTGGGGATAGGCCGCGTTCTCCACATTGCAGCCGGTATAAAGCCTGCCGCTCTTCGTCCGCAGCGCAGCGCCGACCTGGTAATGGGAATAGGGCGCATACGCCCGCCGGCGGGCTTCGTTGGCCAGGACGATCAGCGCCTTTTTTTCCTGTTCACTCAGCATGGCATCACTCCGGGTCATGTTTTTTTAGCGCCCTGGCGGGAACCCCCACCACCAAGGTATCATCCGGCACATCGCGGGTCACCACCGCCCCCGCGCCGGTCCTGGCACGCCTACCGATCTTCACCGGGGCGACCAGCATGGTATCCGAGCCGAGGAAAGCCCCCTCGCCCACTTCGGTCGGGTTCTTCTTCACCCCATCGTAGTTGCAGGTGATCGTTCCCGCGCCGATATTCACCTCGGCTCCGAGCGTAGCGTTGCCAATATACGAGAAATGTCCCATCTTGGTACCGGGACCCAGGGTGGAATCCTTCACCTCGCCGAAATTGCCCATATGCACCCCGCGGCACAGGTGCGCCCCCTTGCGCAGGTGGGCAAAGGGACCCATGGTGACATCGTCCTCGACCACGGCGCCTTCGACCACCGACTTGAACAGACTGCAGTTCTCTCCAATGGTCGAAGCGCGCACCACCGTCTCCGGGCCGATCTGGCAGCCTGCACCGATCGTTGTTGCGCCCTCCAAATGAGTACCCGGCCAGAGCACGGTATCCGCCCCGATGGTCACCCCCGCCTGAACATAGGTTGCCGCCGGGTCGATAAAGGTGACCCCGGCGAGCATATGGCGGGTGTTGATGCGCGTGCGCATCGCCGCCTCGGCTTCTGCAAGGTGCAGGCGCGTATTGACGCCAATGATCTCCGCCTGGTCTTCAGCCGGGATGGCCATGACCGGCAAGCCAGCCTGCACCGCCAGTTCCACGGTATCGGTCAGGTAATACTCCCCTTTGGGGGAAACCGGGATATGATGCAGTGCATCCCACAGCCAGTCCCCCCGGAAGCAGTAGGCGCCGACAT
Source organism: Anaerolineales bacterium (assembly GCA_041753035.1). Taxonomy (GTDB): domain Bacteria; phylum Chloroflexota; class Anaerolineae; order Anaerolineales; family Villigracilaceae; genus UBA877. The sequence goes on along the minus strand of JBGSVI010000114.1, from coordinate 2,257 downwards.
TGAGCTCGGGGATAGCCAGTTGCTCCGGCGTGGCGACGGCCTCTTCCACGATCGCCTGCACCCCCCCGTCCACAGCCCGCACCACGCGCCCAAACCCGCGCGCCTGGGGGGCGACCACGGTCAGCAGAGTCAGCGGACCGGGGTTGTTATTCTGGCAGTCCACCAGGCGGTTGAGCGTTTCGGGGAGCAGCAGGGGCATGTCGGCATAGGTGACCAGCACTAGGTCCGAACGGCCGCGCAGCAGGGTTTCCGCCTGCAGGACGGCGTGCCCGGTGCCCAGTTGCGGTTCCTGCAACACACAGCGGGCACTTGCGCCCAAATAGTCGCGCACCGCCTCGGCCGCGTGACCGATGACAACCACAGGCAACTCGGTGGAAGCGAGGCACGCGGCAGCCAGCGAAAAAGACAGCATCGGCTGCCCGCAGACAGGGTACAGCACCTTGGGGGTTTTTGAGCGCATGCGTGTGCCCAGTCCGGCAGCCAGAAGTACAGCAGTAATGGTCATAGGCTCCTCATAAAACAAAAAGCTCTGCACCGGGGGCGCAAAGCCTGCTTGACAGTGGGAGGCCCTCCGTGCGAAGGGATAGGCTGGGGCGCCTGGATTCGAACCAAGATACTCAGCTCCAAAGGCTGATGTGCTGCCATTGCACCACGCCCCAAAGCGGGCGAATTGTATCACAGCCCCACGGGGCGGACAAGTTCAGTGCGATTTGTAAATGAAACAGGGAGCGTGGTACTCATCCTGTCCCAGATCCCGTATCAGTCGTGTTTCTTTTCTTCCGGGGTCAGCCCGAGCTGCTTCGCCTGCTCATAGGAAAGCATATCCGGCTTGGTGGGAGCCTTGTGCTGCGTTGCTGCCGTGTCCCAGAATTCATCCACTTCGGCAGGCTTCAGTTTCTTGTTCTTGCCGGCATCCTTGAAAAGCGGCTCCATCTCCCTGGAACTCACTTCCACCACCTCCAGCGGCACGGTACTCGGTTCCTGGACAGCCCTGGTCTCCTTTTTTGGCGATCCCTTCTCCTGCCGGGAAGCATCGATCTCCGCACACGTTTGAGCGATGGTCTCCACCGCTTTCATGATCCGCCCCTGCTGTGCCATGTTGCTGCCGATGGTCAACAGCGCTTTGCCCCCGGCGAGCGGGTTGAAAACCAGGTCATATTCACCGCCGTCAAACACACACCAGTTGGAAAAAACCTTCTGACCGAGCAGGCGGGAGACTTTCTGCCCGGCACTATAGATGGAAAGCAGGGAGGAAAGCAGGGATACTTCTCCGTCCCGATCCGGCAGGTCCCCGGCACGCGCCAGCACGCGCCCGTCATCATTGAGCAGCAGCACCGCGGTTGCACCCAACTCCTGGCGCAAGCCGGAGAGCAGGTCGGGCAGCGAGCGGGTGATCTCCTCTTCCTCAACGTCCACTGAGATCGGCTCGGGGGGCAGGATGGTTTCGACCAGCCCCAGATGGCGCTCGACGGCATCCAGGAAGTCCGCCATCGGCACCGGCTTGATGAAGAAGGCATCCGCCCCCGCCTCGGCCACTTCCCGGCGGATGCGCGGGTCGGTCTGCCCGGTGATCAGGATGACCTTTGCCTGGGGATGGCGCTGGCGCACCTTGCGCATCAACTCCAGCCCGGTCATCCCCGGCAGGCGGTAATCGGAGACCAGCAGGTCGATGGGATTGCGCGTGCTGTCGAGGATGGCTTCCTCCCCGGAGGGGATCTCCACCACGCGCAGCTCGTGCTCAAGCGTTTCGAGCGCCGAACGCAGCAGCCGGCTGACTTCACGCTGATCTTCCACAATGAGAATGCGACGGGAGGGCATCGTTTTTTTTTACCCGCAGGTTGGTTGATGGGATAAATTCTAACACAAGTTGGCAGAAATAAACTGCCCTGCCGGGTTGCGGCAGGGCGGGTGAAGCCTTTCTACCTGTCCTTATCTTTCTGCTTCAATTTCACATACATGGCACCGCCGATCAGTCCCAGGAACATCCCGGCCACCGAAGCGCCTGCTGAAAAGAAGTTCAAGAAGAAGGTGGACTCGAGGAAGCCCATAACCATGAGAAATGGGAAGACCATGCCCAGCGTGACCAGCACGAAGCCGATCAGGATCATCACGACCGGTTGGCGGTTATCTTCCAGTTTCATTGGTACAACCAGCACTGCACCTGGTGGTTGGCTTCCGGTGTATATTCCGGCGGATCCTGCTGGTCGCACAAGCCCTGGATGATGCGCGCACAGCGCGGGTGGAAGCGACAGCCCTG
>JBGSVI010000113.1:0-12901 GCA_041753035.1 Anaerolineales bacterium | reverse complement strand
TGACATTCCCAAGCTGCTCTGCAAGCCGCAGCAAGCCTGCCTTGTTCTTGATGATCTTCTCTTCGTTTGTCATGTCGACACTCCTCGTCTATTATATCGAATTGTTCAAGAGTGTCAGATTAAATCTTAGCTAGTACACTTTAAACCTCCCCCGTGTTTTTGATTCCGCCCAACCCTTTGATCACGTTCCGCCCTCTTCCCTTTCCACCCAATTCAACTTTTTCTGCCTTTCCTACTTGCCACAGACATCTCTCCGCGTGTACGATCATGGATAGGATCGCTGCGGGGCTCTATCTAGTACCCTTGTGTGCGGCTTCGTTCAACTTGGTTTGATGCGACAGCACCATCTACCCCGGTTTCAACCTTCGCCCCTCTCGCCCCATCTTTGTAAGTCGTGCTGATCTTCTGTTTTTTTTTGCGATGATTCATAACGAGGTAGTATTTTCTTAGTCAGTCTGATCTGCATGCTTCTGTACCCATATGCGCATCGTAAGTGGTTCTATTTCGGCGACCAGTCGGCCAGGCCGTTGAATGGTGTCTTGTTCGTCAGTTGGTTCACGTTCTTTGCGGTTGCATCCATTACAAAGATGTTCCAACTACCTGTATGGTGCGAGGAAAAGGCAATCTGCAAACCATCGGGTGACCACGCTGGTCCCGAGTTGGACGAGAAATTCGATGTCATCTGCATCAGGTAACCACCTATCACATCCACGATGTACACATCCGAAATGTCGTGGTATTCGGATGAAAATGCGATCTTGATCCCGTCTGGCGACCAGGCCGGATGGGCATCATCGCCGAGGTGGGCAAGCAACAGGCGCACGTTATCGCCATCGATATCCATCAAGTAGATCTCCTGGTCGCCACTACGGTCGGAGACAAAGGCGATGCGGGTACCATCTGGCGACCAGTCCGGATGCAGGTCATTGGCGGGGTTGGCGCTCAGGTTCACTGCCCCGCTGCCGTCGGCATTCATCACATAGACCTCGCCATTGCCGTCGCGGTCGGAGTAGAAGGCGATCATATTCCCATCCGGTGACCAGGATGGGTAGTTGTCATCGGCCGGGCTATTGGTCAGCCGTACCGGGTTACCGCCGTCGGCATTCATCACATAGATCTCATAGTTGCCATCCCGTTCCGATGCAAAGGCGATGTGCGTTCCGTCTGGCGACCATGCCGGGTAGGTATCAACTCCTTTGCTGTTCGTAATGCGCCGCTCATCGGACCCATCCGCTTCCATGATATAGATCTCCATGTCACCGCCATCGCGGGTGGACGTAAAGAGGATGCAACCGCTGCAGGGCTGTGCCGTAGGCGAAGGCATCCCGGTGGGTGCAGCGGGTAAAGGTGTATCGGTAGGGGATGGCACCAGAAGGTTGCCAGCAGGGGAGGTGAAGGTCGGGCGAACCCGGGTGGGTATACTGGTGGGAGGAGTGCTTGTCTCGACAGGCGCGGCGCAAGCCGCCAGCAAACAGATGGTAGCCAGAGAAACCAACACCGTAATAATCCATTGCATCCTTATCATGTAAGCTCGTTCCATGCCACACCTTTCTGCGCGATACTTTTGCCAGCCTGATACCATGATGATAGCACGCCGAAGAAATGTAGTCAATTAATTGTTTGAAAAAAGGATCTGCCTCCTGGGTAAGGTCATTGTGTAATCAAACATTACTACAGTTGGTAGAGCTTTTGATCAATACTTATTCTTGTGGGAAATCACCGGCAAATCAACCTTGACAATATTTTACAGCGCGGTAAAATAACGAACGTTCGTTCATTTATCCGAGGGAAACGATGGATGATACCAACTTATCTAAAGGTGAGCGCAGCCGCCAGGCGGTGATGGAAGCCGCGTACGAATTATTCCTGGAGCAGGGCTATGCGGCGACTTCCATGCGCCAGATCGCAGCACGCGCCGGCATCGCCCTGGGAGGAATATACAATCACTTCTCCGGGAAAGAAGCCATCTTCAGCGAACTGATCCTTGACCGGCACCCGTACCGCCAGGTCTTGCCGATCATGCTCAATACCCCCGCCAGCGACCCGGAGACCTTCGTCCGTGTTGCCGCCCGGGCCATGGTTGCCGAATTGGGCAGACGTCCGGATTTCATCAAGCTCATGCTGATCGAGATCGTCGAATTCAACGGGCGCAACATGCCCCATATCATCGAACGTGTTCTACCAGAGGTCATCCCTCTCATCCAGCGCTTCAGCCACCCGGATGGGGTATTACGCCAAATGCCGCCTTTTGTCTTCTTTCGCGCCTTTATCGGTCTCTTTTTTTCCTTTTACATCACCGAATTGATGGTGGCAGGAACCCCCGCAGCGCTCTCACAGGATCAAACACTGGATCAGTACGTGGAGATCTTCCTGCATGGCATTCTGGCAAACAAGGAGTCTGCATGAATTCACGCCTGGCCTCCATCATCCGCAAGGAATTCATCCAGATCACACGCGACAAGCGCACCCTGGTCATCATCCTGATCATCCCGATCATGCAGCTGTTCCTGCTGGGGTATTCCGCCACCACCGATGTACGCAATGTCCCGCTGGCGGTCCTCGATCAATGCCGCTGCGCAGAGTCGCGCAGCCTGCTGGATGCCTACCGCTCGGCGGATTATTTCAAATTGACCTACAGCGTCGATTCGGAAGCCGAGATCCGCACGCTGATCGAGCACGGGGACGCCCGCGCGGCGATCATCATCCCGCCTGATTACGACCTTGCCCTGGCACAGGGGGAAGCCCAGGTGGCTTTCATCCTGGATGGTTCCGATGCCACGGCTGGTTCCACCGCCCTGGCTGCAGCCACGCTCATCGGCCAACAGCATGCCACTGAACTGATGATGGAGAAACTGGAGCGCTCGGGGATGGACGTGGATGCCTTCCAGCCGCCGCTCGAGGTGCGCACCCGTGTCTGGTACAACCCCGACCTGGTCAGTTCCTACTTCATGATCCCGGGCGTCATTGGCATGATCCTGTTCGCGATCACCTCGATCCTCACCGCCACCGCCATCGTCAGGGAACGGGAACGCGGCACGATCGAACAACTCATCGTCACCCCCATCCGCCCCTGGGAACTGGTGATCGGCAAGATCCTGCCCTATGTCATCCTGGCTTTCATCGACACGCTGGAGGTGCTTGCCATCGGGCACTGGTGGTTCGGCGTGCCGGTGCGCGGCGCCCTGTGGCTCATCCTGACCTGCTCGGGATTGCTGCTGCTCTCCGGATTGGGCATTGGCCTGTTCGCCTCCACCATCGCCAACACGCAGCAGGAGGCCATGCTGACGGTGTGGATGACACTCCTGCCAAGCATCTTTCTCTCCGGCTTTTTCTTCCCCATCGAAGCCATGCCCATGCTGCTGAAATGGGTATCTTATATCATCCCGCTGCGATATTACCTGGTCATCATCCGCGCGCTGCTCATCAAGGGCGTCGGCATGTCTGCCATCTGGCCTGAAATGCTGGCCCTGGCCCTTTTTGGCGTGTTGATCATGAGCGCGGCTTCCATCCGCTTCCGCAAACGCCTCGATTAAGGAGTTGCCATGCAACACAAACGTCCCTCCATCCCTGTTCTTGTCCTTCTGGGTCTTATCATCATCGTTGGCGGCTATTTCCTGGTCACCAATCTCTCTGCCCGCGGCGATGAGCTGCTGGCTGCCTCCGGTACCATTGAAGCCATCGAGATCAGCCTGGCGCCGGAGATCGGTGGCAAGGTGGTTGAGGTTAACGTGCTGGAAGGTGATCCGGTGCGCAGCGGTGACCCGCTCTTCCGACTGGATGATACCCTGCTCCAGGCCCAGCGCGCGGTGGCTTCCGCCAATCTCGACCTGGCACGTGCTGCCGCACAAACCGCCCTGCGCGCCCAGGAGGTGGCAGAGAGCAACTACACCCTGGCATTCAATGCCGCCCGGCTCGAAGCCGCCTCCACCCGCACGAACGACTGGCGCGCAGCCAGCCCTGACGGCTATACGCTACCTGGCGCATACTTCACCAGCAACGAGATGATGAACGCGGCTGCCGCGGAAGTAGATGCCGCCCGTTCTGCCCGTGATGATGCCCGCAGCAAGTTGAACGACCTGTTACTGGATCCAGCCAATGCCACTTTTGTGGCTGCCGAGATCCAACTCAGGAATGCACGCGCCACCTTCCTGGTGGTCCAGGATGTGCTCACCCGCGCCAATCCATCCGGCAACACCGACCTGCGCGACTCCGCCCAGGCTGCCTATGACACTGCCAAAGCCGGGCTGGAAACCGCCCAGGCTGCTTTCGATGAACTCAACACAAGCACTGCCGCCGCGCAGATCCTTGCCACCCGCGCCGACCTGGCTGCCGCCGAGGAGCGCTACAACCTCGCCCAGGACCGTCTGCTCCTGCTGCAGACCGGGATCGAAGCTCCCAAAGTGGCTGCAGCCCAGGCAGTGCTCAACCAGGCAGTCGAAGCCGCACAGCAGGCAGATCTGACCATCGCCCAGGCGGAGGCCTCCCTGGCACTGATCGACACCCAGATCGCCAAGCTGACCATCCACGCCCCTGCTGACGGGGTCATCCTGGTGCGCAATATCCAGCCCGGCGAGGTGCTCCCTGTCGGCGCCACGGCGCTTAAACTTGCGCTTCTCGATGATCTCCACATCACCGTCTATATCCCCGAAGACCGCTACGGCGAACTTGCCATCGGACAGTCCGCGACAGTCACGGTGGACTCCTTCCCCAGCCTTACCTTCCCCGCCACCATCACCCACATTGCCGACCAGGCTGAATTCACCCCGCGCAATGTCCAGACCGTTGAAGGGCGCTCCAGCACGGTGTACGCCATCCGGCTGCAGGTGGCAGACCCGCAGGGGAAGCTCAAACCCGGCATGCCTGCGGATGTGGTTTTCAGTGAGCAGTGATCGAGAGCGCGGTGATTGGGTCGAAGTGAGGATGTCATGAAGTCCATCAGGATGAATTGGTCGAAAATGAAGAATATCCAGAAGATCCATCGCGGCTTATACGCTATTGGATTGGGCCCGCTCATTGGAATAATAATCCTGCTGTTGACCACCACCGGTCGCAAGAGCGGGCAGAAGCGCATCACCCCGCTGCAATATGAGCAGATCGACGGAAAATTCTTCCTCGGTTCCGCGCGCGGCACACAGGCTGACTGGTACCGGAACATTGCAGCAAATAACCGGGTCGAGGTCCGTGTGAAGAACCGGAGGTTTCGCGGGCTGGCTGAAACGGTCACCGACCCCAGCCGCATTGCCGATTTCCTTGAAGTTCGCCTGGAGCGCCATCCGCGCATGATCGGCTTGCTGATGGAAAAAGCCCACCACCTTCCCCGCCGACCCAGCCGGCAGCAATTGGAACAACTGGCTGCCTCGGAAGCCATGGTGATCATCACACCAACCACAGATGGGATCTGACCCTGGAAAAAATGACCATGATCCTGACGAACCATCTCGCAAAAGCCTTTGGGATCAACCACGCTGTGGAGGATGTCAACCTGTCGATCGCCCCTGGCGAGATCTTCGGCCTGGTCGGCTCCGACGGGGCAGGCAAGACCACCACCCTGCGCCTGCTGGTCGGCGCTCTCAAGGCGGATGCGGGGGAGGTGTCCATCTGCGGGTACGACGTCCGGCGGCAGGGGGAACAGGCCCGGGCGCAGATCGGCTATCTCTCCCAGCGGTTCTCGCTCTATGAAGACCTGACCGTCCTGGAGAATATCCGCTTCTTTGCTGAACTGCGCGGCCTCAGCCGCAGCCAGTGGCAGCCGCGCTGCATGGAGATCCTCGACTTCGTCGGCCTGGCAGGCTTCAAGGACCGCCGCGCTGGTCAGCTCTCGGGAGGCATGAAGCAGAAACTGGGCCTGGCTTCCGCCCTGGTCAGCCAGCCGCGTGTGCTGCTGCTCGATGAGCCCACCACCGGTGTCGATCCGGTCACCCGCCAGGATTTCTGGCAGTTGATCATCCGCCTGGTCTCAGCCTCACCTGTGCAGGATCCGCACGGTGACAGGCAGGTATCCGTCCTGCTCACCACGCCCTACATGGACGAGGCCTCCCGCTGCCATCGTGTGGGCTTCATGCGCGGGGGAAAGATCATCGCTGAAGGGACACCCGCAGAACTGCGCCTCTCGCTGGAAGACCGCATCCTTGAAGTGCGCCACGCGGCGATCAACCTGCTGCGCCGGAATGTAGAGGCGATCCCCGGCGTGGAGGAAGTGCGCGCCTTTGGCGACCGGCTGCACCTGCGGGTAAGCCCCGGACAGTCCGGGACGGTCATGGCTGCCCTGGAACGACCGTTCCCGGGCAAGGATGGAGAAACGCCGCGCACGCGCCTCATCCCGCCCACCCTCGAAGATGTGTTCATTTACCTGTCAGCCTGACGCAGGTCCTGCCAAAGTGGAAGCGCACCCCCATGCCTGAACCCGTTGTGATCACCGAAAACCTGACCCGCCGCTTCGGCGATTTCCTGGCTGTCGACCATCTCTCCTTCCAGGTGCAGGCTGGCGAGATCGTCGGTTACCTGGGACCCAATGGCTGTGGCAAGACCACCACCATCCGCATGCTGCTGGGTCTCCTGCAGCCCAGCGAAGGAAGCGCCAAAGTTCTCGGCTTCGATGCCTTCCGCCAGTCGGAGGAAGTGCGCGCCCGCGCCGGGTACATGTCCCAGAAATTCGCCCTGTATGACGATCTGACCGTGCTGGAGAACCTGCAGTTCTACGCCGGCATCTATAACCTCCACGACCCCCGGCGCATCGCCCAAACCTTCCACCTGGTGGGCCTGGCAGGTCATGAAGGCGAACTTGTCCAGGCTCTCTCCGCCGGCTGGCGCCAGCGCCTGGCGCTGGCCATCGCCCTCGTCCACCAGCCCAGGCTGCTGTTCCTCGATGAACCCACCTCGGGGGTTGACCCCACCGCCCGCCGCGCCTTCTGGGACCTGATCTACGAGCTTGCCGGCAGCGGGGTGACCGTCTTTGTGACCACCCATTACATGGACGAGGCGGAGTACTGCGAACGGATCGGCATCATGCGCTCCGGACGCCTGCTGGCCATGGACACGCCCGCGGCGCTGAAGGCCTCTGTCATCCCCGGCGAGGTGTGGGAGGTGGTTGCCCAACCGCTGGAGACGGCCCTGGTAAGTCTTGGCAGGCTGCCGGGTGTCCTGCGGGTCGGCCTGGCGGGTGACCACCTGCGCGTGATCGCCCAGCCCGGCATGAGTGTTGAAATCCTACAACAGGCTGCGCACGTCGAGGGCCAGCCTCCCGCCCAGGTGACCAGCGGCGAGCCGACCCTGGAGGATGTATTCCTCTCCCTGGCGCGCGATTGAACCCCGCTGACTGCTCGGCAATGAGAATTGGTTCCAGATCGGCCTGCCTGCATCGCCCCATTTTTCCGGCAGACACAGTACAATCAGCGCCATGAATTACGTCCATCATGCCATCATCGGGGTCGGCACAGCCTCGCTGGGGGTGCTTGCCGCCGAATCCCTGGGCGCAGCGCCAACCCCCGTCCTCAGCCTGGGAATGGGGGCGCTGGTCGTCGCCATCGGCTCGATCGCCACCGACCTCGACCATCCCCGCTCCTTCATCAGCAATACCATCCCCTCGCGCCTGCTGCGCATCGCCCTGGCGGTGCTCGCCATCCCCATTCTTGCCGCCCTGGGCACCTTCCTGACCACCCGTGACCTCGGCGGCACGCTCAACGGATTCACCAGCCTGGTCATGGGCATCCGCTTCCTGCGCTGGACCGCCATCGCCCTGGCTGCTTCCCTGGGCTTGATGGTGCTCTCCCTCATCCTCTACAAGAGCCTCCATCATCGCGGCCCGCTGCACTCCCTGATCTTCACGGCAGGGATCACCCTGCTCCTGGCTTTCGCCTGTGGGCTTTCCGGTGTCTCCCCGGCCTGGGGATTGGTCTTTGGCTGGGGCTGGTTGTGGCACATCCTGGCAGACGGACTCACCGATCACGGCGTCCCGTTCTTCTGGCCCTTCAACGATGAGCGTAAACACACCCTCCCCCGCTGGGCATGCCCCGCCGGGAGGCTGATCCTTTCCACCGTCTCTGTGGTCAGTTTCTTTGGTTTGATCATTTTCCGGCTGCAACCCTACCTGGTTTGAAGCCGGTTTCCCGTTCTTATGATAAAGAGCCTCCGCAGGAAGTGACCTGCGGAGGCTTTGATCTATTTCTTCTTTTCCTTTTTTTCCTGGAACTGGAGACCGTCCTCCTTGTCATTCACTTCCACGATGACCTCCCTGCCCTTGCCGAACTTTCCTCCCAGCAATTCCACCGAGAGCGGGCTTTCCAGGTATTTCTGCAGGGCACGCCGCAGCGGTCGGGCGCCAAAGGCCGGGTCGTACCCCTGCCTGGCCAGCCAGGTGCGCGCCTTGGCGGTCAATTCCACCGTCACCCCGAACTCGTTCAGCCGCTCCTGGATCTCTTTCATCTGCAGGTCAACGATCTGCTCCATCTGTTCCACCGACAGCGGCGAGAACATGATGATCTCGTCGATCCGGTTGAGGAACTCGGGGCGGAAGGCACCTTTCAGCGCTTTCTCGATCTTCTCGTGGGAGTCGCGCTCCTCATCGGATATGCTCGGCTGCAGGAAACCCAGCGTGCCGCCCTTGCGCACATATTCCGTTCCCAGGTTCGAGGTCATGATCAGCACCGTATTACGGAAGTCGACCACGTTGCCCTGCCCGTCGGTCATGCGCCCATCATCCAGGATCTGCAGCAGTGCGTTCCAGACCTCCGGGTGCGCCTTTTCGATCTCATCGAACAAGAGCACACGGTAGGGACGGCGGCGGACGGCCTCGGTCAGTTGACCGCCCTCCTCGTAACCCACGTACCCCGGAGGCGCGCCGAACAGCCGCGAGACGGTGTGCTGCTCGCGATACTCCGACATGTCAATGCGCACCAGCGCATCTTCGTCATCGAACATGAACCAGGCCAGCGCCTTGGCCAGCTCGGTCTTTCCCACCCCGGAAGGTCCTATAAATATGAAGGAACCGATCGGGCGAGCCGGGTCTTTCAGCCCGGAACGGGCGCGCCGGATGGCATCCGAAATGGCGTGGATGGCCTCATCCTGTCCAATGATGCGCTCGTGCAGGCGGCTCTCCATCTGGAGCAATTTCTCCGACTCGCTTTCCATCATCTGGCTCAAGGGGATGCCGGTCCACTGGTGCACCACTTCGGCAATGTCGTTCACATCCACCACTTCATCGATATGGTTCTCGGTCTCCCATTTCTCCCGCAGAACCTTGTATTCTTCTTCCAGGCGCAGGCGCTCGGTCTTCTTTTCCGCGGCGCGTTCATATTCACGCGCCTGCCCGGCCTGTTCTTCCTCGGCGCGTAGTTTGTCGATCTCGTTCTTGCGGGTCTTGATATCATCCGGCAGGGAATAGAGCGCCACGCGCAGCTTCGCCGCGGCTTCATCCATCAGGTCGATCGCCTTGTCGGGCAGGTGCCGGTCGGTGACATAACGATCTGCCAGGCGGGCTGCCGCCACCAGCGCCTCGTCGGCATAGCGCACCTTGTGATGCGCCTCGTAGCGATCGCGCAAACCATGGAGCATCTTGATCGTATCTTCGACAGTCGGTTCCTCCACGTAGATAGGCGCAAAGCGCCGTTCCAGAGCGGCATCTTTTTCGATATGTTTATGGAATTCATCCAGCGTGGTGGCGCCGATGCACTGCAGTTCGCCGCGCGCCAGCGCCGGCTTGAGCATGTTCGAGGCATCCATGGCGCCTTGCGCCGCCCCCGCCCCGATCACGGTGTGCAGTTCGTCGATCATCAGGATCACTTCGCCCGCCGAACGCTGCACATCCTCGATGGCGGATTTCAGGCGCTCCTCGAACTCACCGCGGAAGCGCGACCCGGCAATCATCGCCCCCAGGTCGAGCGCGACCACGCGCTTCCCGGAAAGGATCTCGGGCACATCGTTGCTGGCGATCTTCTGCGCCAGTCCTTCCACGATCGCTGTCTTGCCCACCCCGGCCTCACCGATGAGCACCGGGTTGTTCTTCGTGCGCCGCGAAAGCACCTGGATCAGGCGCAGGATCTCGTTATCCCGCCCGATGACCGGGTCCAGTTTGCCTTCGCGCGCCAGCTGGGTCAGGTCACGCGAGTATTTTTCAAGCGTGCGGTAGCGTGTCTCGGCCTGCGGGTCGGTGACGCGCTGCCCACCGCGCATCTGCTGGACGGCATCGAAGACCCGGTCGCGGGTCAGACCGGCGCTCTCCAGGATGCGCGCCGCCGAGGTGTTGCGCTCGCTCATGATCGCCAGGAAGATATGCTCGGTCGAGATGTACTCATCCTTCAGGCGGTTGGCTTCCTCGTTGGCAAGATCGATGATCCGCTTGACCCGCGGGGTGATGAAGATCTGCCCCGCGCCCCCGCCCCCAAAGATATTCGCCTTGGGGGTCAAGCGCAGGGTCTGGTCCAGGCGTTCCGCCAATACCTGGGCATCGATCTTCAGGTTGGCGAGGATCTGCGGGATCACCCCGCCGGGCTGTTCGATCAGCGCCAGCAGGATGTGCTCGGTATCGATCTGGTTGTGACCGTAGCGCTGGATGATCTCTGCGGCGCGTTGGGCAGCCTCCTGGGCTCTTTCGGTAAAGCGGTCGAATCGCATCATTGGCATTGTCCTTTCGTTATCCCTGAGATTATAACAAAGCCCGGTTCACGCCTGGCATATTTTGCGTAAGAAATCTATTAATCCTGAGGTTTTTCCCCTCTCCCTGTCCACAGGGGAGGAAAATGCGATAAGATTAGCCATTCCAGGTGAGCACCCCGTCCATGTCCAACCCGCCTGTCCCCCCCTCCCACGTGCGTGCGCTCAACATCCTGCGCGACCTGCCGGCAGTCGCCAGCCTGGTGGAACTTTGCTTTGCCGGTACGCTGGATGACGAAGGGCGCCGCTACCTGCAGCAGATGCGCCTTTCCGGCAGGGACAGTTCCTTCCTGCGCTGGGCTGCGCACGCCGCGGAGACGGTCTCCATGCCGCTCAATGGCTTCGTCTGGGAGCAGGACGGCGAGATCATCGGCAATGCCAGCCTGATCCCCTACCGCTACAACAAGCAGAAATATTTCCTCATCGCCAACGTGGCTGTCCACCCCCAACACCAGCGAGGCGGCATCGGTCGCGCCCTCACCATCGCCTGCATGCAGCAAGCGCGCCAGAAGAACGCCTGGCAGACCTGGCTGCATGTACGCGACGACAATCCCGGCGCCATCCATCTCTACGAGAGCCTTGGTTTCCAGGCACGCCTGCGCCGCTCGGCCTGGCGGCTCCCCTTCGATCGCATTGCCCATCCCGAACCTGCCCCGCTGGCCATCACCCGCCTGCGGGGAGGGGACTGGCCTCAGCAGCAAGCCTTCCTGCGCCGCCTCAACCCGGAAAGTATGGCCTGGTACCAGGCGACTCCCTGGCTATCCCTGCGACCAGGTTTCTTTCCTGCCGTTGAGCGTTTCCTGTTCGGCGACATGACCCGGCACTGGGCGGTGCATGACAATAAGAACCTGCTGGCTGCCCTGTCCTGCCAGCCGATGCCCTCCGCTCACCCGGCGCGCCTGTGGGCTGCATTGCCACCCTCCGGGGCGGAAGAAACCCTGTACTCCCTGCTCCTGCGCGCCCGCCGTGACCTGGCCTCCTGGCGCTGCAGCCTGGCACTCGACCTCCCCGCCGGCGCATACGCCGACTCCGTCCAGGCAGCCGGTTTCAGCCTGCAGCGCACGCTCATCTGGATGCAGGCGGATGAAACCCCGGCGAAGAACTAGCGTATATCCCTTCAGACCACAAGAAAAGGAGTCCCTTATGAAACTGATAGTACGCTGGGCGATCAATGCAGTGGCACTCTATGTGACCATCATGCTGTTGCCAAAATTCATCACCCTGCAGGGCGAAAGTTGGAACATCATCTGGCTGGCGCTCATCTTCGGCCTGGTGAATGCCTTCCTGCGCCCGCCCGCCAAGGCACTTTCCTGCCTGCTCATCATCCTGACCCTGGGCCTGTTCACGCTGGTGATCAACACCCTGCTGTTCGCCTTCACCGGCTGGCTGGCTTCCACCGCCTTTGGGATCGGCTTCATCCTTGCCGATCCGTGGTTCTGGAGCGCCTTCCTGGGCTCACTGGTGACCAGCGCGGTGAGCATGGTGCTGAGTTTCTTCCTACGGGATCAACTCAAGGGGCGCAAGCTGCCCGTCAAACGCAAGTAACAACACAGATCAAAAAGGAGACCTGCACCCTGCAGGTCTCCTTTGTTTTATGCCAACCATGTCGCTTCATCCCTGCCCCAACCCCGGCAGCCCGCCCGCAGGAGCAGCCGTCTGGACTGCGCGCAGGATCGCCTGCGCCAGCGCCTCGGCGGCAAACGCCCCGACGGTGCTCACGTCCGCTTTGCGTCCCCCGGTCGCCAGGGCGAAGATCGTATCCCCATCCAGCATGGTGTGCGCCGGGCGCACCGCGCGCGCCAGGCCATCCTGGGCCATCTGCGCCATCTTTCCGGCTTCCGCCTTGGTGAAGCGCACATTGGCAGCCACCACCCCGATGACCGTATTGCTCCCCGCTGCCAGGCGCATGATCTGCCGTCCGGCGAAGGTCTGCATCACCTGCAAGGTATCGGCAAAGCGCTCTTCCCCGCCCATCTTCAGCGGCCCGATCTTCACCGGGCGCGCCCCAGCCATGATCTCACCAGTTCTGGGGTCCACCACGTCGCCGAAGGCGTTCACCGCCACCAGCGCCCCCACCACCACGCCGCTCCCGATGGCGATGCTCGCCGTGCCCAGGCCGGACTTCATCGCCCCGGCATGGCCAAAGATCTTGCCCAGCGAGGCGCCTGTCCCGGCGCCTACGTTCCCCTCCAGCACCGCCCCCCCTGCCGCAGCCGCCGCAGCCGCACGTCCCATCTCCGCATCCGGGCGCACA
>JBGSVI010000112.1:0-1765 GCA_041753035.1 Anaerolineales bacterium | reverse complement strand
TCCAGCATTTGGAGGCTTTGCTCTGCTACATCTGCTTCGATAGCTGGGACGATGTCCTGCAGTTCATGTTCCAGGGACTGGAACTGGATACCGGATGATTGCTCTCTCGTCCCCTGTCTTTTTCTCTATGGCGGGCTCCGTTGCTCCCAAGGCGGCAGCCCCCCTTGGGATTCCTTCCACCGCTAAATTTCACCACCTGCCGGGAGTGGCCTGATCTTCGCTCCCGGCTGCTGGTGGGGTTTGGTTAGTTCTCATTTCGCTTCGCATCTACTCTATCCTGACATATTGAGAATTGCTGGCTGACTCTGGAACTGGTTGAATTCTCCCCCGCCCTGTTGTAGAATAAATGCACACCCGCAAAGGAGACCCAGATGAAAAAGATCCTTCCTTTCCTTGTCCTTCTGCTTCTTGCCCTTGCCGCCTGCCAATCGACGCCCCCAAGCAGCACCCCGGCCTCTGAACCGCCCGCCTCCGAGCCCGTCCAGCCCTCGGAAGAACCTTCTGTGCAACCTTCAGAAGAACCCTCCGTCCAGCCCCCGGATCAGCCCGGCACCGAGGTGCTACCGCCGGACCCGGTCAAGGTCGAATTCCAGGCTTCTGACGGGCAGGCGCTGAGCGGGTACTATTACCCGGCTGCCGTCAATCCCGCCCCGGTGGTTGTGCTCATGCACTGGGTCGCCGGAGACATGAGCGACTGGTATGAGATCGCTCCCTGGTTGCAGAACCGCAGCCTGGCGAACCCCTTCCCCAATCCCGGCACACAACCCTGGTGGGACCCGACCTGGTTCCCCCCGATGCCCAGCGGCGCCTCCTATGGTGTCTTCATCTTCAGTTTCCGCGGCTGCCTGCCCATGGACCAGCGCGGCTGCGAGACGATCAACGAGGAAGGCTGGATGCTGGATGCGGAGGCGGCTTTGCTGACTGCCGCAGCTCTTGAGGGGGTGGATCCCACGAAGGTCGTTGCCATCGGCTCGAGCATCGGCGCGGATGGTGCTGCGGATGGCTGTCTCCTGGTCAACCTGCGGCATCCCGGTGCCTGCCAGGGTGCCCTCTCGCTCTCCCCGGGCGGATACCTCGACATGCCCTATCTCCCCGCTGTCCAGCAGTTGGGCAATTATCTGCCCCCGGCTGCTGCCTGGTGCCTTGCGGATGAGAACGAATATGGTCTTTGCGAGGCGGTTGCCCAGCTTGGCATCCCCGGCTTCCAGTCCTTCCGCATCCCCTCCGGCGGTCACGGCAACAAGCTGCTCTCCCCCAACCTGGATCCTTTGCCCATGCAGATCATCCTCGACTTCCTGGCTGCCGTCGTCGGACCGTAGCCCTTCAGCTTACCACCGGCAGGGAGGGTCTCAACCGCCGGGACTCCTCCCACCCTTCTTCGCCCTTCCCTCGACAAGGCGCTGCTTGGCAGGGCGCCCCAGGCGCTTGATCGCCGCCTCGCGTTTCATCGCCGCCGACCGGTCGGACTGTTCTTCCACGTAGACCAGGCGCACCGGGCGCCGGGTGCGTGTGTAGCGTGCCCCTGCCCCGCGGTTGTGCTGGCGGGTGCGCCGCTCCGGGTCGGTCGTCCAGCCGGTGTAATAACTCCCGTCTGCGCATTCCAGGATGTAGCAGTAGAAGTTCATCTCACACCAAATCATCCGCCTGCTGCAGTGCGGTCAGCAGGACATCCTGCGGGTCGGCAGAATCCTGGTGGCAGAGGATCAGCCTGACGCTGCGCGGCGAGCCGCCTGCAGCGGTGACCATCTCCGCCCCCCAGGCCGGG
>JBGSVI010000111.1:0-4570 GCA_041753035.1 Anaerolineales bacterium | reverse complement strand
CAGGCGGCGCGGGCGAGGAAGTGCCCGGCGGAGGAAAGCAGGTCCACGGTTTCGCCGGGGGCCGGATCGCCCTCCACGCGGCCGATGGCGCCGGAGAAGAGCCACGGGTGGCGGCGCAGGAGCGATCTTTCACGCCCGGGTTTGAGGATCAGGGAGGCCATGGGGGTATTATGCCACAGAAGTCCGCGCATCTCCGCAGGTGCATGGCTACCGCTCGCAGTGCACCAGCAGGTCGGTCCAGCCGGGCAGGGAGGGGTGGTGGGCGACCTTGTCCAGCGGCCCCCAGGTGAGACCGTTGCAGCCGCGGCGGGCGGCCTCCCAGTCGCTGAGGCGTGGGGCGGTGCTGAGGTTGTTCTGCTCGATCAGGCTGCCGACCAGGTCGAGCCCCTCGACCAGGTAGTTGATCTGCGCCCCGCTGACCTGGTTGTCGGTGAACAGGTAGGTGGAACCCGGCTGGGCGACGGAGGCCCACAACTGGCAGGCTCCGGCGGAGGGGCACAGGCTGCCGGCGGGCGGGGCCGGCTCGAGGGTGCAACCGGGGTTGCCGATGGCGGGGGTGACCAGGTTGTTGAGGCAGGCGCCGCCCCACATGTGCGTCCCCAGGTTGATGCCGGTGTGCAGGTTGCCACAGGTCTCATCGCCCAGGCTGAGGATCGTGTTGCCGGTCACCTGCCCGAAGGAGATATCCCCCAGGCTCCAGGGATGGATGGCGATGCCGGCAAAGGCACCGAAGTTGCCGGCGGTGATGCGGATGGTGTTATCGCGGATCACCGTGGCGCGCCCGCCGAAGAAGACGATGCCCACGTCGGAGGGGTTGATCACCGTGTTGTTCATCACCAGGTGACCGGGACCGACGAAGGTGATGCCATCCGCCCAGTCGCCCTGCTCCACGTCGGCATCGGTGCCGAGGCAGCCGGGGGCGTGGACGTGATCCCCGGCGTCCCTGACCGTGTTGTTGAGGATCACGCTGGCGGCGCCGCCCATGCCAAAGGCCGTGCCGCACTCGGTGTTGGTGATGAGCAGGTTGGCGACCAGGTGCCCGCTGGTCCAGCGCTCCGGGTGGGAGGGGTAGTCCTGGGTGGGGTCGCTCCAGTCTAGTTCGCCGGCGAGGTCGAGCGTGCCTGGGTTGCACCAGGAATCCCACACATTGGTGCACTCGGGCAGCCAGGAACCCCAGTTGTCATCCACGCCGTTGGCGATGCCATCCTGCCCCACGCAGGTGCGCTCGAGGCGGTTGCCGTCCAGGTGCAGGCTGGTGATGGTCATGTAATCCATGCCGGAGGAGTCCCCGAGGCGGCTGCGGGCGAAGAGTTTGAGCACGAAGCCCTTGAGGTCGGCGGTGGCCTGCAGCAGGGCGGGGTTGGACGGGTCGGTGGAGGTGAAGGTCAGGTAGGAGCGCGGGCTTTTCAGGTTCATGAAGACCGTCTGGTCGATGCGGTAGCCCACATAGCCAGGGGTTTCCTCCCCGGAGGTGAAGAGAATGGTATCGCCCGTTTTGGCCTGGTCGATGCAGGCCTGGATGGCCGCGCTGTCGGGCTGGTCGTCCCAGGGATCGGCGCCGCATTCGTCCACGTTGATGAGCGTGGGGGCGGGGAGCAGCGTGACGGTGACGCGGCGGATGGTCTCGGCGCCATCGAGACGGTCGGCGATGCGGAAATCCGCGCCGTTGTCGCGGTTGGCGAACCAGACATCCTTGAGGACGAAGGAAGCGGTGCGGTATTCGCCGCTGTCGGTCTTGATCACGGGGCGGCTCTCGAGGAAGCGTCCATCGCCGAAGGTGCCGCCTGCCAGGCCATCGTACTGCACGTTGAAAGTGTCGGTGCCCTGGTCGAGGTATTCCACGTCGAGGCGCACGCTGGTGGTGGGCCAGCCGGCGAGGAGGGCGGCATCGTCCACCCGGAACTGCATGTAGGCATCGGCGACGGTGTTCTGGTCTGCGGATGGGATGACCTGCCCGTCCCCGGTCTGGCGGGCGCCGGGGAGCGAAAGGGTGTCGACATCGCCGCCGGAGTCGAGCGAGATGTATTTCCCGGTGGCCTCCCCGCCCAGTTGGAGGGTCAGTGCGGTCATGGCCGGCAGGGATCCAGCGGTGAGTGCGGAGGGGAGGGTCGGGATCGTGGACGGTGTGGCGGGGGAAACGGCAGGGGGGACTGTAAGGGTGCAGGCGGCGAGGAGAAAGGCAAGGAGCAGGAAGGTCTTGCGCATGGGTGCCTCCAGTTGGGTGGAACCGTGCAAATCAGACAAATATTGTAAGGTATAAGTTGGAGGGTGGCAATGCCTGGGAAGAGAATATCCAATCGGGGCGCGAGGATCTGGCCCATTTTCCCCCTGCGGGAGGCTTCAGACGGAAAAGGCTTGCGCCAGGTGAGGCTCAACCAACCAGCTGACCTGCCTCCCCGCCGGGGGCATCCTGCGGCGAAGATTGTGGCGACGTGGAGCGGAGAATGATCCCGGCGAGGAGCTCCTGGTAGAGCAGTGCTTCCTCCCGCGACTTAAAATCGCCAAAACTGATCTTTGCCCCTGAGCGGGTCCTGACGAGCAGATCAAATGTTTTGGGACTATCACTCCAGATATGAGTCTCTAATGCAGGGGCGGAAAGCTCATCAAAACGATAGTCCGTTTGGCGGTACGCACGGAGCACATCGCTCCAGCCATGGGTCAGCGTTGCCCTGCCGCCGTCAAAGCAGACATGATGATCCTGGGCAAAAAGGGCGATGAAGACAACGAACACGCTGGCAGCCAGCATGACCATCGAAAAGAGCAGAGCGATGAAAAAGGAGGGGTTGAAGTAACTTTCCCAGCGGATCTTGAAGAGCAGTTCGTAGGGGGCAAGCAGAGGAAACAGACCGAAAAGAAAGATGGCCACGCGAACGGCCGGAGGGACCCGTTTCTCGAAAACAAGTGTTTGACCAGCGCGAGTGATCTTATCCATGGTATCAGAGGGTGGCGGGGACTGAGGTATTACCAGCAAAATCGATATGCGTTTTCGGGCGAAATGATAAAAGTCTTTACCGGTTTGTAGGCATCAAAGGCACGCGAGAAAGGTGCTTTTTCAGCCCAGGTAATTTGAAACGCCTGGAGTTCCAGATCCTGGCTGCTTTCCAATACCAGGTCGATCTCGTATCCCTGGTATGTTCTCCAAAAATATGCATTATACGGGCGATGGGCATACAGGTTGCGCTTCAGCACTGATGCAACGATCAGATTCTCCAAGAGCGCACCCTTGTCATCGCGGGCATCAAGAGCTGCGAAGCGGTTGATCACAGCATTGCGGATGCCCATATCCCAGAAATACACTTTGAACTTGGAATTCAATTCGCTGCGCAGGTTGCGGCTGAAAGACGGAAGCCGGAAGATCAGGAAGTATTTTTCCAGGATGGTAATGTACTGGTCTACTGTGTTGCGAGAAATGCCCAACTGGGTCGCCAATTCGTTGAGATTGACAAGGTTGCCGACCTGATAGGCCAGCAGGGTCACCAGCTTCACCAGCGCCTGCGGGGCCTTTATCTTTTCCAACATGAATATATCTTTATACAATGCGCTTTCCAGGATATCACGCAGCTTGGCCCGTTTTTCTTCCCTGTTGGTCCTGTTTGTTACTTCCGGATACAGACCATACACAGCCAACGAGTGCAGGGTTTCATTGAGGTATCCGGCCCGGGTGATGGATTCTGGGAAGGAGAAATAATCATCTACAGGTATGCCGGCATATTCTCCCAGGGTAAGCGGAAGGAGTTCGATGAAATATTTTCGCCCGGCCAGGCTATCGGTCAGCATTTGGAGCAAGAGGAAGGATGATGATGAAGTTGCCAGTACTTTTATGCTGGAGAAGTGATCATGGATAAGTTTAAGGAGCAGGTCGATCCGTGGGAAACCCTGGATTTCGTCCAAGAATAGATAAGCGCGCTGACCTGGTACAAAGCCCAGTTCGGAAAAGATACGCTCCAGCCGGGCGGTAGATGGTTCACCGAAAATGGCCTGGGCAGTCGGGTCATCCAGGGAGTAGAAGGCGGTTGCGAAGTTCTCCCGCATTTCGCGATGGAAGAGTTGCAGCAGAGTGGTCTTGCCAACCCGCCGCGGCCCGTAGAGCACCAGGATCTCTGGAGAGGGGAGCAGGGAGCGGACTGTCTGTTCTACAATTCTCGTGTACATAGTGATATCGTACGTCTAACTATAAAAATTGTCAATAGACTGAACGAATTTATATTAAAACTCTATTTGGTAATCATAATCGTTTTCCAGAAGACTGCCGGTCGCAAGACAGCGAGAGGTCTCCCTATGCAATCACAAAAGGCTGCTCCGATTTGCGATCGAAACCGCCTTTTGTGCTTCAGCATTTATTCAGGCTTTACACGGACGCCCCAACGGGGTGTTTGCATCGTGCGTTCAAGCACACGATGGGGTCGATGGCGGGATGCGAATATCATCCCCTGACCGATTGAAACCCGCCGCAAGCCATGCCGTTTCAACGGCAGTGGACAAGGCGGTTTTTTGAGCAGCTTTCGCTGAGAGTCTTGCAAGAACGATTGATAAGTGGTATGCTGTAGATATGGATAACAACTATCAACGA
>JBGSVI010000110.1:0-19846 GCA_041753035.1 Anaerolineales bacterium | reverse complement strand
TCCTTTCGGCGTTCGCCCGCGGCCTGGGGGTGGACCTGTCCCTGCTCGCCTCGGTCATGGCGGCACGCGCCCTGGTGGGCACCTTCGGTCCGCTGGCAGCCACCCTGTCCGACCGGCGCGGGCGGAAATTCGGCATCCTGCTGGGGCTGGGACTGTTCAGCAGCGCCGCCGGGCTGGTGGTGGCCTGGCCCGTCTTTCCTGCTTTTGCCGCCGCCCTGCTGCTGATGACCCTGGGAAAATATATCTTTGACATCTCGCTGGTCGCGTGGGTCGGCGACCGCGTCCCCTACGCCCGCCGAGGGCGGATGCTGGCGTTCACGGAGTTCGGCTGGTCGCTTGCGTTCATCCTGGGCGTGTCGCTGGCTGGCTTCCTGATCGCCCGCCGCGGCTGGGATGCCCCCTTCCTGCTGCTGGCTGTCCTTGGGGCGCTTTCTTTCTTCGTCCTGCTGGTCCTCCTGCCGCGCGATGCGCCTTCCGCCAGCGCCCCCGCTTCGCTTTCCCTGTTCTCGATCCTGCACTCGCCCGCCTGGCTGCCGATCCTGACCGTGCTGTGCCTGGGGCTGTTCTCGAGCGCAGCGAACGAGACCGTAAACCTGCTGTTCGGGGTCTGGTTGGAAGATGCCTTTGGATTGCAGATCGCCGCCCTCGGCGCGGCAAGCGCGGTGATTGGCTTCTCGGAACTGGGCGGGGAGGGGCTGGTGGCGGCCTTTGTGGACCGGCTGGGCAAGCCGCGCGCCGTCGCGCTGGGGCTGGCGATCAACTCCCTGGCAGCCGTGCTGCTCCCCGTGGTCGGTACGTCGGAAGCAGGCGCCCTGTTGGGGCTGTTCCTTTTCTACATCTCGTTCGAGTTCACCATCGTCAGTTCGATCCCGCTGATGACCGAGATCCTGCCTTCCGCCCGCGCCACCGTGCTGGCGCTGAACGTCGCCGGGCTGTCGCTGGGACGGGCGCTGGGCGCCTTTGCTGGGGCGCACCTGTATACACTTGGCTTTGGGGCGGTGACCGCCGGCGCGGTGGCCTTCAACCTGCTGGCCTTGCTGGCAATCCTCCGGCTGGGAAAAACACACAGCCAGGATCGATCCAAATAATGCCAACAATCCAGTCAAAAGCGCTTACAATCAGGGGCTAGCAACCAATCCAATCCATTCAAAAGAGGACAACATGACCGAAACTCAACCGATAGCACCATCCAAACTCAAGCGCCTGCTGATGAAATTTTCTTCGGAGGCCGTACTTGGCACACTGATCGCACTGTTGAGCGTGCTCACCGCCTTGTCTGCCTGGCAGGGATCGCTGGCTGATTCTGAGGAAAGCGGGTTCAACGTGGAAGGCCAGAAACAACTGACCGAGGCCAACTCCATGTACCTGGAGTCCAACCAGTTCGTGATCTATGACTACAGCATGTATGATGGCTGGTATATCAATGCCGACAAGGACGAGGAGATCGCCAATTATTATTACGACTCCTTCTCGGAAGCCCTGCAGATCAGCATGGAGCGCCCCGAGGGGCCTTTTGACGAAGAATACTACGACGAGATGTATGCCGAGGCCGATGGTCTCTACGACGAGGCGATGACCTACTTTGACCAGGCTGAGGCTGCCGGTGAACGCGCCAACCATATGCAGTTGGTGCTGCTCATCTTTGCGGTTGGCCTGGCCCTGTCTGCGTATGGATCCCTCCTGGCTCCCGAAAAGGGGATACGCATGATCTTCACCCTGGGCGCCTTTGCTGCACTGGTAGCCGGGCTGCTGGCGTACTTCGCGGCCTAGATCCGGCCACTGATTAACCATCAGAAAGAAGAACAGCCGCCCGCGTGGGCGGCTGTTCTTCTTTGCGCATCTGTGGTTAAATACTCCCATGCTGATCCACTCTGCTTCCCAACTGCTCACCCTCCGCGGAGGTCCCCAGCGCGGCGACACCCTTGGAACGCTCAACATCATCGAGGACGGCGCGGTGCTCATCCAGGGGGAGATGATCATCGAAGTCGGCCCCACTGCCGAGCTGCTCACCGCCCACCCGCACGAGCCACGGCTGGATGCCTCGGGCTGCGCGGTGCTGCCGGGCTTTGTCGATCCCCACACCCACCTGGTTTGGGCGGGCGACCGCGCGGCTGAATTCGAGTTGAAGATGTCCGGGGCGAAATACCTGGACATCCTTGCCGCCGGGGGGGGCATCCTCTCCACCGTGCGCAAGACACGCCTGGCAAGCCTTGAGCAGATCAAGGAAGAGACCCGCCCACGGCTGCAGCGCATGTTCGCTCACGGCACCACGACCGCCGAGGTCAAGACCGGCTACGGTCTGGACACCCGCAGCGAGTTGAAACTCCTGCAGTCCATCCGCGAACTGGATGCCGAGGGTCCGCTGGAACTGGCTCCCACCTTCCTGGGCGCCCATGCCATCGCTCCCGAATTCAAGGATGATCCGCAGGGCTACACCGACCTGCTGTGCCGGGAGATGCTCCCCGCTGTGCGTGCCTGGTGGCAGGCACAGCCCGCCCCGGCTTGTGCTGCACCGCTGCCTTTCGTGGATGTGTTTTGCGAGAACAAGGCTTTCGACCTGGCCCAATCCCGCCAGGTGCTGGAGACCGCCAAGTGCCTGGGCTTTGCACTCAAGATCCACGCCGACGAGTTCGACAACCTCGGCGGAGCCTCGCTTGCAGTGGAACTGGGCGCCGCCTCCGCCGACCACCTGGTGAAGACCTCCGCTGCGGACCTCGCCGCCCTGGGAAAATCCGATACGGTGGCCGTATCGCTGCCGTGCACGCCCTTTGGGCTGGCCGAAGCGGATTACACCCCCGCCCAGCGCCTGCTGGAAGAGGGCGGCATCCTGGCACTGGCCACCGACTGCAACCCGGGGACGGCGTGGTGCGAATCGATGCAGTTCGTCATCGCCCTCGCCTGCCGGTCTCTCCGGCTGACCCCCGCCCAGGCTATTGCCGCGGCCACGATCAACGCCGCCCATGCCATCCGCCGCGCGGAGCGGGTCGGCTCACTGGAGCCTGGCAAGCAGGCTGACCTGATCATCCTGGCGGTGCCAGATCACCGCATGCTGGGCTACCGCTTCGGCACCAACCTGGTGCGCCAGGTGGTCAAGCGCGGCAGGGTGTACGAGATCCAGTAGAACCACAGGTGACACAGGGAGAACACCGTTATAATCGTGGCAACCTTGCCATGCAACCCAACGTTGACCCATCGCACTCTCCCCCCTGGCAGATCTTCCTGCTGGGCGGCCTGCGCCTGACCCACCAAAGTCAACCCGTGCCACCGCCGCCCTACCGCAGCCAGGCTTTGCTCGCCCGGCTGCTGCTCCATCCCACGCGGTGGCAGCGCGAACAACTCGCCGGTCAATTCTTCCCCGACTCACCCGAAAGCAGCGCCAAGGCGCGCCTGAGCGACCGCCTGTGGCTGCTGAGGAACCACCTGCCTGACCTTCCCCTGGTCATCAGCGCCACCGAGATCGGCATGGATCTCTGCCAGGTGTGGGTGGATGTGGTGGAGTTCAACCTCCTGGTGCGCAAAAACGATCCTGACTCGCTGAGCCAGGCGGTTGCCCTGTATGCTGGCGACCTGCTCCCCGAGCAAGATGATGACTGGCTGCTGCTCGAACGCGAGCACCTGCGCCTGCTCCATGTACTTGCCCTGCAAACCCTGGCTGAACAATCCTTCAAGTCCGGGGATCATCCCGAAGCGCTCCCGCGGCTTGAAAAGATCCACCACATCGAGCCGTTCGATGAGAACAACCTGCGCAGACTGATGCGCTGTTACCAGGCGATGGGCCAGCGCGGCGCCGCCCTGGCTGCCTACGAGCGCTTTCAGCGTATGCTGGAAGAGGAAATGGACCTAGAGCCGGAGCCTGCCACCCAGGAACTCGTCCAGGCGGTGCGCGTCCAGACCTTTCCCGTCTCCCGCTCCCTCCCGGCAGCAGAACTCCCCGACCCGCCCACGGACCTGTTCCAGTGCGGTCAGCAAGCGCTGTGGAAAGGCGATTTCACCACGCTCCAGGCCTGCGCGGCTGCCCTGCGGCGGAAACCTGATGAGGCCTTCCCTGGAGGCGCCGACAGCCTTGAGGCTGGCTGGAGCATCTTACGGGGGGATTTCAATACTGCCGCCCGCCTGCTGGGAGGAACCACCGGGGAGGAACCCCTGTGCATCAAATACAGACAGATCCAACTGGCCGCGGAACTGCGGGATTATTCATCACTGGTGGAGCGATGCCGCGCGGCGATCCTGGAAGCTCACCGACAGAAGGACCTGATCGCCGAGACGCTCCTGCTGGTCGAGATGGGCGCCGCCTGCCAGCGCAATGGGAATGCGCTCGAGGCGATGCGCTGCGCCAACCAGGTGATCACCCTGGCGGAGAAGAACAGCCTGGCATACCCACTGGCGCGCGGTTATCATCTCAAGGGAAACCTACAGATGAGCCAGGGGTTCGAGCGCGATGCCCTGGAGACCCTGCACCACGCCGCGGCGCATGCCTCCGAGCATGGCTTCCTGCCGCTGCTCGCCCGCACCGAGTGCAAGCTTGGGGTTGCCTACCAGAACGCCAGCAAACACCGGCTTGCCTACCAGCACTATGAAAAAGCGCTGCAGATCGCCCGCAACCTGGGAATGCGGAGCGAGGAAGCCGAGATCCTGCAAGACCTGGCCATCGTGGATGCAGCCCGTGGAGAGCAGAATGAAAGCCTGCGCCACATCCGCCAGGGGCGCGAGATCTTTGGCACACTGAACGACGAGCATGGTATGGCGCGCAATACGTATCACCTGGCCTTTGGGCTGGCATTGATCGAAAACCCCGATCTTGAGGAAGCCCTGGCTCTCGGTAAACAGGCATTGGAGATCTTCCAAAAGCACCGATCCCTGGGCTGGGTCGCTTCTTCGTACGGAATGTTAGGCTACATCCACTGGCTGCGCGGCGAGCCCGACCCCGCCATCGCCGCCTGCCAACAGGCGATCCCCATTTACCAGCAGTTGGAAGAATCCGATTTCATTCCTGAACTCTACGGTTATATCGGGCTGGCTTACCTGCAGAAGGAAGACGCGCACAAAGCCCTGGAGTTCACCTCCACGGCGATGGACGAGATGATGCGCAGTGAACTTTATGATATCGCCTCCGAGATCTATTATGCGCATGCCGCGGCGCTCGCCGCCCTCGGGCAGGAGGAGGAAGCGGATGAGTATTTCCGGCGCGGGTATGAGAATCTGCTCACGTATGCCGCCGAGATCGAAGACCCTGAAGCGCGCCAGGCATTCTTCCGGCGTGACCCCACCGTCCGGCGGCTGATGGAACAGGTACTTTCACGCGGCCTGGCACCGGCTCCGCAGGTGGAAACCCACCTGGTGGCGAGGCGCCGCAGCAGCCCCATTCCGGTCGCGCTGACCGTGGACGCCGGTGCCCCGGACCTGGCGCTGAAGAATGCACGCGGAGCGGTCTCTTTGCGGCGTGCCCGCCTGCGGCGCATCCTGCGAGAAGCGCGCACCCAGGGCGGCGCCCCCACGCCAGAGCAGATCGCCGGGCTGATGAACGTCAGCCTGCGCACCATCCAGCGGGATATCCGCTTGTTGGAGGAGGATGGGCAGTTGGACTGATGGCGAAAGCGATCCGATGGGGGATGGGTGACAGGCGACAAATCCACGAGAGCCAAGCGAGAGGCAGGGGGTAGAGTCAGTCAGAGTAGACACCATGACCGACCCCACCCCTCACTATCATAGTTTCATTGTGCGCTGCTGGCGGGATACCAGCGGGATGCTGCGCGGTTGGGTGATCGACGCCCTCTCACAGCAATCCCATCCATTCGCCACCCAGGAAGGGCTGGCAGAACGCATCGAAAGCCTCTCGCAGGAGCCTGTGCCGGAGGCGGCTACAAAGACGAATCCTGGCGATGACCAGGAGCGCTGAACGCACTCTCAGGGGTCGATCTCCAGCACGGGTGTCTTGCCGCTTTCGGTGGAATACCACTCCTGGCTGTGTTCATCACTCATAGTATCGGTGCCCAGGATGACCTGGAACGCCGTGTAGCCGTGATCCACGGCATGCTGCACCAGGGCGGTCACATCGAACACATCCTCCGCCCCCTCGCCGGTATACGACCCCAGGACAGCATCCAGCAATTGCGGGGCAGTCGGGTCCGGGGAGGGCGAGTTCTTCCAGGTCAACTGGTTCTGGTTCCAGATATAGCCGGGGTTGACCATATTGATCCAGATCTTCAGCCCCTGGGCGGTGCTATTCGGGTGGATCATGAGGTGCAGATTGGCATACGGGATGTGCGTGCCAGCGGGGATATCGTTCAGCGGAAAACTCATGTACACGTAGCAGTTCCTGCCCCACAGGTAAAAACTATTCTCCGCGCCGTAATTGGACTCCGCCTGGGTGGTGACCACGTAGGCATCGTCCGTTGGGCCGACCTCGATGGCCTTTTTCTCCCCGTCGTCCCCACCGCCTCCATTACCGCCACCGCCATCGTCCGGCGGTGTTGATGAGGGTTCGGGGGTATCAGTGGGGGTGGGCACAGCAGTGAGCACATAGAAACCGGCATCCAGGGAAGTATCCCCGCCCGCGGCGGGCAGACTGAAGACCGCCGTCCTGCCCGTCTCCGGGTCGGGATCACTATCCACGGCATCGTCCACGCCCTGGTCGGCGATGGTCAGGTGGATATAGCGGAACTCGATCACTTCCCCGTACTCATCATGAAAGGTCATCTCCACAGGAGCGGAGAACTCCAGGTAGTAATCCCCGGCAGGCACGTCCGTGAAGCCATACCAGCCATCCTGATCCGATGTTGTCGAGGCAAGCAGGGACTCCGCGAAGGTATAGAGTTTCACGTCCACGCCCTGCAAGCCCTCTTCGCCGGCATCCTGGATGCCGTCCCGGTCGCGATCCACCCAGACGAAATCACCGATGCGGGGTGCCGGGCGTCCCGATCCGCAGGCTGCCGCGAGCAGCGCGACCAGAAGCAGTGCACTGAAAAGCGAAAAATGTTTTGACATAAGCGCCTCCTTGTGTGGTGTATTCCAATTCCATTATCCGCCATTTTTCCCCAACTTCAACTTAAAAAAAACGGGCGGCAGGAATGTGCCGCCCGTACTGGAAGGGTATGCTGGCCGATCTATAGACCGGCTTCTTTTTTCAGGATCGCGGCCCGTTCCGTGTTCTCCCAGGGGAACTGGACATCATCGCGCCCGAAGTGACCGTAGGCGGCCGTCTTGCGGTAGATCGGACGGCGCAGGTCGAGGTCGCGGATGATGGCCCCGGGGCGCAGGTCGAAATGCTCAAGGATGAGTTTGGCGATCTTCTCGTCGACGATCTTGCCGGTGCCGAAGGTCTCCACGTTGACCGAGAGGGGGTGCGCCACGCCGATGGCATAGGCGACCTGGATCTCAACCCGGTCGGCAAGCCCGGCGGCGACCACGTTCTTGGCCGCCCAGCGGGCTGCATAGGCTGCCGAGCGGTCCACCTTGGTGGGGTCCTTGCCCGAGAACGCCCCGCCGCCGTGGCGACCCATGCCGCCGTAGGTATCGACGATGATCTTGCGCCCGGTCACGCCGGCATCGCCCATGGGACCGCCGATGACAAAGCGACCGGTGGGATTGACGAAGACCTTGAGGGACTGGTCGGTCATGCCGGCTGGCATGCTGGGCTGGATGACGTGTTCCATGATGCTTTCTTCGATCTCGGAGTGAGAGATCTCCGGCGCGTGCTGGGTGGAGATGAGCACGGTGTGGATGCGTTTAGGCTGGCCAAAGGCATATTCCACGGTGACCTGCGATTTGCCGTCCGGGCGCAACCAGGGGAGGGTACCATCCTTGCGCACCTCCGCCAAGCGGCGGGTGAGCTTGTGAGCCAGGTAGATGGGCATGGGCATCAACTGCGGGGTCTCGTTGCAGGCAAAGCCGAACATCATGCCCTGGTCGCCGGCGCCAATCAGGTCGATCTTGTCCCGGTCGCCATCCTTGGCTTCCAGCGACTTGCTCACGCCCATGTCGATATCCGGGCTCTGGCTGGCGATGGCAGAGAGGACGCCGCAGGTATTGCCATCGAAACCCTTCTCGCTGCTGTCGTAGCCGATCTCCTTGACCACCTGGCGGACGAGGTCATCGAAGTTGACGAAGGCGCGGGTGGTAATCTCGCCGAGGAGCATGACGAAGCCGGTCTTGGTGGCCACCTCGCAGGCAACGCGGCTCATCTTGTCCTGCTCGAAGCAGGCATCCAGCACCGAGTCGGCAATCTGGTCGCAGAGCTTGTCGGGGTGACCCTCGGTCACCGATTCAGAGGTGAACAAGAGGCTGGGCGAGGACATGAAAGTTGTGGTCATACGTTTTTCCCTTTCTAAAATGAAATTGCCCCGTCGGAACGAAAGGGCAATTGTGCTTCAAGCGCGGCTGCCCTCTCATCGTCCAGAATGACGGATATCCTTGCGGGTATCCCTACTGCCGGAATTGGCACCATCCGCGGGTGCGGTGGTTGTCGAGGTTTCACAGGGCCGGTCCCTCCACCTCTCTGGATAAGAGTGCCGTTGGGGGCTATTGAGTTGTTGCGGCGATGATACCACAGGGGCGGGTTTGCGTCAAACAACAAATCCCCCCAATTTGGGAGGATTTGTTGGTAATTGAATAAGAAGAGGTCATTTCAAATTCATGCAGAACAGGCTCTCCCCATCCGTGCCGGCGTAGAGGTAGCGCCCATCGGGCGAGATATCCAGCGTGGACACATAGCGGGTCCAGGCCTGGGCAGCCAGCAAAGACCAGGTCCCGCCCACATCCGTGGAGCGATACACATCACTGAAGCCAGCGTAGAGGCTCTGGTCCTGAGGAAAGAAAGGGGACAGCGCCAGGTGATTGTAGTAATTGCCAGGGAAGCCGTTGTTCACAACCGTCCAGGAGGTGCCGCGGTCCGTCGAGCGGAAAATGCCCTGTTCGTCCACGCCTACAAAAATGGTGCCATCGTCCGGGAAGTCGGGGGAGACGGCAAGAGAGACGATCTTCAGGCCAGGCAGACCGGTGTTAAGCGCCTGCCAGGTGAGCCCGCCGTCGGTGGAAAGGGATACGCCGCTCTCATAACTGCCGGAAAAAGCGACCTGATCGTGAGCGAAATCCGGGGAGAAAGCAAGGTCCATCACCGGGCTGACCGGCAAGCCCGCATCGATCTCCACCCAGGTGCTCCCGCCATCGGTCGAACGGAAAAGGTTGCCACGGTCGGAGCCGGCGAGCAGGGTTTGATCTTCGGGGAAAGCGGGCGAAAGAGCAAGGGAGATGATGGGAGCCTGCGACAACCCGGTATTGACCGCCTGCCAGGAGTCCCCGCCATCCGTCGAGCGGAAGATGCCCTCCAGTTCCGTGCCGGCGTAAAGGGTCTGATCGAGGGCATAACCGGGGGAGATGCCCAGGACGTGGACACGGTGGAGCGCTTGACCAGAACCGGTCGGCTCCCAGGACCTGCCGCCATCCTGCGAACGCAGAACGCTCTGAAACTCGGTGCCCACGAACAGGGTTTGATCGTTCGGGAAGGAAGGAGAGACGGCAAAGGCACGGACATAAATATCGGTGAGGCCATGGCTGGCAGACACCCAGGTGAGACCGCCATCGCTGGACTTGTAGATCC
Source organism: Anaerolineales bacterium (assembly GCA_041753035.1). Lineage (GTDB taxonomy): Bacteria > Chloroflexota > Anaerolineae > Anaerolineales > Villigracilaceae > UBA877. Next base: position 10,251 of record JBGSVI010000110.1, on the reverse strand, counting down.
CAGCGCCATACAGACCGGCAAAAAGGGTCCCGTCGGGGGCCGCGGCGAGGCTGACCATCTGATGATTTTCAGCCAGCCCACTCCCGGAACCATCCCAGGTGAGGCCGCCATCGGATGACTTGAAGAGGCCGGAACTGCCCTCCCCGGCTAAGACGGAGCGATCGGTGGCAAATTGAGGGGAGACGAGCAAGGCGTTGATGTACGCCACAGGCAACCCTGCCGGACTCCAAGTAAGCCCACCATCGGTGGAGAGGAAGACGCCTTCTCCGGCGCTGCCAGCAAAGAGGGTGTGGTCGCGGTCGAAATCGGGAGAGAAGGCCAGGGAGCGCAGTGATTGTGTGATGACATCGACAGCCACCTGCTGCCAGGTCCCGCCGGCGTCCGTGGAACGGAACAAGCCCGTGCCGGTGGCGGCGAAGAGGGTCTGATCGCTGGCGAAGGAGGGGGAAAGCGCCAGCCGGGCAATGTTCAGGTTATCCAGACCACCGTTCACCGCAATCCAGGAGGTGCCGCCATCCACGGTCTTGAAGATGCCATCGCCACGCGTCCCGGCGAATAGGGTGCGGTCGGTGGCGTAGGAGGGGGAGATGACCACATCCTGGACGTGCTTGAGGGTGATGCCGGTGTTGACCTCGTGCCAGGACTCTCCCCGGTCGGTGGAGATGTTCACGCCGATGTGCATGCCGCTCATGAAGAGAGTATTGTCGGCAGCGAAATCGGGAGAGATGGCAAGGGAGGTACTCTGCTTGATCCACAGCCCCTGGTTGACCGCCTGCCAGTACTCCCCCCCATCGGTGGAGCGGAAGATGCCGGCATTGGAAGTGGCGGCAAAGACAGTCTGATCCTGGGCATACTCGGGAGAAGCGGCGATGGCATTGATGATGCCGCCATAAATGCCCTGGGAACACGACACCCAGGTGCCGATGGGGCCGAATACCGGCATAAGGGCGACAGAGGCGGGGTCGGGGGAGGCTGTCGGTTGCGCGTCCTCCCCGGTGGGGAGGTTGCATGCGAGCATGGAAACGAGCACGAAGATGATCACTGCCAGGGAAATGTATCTTGCTCTCATCGGTACTCCTTTGGGCTGGGAGGGGTGGCTTCCAGCCATGCAGATAAATTATCGCGCAATCGCAAGGGAATACAAGACAGATAGAGGTGCTGCGGCGAGGCAGGGAAAAGGAGGATGAGGGAAAAAAAGGGGCGAGGATTGGACGCGTTGAAGCGAATGATGATCGAATGGGAGGGGATGCACAGGCAGGAGAAGTTCATAATCAAAGTTGATGTACGAAGAAATTCGAATGGCGTCTTCTGGCAACACGAAGCACATTGTGCAGGAACACGATCAAAAAGGGGCTGCACCTGAGATGAGTCCTGTCAATTTCCTGAAGATGACTGGCAGAAATCAAAACACGGGCGAGGTTATTCGGCGGCTAGCGCTGTGTGGCCTTCCCGTGCCGAGGTGAGTACTAGTACATATGTTCTGTTTTATCAAGGGTTTTGCTTGCATGGAGTATTGAAAATAAACCTCCCTGATACCAAGTCAGGGAGATTTTTTCATTCCAGTCAATATATCAGGCAGGCGAATGCATCCTTCATTGTCACGGCAGGGCATGCACCTGAAGGTTGTCATACGTGAAGGAGGCAGGCACGCTCGCCGCGGTGATGGACATGCCCAGGATACCCGGCGAGGTGATGCTGCCATCCACGAAACCAGTGGCAAAGCTCCCATTGATGAAAATTGTGTACTCATTCCCCTTGGCTTCCAGGCGGAAATGAAGCGGGGCATTCAAACTTATGGAATCGTCCGAAAGGACCGCTGCGCCGGAGACCTTCCATCCAGCCTCCCAGACACCGAACTCCACGCTGCGCCGGTCAGGGATCAGCGAGATGATGTTGTAACCAGCCAGCCCACCAACAAGATCGTCGCTGCGGAAGATGACCTGGTACTGACCTTCGTTCCCGGCGTTAAAACCAGTCAGGTCCACCTCCAGGCTAAAATCAGCCGGGATCACCTGGTTGTACATTGCCGGCAGGACCAGGTTGGGGCTCCTGGCTGCCAGTTGTGCCTGTCCACCCGCATATCCAAAGTCCATGAAATCAACCCCGAACATTGCTCGCGCACCTCCGCTGCCGTCATCCGAGAGCAGCAGGTTGCCATCATCAAGCGCGGAGCGGCTCTTTACCACCATCGTCGGGGCGGCGTCGCACTTGCCAGGGATGTCACCTGCCAGGGTGGGCGCGCTCAAGGTGACCGATTCTGAGAATTCAAGGGAATCGCTGTCCGACCCATCCAGGAGTACCGAGCGGCCATCCAGGGCGTGGGCATATTCGATCATGCCGTCATTATTTGTATCCCCCAGTTCCCACCAGTAACACCAGGTGTAGGTACCCAGGGAAAGCGACAGGTAACTGCTGGGATTGCCACCCGGTGATACCACTGTCGAAGGGTTCGGCCCGCTGGGGGATGCCACACCTCCCGGAGGCGCATACGTCCACGGCGAAACAGTGAACGGCAGCGTTCCGGTGTTGACGAACTTGACCGGCTTGAGCGGAGCGCCGGTCCCTGCGAAGGTTGGTTCTCCACCCTGGATGAGGCCTGTCGTGGGTTCATTCGGCAAGGCACTATCACCACCTGGAGCATCATCACCCGGCGGGAAAGGATTTTCATTACATGCCAGGGTGATACCAAACACGAACAAGACAGGGATGATGATCTTCCATCTTTTCAAGGATGCCTCCCTGGATCAAGGGGACGGGGTGATAAGATGATTATACAGAGATCAACAGCCTGATTCAATAGGGATACGCGGCTGCGGCTCAGCCCAGGAGGCGCTGGCGAACGGCAGCCAGATCGGCGCGGCTTGCCCCGCCCAGAAGAAGATAGTCTTCCACATCAAAACCGTCAAGCACGCCGAGGAGGACATGGCGAACGGAGGTGTCCAGGCGAGCAAGGATGGCGTCCCGTTCCGGGTCGAGGCTGAGTTCATAATCCGCGAGGATGTCCTGCAGGGTGACGCCGGCGAGGGTGAGGAGCAAGAGGGCAATGATGCCGGTGCGATCATGCCCGCGGACACAGTGGAAAAGAACACCGCCGGGCTGCGCCCGGGCAATGGCAGAGATGACGGCGGCGTGGCGCCCGGGCCAGCGCCGCAGGGCGTCCGAATAGTAGAGGGGGGTGCTCCACAGATCGGTGGAAGCCCACTGCTGGACGAAATCCTTGTCGGTCACGTCTTCGATGGCGACCTGCAGGGTGACGAGGCCGGGGTAGGGCGAGGTGAATGTGAGTTCGGGTTCCTGCATCCCGTGAGTGTGCAGCGTGATGATGGTGCGGATGCCATAGGCATGCAACGCGGCCCACCCTGCGGCAGTGAGCCGGGAGGGCGTATCCGAACGGACGATGGACTGGTAGCGCGTGGTATGACCGGCGGAAGTGTGCAGACCGCCGAGGTCGCGCACGTTGGTGCAACCGTCCCAGATGAGAATGTGGTCGTTCATGAGGGTTTGGCTCCAATACACTTTAGGTTGGGATGATGATAACGCAAGTTCACCAATCGCCGCATACTGCACCGGTGGCGCCATTGACGGCGGCGGAAAAGAGGCGCTGCGGAGGGCGGGTTGGACGCAGGTCCGCCAGCCAGGCGGGGACGAGGACGAGTTTGAAGGTGTCCACGGAGATGGCGGAGGAATGGTAGCGCAGGTCGTCCACCCAGCCGACATCGAGGCGCACCTCGAGGCGCACGCGCTCGACCGCCATGCGGCGAGCTTCGAGGGCCGCCTGAGAGAGGGACAGTTCCTGCACGCCGGCGGGCCAACCCGCCAGGTAGCGCACATCGAAGGGGGCGGTTACGGTGAAATCAAAGGTTTCCAGGAGGCGCGGCAGGAGGCGGGGCAGTTGCTCTGTCGCTGGGACAGCGATGTTATTGAAGTATGCCGGCACCTCGCCGGAGGTGGTCACCATGCGCTTGTTGCGATAGACCTGCCCGCTCCAGGGGATGCTACCTGCCAGGCTGAAGGTCCAGACAGGCAGGTAGAGCGGGCGGAGGAGGCCCAGGGTGAGGCGTTCGGTGAGGCGCTTCCGGTGCAGCCAGGCGGCGAGGTACTCCTGCGCCTGCGGAAGGGAAAAGCCAAAGGGGATGACGGCGTCGGGGGTGAGCAGGGTGCGATCCTGGCGCACGACCTGCGCCGAGCCGCAGTAGGCACAGGTGAAACTGAGTTCCTGCGCCTCGAGGAAAAATTCGGCGCCGCAGCCGGAGCAGTGGAGCACCTGCACCGAGACCGGGGAGCGGTGTCCCCTGCTGGAGGCCATGGCGACAAAGAAATCCTGCTCGGGGGCGATCTCCCCGCCCATGAACTGCGAGCGGGCGCAGTACTCGCAGACCAGCGCGCGTCCATCGGGGGCGTAGACCATGCGCCCGCCGCATTTGGGACAGTTGAAGCGGTCGGCTTGCGCGGCGACCTGTTCGGGGAGGGGAGAGAGAGGAACGTCCGAATCGATGATCTCCTCCGGCTTGAGGCGCCCATCGAGGACGGCGAGTGCGCGGCGCGCGGCGGCATGCAGGGGATCGATCACCAGGGCTTCTTCGAGGTATTCCCGTTTTTTTGCGGGGTCGGCGCTCAACAGGGCGAGGTGGAAATACGCCCCAAAGCGCGTCTGGAAGTCATCGGCTGAATCGAGGGCGCGTTCCAGGAAGCGACGCGCCAGGGAGAACTCCCCGGCCTTGTAGTGAAGGATGCCTTCCTTGAGCAGTTGGTCGTCGTAGTCGCCAGGCATGGGCAGCCCTCAGCGGCGCAGGATGGCGTCGGTCATCTTCACCACCCGAACCATCTCTGCCACGTCATGGACGCGGACGATATCCGCCCCGCGGGTGATGCCGACGGCGACGGCGGCAGCGGTGCCTTCCAGACGCTGGTCGGGGGGCAGGGACAGAGTGTAGCCGATGAAGGACTTGCGCGAGGGACCCAGGAGCACCGGGAAGCCCAGGGAACGGATCTCGTCCAAGCGGCGGATGAGGTCCAGGTTCTGCGGCACCGTTTTACCGAAGCCGATGCCAGGGTCGAGAAGGATGCGCTCGTCGGGGATGCCCGCCTGGCGGGCGATGAGGACCGACTCCATCAGTTCGCGCTTTACATCCTCGAGCAGGTCAGCGTATTCTGCGCCGATGTAGGCATTGCCCAACTGCTGGCGCACTTCCACACTGGCGGGGTTGGAACGGTTGTGCATGAGGACCACGGCGGCAGAATGGCGAGCCACCACCTGGGCGAGTGCCGGGTCGGCGCGCAGCCCCCAGACATCGTTGACGATACATGCGCCAGCCTGGAGGGCAGCCTCGGCAACACTGGCTTTGCAGGTATCAATGGAGATCAGGGCGTCGGGGAATTCGGCGACAATGGCGCGGATGAGCGGCAGAACACGATCCAACTCCTCGCCGGCAGGTACCGGCTGCGAGCCGGGGCGGGTGGATTCGCCGCCAACGTCGAGGAGGTCGGCACCGGCGAGGAGGAAACGCCGCGCCTGCGCCAACCCGGCGGGTTCTGAAGCGGGTCGTTCCCCAACGGAAAGCAGCCCGTCCCCGGAAAAACTATCCGGGGTGGCATTGAGGATGCCCATGACGTAGGTGCGCCGCCCCCACGGCAGGCTACGCAGACCACCTGCCCCCTGGCGAAAGTTTAGGGAAGTGAGCATGGGAGAAAAAAACCGGGGCGGCCGCGAGCCGCCCCCGGGGGATCAGACGATCTGGTCGAGCGGGCGGCTGAGCCACGCTTCGGCGGCATCCATATCGGTGAAGATCTTGATCGCCGCGGAGGCCTCGGTGGAGGCGGAGTAATAGATCTTGCGGATGGCCTCGGCAACCTCCTGGTTGGCAACCACCACTGCCAGGCGGATGTTGCGGGCGGCAGGGTCGCTGTTGGCATCCATGGCAATGTGGACGGCTTTTTCGGGGATGTGTGCCACCTGGCGCAGGTCATAGAGGTTGCGGGTCAGGCGGTCGGCACCCAGCAGGTGTTCCAGGGCGAAGTCATGCCAATGCTGGATGGTGGCAGCCGAGAGGTCGGTAAAGGTAATGGTCATGCCGCCGTCCGGGCGGCGGAGAACAGTGTAGCCAATTCCGGTGGTTGGAGTCCAATGGAGTGGTTTTTGATCGGTCATCGCTACCTCCTGAGAAGATGGCTTGATTATAACGAAAAAGCCCCCGTTTTCAGGGTGAATACGGGGGCAAATCTTTGGGGCAGTTGAGGCCGGGAGGAGCAGAACCCCCATCCCCCGCATTCCCTCAAATACCGAAGAACGGGTATTTGGGGGAAGGAGCCGAGCGGGCAGGAAGAAGGATTAGTTGCTGCTGTTCTGGCGGGGGATCTGGGGGATGATCCAGTTGATGAGCGCCTGGGGGGAGCGGGTCTGGATGTAGATGCGCCCGGGACCGGTCAATTCGATGACCAGCCCTTCCCCGGAAAGCAGGGTGGACTTCAAGCCGCCCACTGGGCGGGGCTTCACCTGGATGGTGCCGTCGAAGGCGATCAAGTGGGAGGAATCGACCGTGTAGTGTTCGCCGGAGGCGATGGTCTTCTCGTACACCGCGCCGTAGGAGGAGACGAGCAGTTTGCCTTTGCCGCTGGCTTCCAGGATGGAGAGCCCCTCGCCGGCCATGAAAGCCTTCCCGCTCAGGCGGGCATCGATGGATACGCCCTCCTCGGAGGCCATGAAACAACCAGTCTGCACCAGCAGGGTCTCACCAGCCAAGTCGATCATGACGATGTCACCGGGGAGTTCGGGAGCGAGGGTGACTTCACCACCTTGCCCGCCTGCCTTCCAGAAATTCTGGAAGAGCGACTCGCCGCCCAGCACGGCACGGCTGAGGGACTTGAACAGTCCGCCGTCCATTTTCGTCTCGATATCCACCCCACCGGAAAAACTGACCATGGAACCCGGTTCGGCACGGATGCGCTCATTGGGCGCCAGACGGGCAACAGCCAGCGAATATGAAGGACGATGCAGGATCTCGATTTCCATTTTATTCTCCTTGGGTCATTTTTTATGGAGGATACGGTCACCCGCCGGGGGACGCAATCCCCTGTTTGTCCCCCGCGGGCAGGACGAGGGGGACCCCCACGGCGAAGGGATGCGGGATGACCTCCACGGGCAGCCCGTAGGCGCGGGCGATGGTCTCGCGGCGGAGAACCTCGCCTGGTGTGCCAACAGCCTGCAGTTCGCCGGAGACGAGCAAGGCGAGGCGGTCGGCGTAGCGCGCGGCAAGGTTGAGGTCGTGGATGGCGATGAGCACCGCTAGGTTCCCGCCCTGCGCCAGGACATGCACGTATTCGAGGAAACTGACCTGGTAATGCAGGTCGAGGTTGGATGTGGGCTCGTCCATGAGCAGGATCGGGGTGGATTGCGCCAGGGCGCGGGCGAGGAGGATACGCTGCTGTTCACCGCCGGAGAGCTCGCCCACGCGCCGTTCAGCCAGATCAAGGGCGGCGACGCGTTCCAGCGCCGAACGGGCGATGTTTTCGTCCTTTGCAGAGACCTGCCCGAGGAAATTGAGGTAGGGGGTGCGCCCAAGCAGGACGGTCTCCCAGGCGGTGAAGGCGGGCGGCATGGAGACCGCCTGCGGCACCACCGCCAGGTAGCGCGCCCGCTGTACAGCAGACAGAGCGAGCAAGTCGGTGCCGTCCATGCGCACCCGTCCCCCGGCGACGGGAGTCACACCGCTGAGGGCGCGCACCAGGGTGGACTTGCCCGCCCCGTTGGGACCGATGAGGGCGAGCACCTCGCCAGCGCACAGAGCGAGCGAAACATGCTGGAGGGCGCAGCGAGAGCCATAGTTCACCGAGAGGTCTTCGATGCTGAGCATCATTCCCATATCATCCCTTCCCAAAGCAGGCTCACCAGTAGCCCTGGTTCCTTGAGCGGCGCAGGACCCACAGGAAGAAGGGCGCACCGACCAGGGCGGTGACGATACCCACTGGCAGTTCCTGCGGCGCCATGACCACGCGTGCCAGGGCATCGGCGAGGAGCAGCGCAGCCGCCCCGGCGAGCAGGGAGAGCGGCAGCAGGCGGCGATGGTCGGGACCCGACCAGAGGCGCACCAGGTGCGGGACGACCAGCCCAAGGAAGCCAATGATGCCAGAAAAAGCCACCGCGGCGGCGGTCGACAGAGACGCCGCAACAAGGATCAGCGTGCGGAGGCGGGTGACCGGCAGACCCATCTGGGCGGCCTGCTCATCGCCGAACTGGAGCACATTGAGGGCATGCCCGCTGAGCAGCAGCCCAGTCAAGCCCGGCAGCAGGAAAGGAAGCACCGCCAGCACGGGCTCCCAACCAATCTGCGCCGAGCCGCCCATCAACCATGCGATGGCACGGCGCAGTTCACCAGTAGAGCGCAGCATGAGGTAGGATGTGAGCGCCGAGGCGAAGAAGGAGAAAGCGACACCTGCCAGGATCAGGTTGGTGGTGGGCAGGGTCTTGCCGACGCGGGCGAGAACAACCACCAGGAAGACGGTAAGCAGTGCACCGAGGAAGGCGGCAAGCGGCACCGCCAACAACCCGGCGGGGGTATAGGGCCAATGGAGGCTCATGGCAAGCACCGCCCCCAGCCCGGCGCCGGAGGCGACGCCGATCAGGTACGGGTCTGCCAGCGGGTTGCGGAACAAGCCCTGGTAGGCAGCGCCGCTGGTGCCCAGGGCGGCGCCGGTGAGCAGGACAAGGACGGTGTGCGGCAGGCGCAGAGTGAGGATGATCACGCCTGCCTGGGGAACGCCCTGGGAGACCTGCCCGGTGAGCACGCTCCACAGGTCGGCGGGAGGGATGAAGACCGAGCCGACAGCGATGGACAAGCCGAAGGCGAGGAGCAAGACAAGAGTGGAGAGCAGGAACTGTTTTTTATACATAGCACAATAAGGGGCATCATCCCTTGTGGGGATGATGCCCCTTGCGGGAACTATTCGAGCAAGCCAGGGTGCAGGATGGCAACGAGCGCTTCCAGCCCGTCCACCAGGCGCGGACCGGGGCGGCTGAGCAGGTTATCGTCAAAGGCGAAGACCTGCCCGGACTGCACGGCGGCCAACGATTCCCAGCCCGGGCGGGTGGATACCTTTTCAGGAGTCTCCCCGTACAAGGCATCACCGAGGAGGATGATAGCAGGGTCCAGCACCAGCAGTTTCTCGATGCTGAGCGTGACCCACTGGCCTTCCAGTTCGGAACCGATGTTGTAGCCACCGGCGCGGCGAATCAGTAGGTCCACGAAGGTACCCTCCCCGGCAGTGTAGGGCGCGGCCGGGTTGGTGGCATCCAGTTCGTAATAGACCGAGGGTTGATAACTGATCGGCAGGATGGCCTCATCCACTGCAGCCACACGTTCGGCCAGCGAAGCGGATAATTCTTCCGCTTCCTGGGCGTGCCCGGTAAGTTGTCCCACCGTCTGCAGGTTGAGATACATCTCTTCCAGGGTGGTGGGGTTGGGTAGAAAATAGACGGTCAGCCCCAACGCTTCCAATGAGGCGACCAGTTCCGGCGGGTTGATGCCCCCGGCAAGCACCAGGTCGGGCTGCAAGGCAAGGATGGCTTCCAGGTTGTACTCCCCCCAGTCGCCACCGACATCGGCAACCTCGGCGGCTGCAGGAGGGTAATCGGAGAAGATATCGCGCCCGACCACCTGTGCCCCCGCCCCGATTGCGAAGAGGATCTCCGTCCCCGCGGGGGTCAGCGAGACGACCTTCTGGGCATGTGCGAAGAGATTCACGTTGCGACCCAGACCGTCGGTGAGGGCCAGGGGCTGGGGCTGCGAGGAAGTGCTTCCACAGGCAGAAAGCAGGGCAAAGAACAAAGACACAAAGAATAATTTACGGAACATCCTTTTTCTCCTTGAAGACGATGGCAAACGAAATCCCCTGTACAAGACAGGGGAGGAAGGATCGGCAATCCAGCAGGCCTTTCCCACCTCCTTTCCACGAGAGTGTGGTGAAACTGGACAGGGCGGGCGGCCTGACTTGTTGGCTTGCAGTGAAGTGCCAACTCACAGTTGCGGGACAGCGCCGGACTTGCACCGGCTTCGCCGTTGGGCCTGCCCATCCGGGGGCAAGGCACCCTGACCGTGGGGCTGCAGAGCAGCCGCGTTCAATTGTGGGGGTATTGTATGCGCGAGGGGGAAAACCGTCAATATGCTTTTCACAAAGTCAGAAAATGGGAGAATCCCCACCCCCTGACCCCCACCCCAAGGCGGGGGAAGATCTTTTTTATGGGGAGTTGGGGGGGGG
>JBGSVI010000109.1:0-3715 GCA_041753035.1 Anaerolineales bacterium | reverse complement strand
GAGGCGACCAGGGCGGCATAGCCCTGCGGGGAGGTCTTGCGCGCCATGCGGCGCAGCACCCCGGCGCTGCCGGACTGCAGGGGCAGGTGCAGATGAGGGCAGAGGTGCGAATCCTGCCAGAGGTCGAAGAAACCGGCGTCCAGGTCCCAAGGCTCGAGGGAGGAGAGACGCAGGCGGGGAGGGGCGCACTCACGAAGCAGGAACGTGACCAGGTCTGACAAGTGTCGGGCGGGGGAGAGATCCAGACCCCAGGCGCCGAGGTGGACACCGGTGAGCACCAGTTCCTGCGCGCCGCCCGCGAGAGCCGCTACGGCATCGGCGAGCACCGCGCGGGCGGGGATGGAACGCGAGGCGCCGCGCGCCAGGGTGGTGATGCAGTAGGTACAGAGGTTGTCACAGCCATCCTGGACCTTCAGGAATGCGCGCGTGCGGGAGCGCAGCCCGGGCAAGGGCTGACGGTGGACCGCAGCCAGAGGCAGGGAAACCGGGGAACCACCAAGCACCTGGAACGGGAGACTGTCCTTCTCAAGGTTGGGGATGACCGCGCTGACCCCGGGCAATGCCGCAGCGGCGCCAGGTTCCAGGCTGGCCCAGCAGCCGGTGGCGATGACCTGTTTGGCCCCCTGGCGCTGCGCCCGGCGGATGGCGGCACGCGAATCAGCGGCAGCCTCGCTCGTCACGGTGCAGGTGTTGATCACCGCCAGGTCCGCCTCGGCGGCGGAGGCAGTGATCTCGTGCCCGGCGAGGCGAAACTGGCGCGCCATATGCTCGATCTCGGCCTGGTTCAGGCGGCAGCCGATGGTATCGAGGAAGATCTTCATGCGAGCTCTGACGCACCTTTCATATAATGTCATGCTCACGGCTTGATGACCGAAAAGTCATCGAAATGGACCACCACCCCGCCTGCATCGAAGGTGCCGACCAGCAGACCGGCTTGCCCGCGGGCGAAGTCCTGATCGGCGGTGATGGCGACCATCTGCCCGTTGACGTAGCCGGTGAGGGTGGTGCCGATGCAGTCGAAGCGCAGACGGTTGACCGCCTCGCCCTGGGAGATGGCAGCTGCATAGCCCATCATCTCCTGCCCGAGCAGGGTCACTTCCCCATCACTGGCTTTGCCAATGGCGTAATAGCCATCGCTGGAGATGATGAAGAAATAGAAACTGGTTTCATCGGCAGCCCGGCAGACCAGACCGAAGCGGTTGGAAAGCGGCCCTGCCAGCCGCGCGGCGGACACCTCCACCTGCATGTCCTGATAGGAAGACCCGGCGAAGACCCACAACTGGTAGTGCGGGTCGGTCACCATCAGGCGGTACCCGCCGTCGTCGTAGGCACTCTCCCCCCCGGGAGCGCCGCCAACGGGCCAATTGCCGGTTTCCGAGAAATCATCGGAGAACAAGACGCCACCGGAAGGGGTGAGCAGAGCAGACTGGCAGGCGGCAAGAGCGAGGAGGGCGAACAGAGCCAAGGGGATACGGGGTATTTTCATGGGAAGTAGGTCTCCAACAAGCGTCCTGCCTGCCAGCCAAACGCGCCTTGCGGGTCCATGGCGGCAGTATCGACCAGTTTATCGTATGCCAGGGCGGTTTGGCCATCTTCGAGATAGGCGAGGGCGAGATAATAGTGCGGGGCGGCCTCCCCCGGGGCGAGGAGGATGGCTTGCAGCAGGTGGCTTTCGGCTTCAAAGGGGGCGTCCAGCAGGATGGCGAGGCGACCGGCGATGAGCTGGGTGAGCCAATCGTCCGGCGCCAGGCGGAGCAGCATGCGCCCGGCGTGCAGACCGGTGTTCTGAATATCGGTGCTGTTCTCCAGGCTGAAGAGCGCCAGGGCGCGCCAGGTGGCGGGATCTGCGGGGGCGAGGTCGGTCGCCTGGCGGTAGTACTGCCCCGCGGAGACCAGGTCACCCTTTGCCACGGTGGCATCGCCCAGGGAGACCTGCCAGGCGGGGTTGTGCGGCTCGATGGCTGCGGCTTTCTGGAAGGAGGCGATGGCTTTGTCCGGCTGTCCCTGGCGCATCCAGTACAGCCCGTCCAGGGCGCGGACGCTGGCAGAAAGCGGGGCGAGGCGCAGCGCCTGATCGAGCTGCGGGCGACCGTCCCGCCCGGATTGCTGGAAGGATTCACCCAGCCAGGCCCAGGCCTCGCCAAATTCCGGATCGGCGGCCACTGCCAGGTGAAAAGCCTCGCCCGCCAGCGCCCATTCGCCCAGGGAAGCCAGCGCCTTTCCCGAAACGGTGAACTGGTAGGCGCGGTTTTCGTCCAGGAAGGCGCGGTTGAGCTCGGCGCGCAAGAGCTGAACAACGGGATCGAGCTGCGGATCGAGGCGGGCGGCTTCCATCAGTTCCGGGAGAGCATTCTGGGGGGATGTGGCGGCAAGGAGCAAGCCCAACAGGTAGTGTGCCCCAGCGTCCTGCGGATCCAGAGAGATAGACTGGCGCAGGAGGGAGATGGCCTGGAGATAATCGCCCGAAGACCTGGCGACCAGCGCCAGACGCAAGGTGGCAGGCGCACTGGGTCCGTGCTGGAGGAGGCTTTGCTCCCAGGCATGCCTGGCGGCGGAGGGATCTCCCTGAGAAAGCAGTGCGTCGCCGTAGGCGAGCCAGTCCGCTTGCGAGAGGGCGTTTGATGAATTGCCGTGGGCGAAATCCTTGCAGGCGAGATCCGCATCACCTGCCTGCCAGGCGGATCGCCCGGCCATGCCCCACAGATCAGGACGCCAGGGGAGGCGCGAGGCTGCGGAGGCAAAGAGGCGGGCGGTGAGGAGGGAGTCTCCAGAGATGGAGGCCTGCGTGGCGTGATGCAGATCGGTGAAACCTGCCAATGGACGCGGGGCGAGGATGAGCAGGAGGAGGAGAAGCAGGATGGCGATGTACGGGAGGCTGAATTTGCGGTTCACGGGGGATATTATAAAGCAAGCGGGGGAGGGGTGAGCAGTGAGCAGTGAATGGTGAGCAGTGATCGGGGGGCGCCATCCATCGTTGGTGAACCCATCCGCTTCGCTTCTGGGGCGCTGCGATAGGAGCAGAAAAAACCGGGACGATGCCGCCCCGGAAGTACAGCAGGACTGCGCCCCGAAGGTACAGCGGTACTTCGCCTGCGGGGACGATGGCGCCGGGAGCAGATAAAACGGGGAAAGAGGCCACGCGGCATGCGGGCATTGGATACATTGAAGCCAATGAGGGTCGAATGGGATTGGGGATCGCAGGGTATGTGCGATCTTCTCTGCCCTCCGTCCAGTCCAGAAGGTTGAGGCAGGGAATAAATCGTTAATCTTTATTCTGAGGGCATTCGGAGAGGAACGAAGTCTGTTTCTGCTCATAACCATCGATATTGCTATGAAGGAAAACATGAGCAAACCTTGATTAGCGGCAATGTGCCATGAAAATTGCGGCTGTGAAGATAAATTCCCAATGCAGGAGTGTGTTGTGGAGCGAGGCAAGGAGGTGCAGAGGTTCAAATGAGGTTCAAATCGAGGGAGAGTGGGCATGAGAGGCTCCTGGTGACGCGAATACAGAATGAGGCCTTTCTCAGAAACCGCCAATGCGTAAAGTGTAAAAAAGCCCGATCTGGTAAATCAATTGCACTAGCTAAGATTTAATCTGACACTCTTGAACAATTCGATATAATAGACGAGGAGTGTCGACATGACAAACGAAGAGAAGATCATCAAGAACAAGGCAGGCTTGCTGCGGCTTGCAGAGCAGCTTGGGAATGTCAGC
>JBGSVI010000108.1:0-11063 GCA_041753035.1 Anaerolineales bacterium | reverse complement strand
TCCCGGCCACCAAGCTGGCTGCCCGGCGCGCCCTGGAGAGCCTTTCCCCCGACTACCTGCTCACCGACGCCCTGCTCTTCCGTGACCTGGATCTGCCGCAGACATCCCTGATCAAGGGCGACCAGCGCTCGCTGAGCGTGGCAGCCGCCTCCGTTCTGGCAAAGACCTCCCGGGATGCGCTCATGGTTGACCTCGAAGCGACCCACCCCGGCTACGGCTTTGCCCGCCACAAGGGCTACGGCACACGCCTCCACCAGCAGGCACTGCACGGGCTGGGCGCCTGCCGGGAACACCGCCTGTCCTTTGCGATCTTCAGGGATGCGCAGGCAAGCAAGAAAGAGAACAAAGTATGACTGACTTCCGTTCCGGTTTCATCGCCATCCTGGGCAAGCCCAATGTGGGCAAATCCACGCTGATCAATGCCCTGCTGGGGCAGAAGATCGCCGCCGTCTCCCCGCGCCCGCAGACCACGCGCCGCCGCCAGTTGGGCATCCTCACCCACCCCGGGGCGCAGTTCATCCTGGTGGATACGCCCGGCATCCACACCCCGCGCCACAAGCTGGGACAGTTCCTCAACCAGGAAGCGGAGGAAGCCCTGGAGGGGGTCGACCTGGTGCTGATGCTCGTCGACACCAGCCAGGAACCAGACGAGGACGACCGGCACATCGCCGCCCTGCTGACCAACCTGCGCCACCGGCCGGAACTGGTGCTGGGATTGAACAAGATCGACCTCGTCCCGGCAGAGATGCTGGAAAAACGCGTGGCAGCCTGCCAGGCGCTGCTCCCCGAGGCGCAAGCCGTGGCGTTCTCATCCCTCACCGGTCAGGGGCAGGAGGCATTGCTCACCCTGCTGGAATCACGCCTGCCCCTGCGCGAGGCGGAATTCCCGGAAGACCAGTTGACCGACCTCTACGAGCGCGAGATCGCCGCCGACCTGATCCGCGAGGCGGCGCTCAACGCCCTGCGCGACGAGGTCCCGCATGCCGTCAACGTGCGCATCGACGAATTCAAGGAGCGCAGCGAGGAGATGGTCTACATCCATGCCACCCTGTTCGTGGAGCGCGAGTCACAGAAGGGCATTGTCATCGGTGATGGTGGCAAGATGCTGAAGAAGATCGGTTCCGCCGCCCGGCAGGAGATCGAAGCCATGGGCGGGCGCCAGGCATACCTGGAACTGCGCGTGAAAGTGGAGAAGGACTGGCGCAACAAGGAGGACGTGCTGCGGCGCTTTGGCTATGGTCTCAAGAAAGGGAAGAAATGATCCCGGGCCTGCTCCTGTTCCTCGTCATCGCCCTCCTCGACTGGGTCGCGGTCGCCAAATCCTGGAAGCGGCTGGAATATATTGCCAAGCCGGGAGCGATGCTCGTCCTGCTGGGGCTGCTGGTCTTCGTCGGCGGTCTGCAGCCGCTGCCGGTGCTGTGTTTTGCACTGGGCATCCTGCTCTCGCTGCTGGGGGATGTTGCCCTGATGGTCTCCTACGCCCGCCTGTCGAACCGCTTCTTCATGCTCGGGCTGAGCGCCTTCCTGCTGGCGCACGTAGCCTACATCATCGGTCTGAACCTCCCCCTGCCGGATGTCTCCCCGCTGTGGAGCCTGGGGCTGGCGCTGCTGCTGGCCTTGAGCGCCTCCCGCCTGTTGAAACGCATCCTCGCCGGGGTGCACAAGAAAGGCTTGCGCCGCCTCGCCCTGCCCGTGGCGCTCTACGGGCTGGTCATCACCCTGATGCTGCTCTCCGCGTTGCTGACCCTCTACCGCTCCGACTGGCTGGCCTCCGCCGCCGGGCTGGTGAGCCTGGGCGCCGCCCTGTTCTACCTCTCCGACATCCTGCTGGCCTGGAACAAGTTCGTGAACCCGATCCGGCGCGGGCGGCTGGCGAACATGATCGCCTATCACCTCGGCCAGGCTGCGCTGGTGGCTGGCATCCTGCTGCAGTTTGGGAAGTAAGCCGCCGGAGCCTTATTTCACCCCAAAATACTCCCACGCCTGCTGCTCGATATCCGCTTCCAGGCGTTCCGCCCTCTCGTTGAAACACGCGATCCGCTGCTCGTCATAGCCCGCAGGCTGCCCCTCACACATCTTCCGGATGGCTTCCGCGGGGAAGATCTCCTCGATGCTCGCTCCATACCCCGTACCATCCAGCGGGAGCTCATAACTGGCTAGTGCATAGGTTTCACCACCGCGCACCAGGTGCAGTGCCACGGGCAGGCTGCCCGCCGTGCCCAGGACGGGCAGCCCATTCTCCAGGTAGTACTCTCCACATAACGCCCACACATACACATCCGCACCATCCTCCTGCATCTCGAGGGCCAGCACATCGTGGGCGCAGAAAACCTGGCCCCCAAAGTTGGCCTCGACCACGATCTTATTCGCCAGGAGTTCGTTGACATTTATCAGCGGATCCGGGGACATGCGCCCGCAACCTGCGCACAGCAGGAACAGCAACAAACCGGTCAGGATGGTTTTCATGCGCCTGGTCTTCCTTATTGCTTGAGCGGTCTGAATCCCTCCCCCAGCGCCTCGTGCGCCACCCCGATCACCATGAACGCCTCCGGGTCGGCTTCATGCACAATGGATCTTAACTGCTGCACCTCTGAACGGGTGATGACGCAGTACATCACCGGGCGGGGGTCCAGCGTGTATGCCCCGGTGCCATGCAGCAGGGTCACGCCGCGCTCCATGTCGTGCAGGATGCGGTCATAGATGGCCTCCATGCGGTTGGTGATGATCATCGCCGTGCGCACCGTCCCCGCCCCCTCCAGCGTGCTGTCCACCACCAGCCCGCTGACATACAGCGTGATGATGGCATACAGCGCTTTCTCCCAACCGAAGACGAAACCCGCCGAGAGGATCACGGCCGCGTCCGTCATCAGGTAACTCTGCGTCATCGAGACGCCCCGCCAGCGGTTGAGGATGCGCGCCAGGATATCCGAACCGCCGCTTGTGCCGCGCCCGCGGTAGACCAGCCCGTAGCCGATGCCGCACACCACCGCCCCGTAGAGCGAGTTCAACACCAGGTCATGCGTCAGCCCCTCCCTGGGGAAGAACGGCAGCCACAGGATCGCCTCGGTCAGGAATGAGAACGCGGCCACTGCCACCAGCGTGCGCATGGCAAAACGCCGCCCTCCAAGCATCTTCCAGCCCAGCAGGAAAAGCGGCACGTTCCCGATGAAGACCATCACGCCGATCGGCCAGTGGGTGTAGTGGTTGATCAACTGGGCAATCCCACTGACCCCCCCGGAAGCCAGGTCAGCCGGCACGAGGAACGTGCGCAGACCGACAGCCTGGAGGAGGGCCCCGATCAGGATCAGGGCATAATCGCTGATGAAAGGCCAGATCTTTTTCATATGACTTCCATTTCCAAGGATAAACTAAAGGTGCTCAGGAGGCCGCCGGGCCGGGTTCATCCCCCGGCACTTCCAGGGTCATGCCCGCCAACTGCTCGAGGATCCCCAGCACCGCCGAGTTATCCAGGTCGCCCATGCCGTTGGTCAGCATGGCATTGAAGAGTTGGGCATCCACGGCAGCCGAGGGCAGCGGGACGCCGTAAAGACGGGCGGTTTCCAGGATGATGTTCAAGTCCTTGGCCTGCATGTGCGCCTTGAACCCCGGTGCCCGGTTGCCGGCGAACAGTCGCGGCGGTTTGACATCCAGTGTCCAGCACTGCGCCGCCCCGCCGCGGATGGCTTCGACCACCTTGCGCGGGTCCACCCCGGCTTTCTGTGCGAAGACCAGCAGTTCGCCCATCGCCACCATCTGCGCCGCCACCATGATCTGGTTGGCTGCCTTGGCCACCTGGCCCGCCCCCGCCTCACCCACGTGGGTGACCGTCTTGCTCATCGCCTGGAAGATGGGCATCACCTGCTCCAGCGCTGCGGCGGGACCGCCGACCATGACGGTCAGGGTGGCGTTGCGCGCCCCGATATCCCCGCCGGAAACAGGCGCATCCAGGCTGAAGGCACCTTTTTCGAGCAGGCGGTCGCTCAGCAGGCGCGCCGCGGCGGGCTTGATGGTGGAATTGTCCACCCAGATCAGCCCGGGGCGGGCCGCCTCCAGGATGCCGTTCCTGCCCAGCACCACTTTCTCCACGTCGGGCGTGTCCGGCAGGTTGGTGAAGATCACCTCCACTTTTGCCGCCACCTCCGCCGGAGTAAAGGCAGGCTGTGCCCCTTCTGCAGCCAGTTCCTCCACCGCGCCGCGGCTGCGGTTGTGGACCACGAGCGGGAAACCGCCCTTGAGGATGTTGCGGGCAATGGACTTGCCCATCAGGCCAAGGCCGATGTAACCAACTGTTGGCATATTTCTCCTGTGGTTGTTTGCCCCTATTTAGGGAGTCGTCGGGGTTTCCGTGGGTGTTTCCGTGGGGGTTTCAGACGCCGGCGGGGTTGGCGTGGAGGAAGCCGTTGAAGTCTGCGTCGGGGTCTGCGTGACGGTTTGCGTGGGGGTGAAAGTGGCTGTTGTCGTGGGCGTCGGCGTGGGCGGCTGCAGCAGCAGGCGGATCTTCCGCTCCGCATACCCGCCGTGGTCATTGATCATGTACAGCCTGAGCATCACTTCATGACTGGTGAAAGTAGTCAGGTCCCAGGGATAGGGTGAACTGCCCAGGTTGGGCTCGAGCGTGATCCAGCCGGAACCATCGTCGTACTCCAGGCGCAGGGCGCGGAACCCGGAAATCGCTTCGGCAACGTAATGGATCTCGAACAGGGTCTCGGTGATCGTACTCCCATCCCCAATGCCCACGAATTCCAGGCGCGGCGCCGGGTCGCCCGCATCACATTCCTGCTGGGGGACGTAAACAAAGTCCTCCTCAAAGCCCATATCGCGTACCCACTGCTGCCCCCTATTCTCCTGGCGGATCCAGTTCTGCGCCCATCCATCGGTCACGTTCAGCGCCAGCACGGTCTTGGTGAATTCGGCGCAATCGGGCATGGCCCGCAGGCCGGTCCAGGTATCAATTTCGACCTCCCGCCAGAGATCGTCTTCGGCAGACAGGGGGGGCTGGTCGGAAGCGAACAGTTCATTGTAAGTTTCCGGGCACCAGTTGGAAGGTGCTGTGCCGGAAATGGCGCAAATGATGCGCTCGGTGATGCCATCCGGGCGGACAACGAAGGATGGGTTCCCATTGGTCAGGTACGGCACGGCAAAGCTCATGAACTCCGCCCAGGCGGGACCAGCGCCGGTGACGCCCGTGGTCTCGCCCATCGGTGTATAGTCCGGGTTGCCCACCCATACACCCACGGCCAGGTCAGGAGTAAAGCCCAGGGTCCAGTTGTCGCGGGCATCATTGGAGGTGCCGGTCTTGACCGCAGCCGGGAAGGGCAGGTTCAGGATGGAGTTGTAACCAAAGGCAGGGGCGCGCGCATTGCGGTCCGAGAGGATCGAGGTGATCAGGAAGACATGCTGGATGCGCACCACCTGCTCCCCGAGGGCAGGCTGGTATTGGAAGACCTGCTTGCCCTCAAAATCAACGATCTTCAGGATCGACACCGGCGGGACCCGGTTGCCAGAGTTCGCCAGCACGGCGTAGGCGCCGGTCAATTCCAGCAGGCTGACCTCGCCCCCGCCCAGGGTCAGCGACAGGCCGTAATCATTGCGCGTAAAACTGGTGATGCCCAGGCGTTGGGCCATACCCACCAGCCCATCATTGATCGGCGTTGCCGGGTTGTCGTAGATGCCGGCAAAATAGAGCGCCTTGACCGCTGGCACGTTCAGCGAATTCGCCAGCGCGGTGCGCACCGTGACCGGCCCCCAGAACGTGCGGCTGAAGTTGGTGGGCACATACGGCGGGTTGGGGTCGTTCGACAGCCCGGAAGGAGGGAACTCGGAGGGCACGTCCCAGATCAGCGTGGCGGGCGTCCAGCCCTTTTCAAAGGCTGCCAGGTAGGTAAGCGGCTTGATGGAGGAACCCGGCTGGCGCGTGGGGCTGACCGCCATGTTGACCTGCCCGGAGTTGACCTCGTTGTAGAAATCGGGTGAGCCGACCATCGCCAGGATCTCGCCCGTGGAAGGCTTGATCGCCACCAGCGCGCCGCCGGTGACGTGCAGGTCAGCGATCGCCCCCACCTGGGCGGTGATCATCTGCTGGGCGGCATCCTGGAGCGTGGCGTCGAGTGTGGTATAGATCGTAAATCCGGAGCGGTAGATCGTCTGCGGGTCGTAGAGCATTTCCAACTGGGTACGGATGTACTGCACCCAGTGGGGGTAACGCATTTCCACCACGGGCGGGGTGAAAGTGCGCCCCTGGATCTCCTGCAGGGCGGTCGCGGCGGCCAACCCGTCCACGCAGACCGGCGCATCGCTGTTACTGACGTAAATACAGCCGCGCTCTTCGTTCAGCGCCAGCATGGCCAGCAGCACGCTCTGGTAGCGCACCAGGGTCAGGTCGCGGTTTGTGTAGATATCATAGACCGAGGGCGCCTGCGGCAGCCCGGCCAAAAAGGCAGCCTCACCGAGGGTCAACTGGCCGGCGCTCTTTCCAAAATAAGTTTCCGCCGCAGCCTCCACACCGTAGGCCAGGTTGCCATAGTAGATCTCGTTCAAGTACAGTTCGAGGATCTCGTTCTTGGTGTATCGGCGTTCGATCTCGCGCGCCAGGATGGCCTCGCGTACCTTGCGCAGGTAAGAGCGTGCCACGCGCTCTTCCGGGGTGAAGAGCAGGGCACGCGCCAACTGCTGGGTGATGGTGGAAGCGCCGGAGACGGTATCCCCGCTCTGCAGGTTCTGCCAGAAGGCGCGCAGGATCCCCAGCGGGTCGTAACCCTTGTGGGTGTAGAAATCCTTGTCTTCGATGGCGATCGTCGCCGCCAGCAGGTTGGGGGAGATCTGGCTCAGCAGCACATAGGTGCGCTTGCCGGCATTGGGATCATTGATCTCGTAGAGCACGTTCCCGTTGCGGTCAAGGATGCGTGTCGTCTCGAACTGTGCTGCCCGCGCCCGCAGGTCGTCCACTGGCGGGAGTTCACGGGCAATGTCATAATAGGTATAAACCGCCACAGCCACCAGGATGATCGCCAGGGATGCGAGCACGAACAGGGAGATCACCAGCCCGCGCAGGAAGCACCCCCAGGCCTGCCCCCGGCTGGCAGTCTTGCCTGCTTTCCTGGCGCGCGGGCGGCGCATTTTTGCTGTGGCTGGACGGCGGATGGTGGTGGACGGGGTGTTCCCAAAAGCGGCCGGCGTGACCCGCGTGGCATCCACGTCCAGCTCTTCGACGCGGCGCGGCAGGGGCATGTTGTTCTGGTCGAGGGCGGGAAGGCGCAGGCCGCGCGCCGGGGTCACATCTTTTTCAGGGAGTGGTTCTGGCTGGGTATCCGCCTCCGATTTGATCAGGCGGGAGAATTTATCAGTGGGGTCTTCCGGATTGCTCATGCTTCCTTTTCCTTCATGACTGCCATCCCGCCCTGTGGACAGGCCGGGCAGTTCTGATGATTCTAGCATAAAAAACCCTTTGACCTGCCGCGCAAACCCCCGTATACTGTGTTCATGCGTACCTGGAACCTGGGCCTCGGCGATCCACTGGCGCTCACCCTGGGGGCTGATTTCCGCCACTGCACGCCTGATTACGCCAACGATCACATCTGGGAGCTTGAACCGGGAGGCGGGGAGCCACCTGCCCTCGGCCTGCGCACCACCTATGGATTGCGCGCCCGCGCCATGCGCATCTTCCCGCGTTTCCACCACAACGCGCAGGTACTTTCCGACCCGCTGGCCTTTACGCAGCCCCCCATCCTGCAGCGCTTCAGCCCCAGCCATCTGCGCCTGCACTTTGCCCCCTTTACCGGCATCGAGGTCAGCACCGAATACTGGATCCCTGATTCCCACACGGCAGCCGGACGTTTCACCTTCAGCAACACCCGCGGGGAGACAGCGCCAGTGCAGTTCGAACTCTGCGCGCAACTCGCCCCGCTGGAAGCAGGGCAGCCGCTGGTTTCCACATCCATGCAGTTGGCCCAGGTGCTTGCCGGGCGCAGTGCAGATCTCTTCCCGGTGCTTTTCCTCACCGGCGGTCCCCTGCCAGGAGCCGGCCCGTATCCTTCCCTGGTCATCAACCTGGCGCTTGCCGCGGGTGGAAAACGCATCCTCACCTGGGTGCAGGCTGCGCTGGATACAGTGGAAAAGTCCTTTGAGCATGCCCGTCTCACCGCGGCGCGCCCCTGGGACGCTGAGATCGCCCGGGTCGAACTGGTCCATGACGCCCAGACGGTGGAGGTCCGCACTGGCGACCCTGACTGGGATGCGGCCTTTGCCTTGAGCCAGAAGAACGCCTTCAGCCTGTTCTTCCCGGCCAGCCCCCATCTGCCCTGTCCTTCTTTCGTGCTCTCGCGCCAACCCGACCAGGGTTTTTCGCCGCGCGGCGATGGTAGTGACCACGGCTACATGTGGAGTGGTCAATCCGCCCTGGAGGCCGGTTACCTGGCCTCCTGCCTGCCCGGCGCGCCCGATATTCTCCCCGGGCTGGTGCGCAATTTCCTGGCCGCCCAGGCTGAAGATGGCAGCATCGATTGGAAACCTGGCATTGCCGGGCAGCGCGGCCGCTGGCAGTCTGCTCCGCTGCTGGCTGGACTGGCGCAGGAAGCAGCCAACCGTTCCCGCCAGGCGGGTTTCCTGGCGGAGGCATTCCCCCCATTGCTGGCTTTCCTGCGCCGCTGGCTGGAAGCGGACCACGACCGCGACGGGGACGGATTCCCCGAATGGGACCATCCCCTGCAGTCCGGCATGGAAGACCACCCGCTCTTTTCTGCCTGGCAGGATGGCCAGGCAGGTGACATCACCTGCGCCGAATCGCCTGCGCTGGCTGCCATGCTCTGCCGGGAGTTTCGCCTGCTGGCACAGACTGCCAGCCAGCTTGGCATGCCGGAGACAGCCGAAGAGTTGCTGATGCTTGCTGCCAGGCAGCAGCACCTGGTGGAGGCCTGCTGGGACCCAGCCGCAGGAAGGTACCACCTGCGCGACCGGGACAGCCACCGGTCTCCCTCGGGGGAACTGCTTGCCAGCCGGAGTGGGACCGGCACCCTGGACATCCGGCATTCATTTAAATTCCCCACCCGCCTGCTCGTCCGGGTGCACTTCAAAGCAGGCCTTGCGCGCCAGCCCCGCCTGACCCTGCGCGGGCGTCTCTCCAGGCAGGCGCAAAGCGAAACGCTGGAGCGTGCCGATTTCACCTGGGGGGAGGGACGCGCCACTGCCACCACGCGCGGCCTGTTCACCAGCATCCTCTCTCTGCAGATCGAGGGGCTGGAGAAGCGCGACCAGGTCAGCCTGCAGGTCATGGATTTCAGCAGCCAGGAGATCAGCCTGTTCCTGCCGCTGTGGGCGCAGGTCCCGAACCCGCCGCGTGCCGCTCAGCTCGTCAGTCAGAACCTGTGCAACCCGCAGCGTTTCTGGCAGTCCTTTGGCATCCCTATACAGCCCTGCGCAGACGGCCAGGTGGACCCCCCCTCCTCCCGCCAGGCCGTTCACCTGCATTGGAATGCGCTCATCGGGCAGGGGCTGCTTGCCTATGGTTTCCGCGCGCAGGCAGCCGAACTGACGGGACGGCTGATGTCCGCCGTGATCCTCAACCTGAAAAGGCAGCGTGCTTTCTACCGCACCTACCATGCCCGCACCGGGGCCGGGCTGGGGGAACGCAACGCGCTGCAGGGACTTGCCCCGCTGGGCTTGTTCCTGGAAACCCTGGGCGTGGTTTCCCTCGCCCCAGGAGAGGTGACTTTATGCGGAAAGAATCCATTTCCCTGGCCAGTTACGGTAAAATATAGAGGCCTGACAGTCACCCGCACCCAGGACAGGACAACGGTTGTCTTTCCCGGCGGGCAGGAGATCACGCTTGATGATCCCACCGAGGCCGTGGTGACCGCCACGCAGGAGGCTTAGCCTATGGACCATGCCCCCATTCGACACCTGATGGCCGCCATCGTCCAGGAACAGGACGTGGACGTGGCCGAACGCGCCCTGGGCGCGCTGAACATCCCCATCATCCACCTGTCTAGCACGGGCGGCTTTCTTGGGCGCCGCAACGCCACCCTGTTGGTGGGGCTGCCCGAAGGCACCGAGCGGGAGGTGCATGCCGCCCTGATGAGTTCCTGCCGCCAGCGGATCGAATACCTGGCCATCCCCCTGGAAGGCGCCCCCCTGCCTCTGCCGACCCCCGTCCCGGTGACGGTCGGTGGGGCGACGGTCTTCACCATGCCGGTGGAACGGTTCGAGGAGTTTTAGCCATGAAACTGATCATTGCCATCATCCGGGACGTGGATGCGGATCCCGTCACCCAGGCCCTGACCACAGCCAAATTCCGCGTGACACGCACCTCCAGCACGGGCGGCCTCCTGCGGCGCGGGGTGACCACCCTGCTGATCGGGGTGGACGAGACGCAGGTGGATGCCGCCATCCAGGTGATCAAAAATACATGCACCCCCGCCTCCGGGACAGAAAAGCGCGCCACGGTCTTTGTCGTGCCGGTGGAAAGGTTCGAGCAGGTGTGAGGAATATCCTGTGGATGCTGCTTACCCATTCGACCTCAACCGCATGATCATCATATGCCGCCAAAACGATATCACCATGGTCGGTATTTTTGGGTCCATGGCGCGTGGGGAAGCCAAGAAGAACAGTGACATTGACATTCTCGTCCGATTTTCGAAACGCAAAAGTTTACTGGCTATGGTCCGATTGGAACGCGAACTTTCTGAGGCACTTGGTCGCAAGGTGGACCTGCTGACCGAAAAAGCAATCAGCCCCTATCTGCGCGAATACATTCTGAAAGATATGAGGGTGGTTTATGGAAAAGGATGAAACTGTTTATCTGCGCCATATTCTCGACGCAGTCATTATCATCGAGGAATATTTAATGGGCGTGGATGAGGCAACATTCATGACCACACGCCTGTTGTAGGATGGAACGATCCGGCAGATTGAAATCATTGGCGAGGCAGTTCGTGACACTCCCCAGTCGCTAAAGCGGCGGGGCTTCTTGGGACAGCCTTAGCCCAGTGGCTGTGCTTTCGTCCCAAAGGGCGTGTCCCGCCCTGATCAGAATATTACACGCTGCATTCACATCTCGATCTAGCGAGAGA
>JBGSVI010000107.1:0-123231 GCA_041753035.1 Anaerolineales bacterium | reverse complement strand
GGGAAGGCGCAGTTCCGGGCCTACGACTCGATCGACAATGCGCCGGAGGAAAAGGCACGCGGCATCACGATCAACATTGCGCACGTGGAGTATGAGACGGACAAGCGTCATTATGCGCACGTGGACATGCCCGGACACCGCGACTACATCAAGAACATGATCACCGGTGCGGCGCAGGTGGATGGCGCCATCCTGGTGGTGGCGGCTCCGGACGGCCCCATGCCGCAGACGCACGAGCACGTGCTGCTGGCGCGGCAGGTGGAAGTGCCGTCGATCGTGATCTACCTGAACAAGGTGGACCAGATGGACGACCCCGAACTGCTGGAGCTGGTGGAGATGGAACTGCGGGAACTGCTGACCAAGCAGGGCTTCCCTGGCGAGACGACCCCCATCGTGCGCGGCAGTGCGCTGAAGGCGTTGGAGAGCACCTCCACCGACCCGAATGCACCGGAATATGCGAGCATCAAGGAACTGCTGCGCGTGGTGGATGAGTACATCCCCGAGCCCAAGCGCGAGGTTGAAAAGCCGTTCATGATGCCGGTGGAAGATGTCTTCTCGATCAAGGGGCGCGGCACGGTCGTGACCGGGCGCGTCGATCGCGGCGTCATCCATGTGGGCGACCCGGTGGAGATCGTTGGGCTGCGCGAGACGCGCGCCTCGGTCTGCACGGGGGTGGAAATGTTCCACAAGATGATGGACGAGGGCATGGCCGGGGACAACCTGGGCCTGTTGCTGCGCGGCATCGAGCGCACGGACGTGGAACGCGGCCAGGTGGTGGCCAAGGCTGGTTCGATCACCCCGCACACCAAGTTCGAATCTTCGGTCTACGTGCTGAAGAAAGAAGAAGGTGGACGTCACAGTGCCTTCTTCACCGGTTACCGTCCCCAGTTCTACATCCGCACCATGGA
The DNA here is from genome assembly GCA_041753035.1 of Anaerolineales bacterium. Lineage (GTDB taxonomy): Bacteria > Chloroflexota > Anaerolineae > Anaerolineales > Villigracilaceae > UBA877. Next base: position 122,323 of record JBGSVI010000107.1, on the reverse strand, counting down.
TGTGACCGGCGACGTCTCCCTGCCCGAAGGCGTGGAGATGGTGCTCCCGGGCGACAACGTCAGCCTGACCGTTGAGTTGATCGTCCCCGTGGCCCTCGAACAAGGTTCCAAGTTCGCCATCCGTGAAGGCGGTCTCACCGTCGGCGCGGGTGTCATCACCAAGATCATCAAATAGGTAGATTGATATGACGAAACAAAAGATCCGCATCCGCCTCAAAGCGTACGATCATCGCGTGCTGGACCAGTCTGCCAAGCGGATCGTCGAGACCGCCGAACGTTCTGGCGCCCATGTTGTTGGGCCTGTACCCTTGCCAACCAAGCTGGAAAGGTTTACAATACGACGCTCGACTTTCATTGACAAAGACTCGCACGAGCACTTTGAAATTCGTACCCACAATCGGCTCATCGACGTTCTCGATCCCGATTCCAAAACGATTGATATGCTCATGCGTCTCAATCTTCCGGCGGGTGTGGATATTGAAATAAAGATCTAGATCATGTTAATTCACCTGCCTGGTGATTGACCTATCAGACCAGGCAGGTAGAATGACGGTACAAGAACGGTACTGGCCGTGGACCCCAAAACTAGAGTGGTCGCGCCAGGCCGGGTGACTGTACCGTGACCGGGATGATGCAGCCAAGCCCAGGCTGACATTCCCGCGATATCTTGTAGAAGGAGAAAACCGAGTATGTTGAAAGGGCTTCTAGGCAAGAAGATCGGAATGACCCAGATCTTCGACGAGACCGGTTTGGCTGTTCCGGTAACTCTGATCGAAGCTGGGCCTTGTTACGTTACGCAGGTACGCCTTCCGGAGAAGGAAGGGTACGCAGCAGTGCAATTAGGTTTTGCTGAAGTGGCTCCCAAGCGCCTGACCTCTGGTCGTTTGGGACACCTTAAAGCAAATGAGTTGCCTCCGCTGCGTTTTTTGCGCGAATTCCGCATCAGTAAAACCGACTACAAAATCGGTGACAAACTAACTGCTGACGTTTTTGGTGTTGGCGACCGTGTTGATGTGATCGGTACCAGCAAGGGCAAGGGGTTTGCTGGCGCGATGAAGCGCTATCACTTTCATGGCCGTGCAGCAACCCACGGCGCCTCTGACCGTATCCGCAATCCAGGTTCGAATGGTGCAACCACCACTCCTGGCCGTGTATTTCGAGGGTCACGCCGACCGGGGCACATGGGAAGTGAACGCGTTACTGTCCAGGGTCTAAAAGTTGTCCTTGTGGATGCTGAGCGCAACCTGATCGGTGTCCATGGCGCTGTGCCCGGACCCAAAGGCGGCCTGGTCATGATTCAGGACGCGCGCAAGCAATAGGCGCAGAGGATTGGAGCACAGTACTATGAAAGCAGACGTTTTCAATATGAAAGGCGAAAAAGTCCAGACGGTGGAACTGCCCGCTGAGATCTTTGAAGCCAAAGTTAATGTGGATCTGATGCATCAGGCCTTTCTCCAACAGATGGCAAATGCCCGCCTGGGGACGCATAAAACCAAGACGCGCGGGGAAGTCTCTGGCGGCGGCAAGAAACCTTTCAAGCAAAAGGGAACCGGTCGTGCGCGTGCAGGTTCCACGCGGGCACCAAACTGGGTGCATGGCGGCAAGGTGCACACCCCACGCCCCCGTAAATATACCCAACACATGCCGGTGAAAATGCGCCGCGCAGCCATGCGCTCCGCTCTTTCCGTCAAAGCGAAGGATGCAGGCTTGATCATCGTGGATGAACTGGTCCTGGCTGAACCGAAGACGAAATTAATGGCGCAGGCTTTGCGCGCATTAGTAGGCGAAGCCAGTGCATTGGTGCTTGTCGCTGAAAAAGATACAGCCTACGATATGGTATTGCGATCGATCAACAATTTACCGGATGCCAAGCTGTTGATGGCCAATTATCTGAATATCCGTGACCTGCTCAACTATGACAAGCTGGTGGTGCCTCTCAAAGCGATCGATGTTTTGAAGGCTCAACTGATGCAGGAGGCAGCATGACTACGATCTATGATGTAATTCGCCGCCCATTGGTTACCGAGAAAACGAATTACCAGACCAGCAAACTTCACCAATATACATTCGAGGTGATGGATAACGCCACCCGCACCATGGTGAAGGATGCGATCGAAAAGTTGTTCGATGTCAAGGTTACCCGTGTGAATATCCTGAACACTGCTGCAAAGCGCAGCCGCCGCCGCAATCGCCGTTTGCTGGTGCGTGAGTCAGGGTTCAAGAAGGCGATCGTTACCCTGGCCGAGGGAAGCACCCTCGAGATCTTTGAAGGGGTGAAGTAATGGCTGTCAAAAAATACAAACCGGTTACACCGGGTCAGCGGGGGATGACCGGCTATACCTTTGAAGAGATCACCAAGTCCAAGCCAGAACGCAGCCTGACCTATATCCGGCGTGAACATGGCGGTCGTAATGTACATGGACGAGTGACCGTGCGTCATCGCGGGAGTGGAAACCGTGGATATATCCGCATTGTCGATTTCAAGCGGGACAAACGGGATATTCCGGCCCGTGTGGCGGCCATCGAATATGATCCCAACCGTACAGCCCGCCTCGCGCTGCTCCATTATGCAGATGGTGAAAAGAGATACATCATTGCCCCACTCGGCCTCAAGGTCGACGATACGGTGCTCTCCAGCACCCAGGCGGAGATCCGCCCGGGAAACTGCCTGCCTCTGGCCAATATCCCGGTCGGCACGATGGTGCATAACGTGGAATTGAAGGTCGGCAAGGGCGGTCAAATGGCACGCTCGGCTGGCGAATCCGCGCAGTTGCTGGCCAAAGAAGGCGAATATGCGCAGGTGCGCCTGCCTTCCGGTGAAGTGCGCCTGGTACTGCAGGTATGCTATGCAACCATCGGGCAGGTTGGCAATGTGGATCACAGCAATATCAAGCTGGGCAAGGCTGGCCGCAAGCGCCACATGGGCATTCGCCCGACCGTACGTGGTACAGCAATGAGCCCGCGTGACCACCCGCATGGCGGTGGTGAAGGCCGTCAGCCCACGGGTATGCCAGGTCCGAAGACTCCGTGGGGTCGCCCGGCGCGTGGTTACAAGACACGCAATAACAAGAAAACCGACCAGTATATTGTGCGCCGCCGCAGCAAGTCAAGCCGCTAGGCGCGAGAGAATACGAGGTAAGCAGATATGTCTCGTTCCCTGAAAAAAGGTCCATTCATCGCTCCCAAGTTGCTCAAAAAAATTGAAGCGATGAACCTGAAGGGCGAAAAGAAAGTCATTCGCACCTGGAGCCGTGCAAGCGTGATCTTCCCGCAAATGGTGGGTCACACGATTGCGGTGCATGATGGCCGACGCCATGTCCCGATCTATGTCACCGAGAACATGGTAGGTCATCGCCTGGGTGAGTTCGCCCCCACACGTTTGTTCCGTGGCCATATGGCAGCGGAAAAATCTTCCAAGGCCGGTTAGGAGCGTAAGCAATGGCACATGATATTCAAGCAAAAATGCGCTTCCTTTCCATATCGGCACAGAAAGTTCGCCTGGTCGTTGATGCAGTACGCGGCAAAAATGTCGTCCAGGCGATGGAAACTCTGCGCTTCATGCCGCAGGGCGCAGCCCGACCAGTGTTGAAATTGGTAACCTCGGCTGTTTCCAATGCGGAAGAGAATTTTGGCGTCAGCCGTGATGACCTGTTCGTTGCCACGATCTTCGCGGACGAAGCCCCCACCCGTAAATGGCGCCGCTTTGGTGCACGCGGCCGATTCAAACCGATCCTGCGTCGTTCATCGCATGTAACCGTCATCCTGCGTGAACGCGAGACCGCGTAAAGCCAAGAAAGGACGATAAAGAGTATGGGTCGTAAAATTCATCCAATTGGATTTCGTCTCAATGTCAACCAGGACTGGCGCGGCCGCTGGTATGCTGAGGGAGCACAATATCGTGAACAGCTCCAACAGGATTTCGCCATTCGGGACGAGATCCGCAAAGAAGCCGGGCGTGCAGGTGTTTCACGCATAGATGTGGAACGCTTTCCTGGAAAACTCAAGGTGATCGTTTTCACTGCCAAACCTGGCATCCTGATCGGGCGAAAAGGCGAAGGCATTAAGAAGATCCGCCTTGCACTAGAAGCACTGACAGGCAAGAAAGTTGACCTTGACATCAAAGAAATCAAAGCTCCGGATTGTGATGCATTCCTGGTGGCGCATAATATTGCGGACCAACTGGAACGCCGCATCAGTTACCGCCGGGCGATGAAGCGTGCCATCCAGCAGGCCATGCGCCAAGGCGCACTGGGCATCAAGATCGAAGTGGGTGGCCGTCTGGGCGGCGCGGAAATGGCGCGCAATGCCTGGCTGCGGGATGGACGGGTTCCGCTGCAAACCCTGCGTGCGGATATCGATTTTGCCCGCACAGAAGCCACCACGACCTATGGACAGATAGGCGTCAAAGTGTGGGTCTACCACGGCGAAATGAAACCCCAGGTTGAAGAGCAAACAGAATCAACCGAGGGTGTGTACGTTAGTGAATAGAGGTTGCTGCTATGTTAAAGCCTAAACGCGTGAAATACCGAAAGCAAATGCGCGGCCGCATGAAGGGCAAGGAATCGCGTGGTGTTGAGATCTCCTTTGGCGATTATGGCTTGCAAGCGCTGGAACCGGGCTGGGTAACCGCCCGCCAGATCGAAGCTGCCCGCCGCACCATTGTCCATGCCATGAAGCGCCGCGGAAAAGTCTGGATCCGCATTTTTCCAGATAAACCGTATACCAAGAAACCGCCTGAAACCCGCATGGGTAAAGGGAAAGGTGGCGTGGAATACTGGGTGTCAGTGGTCAAGCCGGGACGGATCATGTTCGAGGTGGGTGGGTTGCCTGAGAGTGAGGCATTGGATGCCTTGAACCTGGCCCGCTATAAGTTCTCGATCAAGACAAAAGTCATCACCCGTCATGATCTGACGGCAGGAGAGCAGGCATGAAGCCAGTGGATGTACGCAAACTCTCTGTGGATGAGATCAAGGCCAAACTGATGGACTCGCGCGAAGAGCTAATGAAACTTCGCTTTCAGCAAGTCACTGGCCAGTTGACAGATACCAGCCGCCTGGGCCTGCTGCGTCATGATATCGCACGCCTGGAGACAATCCTTAAAGAAAAAGAACAGGCGACTGTACAGGAAGGTGAAGCATGAATGAGCGTCGTCGTCTGACTGGTGTTGTTACCAGCAATAAAATGACCAAGACCGTCGTTGTGGAGATCGGGCGGACATTCCGTCACCCTCTCTACCGCAAGGTGGTCCACCTCAGCAAGCGCGTCAAGGCGCATGATGAATTGGGCTGCCAGATTGGTGATGAGGTCCGCATCGTTGAAAGCCGCCCGCTCTCGCGCGATAAGCGCTGGGTGGTTGAATCGATCGTCAAGCGCGAGATCCGAACAGCGGATTCCGGCGTGGAGGCATAGTCATGATCCAGGTTGAATCCCGTATAAAGGTTGCCGACAATACCGGCGCTCGTGAGATGCTTGTCATTCACCTGATGGGCGGATCCACTCGACGATATGCCCATATTGGCGATATTGTGGTTGGAAGTGTGAAATCTGCCACACCGCAAGGGTCAGTAAAAAAATCCGAGGTGGTGAAGGCCGTCATTGTGCGCTGCTCCAAGGAATGGCGCCGTGAAGATGGTTCGTATATCCGCTTTGATGATAATGCTGCCGTGATCCTGGATAACGATGGCGAAAACCCGAAGGGCACACGTATCTTTGGCCCAGTCGCGCGTGAGTTGCGCGAAAAGGGTTTCATGAAGATCGTTTCTCTGGCCCCGGAAGTGCTATAGCGAGAGGAGCGACTGATGAATGTAAAGATTCGCAAAGGCGATACTGTTGAAGTCATCAGCGGCAAGCTGGAAGATAAGGGCAAGCGCGCTGAAGTGATCAAAGTGCTGCCGGAAGAGCGCCGCGTGGTGGTTCAGGGTGTGAATATTCACACCAAACACCAGCGCCAGGTGCAGACCCAGGCAGGACGAAATGTAAATCCTGGCCGGATCAAGTTCGAAGGTGCAATTTCGATCTCGAACGTGATGTTAGTCTGCCCGAAGTGCAGCGAACCGACCCGGGTGGGCGTTTCTCGTGATGAAAAAGGCGCTCATCGTGTATGCAAGAAATGCCAGGCACAGATCGATTAGCGCTGGTTGGAGCATTGGAATAATTATGAACAATATGCAAGAAAGATATCAGAAAGAAGTGGTTCCAGCCCTGTTCAAGGCGTTTGGGTACAAGAATATCATGCAGGTTCCAGGCATTGAGAAAATTGTCCTGAACATTGGCCTGGGTGGTGAATCCATGGATAACGCCAAGGCTTTGGAAGCTGCCATGGGTGACCTGACGACTATCACCGGGCAAAAACCGATCATGACCAAGGCACGGAAGAGCATCGCCAATTTTAAGCTGCGCGAAGGGCGCATCATTGGCTCCAAGGTGACTCTGCGTGGGAAGAAGATGTGGTACTTCCTTGATCGGCTGATCAACATTGCCCTCCCACGTGTTCGTGACTTTCGTGGTGTCTCGCCCGATGCATTTGATGGACGCGGGAATTACACCCTGGGATTGAAAGACCAGTTGATCTTCCCGGAGATCGAGTACGATAAGATCGACAAGCTACGTGGCATGGAAGTAACCATTGTCACTTCAGCCAAATCTGACGATCATGCACGGTTGATGCTGCAACTCATGGGCATGCCGTTCAAGAAGGAAGCGTAACTATGGCAAGTACATGCATGAAATATCGTGAAGCCCGTCGCAAGTATCCGACCCAAGTACGCAATCGTTGTTTCCGTTGCGGACGCCCGCGTGGGTATATACGCCGTTTCGGCTTATGCCGGATTTGCTTCCGCGAACTGGCGCTGGAAGGAAAAATCCCCGGCGTCGTGAAATCATCGTGGTAGGCGGATGGAGGTAGGAAATGAGTGTAAATGATCCGATTGCAGATTTTTTGACTCGCATCCGCAATGCGATGATGAGTGGGCAGGCCATGACAGCCATGCCATTCTCCAAGATCAAGGAAGAAATTGCCAAGATCCTCAAGGAGGAAGGCTATCTGGAGAGTTATGAGACGGTAGAGGGTGAACGCCCCAACCAGAAGGTTCTGCGCCTGCGAATCAAATACATTGGTGAACGGCGTGATCGTCGCCCGGTGATCGCAGGTCTTGAGCGCATCAGCCGCCCAGGTCGCCGCGTGTACACCAAGAAGCAGGATATCCCATGGGTTCTCTCCGGGATCGGCATCGCCGTCCTTTCGACACCCAAGGGGATCATGACCGGACAACGCGCCCGCCAATTGAATGTTGGCGGAGAGATCCTCTGCAAGGTCTGGTAAGAGAGAGGAGGTAGAAAAGTGTCTCGAGTTGGACGTTTACCGATCGCCGTTCCGGATGGCGTGCAGATCGATATCAATGGCGCAAATATTCGCGTGAAAGGCCCCAAAGGCGAAATGCAGCGTGAATTCTCCCCATTGATCGGTGTTGCACTGGAAAATGGACAGATCAACATAACCCGTAATTCCAATAGACCCGCTGAGCGTGCTCTGCATGGAACGACGCGTGCAGTTTTGGCAAACATGATCCATGGTGTCAGTGCTGGTTTTGAGCGGATCCTGGAAATTGAAGGTGTGGGATACCGTGCTGAAATGAAAGGCACGAACCTGGTCCTTTACATGGGTTACTCCCACCCGGTAGAAATGGAACCTCCGGCGGGTATCACATTTGATGTGGAAGTAAAAGCCCGCAACGTATTCGTGCGCGGTTGTGATAAAGAACAAGTGGGGCAGGTGGCGGCAAATATTCGAAATGTTCGTCCACCGGAACCGTATCACGGCAAAGGCTTGCATTACAAAGGCGAAAAGATCCGCCGCAAGGCTGGTAAAGCCGGAAAGGCAGCGAAGTAATCTATGGCTGAAGCATCTCGCTCCGAAGCTCGTATTCGGCGGCATGAACGAGTTCGAAAACACCTGGCTGGGACTTCCCAGCGCCCGCGCCTGAACGTATTCCGCAGCCTGGCTGGTATCTATGCCCAGGTGATCGACGACCAGGCAGGCCATACCCTGGTGTCGGCTTCCACGGTCGACCAGGATTTGCGCACCCAGATGAAGGGCCTCAAGAAGACAGAGCAGGCCAAGCTGGTGGGCAAGGTCGTGGCTGAACGCGCGGCCGATAAAGGGATCAAGGCGGTTGTTTTTGACCGCGGCGGTTTCAAATACAGTGGCCGGGTCAAAGCCCTGGCAGATGGCGCCCGCGAAGGCGGACTGGATTTCTAAGGCCGATTGGAGAAGGCAATGTTGGATTACAAAGTAACCGAACAAGAACAAGGTGATACTTTCGATGAGCGCCCAATTGAGATTGCGCGTGTAGCGAAAGTGGTAAAAGGCGGCCGCCGTTTCCAGTTCCGTGCAACCATCATCATGGGTGACAACCATGGCAAGGTTGGTATGGGAATCGGCAAGGCAAATGCTGTTCCGGATGCCATGCGCAAGGCCACCGAACGCGCGCGCAAGGATCTGCGGCCGATCCACCTGTTTGGGACAACCATTCCTCACGAAGCCACGGGGAAGGTCGGCGGGGCGGTTGTGCTGCTGAAACCGGCTTCTCCCGGAACAGGCGTGATCGCGGCTGGCGGCGTGCGTGCAGTGCTTGAGGCTGTTGGTGTGCGTGATATCCTGACCAAATCGCTGGGCTCGGCCAATGTGCTGAATGTTGTCCAGGCCACTCTCCAGGCACTTGACTCGCTCAAGTCGCCCCAGGAAGAGGCTTCCCGGCGCGGCAAGCCAGTTGAAGAACTGATGCCGTATTGGGAAAGGAGAAAAAAGAATGGCTAAAAAGAATGAAGAGAAAACCATCAAGGTGACGTTGGTGAAGAGCGGAATTGGCTTCCCCAAACCTCAGAAAGCAACTCTGCGCGCCCTCGGGCTGCGCCACTTGCACCAGTGCGTGGAACATAAGGATACACCTGCCATGCGTGGAATGCTGTCCAAGGTGATCCACCTGATCAGTATTGAAGAATAGGGATAAGCAATGAAACTGAAGGATCTTAAACCCAATCCAGGCGCCAAGAAAGATCGCAATCGCGTTGGTCGTGGCATTTCTGCCGGCCAGGGTAAGACTGCTGGACGCGGAACCAAGGGCCAGAAGTCACGCACTGGCGAAGGTGGACGCCTGTATCGCCAGGGAGGTAACTTGCCCTTTTTCCGCCGCCTGCCGTTCGTGCGCGGCAAGGGCTTCACCCCACCCTACTCGACTGACTTCAATGAAGTCAATCTTGATCAGTTGGTTGGCTTTGGCAACGGGGCTGAAGTTACGCCTGATACGCTTGCTGCTGCCCGTCTTCTGCGGGATACACGAGACCCAGTTGCCATTCTGGGTCGCGGCGAACTGAAAGTCGCGCTCAAAGTTCGTGTGCAGCGTGTCTCTGCCAGCGCCCAGGCTAAAATCGAAGCGGCCGGTGGTACTGTGGAACTGATCGCTTAACTCGTTTTAAAGTCGGAGAGCCTCGGATGAAAAACGTTTTTTCGGGATGGCGTTATCTCTGGAAGTCGCAAGATATCCGCCGAAAACTGCTGGTGACCTTGCTCCTGCTGGTCATTTACCGCGTGGCGGCAAATGTACCTGTACCAGGTATTAACACTGATCTCCTGAAGCAGGTACTTGAAAATCAGGCAGGCTCCTTTGTTGCCTTCATCGATATGCTTTCCGGTGGAACGGTTTCCCGTTTCTCCCTGCTTTCGATGGGTGTCTATCCTTACATTACTGCCCAGATCATCATCCAATTGCTGGTTCCGATCTTCCCTGCCTTGCAGCGCAGGATGCAGGAAGATCCCCGCGAAGGCAGGAAGCTGCAGGAACGCTGGACGTATTACCTGGCGGTCCCGATGGCAGCCCTGTCGGCAATTGGCCAGATCAATATCTTTAATTCGATGTCGACAAGCGGCCAGGTGGTTCCCTTTGGGTTCACGGCTTCCCTGTGGCTGCCTTCCCTGGCCATCCTGCTTACCATGGTCGGTGGGACAATGTTTGCCATCTGGCTGGGTGAGTTGATCTCTGAGCATGGCATACGCGGGCAGGGGTTATCCCTGATCATCTTTGCGGGAATCGTCGCAAAGATCCCGTCGAGTTTTGGCAACCTTTTACAAGATAAGACCTATGGCTGGATCCTGGTTGTATCCATGATCCTGGTCATGGTTGCAGTAATATTTGCGATCGTTTACGTGCAGCAGGGCAGGCGAAATGTACCGGTGATGTATCCCGGACGCCGGGTTGGCAATCGCATGTCGATGCCGGTGAAAGGGACCCTCCCGTTGATGGTCAACCTGGCAGGGATGATCCCGCTGATCTTTGCCAGCGCCATTCTGCAGTTCCCCACCCTGGTGGCTTCCTGGATGTTGCGGTCTACTAGTGAAGGCGTGGTGAAATTTGCCACTGGCATGTATGACACGTTCAATGCCCAGGGGGCAAACCCGTGGATCTACTGGCTGCTGTATTTCATTTTTGTGGTTGCCCTAAGTTTCTTTTACACAGATGTGATGTTCACCCAGCAGAATTACGGTGACAACTTGAAGAAAGTCGGCGCCCAGATCCCGGGTGTCAACCGGGGTGCACCCACACAGAAGTACCTGACCAAGGTGCAGAGGCGCATCACTCTTCCAGGGGCACTCTTCCTCGGTTTTGTGGCGGTTCTGCCATTCCTGATCGGCCTGGTGCTGACCGCGTTCGGGATCAATACGGGTTCTTCTTCAACCCTGTTCCTGACCACTTCTTCAGGCTTGCTGATCGTGGTGGGCGTGGTGCGGGATACCTTCATGAACATCGACGCCGAATTGAAATTGCACGGCTATGATGAGAAACTACTAGTCAAGTAAGTATCGTTATGCGTACGTACATCGTTCTTCTCGGTCCCCCCGGTGTCGGAAAAGGAACCCAAGCCAAGATCATGGCTGAAAGGGCGAGCCTGCCACACATATCCTCTGGTGACCTGTTTCGGGAGAACATCAAGAACGGAACCGAGCTGGGCAAATCGGCACAAACATATATCAACAAGGGTGAACTTGTACCTGATGATGTCACCATTGGGATGATCCGATCGCGGCTTGCCAACCCGGATTGTGCCCAGGGAGCCTTACTAGATGGTTTTCCTCGGACGATCGTGCAAGCGGATGCACTGGATAACCTGCTGGCTGAATTTGGCGGCAGTGTCAATGCAGTCCCATACATCACGGCTGCAGAATCGATCCTGGTGGAACGCCTGAGCGGAAGATGGACCTGCCGGAGCAATGGACATGTCTTCCACGAGATCCATAACCCACCGCTTAAGGCGGGGGTATGTGACCTGGATGGCTCGGAACTGTATCAGCGCGATGATGACCGGTCCAGCACTGTGCTGCACCGCATCCAGGTGTATTTCAACCAGACGGCACCCCTCATTGAGTATTACCGGCAGCGAAACTTACTCACAGAGATCAATGGTGCACACGAGATCGAACAGGTTACTGATGACTTGTTGAAAGTGTTAAAGAATATCCATGAACCGGGATAATCACATTATTCTTAAGAGCCCGGATGAAATCCTGATCATGCGTGAAGCCGGCCGGATCAATCATCAAGCACTTTCGGCCGTGCGAGAACTTTTACAGCCAGGCATCGCCACCGCAGACCTCAACGCGGCTGCTGAGGAAGTACTGCGGAAACATGGCGCTTACTCACCCTTCAAGAACTATGGTCACCCGCCATATCCGGCTTCGATCTGCGTCAGCATCAATGAACAATTGGTGCACGGCATCCCCGGGAAACGCAAGTTACAGGAAGGCGATATCGTCTCTGTGGATTGCGGTACCGTGTTCGAAGGATTTGTGGGTGACTCAGCTTTCACGGCAGGGGTTGGAGAGATCTCCTCTCTTGCCAGAAAACTGATCGAAGTGACCGAGCAAGCACTTTCCGCCGGCATTGCGATGATGCGGCCTGGCAATAAATCGGGCGATATTTCTGCCGCCATCCAGCAGGTTGTGGAGGGCAGCGGATTCCAAGTCGTCCGAGAATACACAGGCCACGGTGTGGGACGCTCCATGCACGAAGGACCCCAAGTCCCCAATTATGGAACCCCCGGCACCGGTGTCCTTTTACGTCCTGGCATGACCATTGCGCTTGAGCCGATGGTACTGGTTGGAACGTATCGGACACGTGTCCTGACTGACCAGTGGACCGTTGTTTCTGCTGATGGTTCCTTGACAGCCCACCAGGAGCATTCGGTGGCTGTCACCGAAGGCGACCCTCTCGTCCTGACTGTTCCCCAGGAACAGAAGCAGATCTGATGAAAAACTGGACGGAAGCAAGTGAAGCAAGTATAATTCAATCTTTGTTGTGCAAGCAAAGAAGGAGTACGTCATGAGAGTAGCACCATCCATTCGCAAGCGCTGTGCGAAATGCCGTATTGTAAAACGCAAAGGCATCCTGTTTGTCATTTGCGAGAATCCCAAGCATAAACAGCGACAAGGATAAGGAAACATGGCAAGAATTGAAGGTGTTGACCTACCGCGTAATAAACGTGTCGAAGTCGGTCTGAATTACTTGTTCGGCGTAGGGCCCACGCGCACGCGCGAGATCCTAGCAGCAACAGGTGTCAATCCGGATACCCGCGTGAAGGATCTGACCGAAGCAGAAGTAAACTCCATCCGCGAGTATATTGCCAAGAACTGGAAGATCGAAGGTGATCTGCGCCGCCAGGAGCAGATGAATATAAAGCGCCTGGTGGAAATTGGCTGCTACCGCGGCTTGCGCCATCGCCGCAATCTGCCCGTCCATGGACAGCGAACACGCACCAATTCCCGCACCCGCAAAGGCATCAAGAAAACCGTTGCTGGACGTGGTCGCCGCAAGGGCGGAAAGAAGTAATCAGGAGTATAAGAAAGAATGCCTCAAACTGTTCGTTCCACCCGCCGTTCCTCGGCAAAAAAAGCTAAACGCACTTTATCTTCCGGTGAAGTGCATGTGTTCGCCTCATTCAATAACACCATCGTGACCATTACGGACCCGGCTGGAAATACCTTGTGTTGGGGAAGTGCCGGGTCGGTTGGCTTCAAGGGATCGCGCAAGAGCACGCCCTTTGCTGCCCGACTGGCTGCCGAGCAGGCTATTAAAGCTGCCCAGGCAATGGGTCTGCAGGAAGTTGATGTTATTGTCAAAGGACCTGGACCTGGGCGTGAAAATGCGATCCGCGCAGTCCAGTCGATGGGTCTCAAGGTAAAATCCATTTCGGATATTACCCCCGTCCCGCATAATGGTTGCCGGCCTCCCAAGAAGCGCCGCGTCTAGTCCAAGTCAAAGAGGTACGTACGTATGGCTAAATATACTGGGCCGGCCTGCAAACTGTGCCGGCGTGAAGGTGAAAAGTTATTCCTGAAGGGAGAGCGTTGTTTTTCTCCCAAGTGTGCATTTGACCGCCGAAGTTTTCCCCCGGGGCAGCATGGTCGCACGGGTTCCAGGGGCGGTGGTCGTGGTGGCAGCGGTACCGGGCGCGAGTCCGATTATGCCAAGCAGTTGCGTGCCAAGCAAAAGGCACGCCGGGTGTATGGCGTTTATGAACGCCAATTCCGGCGCTTCTATGCAACGGCATTGAAGGCGCGTGGTATCACCGGTCTCATGTTGCTGCAGATCCTTGAATCCCGCCTGGACAATGTTGTCTACCGATTGGGTTATGCTGCGAGCCGTTCCCAGGCCCGCCTTTTGGTGACACATGGTCACTTCCTGGTCAATGGCCGCCGCACGGATGTGCCGTCCATGACCCTGAAAATTGGGGATGTGGTGGCTGTACGCGAAGGATCCATCAAAGCCAAGTTCTTCCAAGAACTTCCTTCCTTTGCAGAGAACCGCAACACCCCGTCATGGCTGGGCCGTGATCTGAAAGGCCTTTCGGGAAGTGTCCTGCGGCTGCCGGAGCGTTCTGAAATTGAAGGCAGTCTCAACGAACAGCTCATCGTCGAGTACTACTCGCGCTAATCAGAACCTGATAAGTGCTGTGAATCGTGTAGGGATACTTAAAATGCCGGTCTACTTGTTCAGGATCGAAAAGAAGACCAGGCATTCCCTCGAGAAACAGCAGACGCGGCGTATTGTTCTATACGCCGGGGAAAGGTGAACCGTGACTATTACAAACATGGTTATGCCGAAGATCGAGCGCGAAGCCGAAGCTCGGAATTATGGCAAGTTCGTCATCGGCCCGCTTGAACATGGCTATGGCGTGACAATTGGAAATTCCCTGAGACGGATCCTGCTATCTTCGCTGGAGGGAGCGGCAGTCACATCTATTCGTATCCTGGATACACTGCACGAATTCAGTGATATTCCCGGAATCCGTGAAGATGTTCTACAGGTGATGATGCAGGTGAAACAATTACGCATCATTCTTAAGGATGTGGATACCACCCGGATGCACCTGGAAGTACATGGTGAGGGTGTTGTGACTGCTGCAGATATCATCGCTCCACCGGAAGTGACCATCATCAACCCGGATCTGTACCTTTTTACATCGGATGGCGCCAAGACCCGCCTGGATATGGAATTTTCGGTTGAGCGCGGTCGGGGCTATGCCCCCTCCAATGACCGGGGACGCATGCCCATTGGTGAACTGCCGGTGGATGCCATTTTCTGCCCGGTCAAACGGGTGAACTGGGAAGTGCTTTCTGCCCGTGTGGGTCAGAGCACAAACTACGACAAGCTCATCCTAGAAATCTGGACGGATGGTGCAATCTCACCCGAGGCAGCACTCAGCACTGCAGCCAAGATCATGATCGAGCATCTGCGCTATGTTGCCGGAATCAGCGAAGAAACCCTGACGGTTTCGATGGAAAAAGAGATCGCTGGCACGCGCCTCACAAGTGAAGTGGCTGAAGCCCCAGTCGAATCACTCGACCTATCCGTACGTGTTTTCAACTCTTTGAAGCGAACCGGTATTACTACGGTTGGTGATGTTCTGGAGCTGCTTGAAAAAGGCGAAAATGCAGTCATGTCCATCCGCAACTTCGGTGAAAAGAGCCTTGATGAATTGCGCCTCAAGATGCATGAAAAAGGCTATCTGAAGGACGAAATAAAGAAAGAGTCGGAGTAATTGTACAATGCGACACCAAGTAGCAGGTTTTAAACTCAATCGCACACCAAGCGGCCGCATCGCGTTGCGTCGCAACCTGATCAAGCAATTCTTTACCCACGAGCGGATCCGGACCACGCAAACCAAGGCCCTGGCCATCCGCGGTGATGCCGAGCGTATGATCACGGTTGCCCGAAATGTCAAGGATGCCACCGATGATGAAAAAGTGGCGGCTCGTCGTCACGTGGCTGCCCAACTTGGCAATAACAGCAATGAGGTGATCAAGAAATTGTTCGATGAAATCGCCCCGCGCTTTGCTGAGCGGAATGGTGGTTATACCCGAATTCTCAAACTTGGCCCTCGTTTTGGGGACCGGGCAGAGATGGTATTGATCGAACTTGTGGAAGAGTAAGTTGAGAAAAGAGAGCGGAGGCGGATGACCGAGCTCCTCTCTCCAGCCTCAAAAGATGGCACGTTACCAGATTATCCTTGCTTATGATGGCTCCGGTTTCTATGGCAGCCAACGCCAAGGGCAACGCCGCACCGTCCAGGGCGAAATCGAAAAGACCCTGGTCAGGATCGGATGGACTGGCAGATCCGTTCTGATGGCCGGACGCACAGATACAGGTGTCCATGCCAGCGCGCAGGTGGCGGCCTTTGACCTCGAATGGGGTCATGGGCTTGGCGCACTCCAAAGGGCGTTGAACAGCAACCTGCCGGTCGATATTGCGGTACGCGGTGTGAAACAAGTGCATCCAAGGTTCCACCCACGTTTTGATGCACGGTCACGTCGTTACTGTTATCGCCTGTTCTGCCAGCCGGTGCGCGAGCCATTGCGTGAACGCTATGCCTGGCGGGTCTGGCCTCCGGTTGCGAACCTTGAACCGTTGAGTTCCATCTGGCCTGGCGTGCATGATTTTTCTGCCTTCGGTTCCCCGACCACTCCCAGAGGCAGTACCGTGCGGCTGGTCAAGTCTACCGGCTGGCGACAGGCAGAGGATGAATGGTTCTTTGAGATCGAAGCCGATGCCTTCCTTTACCGGATGGTGAGAAGGCTGGTCTATGTCCAGGTGGCTGTGGGACAAGGACGTGCGTGTGCAGATGATCTGAAGCGGGCGCTGCAGGACAGCCTTGAAGAAAAAGCGGCTGCCCAAAAAAGAATACCTGCCGGACTGGCTCTACCCAATGGGTTGACGCTGGTCGAAGTAAAATATGATGATCTGGAAGAAATAGTCTGAACGTTTGGAGAAAAGAAAGTGTACAAATCCTACTATCCCAAGGCTGCTGAGATCGACTCCGAGTGGGTCCTGGTGGATGCTGAAGGTCAGAACCTTGGCCGGCTGGCAACCAAAGTCGCCACCCTATTAATGGGCAAGCACAAACCGACCTTCACTCCCGGAGTGGAATTGGGCGATTATGTGATCGTTATCAATGCCCAGAAGGTTACCGTTACGGGAACCAAGACCAGCACAAAATTAACCGAAAAGATGTATCATCACCATTCGGGTTTTCCGGGCGGATTGAAGACGATCAGCCTGCGTGACCAATTGAAAGCCCGACCGGATCGCGTCATTCGCGCGGCTGTTTGGGGCATGCTGCCGCATAATCGGATGGGGCGCCACATTCTCAAGCATCTCAAAGTGTATTCAGGTGCTGAGCATCCGCATGGCCCCCAGCACCCCCAGCAGGTTGCATAAAGGAGCAGGAACATGTCGTTGCAATATTATGAAGGCATTGGCCGACGCAAAGAAGCTGTGGCCCGCGTACGTTTGATGACCGGAACAGGCCGCTTCCTGGTCAATGACAAAGATGGATCAGCCTATTTTGGCCGCCTGGGCGATATGGAGTCCATCCTGTTGCCCTTCAAGGCCGCAGCACAGGATGCCCAGGGGTATGATATATCCGTCCATGTCAAGGGCGGGGGTGTCACCGGCCAAGCTGACTCCATTCAACTTGGCCTGGCGCGTGCTCTGGTGAAGATGGACATAAATCTCACATCGGCGATGCGCAAAATGGGTCTTTTGACCCGAGATGCCCGTATCAAAGAACGCAAGAAACCCGGCCTCAAACGCGCGCGCAAAGCACCTACGTACACCAAGCGTTAATCCTTTCTTTCGCTGGACAATAAAACGTAATGCCTGGGATTGCTTCTGATCTTCAGCGCATTACGTTTTTCTTTAAGTAGCCGGTTCAAATTCATGGAGTGCCTATGTCAGGTATCACCTTACTTGGGCTGGGACCTGGTGACCCAGCCAAACTGACCCGAGCCGCGTGGGAGGTCCTGTCCACTGCAGATGAGATTTACCTGCGCACGAACCAACATCCCACGATTGCTGGACTGCCAACATCTGTCAAGGTGTTTTCGTTTGATGAGCTCTACGAAAGGGCAGAGAACTTTGAAGAGGTGTATGCAGTCATCGTGGAGAAGGTGCTTACCCTGGGGCAGCGACCACAGGGCGTGATCTATGCGGTACCTGGAGACCCCTTTGTTGCGGAGGCAACCGGACCTGAGATCGCTAAACGTGCAGCCGAACTCTCTCTGCCTGTCACGGTGATCAATGGATTGTCATTCTTAGAGCCAGTATTTTCTGCGCTGGGGATCGACCCTTATCCGCAGATCACATTGGTGGATGCCATTGAATTGAGCCAGGCACATGTCCCGTCATTCCCACCAGATGCACCAGCCCTGATCGCGCAGATCTATTCACGCATGGTAGCTGCCGAAGTCAAAATGACGCTCAACACGGTCTACCCTGACCAACACCCGGTGCGCATGGTCCATGCTGCAGGGACACCTGAGCAGGTGGTTGAAAATATCCTACTCTATGAGATCGATCGTTCGGAGAAGATCGGCTTACTGACTGCCTTGTATTTGCCTCCACTGGGAGAGGGGACTTCCTTTGAGGCCTTCCAGGAAGTCATCGCCCACTTGCGTGCCCCGGATGGTTGTCCCTGGGACAGGGAACAGACCTACAAATCGCTGCGCCCACACTTGATCGAAGAAGCCTACGAAGCATTGGATGCGCTGGATTCCGGGGATACGAAGAAAATGGTCGAGGAATTTGGGGACCTGTTGCTGCAGATCGTGCTCAATGCCCAGATCGCCAGCGAGGAAGGCGATTTTTGCATGGCGGATATTCTGAAAGGGATCAACACCAAGATCATTCGCCGTCACCCGCATGTTTTTAGCGATGTACAAGTAGATAGCGTGGACGGTGTACTGCAGAATTGGGAGAGATTAAAGGCCGAGGAGCGATCAAAGGAAGGGAAAGAAAAAGGCCTGCTGGATGGAGTCCCGCTGGCACTAGCGGCGTTGACCCAAGCCCAGGAATACCAGGACCGTGCAGCGCGCGTTGGCTTTGATTGGCCGACCATCGATGGCGTGCTGGAAAAAATTGTCGAGGAGATCCGTGAAGTCCAAGCGGCAGCGAATGAGATCGAACTAAGCTCCGAACTTGGCGACCTGTTCTTCAGCCTGGTGAACCTGGCACGTTGGAAGCAAGTGGAGGCTGAATCTGCACTGCGTGAGGCGAATCAACGTTTCAGGCACCGCTTTGCCTATGTGGAAAGCGGTGCTCGGGCGCAGGGGAAGGGATTATCCCAGATGAGCTTGAGTGAACTGGAAGCCCTCTGGCAGGCTGCCAAGCACCTGTAACCTGCCAGAGCTTTGTATCATGGAACGTTCCAGGTCGTATCCTGATTAAGATCAATATCAAATTCGCTCTTTATCAGCCCATGCGAGGCGTCTTCAGCCTTAAGATCATAGATGCCTGGATCAACCTGGAAGGTCAGGCAAGAATTGGTTGTGATGATATTTGCGCCCAGCTGATCATCGCCCCAATAATTGGCAGTAATGGGGGAGATATACAGATACCAAATCGATGATGGAGAAGCATTGCAGACCGTCAGATTGGTCTTGGCAATTTTCACCACCCGTGTTTCAGTCACGATGGTGGGGTTATCACAGGGTTCACCGTAGGCAATAAGCATGGCAGGATAATCCCCTGCAGGGGAATTCCAGTCATAGAATACAAAACTGCTCACTGGTTCCACTGCAAGACCGGTGAAGGTAACTCCGCAAGGTGCATTGATCACATTCCACTCAAACATGACCGTATCACCTGGGCTGGCGCTGGCAGGGGCGGTGAAGGAAACGATCTCCGGCAAGGGATAGGCGGGTCCGACCGGCGGCTGTCCTACTGCAATTTGCAGGCAGACCTGGACAGGAGAAGTATAGATCAAGGAGTATGTGGTCTTGCCTTCCTGATCGATGGCTTCCACCCAAAAATTCAGGGTGCCATCCTGACTTCCACCCAAAGCTGCAGCAACATCGGTCTGCATATCCAGTGTGCCTTCATACTGGTTAACTTGGGGAACCATAGAGACCGAGCCCACTGTCACGATATTGGCAGAGTCCGTGATCGAAAAGGCCAGTATTACAGTTTTTACCCGGCTCACAGGTTCCACCTTGGTCTGAACAGTCAACAAGGTGGGTTCACCAGCAAGACAGGTGCCATAATGCATGATCCCGGTGGGGTTACTTATCGAAGTGATGGAGATGGTCAGTGGGTTTTGTGACTGTGGCTGGGATGGAGGTTGAGGCGGTACCTGGGTGGGCGTGGGCTGGCTTGAGACCGGCTGGCTGCCCGGCTGCGTAATGGGCTGAACTCCGGCCTGGAGTGCTGGCTGACGGGCGTCGGTCTTGGTCGCCTGCGGAGTAATGGTGAACCTGGCATCAGGGAGCAGGCCAGGATCGAGGGACTGGCCTGAACCAAATGGCAGGCTGCAAGAAACCAAGGTGAAAACGGCCACAATGGCTAGTGGAACTGACAGCCAAGGGGCCTTGCGAATGGGGTTCGGGTGAATTGTCATTGCATCTCCTTTTATTTCAAATGGGATTCGATATCGTTCTCTGGGGCGGAGTCTCCTGTATCTTTGCCCAGGAATGGTCCTAGCGCTATCACCAGGTCTTTCAGGTCGTGTACAGTGGTGCTTTGGCCAGTGCTCACATGGTGGAGCAAACCCTTGTATTGCGGGGGCTCGCTTTTCCTGTACCACAGCTTTAGTATGAAAGTCTCATTCGTCGGTATGATCGTCCTCAAGCTCATTGATTCACCTCCTCAATTCTCCAGAGAAAAGAACTGCATGTTTGATGAGCCCAGTGTAAGGCCTGCCTCTCTCAAAAATCTCTCATTTTCGGACCATGAAAAAGCCCACCCCGCCAATTTTCGCGGGGTGGGCATGAACGTACAACGAAACCAAGTTACTTCCTTCGATAGAAGGGGAACCTCTTCCTACTGGGTGAGGATGGACAAGTCTCTCTCGATGGTGCGCACTCCCACCCGGAGAGCATCAGCTAGTTGCTGGCGGGTTGGCGCAGCATCCTGTTGGTTTGCCTGTTCAAGGAGGCGCTTGAGGCGGAAATGGCGGCGAGCCACCTTGTCTGAAATATCTTCATCTTCCGGGGTATGCAGGGTCCAGGTGACCCGGACAGGATGATGAGGCGCAATGCGGCCGGGGCAATGGATGGTTTCTTCCTGTAGACCGGAATGCTGCTGCCAGGCAGCGATGATCAGGCGATTCACCTGCACGTTCTCAAGGAAGAATTCCCTCCGGTTTGCGTCAGGGAATGATCCGGCCTGGGTAAGTACTAATGCATGAGCCTTGGCCAGGGCCTGGCGGGCCTGCCTGGTTTCACCACATGCATGAAGGACTTGCCAATGGTGGTAATAGATACGTTGCACCTCCTCCCCGCCAGCGTGGGATTCCAATGCATGAAAGGCCTGATGGGTGAGATCCTGAGCCAGAAGGAGGTCCCCGGTCTCCAAAGCGCATATTGCCAACCAGGATAGATCAAGGGTGGCATAATCGTTCTCGCCTGCTGCCTGGTGGCTGGTGCGGGCCTGTTTGAAATGAAGAGTGGCTGCTTGTGACAGGCCTTCCCGGTGGCACACCAGGGCCAGGCCAAATTGCCCGTTCCCCGCCAGAGCGAGGTTTTTTATCTGCAATCCAATGGTGATCGATTCATTAAAATGATCACGGGCAGCCTGGATATGGTCTTTTTCGAGACCAAGGCGGCCCAGGGCTTGATGAAAGGCACCGATGGCGTAGGGGAAGGCGATCTCAATTGCCAAGCAAAGCCCTTCCTCCAGGTAAATCTGGGCTGCATGATAGTCGCCGCTCTCTCTGTTCAGGTCACCCAGGTTGTTCAGGCAGAAGACCATGCCGCGACGATCTTTCATTTCCCGCACCAATTTCAATGATTCTTCCATGGCCTGGATGGCCGGGCCATACTGGCGCAGCGACCAGTAGGCCACACCCAGGTTGTCCAACGTGGTAGCCTGTATGGGGCGGTGCCCAATCTGCCGGGCAATGGTGAGGGCCTGAAGATTGTTTTTTATGGCCTGTTGATATTGCCCCTGGATGCGGGCAAGAACCGCCAGGTTGGTGCAGGCATATAATTCGTCCAACAGATTCTGGTTTGCCTGAGCGGCCTGAAGCGCGGAATCAAATTCGATTTTCGTATCAGCCAGCTGGCCTTTCATCTTTAAGACCTTGCCAAGGCGGATATGGGCTTGAGGCAATTCATCCTGCTTGTTTATCCCCTCCCAGAGATCAATGGCATGTCTGAAATATTGCTCTGCCTGGTCATATTGGTCGGTGGCATAGGCGATCCGCCCAAGGATATCGGTGGATAAGGCCATATTGACCGAGTCATGATTGGCTTCACTCAACTCACAGGCTTGCTGGGCCAGTTGAATACCGGACTGGTAATCGTCACACGTCTCTACCATGAAGAGGGCTCGCCGGTTCAGTACGGTTGCCTGGCAGATCGGGTCAGCAAGACAGTCCGCCATCCTGGCAAGGATTTCCAGGGCGGCCTGTTCTTCTGCCACCTGCCCAAGCATCCAGTAGGCGCGCGCTTGCTGGCCGATGACATTGAACACCAGCCTGGAGACCGGCTCGTGAACTCCGGCAGCCTCGCCTTCATGGATGTTCTTATCGTAGATCTCCATTACCTTGCTGAAATGATGGATGGCTGTTAAAAATCCGTTGAGGACAATTGCCTGTTCACCAGCCTGCGCGTGATATCGCAGGGCTTTTTCCCACTCCAAGGTTTTTTCATAGTGGTATGCCAGGCTCTCCACCTGGGATGGGGACAGACGTTCCAGCGCCTGGGCTGCTTGAAGATGCAGCCGTATCTCAACAGCGGGGGAAAGATTGGCCAGGATCACCTGGCGGACCATCTCATGGGAGAAGTGATACCCATCCAACCGCTCAAGCAGTACGTGGCGCTGAACCAGATCGTTTATCGCATCCAAGAGCGCATCGGGATGTAGTTTCACGCTGGCAGCCAGGATGGTGAATTCTACTTCCCGTCCGAGGACGGCAGCCGTCTGGATCGTTTGGATGAGCGGTACTGGGAGCAGTTCGAGTCGGCGTTTGATGATCTGTTCGACCAGGGGCGGCAGGATGAGCTCCTGGTAGTCGCGGGTTGATCCATCCCATGGTGTTTTCCAGCCCGAATTCTCTGTCTGGACCAGCAAGCCTTCCTCCTGTAAGGTGCGCACAGTCTCCAGCAGGAACAGGGGGTTCCCATCCGTCTCTTGGTGAATGCGCTGTTCAAACAACGAGGCTGGGGAGGAAAGCCCAAGGCAGGTCCTGAGCAGTTCGCCGCTTGCAGCCCGGTCGAGTCTGCTCAATCTCATGCGTTCCTTGAGCCCCAGCCGGTCGAGTGCCTCAACAGCTTCCCATACTGGCCGGCGGGCAAGCATCTCTTCACTCCGGGAGGTGAGAAGGATCAACAACCCTGCTTTCTGCCAGGCTGGCATTAATTCGGGCAGCAATTGGAGCGTATCCGGGTCAGTCCAATGAATGTCCTCCAGCACCATGAGCAGCGGGGTAACCTTGGCCCAACACAAACCAAGGTCGGTGAGGGCTTGCAGAATGCGTTGTTTTTCCTGACTGGCTTTCAGAACAGGCAGGCTAGCAACACTTGTATTCTGGAGAAGTGGCGGGAGGAGAGGCTGAAGCACCTGTAAGGAGACAGGATCCAGAAGCTGTTTGAGTTGGGTCACCCGCAGAAGGGTCAGCCCGCTGCATAATGCTTTAAGTAGGATCCCATACGGCCGATCGGTTTCAATTTCATTGGCGATGCCCCACAGGACCTGTGCGCCGCGCCATTCTGCATCCCTGCCGATCTCTTGTATGAGGCGGGTCTTTCCGATGCCGGCTTCTCCCTCGAGGAAAATCACTCCCCCTTGGCGCGCTGTAGCCTGCTCCACGTGGCGCAAGATGGCAGACCGTTCTACCTGCCTGCCGACCAAGCGCAGGGGTAGAGGGTGCGGCTGGCGCAGATCCGGGAGGGGGGCTGATCCGACCGGCTCGGGCAAGTGAGGCACAGAGTCGATCTGGGTGCGCTGGTTGATCTCCCGAATGAGGTTGACGGTTTCTTCTTCCGGATCCACCCCCAATTCGTTTTTAAGGAGGTTCTTGCAGGCGGTATATTGCCGCAGGGCTGCAGCCGGATTGCCGGTAACATAATACAGGCGGATCACTTCTCGGTGGGCGGATTCTCGCAAGGGATCACTATTGCACAGGATGAGACCATAATGAATAGCCTGACGGAAATCCCCGGTAGCCTTCTCCACCTGAACCATGGTTTCCAGGGCACTGTGGTAAAGATGCCGCAACCTCTCCCTCTCCAGGATCACCCAGTCTTCCTCCTGGCAGGCAAGGAAATCACCGGTATAAAGTCGAAGGGCTTCTTCCAATAATTGGGATGGGACAGTCCCTTGTTGTGTGGAATGAGCCCCCAGCAAGGTTAAGAATACCTGACTATCAATCCAAGGCGTAAGGTGTGGTGCCAGTCCAACTGCAGCCTGACTGGTCTCCAGGCAGTCGGGAAGAATTTGCCTGATTCTCCAGATGGATTGGCTCAGGGCGTGCCTGGATCGCTGTTCCGATTGCTCCGGCCAAAAAGTAGCCAGCAGGACTTCCCGCCTCTGGGATTGGGGGTGGTGATGGAGTAGATAATAAAGGATGGAACGCGACTGGCGCGTGGCTGGCAGTTCCAACTCCTGTCCATCGTACCAGATACAGGGAATCCCGAAAAGCCGCACGCGCAGTTCGCTCATCCTGGGTCCCAGACATGCAGCCAGACACCGAAGGTGGCGCCTTGCCCCAGACCTTGGCTTTCAACTTCGATTAACCCTTTGTGTTTATCCACGATCTCTCTGGCGATCGCCAGTCCCAGCCCAGTCCCTGGCGTGGCAGATTCTCTGCCGGCTTTTCCGCGGAAGAAGCGCTCGAATAATCGTTGACATTCTTCGGGTGAAATCCCTGGACCAGTGTCTGAGACCGTGAAACCGACCCATTGTTGTGCCTGTTTTGTGGCAGCCTGAGTGCGGATGATGATATGCCCATTCTCAGGAGTGTAGTTAATCGCGTTCGTCAGGATGATGCTTAGCACTTGTCCGATCATTTGTTCATCAGCCTGAACGACGGGGATGGAACTTGTGGGCGATACGGTGATGGTCAGATGACGATTGGCTGCCAGAGGCGCCCGGTCTGTGGCATATTCCTCCACCAGCCGGTTAATATCCACAGGTTTGGGGTTGAAATTGAACCGTCCCTGGTCAAGCCTGGAGAGGAAGAGCAGGTCTTCGATCAGGTGAGCCAGGCGGTTCGTTTCGCGCTTTAACGTATTTACATAACGCTTGGCGTCCTGTGGATTGGTGTCAATCATGCTGTGATATAGCATGATACTGGTGATCGGGGTGCGCAACTCGTGAGAGACATTGGACACAAACTCGTCTTTCAGTTGACTGAGGGCAGTCAAGCGCTCATTGGCTGCCTGCAATTCTGATGTACGGACAGCAACACGATCCTCCAATTCCTTGTTCAAATTGCGGATCTTTTTTTCTGCCCGGCGACGCTGGGCCAGTTCCATTTGAAGTTCGCCATAGAGCTGCGCGCTGCGGATGGCATTGGCAAGCTGGTCACCCATGGTTTGGAACGAGATGATATCTTCCTCGCTGAAGGCCCCTTCTTTTTCGCTCTGGATACTTAATGCACCAATGACCTGACCCCGGCTGATCAATGGAAATGCCAACTCGGATCGCGTTTTGGGGAGCAGGGGATTGTCAAAACGCACCGCTTCTGCGCCGATGTCCAGCGCAATGCGTGCCTTCTTATTCGCAATGCACCATCCAATCATCGACATGCTACCGACCTTCAGACGATGACCATTACTAAGCATTTGCTTGCCTGCTTCGCCGGTGGCCGCGCGCAGGACAGCCCAGTTACTACCTTTCTCCACAAGGAAGAGACCGACATAATACAGGCCGAAACGAGTACAGACCAACTCAACAACCTGTTGGCCAAGTTCATCCGGATCAAGGATGCTGCTTGCGGCCCTGGAGACCCGAGCCCCGGTCAACAATTGCCCAGTGCGCTGTTCCAGTACCTCGGAGTAATTCTCGTACGCATCGTTCGCTTTACGTAATGCCTGTTCTCCTTTGCGCATTGATTCCAGACTACGGTGAAGGCGGCCAGTTGAGAAATATATGGAAGTGGCAGTGACCCACAACAAAATCCCCATGATAAGCACATCGCCGATGCTGGTGTATTCCTGGAAGGCAACTGCCCTCGGAATCAACCCAATGGTTTCGCCCAGATAAATCAGTGAGAGACACAACGTCCCAATACTGGCAGTGATAAGCACACCCAGCTTATTCTGTAGAAGGCCAGCAATGGCAACGATCATGGGAAAAGCAAGCAGGGTAATATCGTGGAGGCCAAAGCCTCGGAATGCCACAAAGGTGGCAAGCGCGAACAGCGAGATTGGAATGGTGTAACTAACGAATGTGATCTTGCCCCGGTGAGCGAGAAAAATGGATACGACCAGGATAGCATCCCCGGCCAACACCCCCAAGACAGTGGTATATTGTTCCCGCCCGAGCGTGGAGATAAGGAAGAATAAAGATGCGACCAGAAGGATGGTGGACAGGTAAATAATCGTCGCAATCCTATGCCTGTCGGATTCATCAACAAGCAAGGGCGAAGATAAAACCTGGCGGATCTTTGCGAAGAACTCTTTAAGCTTCACCGGTGTTCTCAATCGAGCCTGTTGTTTCTGTAAGGACTGCAAGGGTGGTGCCGATGAAGGTGCACTTTTTTACATGGTCTGTTCCATATTACTATACCCGAAAATACCAGGAGAATCAACGGGTTTTTTAGGTTGTTCGTTATGGATCCTTTCCCCAGTACGAGCGGAGAAAACTTTAAGACAAATCACCCATGAGTCCTCTTGAATCAAGCTTAAGAATATGTTAGAATCCTCATAATTCACCCCATATGTAGGGGATTATTTGTCTATAGTGCCATATATGGCGGTTACATTTGTTCTAGTTATTCACGGAGATGCAGGATGCGGTGCCCTTATTGCCAACATGAAGATACCAAGGTGATCGATACGACCCATGACAGCCACGGATGCATTCGCCGCCGCCGGGAATGCTTGGATTGTGGGCAACGCTTCAGCAGTTATGAGCGTCCAATCCTTGCGACACCGCTAATCATCAAACAGGATGGTACACGCGAAGAATTCGACCTTGAGAAGTTGGCGCGGGGGGTCCGGATTGCATGCGCAAAGAGACCGGTATCAGCAGATGACATCGATCGCCTGTTGGGGCAGGTGGAAGCAGACCTGCAGAAACAAGGCAAGGCTGAAGTATCCTCGCGTGTAGTTGGTGACCTGGTCATCAAGGGATTAAAGGAATTGGACCAGATCGCATATATACGTTATGCCATCGTTTACTTGCGCTTGTCTGACCTGCATTCCTTACGCAGTGAAATTGATCACCTCTTGCTTGGGAAATAGTTCCAATTGAAACGCCTTAGCTGCCTGCATGGAGAGGCTGAAGGGCGTTTTTTAGTCGGTTGAACACACCCTTGACCACAGGAGAAAAAATGGATTCTGAAGCCATGCAAACGCACAAAGGCTTGCTCCCTACGCCACCCTTGCCAGCAGACCTGCCCCCGGTGAAATTGACCGAAAATGCCCGCCAGGTGCTTGTGCGCCGTTATGTGCGCCGTGGTGATGATGGTCAGCCGATCGAGACTCCCGAAGAGATGTTCTGGAGGGTGGCTTATCACATTGCGAAAGCGGATGAATCCTGGGGGGGTGAGGTGCTTGCGCTGGCACGTGATTTCTATGCTCTGTTGACTTCCCGAAAATTCTTTCCCAACTCCCCAACCTTTACTGGTGCAGGAACTCCGCTTGGTCAACTGGCTGCTTGTTTTGTCCTGCCCATTAATGATGATATGGGCCGTGATGCTGCCGGCATTTTCCAATCTCTGCGGGACGCAGCATTGATCCAACAGACTGGTGGAGGAAATGGTTTTTCGTTTTCCCGGATCCGGCCCCAGGGTGCGCTGGTAAAATCATCAGCCGGGCAGGCAACCGGACCTGTCGGTTTCCTGCGGGTTTATGATCACGCCTTTGGTGAAATTGCCCAGGGTGGGACACGGCGTGGGGCGAATATGGCTGTATTGCGTGTTGATCATCCGGATATCGAGGAATTCATCACCTGCAAAGACAAAGAAGGCAGCGTCAGCAACTTCAATATATCGGTCGGTATCACCGATGCATTCATGCGGGCGGTCAATGCGGATACAGATTGGGACCTGCGGTTCCCGGATGTGAGTGCTCCTGAATATCGTAAATTCCGCGGCACACTGGAGCAGGCTGAGGCAGCCGGTGTCCCCATCCGTACTTATCGTACTGTCCGGGCGCGGGATCTTTTCGACAAGATCGTTCATCAGGCACATCACAACGGGGAGCCTGGAATGCTGTTCCTGGATGCCGCCAACCGTTCCAACCCTGTGCCACATCTCTATGAACTGGAGGCGACCAATCCGTGTGGTGAGCAGTGGCTGGGACCGCACGAGAACTGCTGCCTGGGGTCGATCAACCTGGCAGAGCACTGCGGACCCAAAAATGAGGTGGACTGGGACCTCCTGCGCACAAGCGTGGCACTCTCTGTGCGTTTTCTTGATAACGTAGTCGATGTGAATGCCTATGTTCCGGCGGTTCCCCAACTGCGGGAGGCTGCCCAGAAAGCCCGGCGCATCGGTCTTGGCATCATGGGACTAGCTGACCTGATGTACCATGTGGGGGTACGCTACGGGTCAGTTGAGGGTCAGGAATTTGGTTCACAGGTGATAGAATTCGTGCGCTATCATGCCATGCTAACGAGCATTTCCCTGGCGCACCAGCGCGGAGCCTTCCCGGCAATCCGGGGCTCGATCTATGATTATGATGAATTGACCTGGCAGCCACCTCTCCCGCTTGTGGCATATGTGCATGATTGGGGACGTCCGCTGGTGGATTGGGAAGCGATCGTTGCCGGGATACGAAAATTCGGAATCCGAAATGCAGCCCAAACAACGGTCGCCCCCACCGGGACGATCGCCACTGTTGCCGGGTGCGAGGGGTATGGCTGCGAGCCGGTCTTTGCTCTCGCCTATATCCGGCATGTCAATGATAACGGGCAAGACCTCCAGTTAACCTATGCCAGTCCCCGTTTTGAGAAAGCGCTTGAAGAAGCCGGGATCAAGGGCAATGCCTGCCTGGACATTGTAGAGAAGGTGATGGGACATGGCAACTGCCAGGATATTCCCGAAGTGCCCGCGGAGATCCGCAATGTCTTTGTGGTTGCCGGAGATATCACCGCCGAGGAACATGTTCGCACGCAGGCTGCGTTGCAAGCATATGTAGATAATTCTCTATCGAAGACAATCAACTTTCCGGCTGGTGCAACCCGAGAAGAAGTTGCCAAAGCCTACCTGCTTGCCTGGGAACTTGGTTGTAAGGGAATCACGGTTTATGTGACCGGGTCACGGGAACAAGTGGTGCTGGAGACGAAAGCGACAGCCGAGAAGAAGCAGTCCACCTATTTACCGACAGGGGGGCCGGTGATCATGCCATTCGGCAACAAGGGTGATGCAAAACCGGTATCAGAAACGGAACTTGCCACCCAGTTGGCGGCTTGGCATGAGAGCAAGAAGCCCCGCCCGCGCCAATTGGCAGGCCAAACGTATCGAGTGGAAACGCCACTGGGGAGGGCTTTCATTACGATCAACGAGAACGGCGGGAAACAACCCTTTGAGGTGTTCATCAACACTGCCAAGGCAGGTTCTGAGACTGCAGCAGTCTCAGAGGCCATCGGAAGGCTCATCTCCTACATCCTGCGGCTGGCTTCCCCCATTGCTCCCCGGGAGCGGTTGAACGAGGTCGTGCGGCAGTTATCTGGCATTGGAGGGGGGCGCAGCCTGGGATTCGGTGCCAACCGGGTGCGTTCATTACCAGACGGAGTGGGACAGGCGCTGGATGAGTACCTGACCGGTGGCAAGGCACATCGCGTGGAGGATGGAATCCCGCAGGAGGAACCTCATATCGAGTTCCCGGGACTAGATGAGAGCTCTGCCCGGCAATTTGCGCTGCGGACGGGCGACCTGTGCCCGGATTGTGGGGAGGCATCCATGGTCAACGAAGAAGGCTGCCGCAAGTGCTATTCCTGCGGATACAGCGAGTGTTAGTCCGCAAGATGAACTTCCAGTAATAGGAGACCCTGCAGAGACAACTACTGCAGGGTCTTTTTCTGCATGGAAAAGAAAAAGGGTTCAATTCTGTTTGCGGCGCCGGATGCGTTCAACCACACGTCGCCAAGCAGGGGTGGGGTGCTCCGGGGTGACGGTGCGCTGGTTTTCCTTGCTCAGCGCCATGGCGATATCCTCGAAGATGACCCCCAGGGGACTCTCGGGATCCTCGAGCACAGGAGGTTTCCCGTAATTGAGTGCTAGAATGAATTCATCTGCGGCGTGAGGCAGCACCAGGTCGATCTTTGCCTTCAGGAGGCGCTCGATATCCTTGAGCGCCAACCCATGGTGCGGAAAGGTCCAGTTTAGAACAACATAGATCTTCTTATCCTGATATTGGAGAGTTTCAAAGGTTTCCAGGGCGAGGCGGGCAGCGCGCAGGGAAGCGATCTCCGGTTGGGCGATGATCAGAATGATGTTGCTGTGATCGAGGGCAACCAAGGTGCGTTCCCCCAGATCGTGAGGCATGTCGAGGACAACATAAGGGAAGCTGGTCTGGAGAAGATCGAGGACGCGAGAGGTGATCTGAGGGGTGAGCAATTCGGATTGCCCGGGATGGGAAGGGGAAGCGAGGGTGCGGACGCGACTTTCGTGAGGCAGCATGGCGCTCAGAACCATGTCCTCTTCGATCTCGTCTGCATCCTCCACGAACAAATCTGCCCAAGAATTGCGAAGAGACTGGTTCAGGAACATGGCAGTCTGCCCGGCAGTGGCGACCATGTCCACCAAGGCAACCCGAGAGCTCCACAACTGGGACAAGCCGGCTGCCAGGTTGACGGCGATGGTGGTGACACCGGAACCACCACGCAGGGAGAATACAGCGATCGTCTGGGCCGGTTCGTGAGCGCCGACTTCAGCCGGGGCGGTATCGAAGCGGCGCAGGAGGACATTCATGCGAGCGACCAATTCGGCGGTCTCGAATGGCTTGGCGATATAGTCGTCCGCACCGGCGTCGAAACCTTTGACCTTGTTCTCCAGGTTGTCCAGGGCGGTGAGCATAATGATGGGGGTATGGCAGAAATTCGGCATCGTGCGGATCTTACTGCAAACGGTGAAACCATCCATCCCCGGCATCATGACATCGAGCAGGATGATATCCGGTTGATTCAAGGACAGCAATTCGAGGGCAACGGGGCCATTCTCGGCAGGCAGGATCTCAAACCCCTGCTTTTTAAGCACCATGGCAGTCATCTTACGCATCATTTCGTCATCTTCGACGAGGAGAACTTTTACAGACATGTTCTTCTCCGGGATCAGGGCTGGGTGGGGGTGCTGACGAGGAAAGCCAGGGTGCCAAGGTCGAGGGTTGTGCCCGCCTCTACCTGGACGAAGAATTCCTGGGCGGTGCCGTTGAAGGCAACGATCAGGCTGTGCTGACCCGCCGGGATGTTCTTATAAATAAAAATGCCATCGCGGGCGGTGTCAACCTGCCGATCGAGGCCAAAGATGAAAACCTGTGCCTGTAATGGGGCGCCGTACTCATCAACAACCGTACCGGTAAGGGTGCCCCGCCCGGTAAGCAAAGCGACAGTGTTGCTTTGTACCGAATGGACGACGAACAGGCTGACGGCAACCAAGGATAATATCCCCAGGATGATGCGCAGGACCATTTTCCGCTTCCCGGTGTCGGGAGGGCGGTTGGGGATGCCATCTTTGTACTTCTGCAAGGAAGGTGAACTGGAGAGGCTCATGTCTTTCCTCAGGGAAGTGGGTTAACCTGAATGCTATCAAAGCAAACCTCGGTGGCGTCCCAGGTGCGCAGACCGATACCGCCGGTTGAATAGGTGGAATCGGTCACGGTGTAGACCTGTTGACCATCGACAAAAGCTGTATAGGTGCTGCCCTGCACCACCACCTTGATATCATGGGGCTGGCTATAATAATCATAGTTCGTCTTGCGTACCGAGACATGAGGGGAAAATTCACTGCCCTGGTACCATTCGCGGAATAAATACCCCCCGGCGCCCTTATCGTATTGGAAATTATAGCCGCTAACCTTCTGGAAATTGGTGGAGCGGAAGAAAAGGCCATAACCATCGCCTTTATCCAACTTGGCACCACTCAGAACGACTTCATAATCAGTCGCATCGATAGCGGCGAAGAGTTGGCCCTCGCCGGGTCCGCCGCAGAGTTGACCGTTCTTGTTGGTCCACTTACCCTTGATAACGGTCCACTGGCTCAGATCAGTAAAATCGTCTTGAAAGAGACTGGAACTACAGGCAGCGGGCTGGGCGCCAATGGCTTGCATGGAGGCACAGAAAACATCCTTGAGAGAGATGCCGAAGATCTGGAGCACCAGGATGGCAACAACAGCCACCAAGACGATCACCAAGGCATATTCCACAAAACCCTGTCCACGCTGAAAAGATCTATCTTTTTTCATGATACCTCTACAATTTTATTTATTATACCGAACAACCATGGGCATATTCCTTACAATTTCCACAAGGATCGCGCGACATTGCTGTGTGTGTGAGAAAACCCGGAATCGCAGCGAGGAAAAATTTCAGCAGTGATCCCGTGCTGCCATGCCAGGCAGGGAGATCGCATTTCGCCACCTGCACAGTTGTGTACGCCAGTACCGCCTGTAATGAGAGAGCATTATTCGTGTAAAATAGTGGCATCGAAATCGTGGAAAGGAAGGGCTGATGAGCAAACGCCTGGTGGTGGTGGCGGGTAATATCGGGGTGGGGAAGACTTCGCTGGCTGAACGGATCGGAGCGCGGCTGGGCTGGCGAACGGATTACGAATCGGTGGCGGATAATCCCTACTTGCCGGATTTCTATGCAGACATGCGGGCATGGGCTTTTCACCTGCAAGTCTATTTCCTGGGACACCGCGCCGACCAGTACCTGGATGCGGCGGGTGACCCGCGCTCGGCGATCCTTGACCGCAGCATCCAGGAGGACGCGTTCATCTTTGCTAGGGCACTGCACCACATGGGCAACCTGGCGGAGCGCGATTACCTGGCGTATCGCAAGTTGTTCGACCTGGTGGTGGATGCCCTGCCAGCGCCCCACCTGCTGGTCTACCTCAAGTGCCCGGTGGAGGTGTTGATGGATAGGATCCGCCGGCGGGCGCGCAACATGGAGACCGGTATCTCGGCGGATTATTTGCGGCTGCTGGATACCTTCTATGATGAGTGGCTGATGGCATTCGACCTGTGCCCGGTGCTGACCATCCGTACGGATGACCTGGATTACGTGCACCAACCACTGGCGCTGGAGGTGGTGGTGGAGAGGATCCAGGAAAAACTGGGGGGCAAGGAAGAACTGGACCTGAGGGCGCCGTAGATGACCTACACGGCGATCTTCCACCGCATCCCGCTTTTGAGTGACCTGCCCAAGGCCGAGCGCGAATACCTGATCTCGGTGCTTTCGGTGATCAAGATGGAGCCGGGGGAGGTTCTGTTCAGGGAGGGGGAACCGGGCGAGAGCCTGTATGCGGTGCTGGAGGGGCGCCTGGATGTGCTGCTGGGCTGCGATACGCCAGACCAGACGCTGCTGGCAAGCCTGGGTCCGGGGGAGTTCATCGGAGAGATGAGCCTGCTGATCCCGGGGCGGATGCGCACGGCAACCATCCGAGCGGCAACCACGGCACGGCTGTGGAAAATGACACGGACAGATTTCGATGCACTGATGGTGCGGCAGCCGCAACTGGCGTACACCATGGTGCAGACGCTGACCAAACGGCTGGATGCAACCAACGCGGCGACCTTCCGTGACCTGCAGGAGAAAAACCGAGAACTGCAGGATGCCTATGATAAATTGAAGATGGCACAGACGCAACTGATCGAAAAAGAGCGGTTGGAGCGGGAACTGCAGGTGGCGGCGGAGATCCAAGTTTCCATCCTGCCACAGGAACTGCCGCAGAGGGAAGGGTATGCTTTTGGGGCGCACATGCAGCCTGCCAGGCAAGTGGGAGGTGATTTCTATGATGTGTTCTGGCTGGATGAGGAGCGCCTGGGGGTTGTGGTGGGGGATGTGGCTGACAAAGGGGTGCCCTCGGCGATCTTCATGGCGAGGGCGCACGCGCTGATCATGGCTGAGGGGGCACACGGGGGGACGCCGGGTGAGATCCTGCACCGGGTAAATGACCACCTGATCCAATTGCAGCAGTCGGACCTATTCGTCACGGTGCTGTTTGGCATCCTGGAGATGAAGACGGGTGGCTTTGCCTATGCGCGCGCCGGGCACGAACTGCCGTTGCTTCTGAATGGAAAGGGAGACGTGCGGAGACTGCCCCAAACGACCGGTCAACCTCTGGGTCTGTTCGATGATCTGCGGCTGGATGAATGTGTGCTGCACCTTGAGCAAGGCGAGACGCTGGTGCTCTTTTCGGACGGGTTGACGGACTGCCGTAACCCGGAAGGGGACTCTTTTGGCTACGAACGTCTGAAGGATGCACTGCGAGGGCAAAGTGGAAATGCAGGGGACCAGGTGAGTACGGCGTTGGTGGGGGCTTTGGGAAAATTCCAGAAAGGGGCGGTACAGGATGATGACATCACGGTGGTGGCGGTGAGCCGACTGCGGGGGATGTGAAAGGGAGGATGAGAAAGGCAATAATTTGACTTTGCCCTCCGGCTGTGCTAAAATCAAACCACTCCATCCCTTTCGTATAGAAAAAAGACTGTGACCAACCCACGACGCCCCCTTGAACTGAATGTCGGATTCCTGATCAATGCGCCGATCGGCACCAGCCGTGATTTCACATTCGATTATGAGAAGATGTGGCTGGGCGATGACCTGACGGTGGCCGACTTCACCGGAAAGGTGATCTTCACGCGCACCCAACAGGGGCTGCTGATGGATGGAGAGTTCGCGGCGAGGATGTTGGTGGACTGCGTGCGCTGCCTGGAAGAGTATTCTCAAGCAGTGCAATGGGAAGTGACCGACCTGTATGCCTTTGATGAGCGGACGATGACCGAATCGAACCTGCTGCTGCCGGAAGAAGGACGGATCGACCTGGCGCCGTTGCTGCGCGAGTATGCGCTGCTGGAAGTACCCATCCAACCGATCTGCAAACCGGAGTGCAAGGGGTTGTGCCGGGAGTGCGGTGAGAACCTGAACCTGGTGGATTGTGGTCATCAAGGAAAGGGGCTCGATTCGCCATTCTCGGTCTTGAAGGACCTGTTGGATTGAACGACAAATGAAGGGTGGAATTTGATGACCGTTACCCGCCGGAGCCACCATGACGAACTGAATATGCTGCTTGAAAAAGCCTCGGTACAGGGATACCTGACGACCGACGACCTGCTGGAAATCTCGCCGGAATTCGCGGATACGGAGCGGCTTTCGGTGTTGATGGTGAGCCTGCGCCAGAAGGGGGTGGAGGTTCTGGACCTGGAGGCGCCGGAGATCGAGGTGGAAAGCGAACTGCAGGCCTCCACGGAGGCAGTGGGCTGGGTGGAGGACATCGACACGGGAAGCAATGACAACGTGGCGATGTATTTCAAGGAGATGTCGCGGGTGCCGCTGCTGGGCGTGGAGGAAGAGTATACCCTGGCAGTGCAGGTGCGCGAGGGGATGGCGGCGCGCAAGGAATTGATCTGCCTGTGCGGGGGCGGGAGGTTGCAGGAACGGAGACGGCTGGAGGCGCTGGTGCAGGAGGGGATGCTGGCACGCGACCACCTGATCAAGGCAAATACGCGGCTGGTGGTGAGCGTGGCGAAGAAGTACGTGGGGAGGGGGGTGCCTTTCCTGGACCTGATCCAGGAGGGGAATCTGGGGCTGATGAAAGCGGTAGGGAAGTACGACGTGAGCCGCGGGTTCCGTTTCTCGACGTATGCGACGTGGTGGATCCGGCAGATGATCACACGGGCAATCGCCGACCTATCGCGCACCATCCGGCTGCCGGTACACATGAGCGACCAAGTGCGACGGGTGTTCCGGGCGTTGCACGAAATGGAGCAGAAATTTGGGCGCGCGCCAACGACGGCGGAACTGGCGGAGGCGCTGGAATTGGAGCCGAAGCGGCTGGAGTGGATCCTGAACGCGGCGCGCATCCCGGCTTCGTTGGATGCGCCGATGGGGGACGATGAGGACTCGGACCTGGGGATGTTCATCGAGGACGAGAGCGCCCCGACGCCGATCCAGAGTGCGTACGAGGCGATGTTGAAGGAAAAGGTGAACGAAGTGCTGGAGTCGCTTTCTCCGCGGGAGGCACGCATCCTGCGGCTACGGTTCGGGCTGGATGATGGGAATCCGTATACGCTGGAGGAGGTGGGGGCAAAGTTTGGATTGACGCGGGAGCGCATCCGGCAGATCGAGGGGAAGGCGCTGCGACGGCTGCGGCACCCGCTGCGGGCGCGGCAGTTGAAGGAATATTTGTAGGGGGGAATTTCTAATTAATAATCAAGAATAAATGCGTTTGTCGAATGCAGGGGAGTGGGGGAAAATGAATTATTATTTATATGTAGGGACACACGAGTAAAAAAAGAAGATGGGGAATTACAATCCCTTCCCGCATAGACTGTATTCGAAGGTGTACGTTGTTCAGGAACTGCAGGCGGTACAGTTGACCTTCATGACGGCAAGAAAGTTGGAGTGCCTGGGGATGGCGAGAATGGCGATCAAAGGTCCTGGAACGGGAGTAGAAAGGCGCTGGAGGAACTGGTGGCGTTGGATTTCGAGGAGATTGAGGGGGAAATGCAGGACTCAAGAGTAAGGGGCACGGCGTCGCCGTACCCCTTACTTTACAGGTGCGCAGATGAGTTATTGATCAGATATACAGGTCGCGGCGGTTATAGGTGAGGTAGGCGCCAAGGAGGCAGATGGCGGTGATGAGGCACGAGAGGAGCAGGTAGCCGAAGTCGAGGTGACCGGTGCGGAATATTTCGGCGGCGTCGAAGTATTTGAAGGGGGTGAGGTATTTGAGCGAGGTGAGGCGCTCGTCCATGCCGGAGAGGATGGAGAGGAAGTAGGTGCCGAGGATGATGGCGATGGCGAGAGAGCCGGAACGTTTGTAGCGGTGCATGGCACAGCCGAGGAGCAGACCGAGTGAGAGGAAGATGACCTCGAGAATGAACATGGCAAGCATTTCGAGGGCAAGGAACTTATAGAAGGCGCTGTCGGGGGTGTAGGTCTGGACGGCAATGATGGAGATGAACCAGGTGAGAGCAACGAAGAGGATGCAGTTGACCAGAGCGGCGAGGGTCTTGTAGGTGATGACCCGGTTACGGGTGACTGGCAGAACGAGGGAGAATTCGACCGTTCGATCGCGCTCTTCCTTGGTGATGACCTCGCTGCCCCACATGGCGGCGGCAATGGCGCCCATCAGCCCAAAGTAGATGAACATGATGCCGTAGAAGCCGGTGAGGGTGGTGAGGTTGAAGGCACGCATGTTCATGGCGTCGAGCACAGCCGGGGGCATGGAATCGAGGAGGGCGACCATGCTGGGATCACCAGCAAAGGCGGAGAACTTGGCGACGGCAATGAAGATCAGAAGGGCGATGATGCCCGACCAGATGAGCAGGGACTTGCGATTGGCTTTGAGTTCACGCAGGAAAATGTTCATGAATGGGACTCCTAGACTACCGCGGGGATGTCACGGCGCAGGTAGAGCCAGTAACTGGCAGCCAGGGCAAGCACGGTGACAAGCCCGTTGAGCAGGACCAGCGGCGTATCGAGGGCAGTGTTCTGGACGATGAAGTTGGCGTCGAAGTGCTTGTAGGGGGTGAGGTATTCCAGGAAGATCACCTTGCCCTGGAGGCCGCTGAAGGCGTTGAGCAGGTACATGCCAAAGCCGAGACCGAGAGCATAGGGGGTGACGTTGCGCACCCTTTTGACAAGCAGGGAAATGACAAGCCCGAGAGCGAGGAAGAAAGCCTGGAAGATGGGCAGGGCAAGGAAGAGCAGGAACAGGGTGCCCAACTCGAAGGGACGACCATCGCGGAAGAGATTAAGGGCAACGAGGCTACCGATAACGACTACCAGATCAGTGAGGAGCAGGCTGAGCGCAGCGGCAAGCAATTTGCTGGTGAGAATGCGTGCCCGGCTGACCGGCCTGGAGAGCAGGAAATCTGCGGTGAGTTCGCTCTCTTCAATGGAGACGAGACCAAAGCCGAAGTTGCCAGCCTGGATGGAGTGACATATCTGGATGAAGAGGTAAAGGAAACTGTAATACCCCAACACGGTAGACAGGTCCATGCCATTCATACCGAAAGCGGCGAGTAACTGCGGGGGGAACTTGGCGAGCATGGTGTTCATCAGTTCAGCCTGGCTGGCGAAGGATGTAAAGATACCCATGAAGAAGAATGTCAAGGCGAGCAGAGAGAGCGACCAAGTGAGGACCGAGCGCAGGTGGGCGCGCAATTCATGGAGGAAGATGTTTGCACTCATGAGACGGTCCTATTCGTAGTAGTGCAGGAAGATCTCTTCGAGGGTGGGTTCCTCGATGGTGACATCGGTAACCTGGAGAGCGCTGAGCTTGTGCAGGACGGTGTTGATATCACCTTTGAAGAAGAAACGCAGGGAGTCGTTCTCGACCTGGAGGGTGGTGACACCGGGGAGATCGAAGGCGGAGGGCTGGATGTCCGCGGCGGTGAGGCGCACCTTCTTGTAGTTGTTCTGCTGAAGGCTGCGGATGTCGGAGATCTCGACCAGGCGACCCTCGCGGATGATGCCGACGCGGGAGCAGAGACGCTGGACCTCGCCGAGGATGTGGGAAGAGAAGAATACGGTGACGCCGCGAGCGTTTTCCTGGCGGATGAGGTCGAAGAACTTGCGCTGCATGAGCGGGTCGAGACCGCTGGTGGGCTCATCGAGGAAGAGGAGTTTAGGGCTGTGGAGCAAACCCTGGACGATGCCAACCTTCTTCTTGTTGCCGTAGGATAGGTCGCCGATGCGGCGGTTGAGGTCGAGTTCCATGTATTCAGCAAGTTCGTGTAGCCGTGGGATGCAGTCGCCGGGGAAGAAACTGGCGGAATACCTGAGCAGGTCGATGACCTTCATGCCCTCATAGTAAAAGACTTCAGAAGGAAGGTAACCGATGGAGCGGCGGATCTCGGGACCGTGTGTGGTGACGTCCTTGCCGAAGACCCGAGCGGTGCCACTGGTGGGGTGGATGAGGGAGACGAGCAGGCGGATGGTGGTGGATTTCCCGGCGCCATTGGGGCCGATGAAGCCGAAGATCTCGCCTTCTGCAACGTTGATGGAGAGGTCGACGATGCCGCGGGCTTTGCCGTAGTACTTGGTGAGGTTGGAAAGTTCGATGATAGTCATGGGAGGACTCCTGGGGGTGAGATCCGCCAGCGGGAGGGCTGGGGCGAGGTGATTATAATCCCAAAGGGGAGGGTGGGGAGCAGCAAGGCTCGCAGGCAATCCGGTCGAGACCCTATCAGCTTCCGGCAGCGCCCTTTAGGGTGCCGCCGGGAACGAGGGGTGGCCAAAGGATTGCCAACGTCCTCGCCGGACCCCAGAGGGAGAAGTAATGCCAGGAGCAGAAGAGAGGCGGCAGTCCAGCACTCCCCGGCGGATATCCTTGCCATGCATGGCAGGACATAGTAAACTACAGGCATGGAACGAAAGAGCATGCCCATGTGCCGCGAAATTTTGCAGTTCAACGCCAGATGAACTGCAAGCCGGCGTATGCCGCCTACATGACTGCTGGCGAAAGCCGGCAGTTTTGTTACCCGAAGAAGCCGTCGAAAACATCTCCCGCTGCGGGAAAAATTGGAGAAGAAAATGCCTGAGAATATCCTGATCGCCATCGCCTGGCCCTATGCCAATGCCGAGATCCACGTGGGCAATATCACCGGTTCCCACCTACCGGGGGACATCGTGGCGCGCTACCACCGCTTAAAGGGGAACCGGGTGTTGATGGTATCGGGAACCGACAGCCACGGAACGCCGGTGACTCTGGCAGCAGACAAGACGGGGCAACCGGTGGAGCAGGTGTACAAGCAATACCATGATGGGTTCCTGGATCTGTTCCAGCAACTGGGCATCCAGTACGACCTGTTCACGACGACACATACGACAAACCATTTCAAGGTGGCGCAGTCCATCTTCCTGGCGCTGCAGCATAATGGATCCCTGTTCACAAAGACATCACTGCAGTGGTATTCGCCCTCGGCGAAGAAGTTCCTGCCGGACCGTTATGTGGAAGGGACTTGCTACCTTTGCGGGTTCGAGGGGGCTCGCTCCGACCAGTGCGACCGGTGCGGGAACGTGCTGGAACCGGAGAAACTACTCACTCCACGCGCCAAGACCGGCGACGGGGCGCTGGAACTGCGCGAGACCGAGCATTTCTACCTGGACCTCTCCATGCTGGAGCCAAAGGTCAAAGAATTCCTGAAACAGCGGGCGGGGTACATGCGCGAACCGGTGCTGGGGGAGAGCCTGGGGAAGATCGAAGCGGAGGGACTGAAACCGCGCCCGATCACGCGCGACCTGGACTGGGGGATCCCGGTGCCGGTGGAAGGCTGGCAGGGGAAATGCCTGTATGTGTGGTTCGAGGCGGTGATCGGCTACCTTTCGGCGGCGGTGGAGTGGGCGAGTCTGGCGGGGGAGGCGGATGCGTGGAAGGATTGGTGGGTGAACCCGGAAGCGCGGTCGTTCTATTTCATCGGTAAGGACAACATCTTCTTTCACACAGCATTATGGCCAGCGGAACTGATGGGCGCAGGCGGGGAATTCCTGCGCATCTTTGCCGAGCAAGAGGGGACGCTGACCCTGCCCTTTGATGTGCCGGCGAACCAGTTCATGAACCTGGAGGGGCAGAAGATCTCCGGCTCGCGCAACTGGGCGGTGTGGGGGCGGGATGCGCTGAGTCGCTACGATGCAGATGCGCTGCGCTATTACCTGACGGTGAACATGCCAGAGAACCACGATTCGGACTGGGACTGGGGTGAATTCGTGGCAAAGAACAATGGCGAACTGGTGGCGACCTGGGGAAACCTGGCGAACCGGGTGCTGTCCTTCTGCTGCAAGCACTGGGAAGGGCACGTGCCGGGGATCGACGTGACGAGGCTGCGCCCGGAAGACCAGAAGCTGTTGGAAGGGATTGCGGCGGGATTCGAGACAGTGGGGAGTCTGCTGGAGGGGGTGAAACTGCGGGCGGCACTGCAGGAGGCCTTCCGCCTGGCAACGACAGTAAACCAGTACCTGGACCAGATGGCACCCTGGCAGGCAGTGAAAACCGACAAGGAAGCAGCAGCGCTGACGATCTTCACGGCGTTGCGGGCAATCGACTCACTGAAAGTGATGTTCGCCCCGTTCCTGCCTTATACCAGTGAGAAGTTGAACGGCTTCTTTGGGTATCAGACCCCGCTGTTCGGCGCGCAATACACACAGACGGTGACGGATGGGCTGGGCGAACACACGGTGCTGCGCCAGCATGGGGTGGAGGGGGAACAATGGAAAGCCAGCACCCTGCAGCCGGGAACTGCGCTCAACCAGCCTGCACCCCTGTTCAAGAAACTAGAGGAGAAGGTGGTGGAAGAGGAGCGGGCAAGGCTGGGATCAATGGCTTAATCGAGCCACACCGTGCGATCTTCAAAGCCGGGACGCGCAACGATGGGTGCCGGTTCCAGAGGAAAGCCAATGTAAAGCAGAGCGACCAGGTGCTGTGCGGGGGCGAGACCGAGAAACTGCTTGACCTGAGGGTTGCGGGCTGTCTCCCCGGTGCGCCACTTGACGGCAAGACCGAGCGACTGGGCGGCGAGCAGGAGGTTCTGTACCGCGGCTGCG
Source organism: Anaerolineales bacterium (assembly GCA_041753035.1). Taxonomy (GTDB): domain Bacteria; phylum Chloroflexota; class Anaerolineae; order Anaerolineales; family Villigracilaceae; genus UBA877. The sequence goes on along the minus strand of JBGSVI010000107.1, from coordinate 80,900 downwards.
ACTGCGCAGATGTTCTCGACCTCGTTGCCCCTGGGGGGAACGGGTTCGTCCACGCCAACGGCGATGATCAGGGGGGCGCGCAGGGGGATGCTGCGCTCTTTTTCCACGGCTGCGATCGGAGCCTGGGGGAATTTCCCGGAAAAAGAGATCGCCAGCACATCGCCCAGGCGCAGAAGCCCTACACCGGTCAGTACGATAAAGCGCCACGGGCGGAGATTGTGGTGATTGGGAGCCTGTACGGCTGCGGATAAGAGTTTGTTGATGATTTCGACTGGCACAGGGTCGGGCTTGACCTCTCCGACGGAGCGGCGGGTGAAAATGGCATCCATTGTGTTCATGAAAAACTCCTTAGAGGAACTAAATAAGCGGATCGGTTATGCATGAAAGGGAGATTTCTTTTCTCTACAGATATCTCTTTGTCCACGAAAAATGATGAATTGAGAATCCTGTTTTCACAGAACCGGCAGTGGACCAGCCACTGCCGGTCCATGCCAGATCCTATGGTTGGATGATGGCTGGGAGGATGAAGCGTTCCATTATCTCGAACGGCTGACCTTGGTCTTTTTCGTAATTCCCTCCGCTGAGAACAACCACCATCTTCAGGTCCGGAAAAATGGCGATCACCTGGCCCCCATGCCCGGAGGCGGCAAAGGAATGCACCACCCTGCCTTGCACAGGTACGGCGCTTATCCACCAAAGATATCCATATCCTTTTCCCCAGGCAAGATTGAACGGTAAGGACACCCACTCCGTGGTGGATCGTTCGATCCAGTCCTCCGGGATGATCTGCTTTCCGTTCCACAGTCCATTCTGGAGCATCAGCTGACCAATCTTAGCCATGTCGCGCAAACGCATGGTCGATATGCCGTCAATGTACTGCCAATCTCCGGATGTTGAATCCCAGTTCACATCATTAATCCCCAAAGGCAGGAAGAGATTCCGGTAAGCGAAGACAGGAAGCTCCATCCCTGTTTGCCTGATGAGCAAGGCATTCAATAGCGTTGTTCCCCAGGTGCAATATGAAAAATCAGAGCCTGGCTGAGCCGCCATAGGAAGGTTCAAAATATAAAGGATCTCATCCTGCCTCCAGGGCTGGTTTTTTAGATAATATGAAGGCGAGGCGGAGTCCCAATCATCACAATCGAACCCGTGACGCATCGTAAGTAGATCCGCTATGGTTATGTCATCTTTCCCAGCCTCCTGATCCAGCAGAGGCATGTAGTCGGGAAAATAGGTAATGAGTTTATCTTGAGCACTTCCGATAACCCCTTGATCGATCGCTACTCCCACCAGCAAGGATGTAATGCTTTTGGTGACGGATGCCAGGTCATGACTGCTGGAAAGATCATAGGAATAGAAGTATTCCTCAAATACCAGGCGCCCATCTTTGACGATCAAAATGCCATGGATATTTTCCATTTTTCGCAAGCCATTCGGCAAGGTGGGGATATCCCCGTGTCCCGCACCCCGATAGATCGAGGCAAGCATCTGGTCGATCCACTTTGGATCGATGCCGGCATCCAGCAGGGATGATGTTTGCCAGCCATCTCCCAGCTGTTCAGGAATTCTATTATATGGTGTGGCTGTCATCCTCGGGATTGAAGTGGCGGTCAACGGTGTTGCGGTCGAGAGAGGCAGTTGGATGGCTGTTCCTGTTGGAATTGATGTTCCCGATAATCCTGAACCAGTTCTGTTTGCAGCGCAAGCAAAACAGCCCAAAATCATTACAGTCACAAGGAACACATGCTTGAGCTGGTTCCCCAATCCAGCCTTGGGGAGAAGATCTGATACAGGGAAGCAGGAGGTTTCTGGCATGGGTTGATTCTACTGTCTTTTCACTGCAAAGGGGACGAGAGGTATCGATTAAACTGCCGGGATAGTTCGCCATGGCAGAACGACCAGGAACCAGAGGTAACAACAAAGGCAAAGGGAGGAAAACACCTCGCTGGGGAGAAGGTACCCATACCCTTGCTGCGGTACCTTGTCCGAGGAAAGAATGGGGTACAATTATCGACGATGACTGAATTACCTCCCGCTCGTATCCTGGCAATCGAGACCTCCTGTGACGAGACGGCGGCAGCCGTGCTGGAGAACGGGAGGGTGCTGCTGGCCTCGACGGTGGCTTCGCAGATGGAGATCCATGCGCGCTACGGGGGGGTGTACCCGGAGGTGGCGGCGCGGCAACATATTCTGGCGGCGGTACCGGTGGTGGAAGAGACACTGGTGAAAGCGCATATGACGATCGGAGACATGGACGCGGTGGCGGCGACGCGCGGCCCCGGGCTGGCTGGGTCGCTGGTGGTGGGGTTGAACCTGGCAAAGGGGCTGGCGATGGGAGCAAGGCTTCCCCTGGTGGGGGTAAACCACCTGGAGGGACACATTTACTCGGCATGGCTGTACCGCCCGGATGAGACACCGCCCCCAGAACCCCGATTCCCACTGCTTGCACTGCTGGTGTCCGGGGGACATACTGAATTAAACATGATGGAAGGTCACCTGCAATACAAGCGGCTGGGGGCGACACTTGACGACGCGGCTGGGGAAGCCTTTGATAAGGTGGCACGCCTGCTGGGATTGCCCTATCCTGGAGGACCCTCCGTGCAGCGGGCGGCGGAAACGGGAAACCCGGAAGCGTTCCGGTTTCCGCGCGCCTGGCTGGAAGAGACGGACAACTTTTCGTTCAGCGGGCTGAAAACGGCGGTGCTGAACGAAGTAAAGCGACTGGGAACCGGAGGAGCTCCACTGCCAGTGGAAGACCTGGCGGCATCGTTCCAGATGGCTGTGGTCGATGTGCTGTTCGAGAAAACGATGCGGGCGGCACGGCAGAACGGGGTGGAGGATATCATCATTGGGGGAGGGGTCTCGGCGAACGCGGCACTACGGGAGAAGTTCCTGGGGCAGGAGGAATTCCGGGTGCACATCCCAGCACTGCATTACTGCACGGACAACGCGGCGATGGTCGCGGCGGCGGGGTATTACCGTTATGGACTGGGGCACGTGGATGGAATGGAGATCGATATTCAGCCGACCTGGCCGCTATCGTAGAAGTCAGGCGCACTTCGGAAGTCAACGCTGAACTTGCGCCGAAATTCGAATTTGGGAAAACAAAAAAGCCCTTCATTCGAAGGGCTCCAGCTCCTCGCCGAGGATTTGAACCTCGAACCTAGCGGTTAACAGCCGCCCGCTCTGCCGTTGAGCTAGCGAGGAAGGCAAGGCGGGATTATATAGGCAAGATGCCTATGTGTCAAGTCGGGTCGGATCTTTCCCGCCGGAAATCGACAAAGCGGTATCCTACACCACGCTCAGTGAGGATGTATTTTGGATCAGAGGGGTCTTTTTCGAGTTTTTGACGCAGGTAGTTGATGTACAGCCTTACATAATGTGGCTCATCGCGGTATTCGTATCCCCAAACTTTAGCCAGGATCTGGTCATGAGAGATCACCCAGCCTGCGTTTTGAACGAGGTGAAAAAGCAGTCGGTATTCGGTGGGGCGCAGCTTGACAATTTTACCTTCCAGCCAGATCTCGCGCCGGTCGAAGTCAATTTTCAACCGTTCGTCAATTTCGAGCAGACCGTGTATCCCGGACCCGGGACCTTCAGTACGCCTCAGAACGGCTCTAATACGGCTGGTCAGTTCACGCGGGCTAAAGGGCTTGGTCACATAATCGTCCGCCCCCAGTTCCAATCCGCGGACCCTGTCGTTCTCCTCACCCTTTGCAGTCAACATGATCACTGGCACGTTGTCGATCTCGCGAATCATCTCGAGAACATCGAATCCATCCATGTCGGGCATCATCACGTCCAGAAGCACCAGGTCGGGCGTCTCATCACGAATTCGCTGGAGAGCTTGACGACCGTTAAATGCTTCCGAGACGAGAAACCCATCGTGTTCAAGGTTAAGGCGGATGAAACGCACCATGCGTTCCTCATCGTCTACAACCAGGATCTTGCGGCGCTTCACATTCTTTTCGGTCATGTGCTTCTCTTTATTGTTTTGTAGGGTATCGATGGATGTCTTATTCGCGAACAAAACCGATGATCTTTTCTTCTCCCTCGCCTGGCATCACTTCAAGAAAAGAAACCTGGTTCACTGGCCAGATGACCGATACAACATCGTTTTGCAGGTAATGAATATCTTTTCCATCGCGCCTGCGGGGGTGATGTAAGACCAGAATGGTGTCTGTAGACAAAGGAAGTTGGTCCATTTCTGCCAAAATGGGTTCTTCGTTGCTGACGTGGACTACAACGGTGTATGGCATGAAAAATCCTCAACTCCTCAATTTGAGATCAAGAGCTGGATTTTTAATTTTCCCAGATAAGCGATATCACCATCAACGACTGGCATTTCGGTATAAGGTGTAAGGCGCGTCCCATTCAGGTACGTTCCATTCGATGAACCCAGATCCACGAGAACGACCTGGTTGCTAACCAGCTTGATTGCAGCGTGAAGACGTGAGACCCCGTTTTCGTAGGCTTTATAAGGGGAGAGATCTACATCAGGGATAATCGGCTGACCTTCGGATGCTCTGCCCAAGGTAAACTCAGTACGATCGGCAAGTGGGAGAATCTGTCCGCTCTCGATCAAATGGAGTGAGATCCAGGATTGAAGAGAAGCGGATACAGGTTGTCTCAATCCGCCGGTAATCTTTTCGGCTGCCAAGCGTTCAGCGGTATGGATCTTATGCGTGGAAATATTCATATCGACCAACTGCGCTCCACATTTACTGCAAAAAATAGCACCTGATATTTCCTTGTGCTGGCAATTTGGACAGACGACCATGGTTATTTCCTCTCCCGTGGAAGGATCAGGGCTCTGGTTCCATATTTTATCTCTTTTTGACCTTTTTGTGAGAACGTTTTTTGCTGATGGAGATGTTCAGCCTCCAGGAGTGCTGTGTGTGCCAGCCCGCGTTCTCCGCAGGCGAGCAAATGAGTAGCAAGACGCTGAAGGTTTTCTGAAGCTTTTTCGTAATCTCCCGCAGAAGCTTCCAAGCGCGCCTGTTCTTGAAGACGGTAGAGAGTCAATTTTGATAGCGCGCTGACAATTTCTGGAGCAGGCGGATCTTTACTGGCCTCATTTCTTACCGGTCTTCTAATTTTCAATGGATAGGTAACACTAGTTCTATTTGTATCTCCCATAATGAGGGTGGATCTTCCGTCCAACAAGGTAAGGTTTTCGTTGTTCTCAGTAGAATGCACCATGAATTCAAGTAGCACACTCAAAGGGTAATCTTTCTGGACAGAGCCCATCCGAAGTGGGCTATTTACAGGTAATAAGGCAGGGTCGGGGGATATTCGAAACGCATAATTAAGCGTCACTCGATCTGGGATGGTAAAATCCAGCTGGTTCATTTGCGCATAGGTATTCGATAGTTGGTTTATTTTTTCAAGAAGAATGCGTTGGATATCTTCAGGTCGGGAGATAAACATGCTGTTGCCACCGGTTATGGCTGCCAGTTCGTCCAGAAAAGTATCGTTCCATTCCGCACCTATCCCCAGGCCGCGAATGAAAACCCTTTCATCTGCTGCCCTGCGCGCCAACTGAAGACATTTCTCTTCATCTCCATACGTGCGTCCATCTGTAAGCAAGATGATGTGCGCGGATGCTGAATTCCGCCTAGTTCGCATCACCTCATTATATCCAGCCTCCAGTCCAGTAAATATCTCGGTTCCACCAGAACACTGGATCATTTGAATGCGTGCTTCCAGCTTCTTGGCATCCGAGCCGCTTTCAGATGGAATTACGATCTCGGCCCTATCGCTGAAAGCCACCAGGGCAAAATAATCTTTTTCTTTTAATCGGCGGGAAATTTGAATTGCGGTTGTCTTGACCATATCCATGCTGTGACCCTGCATGGATGTGGAGCGATCGATCACAAAACAAAGATTGATCGGTGATGCAGCAGCGCGATCTGTTTCTGGTTTAGGTGTTATCTCAAGGAGTGAATAAACCAGTTGCGGCTCGTCGATATTTAAGAGATTACTTCTGCTGAAAAGAATACGCTGATCAACTGGCAGGAACGTCGTTTGTTCTGGAGGTAAGGATGTATCGTATTTTGCCCGTTTCTTGGGGTTGGATAAGGTCTCGTAGGCTTCTTGAATGCCGATGAATAATTCTGTCTCACCAGGAGCTGCATTCGTATCCGGATGAAGACGTCTTGCCGCGGAAAAATACGCCTGACGTATCTCTTCCGCGGTTGCATCACGCTCGATCCCCAAGAGGGAGTAGTAATCTTGTTTGCCTGCCATTAGCCAATCAATTGCACCATGATGACACTGATATTATCTGGTCCTCCTGCGGCATTTGCAGCATCCACCATTTCCTGGCAGGCTGTTTGGAGATCATTGGACTTATCGATCATCTTGAACATGCTATCATCTGATATCACCCCCCATAACCCATCGCTGCACAGAAGAAGATAGCCCGGTTGGGGGAATGGTGCGGTGAATATATCGGCTTCCAGTACTTCTCCCTGACCCACGGCGCGATAAAGCACATTTCTTTGAGGATGGGCAATGGCCTCGTTTGATGAGATCTGCCCCAGCTCTTCCAGTCGTTTGACCAAGGAGTGGTCGCGAGTGATCGGGTCCATGCGGCCATCAGGTCGGATCGTATAGGCACGACTGTCCCCCACATGACCGATCGTCACTTGCTGACCGAGAATTAGGGCAGCCGTCAAGGTGGTTCCTGAACCCGGGGCTGCCAGCGTTACCGCCTTTTGAGCTTCCTGAATGGCCTTGCGCATCAAGTCCTGCAAGGGCTCTTCCACATTGTTGGCTGGATTCGTCAGATATGGAAGAAACTGTTTGAGAATGTAACTGACCATGGTACGCGTTGCAGTGGAACTGGCAATTTCACCAAATTGATGGCCTCCCATTCCATCTGCCACGATGAAAAGACCCAGAGGGTAGTTATTGCCCTCACCTCCAATGGTAATCGTAAACGCAAGAAGATGATCCTCGTTGTGATCGCGCTGTTTACCGACCGATTGACCACAGGCATAGATCAACTGCTGTGGTGCAATTCGAGGAATCTGATCGAGAGCATCTGCCAATTGGTTGTCATAGAGAGGAATGGTATCCACGTTTTTTTGTGCGGTAAGTGGTTGGGTTCTCTTTTTCCGAAACCAGGTGAAGATATTTTTCACGATCATCTCCTTATGCTCAAGATTCAAGCCAGCAGGGCGTATATAAAATGATCCGAGGATCCAACATAGACAACATCATCATACACCAACGGGGCACCAGTGATCGCACCTTTTGTAGAGAACTTCCAGCGAAGACGTCCGGTGAGGCACTCCAGGCAATAAATAATCCCATCAGCAGACCCGCAATAAAGAGCATCCTTATAAATGACCGGTGAACTGCTTACCTGGTGGTCAGTCTTGAAGCGCCAAATTTCTTTGGCTGAACGGGCATTGATCGCATAGATGTTTTGATCAGCAGAACCTATGTAGATCACCCCATCGCTGAAATAAGGAGAGGAAATAGATCCTTTCCCCATGCGGAATCGCCAAATGACCCATCCGGTCCTTGCATCCAGAGCATAAACGCTAGAGTCAAGGGAACTAAAAAATGCAGCACCATCAGCAATCCAAGCTGATGATGTAATGCTCATTTTTGCCTTGAAATGCCATTTTACTTCCCCTCGGAAATCCAGGGCATAAAAATCTCCGGACTCACACCCTGCGAAGACCATTTCATGGTCTACAAAAGGTGTCGAGCGCATTGGGGAGGCCGTGTCAAATCGCCAGGCGGCGCGGCCGGAAATCAAGTTCACTGCATGTAATCGCTGGTCATCCGAGCCAAAGAAGACATGACCTTCAGCGATGCGCGGTGATGAGCGAACACACCCATCTGTATAGTATGTCCAGACGACCTTTCCGGTCCGGCTGCTGATCACATGCAGGCGGTTATCTTCTGAACCGAAATAAACGTTTCCATCAAATGCAGCAGGCCTGGTGACCACTCCACCCTCAGTAGCATATTTCCAATTCATCTTTCCATCTGCCGCCTGGAGAGAATAAAGATTGTGATCATACGAACCGACAAGAATTGCGTTTTCGTAATACGCAGGCGCTCCACGAACATCATCTTCGCACTGGAACATCCAGAGAGGCTTGATCCCGCCACTGGGCTGAACGGGGATCGATGTTGTATTGATCCGGTTCAGTACACCGGTTTTTCTACCCGCGGTAAGAAGAGCCTCCTTCATGGCTTCTGCACTTTGGAACCGATCTTCCGCATTATATTGCAGGGCAGTGTTGATGATCGTTTCCAGCTCTATCGTGACATCCGGATTTATCTTTCGTAACGGGCGTTCGCCAAATGAAAAAGGGGGTTCCAGGCGCGGATCACGGCGTGATAGCGCGTGGTGTAACGTAGCCCCCAAGGCGTATATATCGGCAAGCGGAGTGGCCTCACCCCGGTATTGCTCGGGAGGAGAATATCCTTCTGTCCCGATCATTGTCCCCTTTTGACCAGCCTGGAATGGCTTGGCAATTCCGAAATCTACCAGGATGATGTGTCCTTGCTGGTTGATCATTACATTTGATGGCTTCATATCGCGAAATATGATCGCATCGGGCTTGTGGTTGTGCAGGAAGTTCAAGACATCACATAATTCGATCGCCCACCCCAATACCTGTTCCTCGCTAAGAAAACCTTGTGTATCAGATATAACTGCTTCCATATCTTTCCCGTTGATGAATTCAAGAACCAGATAGGAGCGATTATCAACACTGAAGTAATCATAGATCCTGGGGATGGAAGAGTGATTCAGGGTCGCCAAGATATTGGCTTCGCGCTCGAAGTTTTGTACAACAGTCTTTCTCACCACTGGATCGGGAGCTCGATTGATCATTTCCTTCACTGCCACCAACTTGACAACTGTTGGGAAATGAAGATCTCTTGCACGATAAACCGACCCCATACCTCCCACGCCAATGACGTCCTGGATGACGTACCGGTTCACCAGCGTAATCCCCGATTCCAGTTGCAGTTGAACTGAATCCCCGGGTTCATTCATGGGAGCGGTGATTTTATGCGTTTCCAGACCAGCCTCCAAAATATGTTATTTATTGAATCCATTATAGCAGTAGTGATCGGGTAAATTACAAGTCCTTTGATGAGTGTTGATCATCACCTGGTTTTGAAGATATATATGCCATCTTCGATGGGCCAATCCGTTGTGCATTGATCACAATGAAGATGATCTTCGATATGGTCGAGGTGTTCGAAACCGCATTTTGGGCATTTAAAGAATTGATGCTCTGCTTTTGGTGCGCCCAAAACGGGCAGTTGTCCGCTCAGGCGTGCACCGAGAAATATGCTTGGAGTCAGTTGGATGAACGTCCCTGTCCATTGAAGAAGGGCATCCATCCAGATCAAGATCCGGGTTGGGATGATTCTTTTCAAGAACCCAACGCGAAAATGAGATACAGTACGGGTGCGTTCGATGGTGAAATCCAGGCTTGTCAACCAAGCCATCACTGCCTGCGGGTGAAAATCAAAGTTCAAGGGAGCAAATTCGACTGGCTCGAGCGAAAATGGATCCCATTCCTGCCGGTGTAACGTAAAGCGCAGAATCGCCTTAAGATTCCGCTTGTTGGCATACTCAAGGAGAAAAAAAGCACCTGGTTGAAGGGTTCTGCGTACTTCTTTCAGTGCGCCTGGAGCATCTGCCATATGGTGAAGCACACGAATCATCGTGGCAGCATCAAACAATTCATTTAAAAATGGTAACCGGTAGATATCTGCCACAACATACGTGAAACGACTGGAGCGTCCCAACCTTTGCTGGGCTTGTTGAATCTGAGTGCGCGAATAATCCATCAGGACAATGCGGCTATACCCTTTATAGCGCATGGTATTACGACCAGCGCCGGCGCCAAGCTCAAGAAGTATGCTACCCTGTTTGGGAAGGAGCGAATCTAAAGCGATGGCCTCACAACCGTCCTCATACGCGCGGTCGCCCTTCTCCCAGAAACGCGTCTGGTAATCGGAGCCCTCATAATCACATACAGGAGGATTCTCGCCCTGTCCCATTTTATGTTCCGTTAGTGGGAGCGGCCAATGGATCGATAGTGGAATCCAAGAGCTTTCATCTCTGACGGGGAGTAGATGTTCCTACTGTCGAAGATTATTGGTGATCTTAATACCTTCTTGATCTCTTTAAGATCCAGGTTCTTGAACTCATTCCACGGGGTAACAACGATCAATGCATCACAACCATTGGCCATTTCATAGGGATCTGAAAACAGAGACACATTGTCGAGAACGTTCCTGGCAACATCCATGGCAACCGGATCATACCCGCGCACTGATGCGCCAGCTGTCAAGAGTATTTTTGCGATATCGATCGATGGCGCATCGCGCATGTCGTCAGTATTTTCCTTGAAAGCCAGGCCAAGGAGCCCAATAACCTTACCATCCAACCCCCCAACCATTTGGCCTGTACGTTCGACAACAGCCGCCCGGCGATCGTAATTCACTTTTGTGACTGCTTTTAGTACATGTGGCGTGATGTTCTTTTGTTCCGCCATGAAGGCCAGCGCCTTCACATCCTTGGGAAAACAGGATCCACCCCAGCCCACACCTGCATCCAACATCGCAGAACCTATGCGTTTATCATAGCCCATGCCGACTGCAACTTCTTTTACATCTGCGCCATGTGCTTCACAGATATCAGCGATCTCATTAATGAAGGATATCTTGGTGGCAAGGAACGCATTCGATGCGTATTTGATCATTTCCGCGGTTCTAAGATCGGTAAGAACGATGGGAGCGCGCAAAGGAAGATGCAGTTGGGCCACTTGTTCGGCGGCCTCGCGGTGAAGCGAACCCACAACGGTGCGGTGCGGGCTCGTGAAGTCGGCTATAGCTGAACCCTCGCGGAGAAATTCCGGGCAGGAAACCACCGAGAAGGGAATCGGAGTTGGCTGGGAGTGTCTGACCATATCCGCCACCAGATCGCCTGTGCCAATGGGTACGGTGGATTTATTGATGATAATGAGTGGGCCGGTCATATTCTCGGCGATAGACTTGGCCGCCGCCGCTACATATTGAAGATCAGCTTCACCGTTATCGGCTGAAGGTGTACCCACGGCAATAAAAGCATACTCAGTGTCTTTCAGGCCTTCTACGTACGATGTGGTGAAGGAAAGCCTTCCAGAGCGAACATTACGTTCGACCAACTCTTCCAAGCCCGGCTCGTAGATCGGCAGGATGCCATTTTGTAGGTTTTCTATCCGTTTTTCACTGATATCCAGCGCGATGACGCGGTTTCCGAGGTCGGCAAAACAGGAGGCAGTGACCAAGCCCACATAACCGACGCCAATAACACATATCTGTTTCATATTTCTCCTATGGAATGAAAGGTGTGTTGACTCTGTTCACACAAAATAATTGGGGCGACCTGTGGCCGAACCAACCTGGTGGATAATATTTGATCAATAATAGAATACAGGAGCTTGAGTGCGTTTCCTGCAACCAGTCCTATCTTTCTGGAAAGAGTACCTTCGCGCACAAGCAAATCGTCTATATCATTTATTTATGCGAGTAAGATCTTCTCCAATTCTTCATAAAAATGCATTACGTTTATGGGCTTGGAGATATAACCATTGAATCCGGCATCCAAGGCACGCTGTCGATCCCCCGGAAGCGTGTGTGCGGTGAGTGCGATAAGAGGAATAGATGCGGTCTCGGGATCGCGTTTCAATTCACGGGCTGCTGTCCATCCGTCCATGATGGGCAATGACAGATCCATGAGGATCAGATTCGGGTGCTCGGTGCGAGAAATTTCAAGCGCTCCCTGGCCGGTATGAGCACTTAAGACGCTACAGCCTGCATTTTCAAGCAGGATTCGCACCAATTCAAAATTATCTCGATCATCTTCAACGAGCAAAACGCGACGTTCATGAGGCATATATGTACTATACCTAATGTGTTGCTTTTCGTCAATCGAATTTCAATAGTGTAATATGGTATATTTCCATTCATGCGTATCCTCTTTATCGCCGATGGCCGTTCTCCAACCACACTCTCCTGGCTGGGGTATTGGATCAATCGTGGAGAAGAGGTACACCTGGTTTCTACATATCCATGCAATCCGCCATCGGGCCTGGCATCCTTCCATGAAATTCCAATTGCATTTGCCAGGGTTGCAGGAGTGGTGCATTCAACGGGCGGGCTCCTATCTCGCCTAAAAATCCTGGTGCGTCCCCTTCGATACATCCTTGGCCCTTTGGGTCTCTCGTTGGCTCGCCGAAAACTCAATGAATTAGCAGTTAACCTCCGGCCTGACCTGGTACACGCATTGAGAATACCGTTCGAGGGGATGCTGGCGAGCGATCTCCCTGCGTCCATTCCGCTACTAGTCTCCATCTGGGGAAATGATATTACTTTGCACGCTCATCGTTCCGAGCAAATGGGCCGGTTAACACGGCGCGTGCTTCGTAGAGCGAATGGGTTGTTGGCTGATACACAACGGGACCTTTGTTTGGGCAGGGAGTGGGGCTTGGATCCATCAGCGCTTACTCTAGCCATTCCTGGATCTGGAGGGATATGCCTGGAGAAAATGGATGCGTTTTCTCAGAATGTGGTCCTGCCGGATACTCTTCCCGAACCACCATTGGTGATAAATCCACGGGGGCATCGACCAGGCAGCATCCGGCAGGATATTTTCTTACGATCGATCCCTTACGTACTGGAAAAAATTCCTGGGGTCAATTTCGTTTGCCCCGCATTGCTAGGAGAGGCACAAGCCGAAAAATGGGTGGATGCACTTGGAATTAATCGCCAGACCCATCTGTGGCCTAAACTCAGCCAAGGGCAGTTGTGGGCTTTGATGAAGTATGCCAAGATATATGTATCACCGAGCATCCATGATGGCACCCCCAATTCGCTTCTTGAAGCCATGGCATGCCGCTGTTTTCCGATCGTTGGAAACATCGAATCGATGCAAGAATGGATCATTAATGGTGTTAATGGTTTCTTGATCGATGCCACGAGTGAAACCCAGTTGGCGGAAGCAATCGTGCGTGCATTAATAGACACCGCCCTGCAAGATCAAGCTGCAAATTACAACGCAGCAATGATTGCAGAGCGGGCAGATTACCAGCGGAATATGCTGAGAGCCAAGAAGTTCTATGATGATTTCTTGACCGGGATGTGATGGTTGTGATCAGTTCTTTGGTGCTCTCAGAGTCTCCAATCGATCCTGCAGTTCAATCCGTTTTGTGTTGAAGGCTTGGCGGACTTCACCAGAGAAAGAGTTGTAGCGGTCAGAGATCTGGATGCGCAGGTTGGCACCAGATTCAGGTGCGAAGAGCATTGCGAGTGTCGCACCCACCAGACCACCGACCAATGCACCAATGGTAAAACTAGCGAATTTCTTCATGGTATCCTCCAGGAACAGTTTATTATGATGAACAACAAACTTATTATACTGCGGCTTAAGCGATTGCGTACAAGATTCGAGTGGGATCATAATAATCGTTCAGCATGATAATATATGACGAGCGTATCCGTAGAGAACGCTCGTTCAGTGAAAGCGTTTATAGAAATATTGGACTCTACCTATTCAGGAGGGCACCATGAGTAAGAAATCCCCAGTATCCGTACCGGAAGCGCGAAAAAAAATCACCACCCTGGAAATTCGCCATAAAAAAGAATGTGGCATCCCCATTGCCATGCTGACGGCATACGATTATCCAACCGCGCTTTCTCTCGATCATGCGGGTATCGATATCATCCTGGTGGGCGATTCGCTGGGGATGGTAGTGTTGGGATATGAGAATACTCTCCCGGTAACAATGGAAGATATGTTACATCACTGTCGAGCAGTTGCTCGAGGGGCAAAATATGCTCTCATGGTTGGCGATATGCCCTTCATGTCCTATCAGGTCTCTGTGGTCGATGCAGTGCGTAATGCAGGTTGCTTCCTCCAGGAAGGGGGAATGGACGCCGTAAAAATGGAGGGAGGTCGCGTGCGCCTCGATGTTATCCGTTCAATTGTCAATGCAGGAATCCCATTAATGGGGCATCTGGGGCTGACTCCCCAATCGGTACACCAATTGGGCGGTTTTCGGCCACAGGGTAGGACAGCCGCCACAGCCAAGGGCCTGCTTGAGGATGCGTTGATGTTGGAAGATGCCGGTTGCTTTAGCCTTGTCCTGGAATCTGTGCCTGCAAAAATCTCTTCATATGTTAGTAGAAAACTATCCATACCCACGATCGGTATCGGCGCTGGTGCAGGTTGTGACGGGCAAGTATTGGTTACCCATGATCTGCTGGGATTATTCGACCGGTTTACACCCAAGTTTGTAAAGAAATATGCTGATCTTCATACTGAGATGCAACGAGCATTCCGCCAATATATGGTAGATGTGCGGGAAGGGAGTTTCCCTTCAGATGAGTATTCTCTGGAGATGTCCGAGTTAGCCTGGGAAGAGTTCCTGAAGCAAGTGGAAGGGGGAAATGAGTAAACAGCAGCTATTAATTGCAGGAACAGGTGCTCTGGCAACGTTATTTGCAGCCCGCCTGGCCGCTGCCGGGATAGATGTGACCCTATTCGGTACCTGGCTTGAAGGAATTGAAGCATTAAATTCAAAAGGCGCTCAGGTGGAAGGTGAACCTGCTCAAAAAGTACAAGCAAAACTGGAACTACCACCCGGTACAGCAATTCTGCATGCTCTTCTCCTGGTGAAGTCATGGCAAACGGAGTATACCGTCAGGCGGCTGGCAGGTCATCTTTCAGACGATAGCCTGGTGGTTAGTTTACAGAATGGGCTGCATAACGATGCAATACTGTCCGGAATTCTCACCAAAAATCAACAAGCCTGCAGGCAGGTCTATGCGGGAGTTACCACCCTTGGAGCGACATTATTAACGCCGGGGGTGGTCCGTCTGGCTGGTGAAGGTCCTGTGTGGCTGGAATCTAATACGATCCTAACTCCATTGGCGGAGGTGCTGCATTCTGCTGGCTTTCATGTGAACCGTGAAGATGATATCCGCCCTCGAATCTGGGGCAAGCTTGTGATCAATGCTGCCATCAATCCACTGACGGCGATCTTCAGGGTAAAAAATGGAGCGCTGCTGGAAGATCCTGCAGCACACGAATTGTTATGCGCCCTGGCAAGAGAAACCGCGATGGTAGCACAGGCATCCGGCATCAACTTGCCTTATCCAAACCCCGCTCAAGCTGCCGAAGAAGTAGCCGAGAGAACAAAAGAGAACCTCTCATCAATGTATAGAGATATCCTGAGAGGAGCCAGAACAGAGATCGAGGCGATAAACGGGGAGGTCGTACGCATTGGAGAAGGCCTTGGTGTGCCCACCAGGATCAATCGAAAGGTCTTGTCCCTGGTCCAGCGCCAGCAAAGAATGACACCTTCTGCACTGATCGCCATGGTAAGATTGGAACAGACTTAATTCCGGAGGCATGCAATGTGGACGCGGTTAATCAGTATTCTACTCCTACTCACTTCGGTATCTTCTCCTGCAACGGCGCAGGAGCAGGCGAGGATCTCAGAATTGCGCGTGGACATTTGGCCAGAATTTGATCGACCTGCCGTTCTAGTAATTTACCGAATCGTCCTGGCTGATGATATCACTCTGCCGGTCGTTCTAAATCTACGGGTACCCAGCCAGGCTTATGTGAATGCGGTGGCGATTAATGACCCGGAGATGGGTTTATTAACAACAACCTACAACCGTTCAGTCGTAGGAAAGTGGGCAAACCTGGCGATCCAAGTACCATCCCGTAAACTACAAGTAGAATACTATGATGCCCTCGAAAAGAATGGGAGTACACGAGAGATCAGCTACGAGTGGCCAGGAGATGCACCTGTGGATTCGTTCCAGATCAATTTTCATAGTCCTTCTGGTGCAACGGATCTCGATCTTGAGCCAGCGCCAATTTCGGTTGCACCAGATCAATATGATCTGATGAATTATTCTTTTGAGATCATCCCCCTGGAGCAAGGAGAGACCGTCGCTTTTTCAGCGCTGTACGAGAAAGCAGATGATGAACTAGGTATTTCCACCATGCCGGTTGAGCCTGTCATTCCCATCGAAGAAACAAGCGGGCAGATGGTTTGGAGTGATGCTTTGCCATGGATACTTGGCGGGTTGGGCCTGGTATTCATTATTGTTGGGCTGTTCTTCCTTTATGGCTTTCTTGGAGTATCGGGTTGGAAACATATTGGCGATAAGAAGATCACACGGAAACGAAAAGTGCAAGAATCTTCCATCATTACGGCTGCGGTGTTCCATTGTCAACTGTGCGGTCGACGCGCTCAAACGGAAGATAAATACTGCCGGGCATGTGGAGTACTCCTGCGCCGGAATGATCAATGACTCACTAAGTCTTAATCTCGATAGGTAAAATTAATCAATATTGCTAGATGGAGAGCAAGGAAATATTATGGGTCGTTCAAAGTTCTTTATAGGTGGCCTGATCGTGCTCGCTTCTGTCGTGTACCTGATCGTCACTTCCTCGCAATCAGCTGTTGAATACTTCATGACTGTCAATGAGTTGAATGCAGCCGGTGATGATATATTGGGTCGGAATCTGCGGATCTCTGGCGCGGTGATCGGCGATTCGATCGATTATGATCCTGAGAACATGAACTTGACCTTCGAGATCGCTCATGTACCTGGAGATAATTCTGAAATTGAAGCTCAAGGAGGGTTAGCCCAGGTCTTGCATGATGCCGTGGAGGATCCGTCCCGTGCTCACCTGGTCATCTTGTATAATGGTCTACGACCTGATCTTCTTCAAGATGAAGCACAGGCCATCATCACTGGACACTTAGGGGAAGATGGTATCTTTTACGCCGATGAGCTTCTGCTCAAATGTCCGACCAAGTATGAAGAAGCACTCCCAGAGCAAATAGGTGGGCAATAAATATTCATCCATCACATCAACAATGGATATTGATCAGTAGAATGGAGTAACCTTGATCGTTGAGTTTGGTTTCGGAATTCTTGTGCTCTCTTTTTTATTATCGCTCTTGGCCATTGTCGCTGCAGGTTTGGGGTATACCAAGCGATCGGAAAGATGGCTGGAGAGTGCTCGGAGAGCACAGCAGGTTACCTTTCCGCTATTAACAATCAGTACGCTGGTACTCATTTACCTGCTGGTCTCTGACCGGTTTGAAGTTGCTTATGTATATTCAGTTTCTGAAAAAGTAATGCCCGGATATCTAAAAATTACCGCCTTATGGGGCGGACAACCTGGTTCGCTCCTGTTCTGGGCATGGTTGTTAGCGTTGTTCTCCACATTGGTAACTTTTCGAAAATGGAACCGCGACCGGGAGTTTTTACCCTGGGTAGTGGTGGTTGTTTCCGTTACCCAATCATTCTTTCTTTCGCTACTCATATTTTTCGAGAACCCGTTCATTCGATGGTGGCATACAGTAAATGGGGGTTTTACAGCGCAGATGTTCGCCCCTCGCGGTGGCACCCTGGCTATTGTGTTAGATGGCGAAGGGCTAAATCCGTTGTTACGCCATCCTGGTATGCTTATTCATCCACCCCTGTTATACCTTGGCTTTGTAGCATTCATCATCCCTTTTGCATTTGCGATCGCAGCCCTGATCACCAGACGATCAGATGATCGTTGGTTGCGCATATCCCGGCCCTGGACTCTGGCAGCCTGGCTCTTCCTAACGTGCGGCTTGGTGTTGGGTATGCGTTGGGCATATGATGTGTTGGGTTGGGGCGGTTATTGGGGCTGGGACCCGGTTGAGATCGCGGCATTGATGCCCTGGCTGACTGCGACACCATTCCTGCATTCTGCGATCATTGAAGAGAAACGCGGCATGCTCAAGCCATGGAATATGTTACTCATCATCCTGACCTATTCTCTGGTCATATTTGGCACCTTTCTCACCCGATCCGGTTTACTTTCTTCCGTGCATGCTTTTACACAGAGCGCAATCGGACCGATGTTCTTTGTGTTCATTGGTATAACATTAGTCTGCTCGACCGCATTGTTAATATCCCGATGGAAGGATCTGCGCGCAGATCAACCGTTGGATTCTTTACTTTCGCGGGAATCCATTTTCTTACTTAACAACCTGCTTTTCATGGGTATCCTTATCGTTTGTATCTGGGGCGTATTATTTCCTCTGCTTTCTGAGTTATTGACTGGCGTCAAGGTTACCGTTGGCCCTCCGTATTATGAGCGTGCCGTTGGACCATTGCTAGGTGTGCTGATCGCATTGATGGGGATAGCCCCACTTTCAGCCTGGGGAAGGTCAACGGTACGCTCCATTGGGAAGGCGGTTTGGAAACCGGCCATCCCGGCCTTGCTTACACCGGTTATTCTGGTTTTGTTAGGAATTGAGCGATGGATCGCTGTGGTCGGATTTACATTGATCGTATTTACGCTTTGCATTACACTCTACGAGTATTGGCGTGGCGTTCAAATGCGCATGAAGGTTCACAAAGAAACCTTTCTTCTCGCGCTCTTGCGCCTTTCAGCCAGGAATCGCCACCGCTATGGTGGATATATCATACACATCTCCATGGTTATTATGGCAATTGGGGTCCTGGGTATTGAAGTTTATCAAACCACTACACAAAAAAGCCTGGTACCGGGAGATTCCATCGAGCTTTCAGGTTATTCTGTGCGCTTCGACTCACTGGCTCAATTTCAGGTAGATGATGGGCGTTTGATCACCAGGGCGGTGGTCAGCGTATTCAAGCAAGGCGAGTACTTACAAGAACTCTATCCACGTTACGATGTTTACCCCGATGGTCAACCGATGACCATTGCTGGTGTGCGTTCCACTCTGGCGGATGATCTATATGTAGTTTTGGTTAACTGGGATGATATCTCGATCTCACAAGCGCCTTTCAAGATCTATCATAATCCACTGATAAACTGGCTTTGGATAGGATCGTTCTTGTTCATCCTGGGCTACCTTGTCGCAGCCTGGCCAGAAAAAGAAGCAGGTATGGTAGAGCGGAACAGGGATGGATCGCAATGAAAAGAATGTCCAAGGCATTGTTCCTGGTACTCCTGTTATTTTCTTTGGTTGGCTCGTTGCTTGCCAGGCAACCTGGGCTGGTAGCTGCTGCGGGACAGCCTACTCCTTCGGATGATCAAGTAAATGCAATTGCAGGGCAATTGTTTTGTCCTGTATGTGAAAATATCCCTTTGGAAGTGTGTGATACTGAAGCATGTCGCCAGTGGCGCGATCTTATCCGGCAACAATTGGCCGAAGGCAGGACAGAAGCGGAGATAAAACAGTATTTCGCCGATCACTATGGTGCGCGCGTACTCTCAGAACCTCCGCCATCAGGCTTCAACTGGCTGGCATATCTTGTACCCCCAGCCGCATTCCTGATCGGGATTCTTGCGTTGATCCGGGCATGGCGAACATGGAAGCACCTAGCCAAAGAAAACTCAGATAAAGAGCCGACTGTCCTGGCAAGTGACGGGCTTGAAGATCCCTATTCGACCCGCCTTGAAGAGGAACTACAAAAGAGAAGGTGATGCAGAATGAATGAAGCATGGCAAGCCGAGCCCAAGCGCAACGTCGCCATCTGGGTCCAAATACTTGTTTGGATCGGCTTATTGGGGTTGCTTATTTTGGTAGCAATTGTTCTGGCAAAAACCCAGCAGCCGATCTTGCGCCCGGGTTCAAGTGTACCGGATTTTTCCCTATCACTATATGATGGCTATCAATATGGGGACGCCAGCGAAGTGCAGTTGTCAGATTTCCTCGGCAAGGTGGTAGTGGTGAATTTTTGGGCCTCCTGGTGCAAGCCTTGTGAAAGTGAAGCCGCAGAGTTGGAGTCTGCCTGGAAGAGATATCGGGATGGTGGTGAGGTGATATTCCTCGGGGTGGATTATGTGGATACAGAACCAGAAGCACGTTCATACCTGGCGAAATTTGAAGTTACTTATCCAAATGGCCCGGATCTGGGGACATCCATCTCCCAGATCTTCAACCGAAACCTGGGCGTTCCCGAAACTTATTTCATCGACAGACAGGGAATCCTCCGTTTCGTGAAAATCGGCCCCTTCTCTACAGCAGGAGAGATCCAGACTGTAGTTGATCCCCTTATTGCTGGAAAATAAAACGTGGAGCTTGAAGTCTTTTTATTCCTTGTTGGCATTCTGCTGCTCGTGGCGGCGTATATTTTCCATCCGTTCTTCGGTACCCAGAGAAGAACCAACAGAAGAGAAGACCACCGCAGATCTAACCTTCTTGCTGAGAAAGAGCGCCTGCTCAAATCTCTACAAGAGCTGGATTTTGATTTTCAGCTAGGGAAAATAGATGATGGTGATTTCGGGACACAACGAAGCAAGTTGATCTCTCTTGGCGCTCATGTACTCAAAGAATTGGACTCTCTCCCATGCCCGGCTGTTCAAGAAAGAATGGATCCTTTGAAGCAATCTGCATCGATCGATGATGAGGAAATAGAGAACCTGATATCCAGGCGCAGGGCGAACCGGAAAGAAAAAATGGTAGGTTTTTGTCCTGCCTGCGGCAAGGCTGTGCTGCTGTCTGACCACTTTTGTCCGGGGTGCGGGAAGGAGCTAGGTTGAAACTGCGCCATGGAGTTCTCCTGCTTGTAGCTCTTGGCCTGGCGGCATGCGTTCATTCTCTTGCCGAGGATGTTACGCCCCCGCCGGATTATGTTACACCCACTTCCATTCCTACACCGGCGATCGTATACCCTGGCGAATTACCTTCACCAAAACAAGGAGGAAAGCTCTTTACTGAAAAATGTGCATCCTGCCATGGAGAGAATGGATTGGGGAATGGTCCACTAGCGTCCAGTCTACCTGTGTCAGTACCTGCCATCGGCTTGCGCGAGATATCAAGCCGATCTACTCCTGCTGACTGGTACATGGTCATTTCGAAAGGCAATGCTGATCGGGGAATGCCCGCCTTTTTTGATCTTCCTTCCCAGGATCTGTGGAATATTCTGGCTTATGTTTACTCGATCAGTACCACCGCTGATGAGATCCAAATTGGTCAAGATATATTTGCGATAGAGTGTGCCCAGTGTCATGGCTACGATGGACGCGCCAACCCACTGACCGATCTCGCTGACTGGAAACTCATGTCCCAGGCCTCGGGGAATGGAATTTTCCGCACTATTTCCGAAGGGAAGGGCACCATGCCTTCCTTTTCTGATGTGCTTGATGAAAACGAAAGATGGGCAGTGACGGCATATCTCCGCTCACTGGGTTTAAATCTGGTGGATCCAGATACTGAAACTACCGAAACTGCTGTGCCCAGCATCACACCGCAGCCGACCATAACCGAACAAGGAGCCACATTAAGTAGTATCGATCCGCTTGAAACAGATAGTCCCGGGAAGGTGACTGTAACCGGATCTCTTGAGAAAGCCTCCGGTTTTCCCGTTGAGGATGATCTGATCGCTACTCTGTATGTGTATGATCCAGCATCCCAGCAGGTCCTGGAATCACAATCCATGGCTGTTGCTCCAGATGGGAGTTATCTCTTTACCACTTCAATTTTCCAGGAACAAGTGACCTATTGGGTTTATGTGGAATATATGGGCGTCACCTATTTCTCGGATCCAGCCCCCTTTGATGGTTCATCTTTGCTGCTAGACTTACCCGTGCGAATATATGAGTCGACAAACGACTGGCAGTCTCTGCATTTTGATCTGGTTCATTTGGCCGTACAAATTTCGAGCGGAATCATGCAGGTGAATGAATTGTTCGTTTTTAGCAATCCCGGCGAAAAAGCAGTGATCCTGGAGACTGACGGAAGTTCGCTGCCTTTCATCATCCTTCCGGAAGGGGTCGCCGGGGCAGCGAGGCTTGCACCTTACTCCAATAGTGCTTCTTTCCTTCCGGCAGATGGTGGATTGGCCCTGGAACCCCTGGGAGACACGCAATACGGGATTGTGGTTTCGTTCGATATCCCTTATGAGCGGCGCTACGAATTTCATCAGGAAATTCCAATGCCAGTCGACTCACTTACGCTTTATACTCCAGATGGTTACAAGGTGAGAACTGACCAATTGAACGATAGTGGAATACAGGATCTCAATGGAACTGTTTATCACTTATACGAAGCGGTTGAGTTTACAGCAGGTGATCTGAGATTCACGATCTCTGGGACACCTGAGGGTGCAGGATCGGTCAGTGCTTCCAGGCAATCATGGTTGATCATTGGCATTATCATCCTGGGTGCTGGATTTATTGGTTTGGGAGTTTTCTTGTTCCTGCGTGATCGCGCCATGCAAGCGCAGGAAGAGAGTGAGCCACCAATTGAAGATGTACCTCTCGAAGAACCTGCGCCATCAACCACAGATACGCTTGTCGATGCAATCATTGCTCTTGATGAACAGTTGAAAGTTGGTGAAATAGATAGCGAAGTCCACACAAAAAGGCGGGAAGAATTGAAAGAAAGGTTGAAGAGGCTGCTCTAGAACTTGCAGATACAGCGTCCATGGATACCCGAGAAAAACAGACCCCCGCGATCGACATACGCAAGCTGGGCAAAGTATTCGGTGCCAAGAAAGTGTTGCGCGGCCTTGATTTTCAAGCGAAACCAGGTGAATTCGTTGTCATCCTGGGACCGAACGGTGCCGGGAAGTCCACCTTGTTGCGGATTCTTGCCACCCTTTCCAGGCCAACTGGTGGCGAGGTGAGAGTTGCGGGATACAAGCTTCCAGAGATGGCGTCTGCAGTGCGAGCGCGTTTGGGCGTGGTCACCCATCAGCCGATGTTATACGGCAACCTGACCGCTGAGGAAAACCTGCTTTTTTTTGGGAGTATGTATAACCTGACAGGGGCACGTGCCCGTATTCAGCTTATATTGGAAACAATTGGTTTGGCTTCTTGTCGACGCGACCTGGTAAGGACTTTTTCGCGAGGAATGCAACAGCGTCTGGCCATAGGGCGCGCAATTCTCCACGATCCCGAGGTGATCTTATTTGACGAGCCTTACACCGGACTTGATCTGGAGGCATGTGATGTCCTTGACAGAATTCTCTTAAAAGTGATCGATATCAATCGTACCGTGGTGTTGACCTCTCATGACCTATCCCGGGTAGACAGCCTGGCAACGCGCTTTGATGTACTTAACCGGGGGGTGATCGTGGCGTCTGTGCTCCGGAACGCGATGCCGGGCACCCTGCTAGATTTCTATCGAGAGGCACTTGCATGACACCCAGCCAGCGGACCACGAAACCCATTCGGGTCGTTCTGTCGATCCTATGGAAGGATCTGGTGTCCGAATTGCGTTCCCGGGAACTGCTTCCCGCTTTGCTGGTCTTTTCCCTCCTGGTGGTAATACTATTCAATTTTGCCATCGAACTCTCGCCTGACCTGCGCCTGGTGATAACACCCGGGATCTTGTGGGTTACCTTTATTTTTGCCGGTAATTTGGGATTGAACCGTTCGATCGCAGCCGAAAAAGAATTAGGCTGCATGGATTCTTTGTTACTGTCCCCGATCGACCGCTCAGCAATCTTTTTTGGCAAGGTACTTGGGAATCTCTTCTTCTTAATGTGTATTGAAATAATCATCCTGCCTATTTACAGTTTGTTGTACAACCTGAATCTATTTCATCCCTCCTTGCTGTTGATCTTTCTTTTGGGCTCCATAGGTTATGCGGCGGTAGGTACGCTTTTGTCTGTCATGGCAGTGCAAACAAGATTAAGAGACCTGCTTCTGCCGATCCTTTTTTTTCCGGTTATCCTGCCTTTACTGATGGCTGCGGTTAAAGCCTGTGATGCTGTGCTGCAGGGGCAAGGTGTGAGCAATGCCTCCAGTTGGCTGAACCTGTTAGTGGCATATGATCTGATATTCCTTGCGGTTGGATATATGGTATTTGACTTTGTTGTCGCAGAATGAACTAAAGGAAATTTATGAATCGTCCGCCCAAAATCCTTACCTTCCTGTCGATCCTTTCCTCGATCCTATTTCTCCTGGCCCTGGGACTTGTTCTTTTTTTTACTCCCCTCGAGGCGAAGATGAACTATGTGCAGAAGGTGTTTTATTTTCACCTTTCAAGCGCCTGGGTGGGGATGCTTGGATTTATTTGTGCCGCAATTTCCGGGATCGCATATTTGGTAAGCCAAGATATGAAGTGGGATATTATCGAGGTCGCTTCTGTAGAAATCAGCCTGGTATTTTTCCTGAATGCGATCGTCAGTGGTTCGATCTGGGCGAAACCTTCCTGGGGTACATGGTGGACCTGGGATCCCCGGCTTACTACCGCGGCCATCCTGGAGATGATCTACGTTGCTTATATTTTACTCCGACAGGGAATCGATGACCCGGAGCGCAGGGCGCGCTTCAGTGCAGTGTATACTCTTGTAGGCGGATTGAGTGTGCCGGTGACTTTTCTATCAATCCGATTATGGCAGTCCATCCATCCTGCAATCATCGTTACACAGGGCACAGAGGGAGGAAGCAGCTTTGGCATGACCCCGGCCATGTTGTTTACCATGATCTTTAGCATACTTACTTTCACATTCATCTTTGTCACCTTGTTGTGGCATCGTATCCGTATCGGGCATCTTGCGGTATTGGTGGCAGAATTAAGGAACCAAGAAAATGAGGAGATGCAATCATGATCCCATATGATATTTCAATCAGGTATATGGTGGCGGGATACGCAGTGATCATCCTGGTACTCATAACCTATGTGTTGAGTTTATTATCCCGCTGGATGGTGTTGAAGCGCAACTTGAGATCGATCAAGGATGGAATTGTTCGCGCGAGATCATAGGGAAATGGCTATAATATACCTTGATGATGACTCGCTCCAGAGATGATATGATCTCCCCTTTCTCCAAGCTGATGGTTTCAATCATCCTGCTACTGTTGATCGCGTTCCTCTTTGAGAAACAAGCAGTACATGCTGCGGACGAATTGCCTCCCGGACCTGATCGTTATGGGGTGATCACTGAAGAGTACACGAAATATACCTGGTGGTTGGTGCGCTGGTCGGATAGTTCTATCACCTGTGAGATCGTACTTGAAAGATCCGGCCAGCCGGTTGAGGAGGATGTTTTAGCTTCCTGTGGTAAAGACATCCATCAGGAATGGCTTTCCACGCCATCCTGCGATACTGCCTCCACCGATCCACAATCCTGCTCTGGTTATTATTTGCATTATTTCAGGGAAACACCTGCCACACGCCAGCAGCCAATCAAGTTGGCTCCACCCGTTGTGTGGGTCAGGCTGGACGACTGTATCCCTGTTGCATCAACGCATCGCTGTGATTCCACTCCAACGCTGGTCCTGGTTGGAGAAGAACCTCTCCCCGGATATTCGATCCTGCGCTTGGAAGGTAGTGTTGACGGAAAATCCTTTGTATGTGATCCGATCTGCCAGGTTGATCTTGGTCCAACCGATGAAGAAGGAATAATCCTGAGATTTTGGGCATATTCGAATTACGGGGACAGCAGCGACGTATTCGAAGCCCGCGTGCGAGTTCGTAGCGTTGATGATCCAGGTGACCCTTATTGGTATGTGGATGTACTCTCTTCACAGTGGCAAGGATCACCACAAGCCTCTTGTATGCAGACCTGGGGTGTTTTTCCTCCAGTGGGAGGTCTATCCGGATGGCTATCAAGTCCCAACACAGCCAGCGACCTGGAATCCAGCACATCGTATGGATACCTGGCCGGGAAACTCATCAGTTCTGACCAGGTGGACGTAAGCGCCTGTCCAGATGGCGGTTTGCTGCAGAACGGATATGCGAGCGTTTGTGGAATTGAAAAAGCCCGACAGATCGTGGACGAGTGGCAAGACAGATTCGATCAATTAATCTTTGCCACATCCCAGCAGTTGGAAGTACCTGCGCAATTACTGAAGAATTTATTCAGTCGTGAAAGTCAATTCTGGCCTGCGGGATCAAATAACGGTCAGGAAGTGGGATTGGGACAGATGACGGAAAATGGCGCGGATGCACTTTTCCTTTGGAACGTTCCGTTCTATGAACAATTCTGCCCGACAGTTCTTGATGCTGAAACCTGTGCCAGCAAGGTGTATCCAGACCTGGAAGAAGAATGGGATACCCGTGAATTAACAGCCGCACAACGCTCATTGCTCCGAAAGGCTTTGGTCTCCAGCGTTAATGCCGCCTGCCCAGATTGCACTCTTGGCATAGATCTGGAACGCGCAGATAATAGCGTGCCGATATTTGCGGAGATGTTATTGGCCAACTGTGCCCAAACAAGGATGGTGGTACAGCTTAACTATGTTGATGAAGGTTTTGAGCCTACTTATGAGGATCTGTGGCGTTTCACGCTGGTAAATTACAACGCCGGGCCTGGCTGTCTGGGACTGGCGGTGGATAAAACAAGCAGGGATAATGAGCCGTTGGATTGGGCGCACGTCTCTTCTCACTTGACTCCAGCCTGCCAGGGGGCAATAGAGTATGTAGAGGATGTCAGCAAGTGACAGAACTGGCGGGATGGTTATTTCCACGAGAAATCAATAAGCACATCACAATAATCGAGGCATAATGGCAATTCTCACATCTCCAAGCCTACTTCTTTCTCCCCAAGAGATCGTGTCTGATTATCGCCTGGCCTATCGTTCGCGACAAGCATCAATCATCGGACGACGAGAAGTGTTATCCGGGAAGGCAAAATTCGGTATTTTTGGTGATGGGAAGGAACTGCCACAGGTTGCCATGGCACGCGCTTTTCAAAAAGGCGATTGGCGTTCAGGATATTACCGGGATCAAACCTGGGTTCATGCCCTGGGCGTGCTTCAGTTCAAAGAATTCTTTGCCCAGCTTTATGCTCATGCTGATCTGGAAGCCGAACCTGCCACTGCCGGGCGCTCGATGGTTGGTCATTTTGTTTCACGCTTCATAAACCTTGACGGATCCTGGAAGAGTCAATTGGATATGTATAATGTGGCTGCCGATGTTTCCCCAACGGCTGCGCAAATGGCCCGGTTGGTTGGGTTGGCGTACGCATCCGTCCTCTATCGGCATTCGAATATCTTAAAAGATCTCAAGAAGTTTTCCCATAATGGGGATGAGGTCGCCTGGGCGACCATCGGGAACGCATCGACATCCGAAGGGCTGTTCTGGGAGGCAGTGAATGCGATCGGCGTGCTGCATGCTCCCGCGGTCATCACGGTTTTTGATGATGGCTATGGCATCTCTGTTCCGAACCAATTCCAGATGGTAAAAGAAAATATTTATACAATACTAAAGGGATTTGAGCGGGAACCCTGTCCTGCGGAACAATGTGACCGTGGGTATGACCTATATTCGGTTCGCGCGTGGGATTATCGCGCCCTCATGGTTACCTATGCCGCCGCTGCCGAGACTGCGCGTCAGTATCATGTTCCAGCCCTTGTCCACGTGACCGATGTTACACAACCACTTGGACATTCCACATCTGGCTCTCACGAGCGGTATAAATCAGCTGAACGACTTGCCTGGGAAACAGAATGGGACTGTATCCGAAAATTCCGTGAGTGGATCCTCGAGAACAATGTTGCTGGCGAAGAAGAAGTAGAACATGCCGAAGAAGAAGAGCGATCAGGCGTTGAAGAGGCACGAAAACAAGCTTGGGCTGAATACCAAAAACCGTTATTGAACGAGCGAGATGAGGTTGTCCTGTTACTGGATGAAGTCATAAAAGCCCTACCACACCTGGCGCAGGTGAAGACACTCCACGAGAAGCTTAGAGATCTGCCGACCCCGGTACGAAAAGATATCGTTACTGCAGCTCATGATGCGCTGGTCCTGATGCGATATGAGCCTTTCGCCCCGCGCGAAAAGCTTAATTCCTGGTTGAGATCCCTTTCCAAAGTCCAAGGGGATCGATATCATTCATTTCTTACCTCACCAATGGCTGATTCGGTCCTGCGCGTCGAGGAAATAAAACCGATCTATGCAGCAGAACCAGCGCCCACGGCGATGGGCTTTGAAATCGCAATTGCTGCTTTTGATGCCGCCCTGGCAAGAGAACCACGCCTGGTGATCTTCGGCGAAGATGTTGGTAGATTGGGTGATGTGAACCAGGGATTACGCGGCTTGCAGGAGAAGCATGGTCCGCTGCGTGTTACTGATACCGGGATCCGTGAAGCTACAATCCTTGGACAAGCCATCGGTATGGCCATGCGCGGGCTGCGCCCTGTGGCAGAGATCCAATACCTGGATTACCTTCTTTATGCGCTGCAATTGATGTCGGACGATCTTGCCACACTGCTGTGGCGGACCAAAGGGGGGCAAAAAGCCCCAGTCATTGTTCGCACTCGCGGCCATCGCCTGGAGGGGATCTGGCATTCGGGTTCTCCGATGGCTGGGATCATCCATCTTGTTCGAGGAATGCATGTGCTTGTCCCGCGCGACATGACGCGCGCAGCCGGGTTCTATAATGCATTGTTGAAAGCTGAAGAACCGGCAATTGTAGTTGAAGTATTGAATGGATATCGGGTGAAAGAACCCATGCCATCCAATATCGGATCACTGACCGTGATCCCGGGAGTTGCTGAGATATTGCGTATGGGAAGCGACGCAACAATCGTTACCTATGGAGCCTGTGTACGATTAGCTTTAGATGCTGCAAAGAAGCTATCTGCCATTGGGATCGAAACCGAGGTTCTCGATGTGCAATCTTTATTACCGTTCGATACACATGGAAGGATATTGGAATCTGTGAAAAAAACATCACGAGTCATATTTGTCGATGAAGATGTTCCCGGGGGAACAACGGCATATATGCTGAGAGAATTTCTTGAATTCCAGGGGGGGTATGCGTGGCTTGATTCGGCACCGCGCACCCTGCCAGGCGCTGAACACAGACCAGCATATGGAACCGATGGAGATTATTGGTCAAAGCCGAGCGTAGAAGCGATCTTTGATGCAGTCTATGAGATGTTGCATGAAGCCAAGCCATCGAAATATCCAATTTTCCAGTAGATCAGGTGAGATTTAGGAATGATGCAAGGAGAATTATGGCAGTAAGGGTTCTGGTTCCCCGTCTTGGTGAAGGTGTGGATGAACTGACTGTTATTAAATGGATGAAAAATGTAGGTGACTCTGTAGCCGAGATGGAGTCGTTGCTCGAGGTGGAAACTGATAAAGTTGTTACAGAAATTCCCAGTCCGGTGAGCGGTATTGTTCTTCAGATTGCCGTTCCAGAAAACACCTCTGCTCAGGTTGGGCAAGTGATGGCCATCATCGGGAATGCTGGCGAGCACCTGGATCTCGAGACTGAACACATCTTGAGCGATATGGCAGAAACAGGAGTTTCGCTTGACGACAAACACAGCAGGGTAGAAGATGTTCCTGGATCTCCAAAAACAATATCCATTCCACCCTCCAGGCCAGGGAATCCGTTCCTGTCCCCACTCGTAAGAAAAATCGCTGCTGAGAATAACATAGATCTACGCCACGTTCATGGGACAGGACTACGTGGGCGCATCACCAAGCAGGATGTTCAAGATCTCCTGCAGCATGCAAAGCCTGGCTCTATATCCGAAAGGAAGAAACAAGGCGCAAATGACCGGCTTGTGCCGTTGAGCAGCGTTCGCAGGCAGATCGCTGATCGAATGGTACAGTCAAAACTATCTTCCCCACATGTCATGACCGTTATGGAAGTAGATATGGGCAGGGTGATCGCTCACCGACAGGTCAATCGGGCAACCTATGCTGCTGATGGTGTGAATTTAACTTATACGCCCTATTTCATTGCAGCGATCGTATCCGGCTTGATGGCTGTGCCCATTGTAAACTCATCCTGGACAACCGAAGGGATCCTTATACACCATGAGATAAACATAGGCATGGCAACCTCCCTGGGTGATGAGGGATTAATCGTGCCTGTTATTCGGCGGGCTGATGAGATGTCCTTGCTTGACCTAGCAAAAAAAGTGAACGAAATGGCTGTACAAGCTCGCAGCCATACTCTTTTACCCGATCAAGTTCGTGGAGGTACTTTCACCCTTACCAACCACGGTATTGGTGGATCGTTATTTGCCATGCCAATCATAAACCAACCTCAATGTGGCATCCTGGGGACTGGCATCCTTCAAAAAAGACCCGTTGTGATCACAGATGAAGATGGCAATGACTCAATTGCAATACGCTCAATGGTCTATCTTTCTTTTGTCTTTGACCATCGCATTCTGGATGGCGCGGCTGCTGATAAATTCTTATTCGTACTTAAGAACTCCCTGGAGAAGTGGGCATGAAGATCCAGTAGCAGGTGAAAATCCTGGTTCGGAATAAACCCGTACCGTTGTGCTGAAAATCGATTAGGAGAAAAAATGGAACCATATGATGTGATCGTGTTAGGAGCTGGACCCGCCGGGTACGTCGCAGCGATCCGATCGGCTCAATTAGGTTTGAAAGTAGCAATTGTTGATCGTCAATGGCTTGGAGGAGTGTGCTTGAATGTGGGTTGCATTCCGTCCAAAGCGTTGCTTAGAAATGCCGAGATCGCGCATATCCTTCGAGAACGAGGGAAAGAATTTGGATTCTCCTTTGAGAATCTTAAACTCGATTATCCAGCAGCAGTTAAGCGTTCACGCCAAGTTTCGGATCGTCTCGTCAAGGGGGTTGGTTTTTTGATGAAGAAAAACAAAATTACGGTCTACATGGGAACCGGTCGATTGTTATCTCAGGATAGAGTTGTTGTGACAATTCAGGACGGAAATGAGATCGAGCTTCAAGGAAGTAATATCATCGTCGCCACAGGGGCCAGCGCGGCAGTCCCAGCTTCGTGGAAGGTGGATGGTAAAAAAGTGCTCACCTATTGGGAAGCCATTTTACAGGATTGGCTTCCTCGTTCGGTGGTGATCATCGGCGCTGGGGCTATTGGGATGGAATTTGCCACGGTCTGGAATTCATATGGAGTCGCTGTAACCGTGGTGGAGATGTTACCTCATGTCCTTCCACTAGAAGATGTAGAAGCTGCCGCAGAAGTACATAAGGCGTATACCAAGCGCGGTGTGACCATTTTGACAGGGCACAAGGTGGATTCTGTGGAGGCAACAGATGATGGGGTCAGAGTAATCGTATCTGCAAATGGAGAAGTAAAAACGCTGGAAGCCGAGCAGGCTCTTGTGGCGATCGGCTTTCGACCAAATTCAAGTAATTTCGGACTAGAGACGATCGGAGTGAATTTATCCGAAAAAGGATTCGTTGAAATTGACGATTCCATGAGGACCAACATTCCTGGGATCTGGGCGATCGGGGATGTCACTGGAAAATTGATGCTGGCACACGTGGGATCTGCCATGGGCATCGTTTGTGCCGAGACGATCGCCGGGCATGAATCTGTAAAATTGGATTATGAGATGATGCCGCGTGCCACCTATTGCTCGCCCCAGGTGGCTTCTTTTGGAATTACTGAAGCGAAGGCGCAAGAACGGGGCCTGGCGGTCAAGATCGGTCGTTTCCCATTCCAGGCAAACGGTAAAGCGCTTGGCCTTGCGGATTATTCTGGATGGGTGAAACTTATCGTAGATGAAAAATATGGCGAGATCCTGGGGGCGACACTGGTGGGTCCGGAAGTAACCGAATTGTTGCCAGAATTGACCCTGGCCCAGATGATGGAGTTGACCCCGGCAGAGATCGCCAGGAATGTGCATGCTCACCCAACATTGAGTGAAGCATTGATGGAAGCAGCACATGCTGCTGAGGG
This sequence comes from Anaerolineales bacterium, assembly GCA_041753035.1. GTDB lineage: Bacteria > Chloroflexota > Anaerolineae > Anaerolineales > Villigracilaceae > UBA877. The sequence goes on along the minus strand of JBGSVI010000107.1, from coordinate 49,268 downwards.
GGGCGCCATCCACAGTTAATCTCTATTCAGACACCTGGAGACTGATATGCCAATCCATCCGTTCATGCAGGTTGATGCTTTCACCATTTCTCCGCTGAGCGGTAATCCGTGTGCGGTGGTTTTTGATTGCCCCAACCTGAATGCTGATACCATGCTGGCAATAGCCAGGGAGATGAATCTTTCGGAAACAGCGTTCGTCTGGAAGAAGGAGGATGGGACCTTCAAGGCACGATACTTCACACCTGCCGAGGAGATCCCTCTGGCCGGTCACCCGACGATCGCGACCGTCTTTGCTCTTGTTGAGAGTGGAAGACTGCGTTTGACCGATGATCATCAAGTCATCCCACTGGAATTACGTGACGGTCCGATCGATATAGAGATCCATTCCCGGCTTGGCAAGGTTGACCGGATCGTAATGGCGCAACGGAAACCGAAATTCCTGCGCACATACTCTGCGGAGGATGTAAACCCGGTGTTCAACCTGGAAGCCTCAGATCTGCTGCCAGGAGTACCCATCCAAACCGTGAGCACGGGTACACCGCAATTATTTCTGGCGGTGAATTCATTGGAAGCTGTGCGCAGATCTGCCGTAGACCAACAGAGATATGCGCTGCTACGTGCCAGCGGTGACTTCTTCAGCACGCATGTTTTTTGCCTACAGGGAGTGGAGCGTGGTCAAACCTTTGCCAGGCATTTTGCCCTGTTGCCTGATATTGTGGAGGATCCATTTACAGGATCTGCCACCGGTGGAATGGCGGCATTTCTCTGGCATTATGGTTTGATCTCCAGCCCTTCGTTCCTTGCCGAGCAGGGTCATTGGATGGGGCGCGCGGGGATCGGTAGCGTTGAGGTGATCGGACCACGCGAAGAAATCCAGACTGTGAAAGTCGGTGGCAGTGCAGTTGTAGTGATGCGTGGACAACTGGAATTATAGCAATAATCTGTCTTCCTCCGTTCTGTGGAAGAGAGAAAGAACATCCTCCCGGCAGGCTGTTTGCTTGCGGGGAGGATGTTCTTTATGAAATGAAAAACTTCCCGGTCAGCGGATCTCTAGCTGGTAAGGGGCCAGTGCGTGGGTGAAGCGCGTGGTGGCGGTCACCACTAGCACCACAGAATCGCCACCATTGTTCGTAAATGGTATCTCGAATGCTTGATCGGTTCTGATAGCAAGTATCTCGACAGTGGTCTCATTTCCAGTATTACGGATCATTGCCAAGCGGAAGTATTGCGGCAGAATGTTCTGGACGCGGACAAAACCAGATGCTTCCCAATCACCGTCGCCGGCCTCGAAATCCTCGAAATAATTGATGGCCGGAATACTGATATCGTCCAGCAGCAAGCCCTCATTTATCACGGCTGCATCAGTAATGTAATCGAAGCGCAAGGTAACAGACTGGCCAGCGAATTGAGATAGGTCAACACTTTCCTGGACCCAACCTTCCGATACTCCAGTATATCCCCAGCCAAAAGAGCTCCCGGTTGGATCATCACCTGTTCCAGAGGGAGTTGGGAGGATCTCCAAGTTGACGCCATCGGGGGAGGCTTCAAGGTATACATAGTCAAAGGTATCCTCCAGGTCAAACCACGTCCAGTAGGTGAGAGTTACCGGAGCGGAGGTTCCACTCAGATCGAAGGTACGGGTCAGGCTGGTATTGGAATCATTCGCCTTGTTCGACCAGAAAGCGTATTCTCCACTGTGAGGATCGTCTGGCAGGAGCGGTGTCACTGTGGCGCCATTGAAATAGATGGTATGGTCGCCCGGGCAGGATATGCGGATGTAATCCACGCCATACTGGTTGACGGTCCGGCTGATCTTGTCTTGTGGGCATGCCGATAGTATTTCTGTATCAGCGGTGGTAGGGGAGTTTGGATACAGATGATAGAAATAGCGCCCATCTGAAATATCTTCATCGTGGATATAATTGGCGAGTACCCAGTCCAGGAAGAAATCATCTGCAGTGATGGGGAGACTGGTAAGCGGATCCATTATTGCCTGGCTGGCAAGTGTATTATCCACGCTTTCCAATTCGTTTTGAGGGTCATGAATGAGTGCCTGAGTAGCCTGATCCCCGAAGCGATCCAGGAAATAGGTGACAAATAGGAAATTGGCGCCATAATGAACGCCATTATCCCCACTCCCCCAATCGGTAAGGGCAATATCGGGATCGTTCGTGTAATACCAATCCCAACCACCAGGGTCATAACCATTCAGGAAGGTGGCCAATTCAGCAAAACCCTCGTCGAGGAAGGAGCTTTCGTTGGCATCCTGATACCAGTGGATCATGTGCTGGAACTCGTGCGCCAGAGTGCTATACGTGTACTCATCATTCAATCGCTGTTCTGAATCAATATAGAAGGCCTCGATACCATTGGAGTGTTCCACCACAAGCGGATTATATTCATCAATACTGACATAAAAACCTGCAGCGTTCCCTCCAAGATCGCGGGCATAGATGATATAAATGTGGGGGTCGTTATCTACGCCGGGTGTCCATTCGGAACCAAAGAAGGCGCGATTCGTTGGGTAGATCTGCTCTTCAAAAGTATCGATCAGTTCTTCGGCTTCACTTTGCTTGAAGGACACACCATTTTCCACCCAGAAATAGGCATGGGGGGTCAAGTAAACCAGTGTGGCGGTGATGCGGGTATAGCTTCCATCGTCGCTATTGTTCAACCAGAATTGCTTTTCCTCCCCCACAGCGTATGGGGTTTCGGGGGGGGCAAGTGTTTCTGGTACATTACAGACACTATTGAACCGGCAGGCGAGTTCTGCCAGGTCGCGCTGTGGGACGACAGTCTGTTCGATGCGCTCCAAATTGAGGACCGCATTTGGATCAACGGGCTCGATGGTTATTTCAAACGGCGTTGGAGTACTGTCGTCGGTGTAGGGTACAAATGTTGGGATGTTGTTTCTGAAGGTATATACACCATAGCCCAGCGCAGAAAGGCCAATGATCGCGCAGCAGCAAAGGGCAAGGAGTATGATAAGTACGATGGGCAATGCAGTAATAGATTTCATTTTATTCTCCAAGGTGCACCTATTTTACTATGAAGTAGCCTGGAACCCCCAATGACAAAACGGGATAGCATTCCCCGGAGTAAAAGAGGAAAATCGTAGATGGGCGGCGAAGGAGCTGCCTGGGGCGAACTATAAACCAAACTGCCATTGGCTGTCCCGAGCCAATGGCAGTTTAGCAAAGAGGAGAATGCTACAATGATTATATTCAGCAAGTTAAAAGATAGGTGAATGGGAGATAAAAGAACGGTGAGAGTTTTCACAGGTCGGGGAAGCCAAGTGCCTGGCGGAGATGCGCAGCAGAGATGGGACCAGAGCGAAGGATCTTTGGTTCGGTACCGGTGCAGTCGACCACGGTGGAGGGGACACCTCCGGGGGTTGGACCGCCGTCGAGGATGAGGGAGATGCGCCCGCCCAACTGGGTGAGGACCTGGGCGGCAGTGGAAGGGCTGGGCTGCCCGGAGAGGTTGGCGGAAGTAACTGCCAGGGGACCGGAAGCCTGCAAGAGAAGCCGGGCGGCGGGGTGATCGGGAAGACGTACGCCAACAGTGGGAGATGCGGAAACAGCCGCGGGCAGGGATGGGTGTTTGGGCAGCACCAAGGTGAGAGGGCCAGGCCAGAAGCGGGCGGCGAGTTCCAGAGCCATCGGCGGGATCCCGGAGGCGACCAGGGAAAGTTGATCCACCCCAGCGATGAGGATGGGAATGGCTTTATCGGGGGGGCGGTCCTTGGCGAGGAAGATGCTTTCCACTGCAGGACCATCGAAGGCGACTGCGCCGAGACCATAGACGGTATCGGTGGGGAAGGCGACCAGCAGGCCACGGCGGAGAAGAGCCAGGGCGTGGGATATGGAGAGATGAGAGTCGGCGGGAAGGATGCGTGTAGTCATGTTGTGTTGTGCGAATTCTCAGGTTTGGATCTCAAGCAGGCGGTCGCGACCGGCCAGGTCGCGGTGCACCTGGGTGCGTGTACCGGGGAAAGCGGAGCGGGCAAGGGCATGAGCATCCCCTCCCTGGGATGCTTCGATCTCGAGCAGGATCCGAGCGCCGGGGGCGAGATGACGGGGGGCATCTGAAAGCAAGCGGCGGATGAGAGACAAACCATCCGGGCCGCCATCGAGGGCGAGGGCAGGCTCTCGGGTGTGGACGGGGAGAGAGTGCAGTGCGGCGGTGGGAATATAGGGCAGGTTGGCAACGAGCAGGTCAAAAGGAGCGGGGTGCAGGGAGGCGGGGAAGAGATCGGCCTGGAAGAAATCAATGCGCGCGGAAAGATCATGCCGGGCGGCATTGCGCCGGGCGACGGCGATGGCTTCGGGGGAGAGATCGGTGGCGGTGAGGGAGATGTCCGGCAGGTGGGAAGCCAGGGCGATGGCGATGCAACCGCTGCCCGTGCCGACATCGAGGACGGATGCAGCAGGGCGAGAGCGCAGGAATACCAGGGCATGTTCGACGAGCAGTTCCGTCTCCGGGCGAGGGATGAGAACTACAGGAGTGACGAAGAAAGGGAGACCGAAAAATTCCCATTCACCGAGGAGATAGGGGAGTGCCTCACCAGACTCGAGACACAGGACAGATTGCTCCAGTGCGGTAGAAGCAGGCGAGTCAATCGGGGCTTCGGGGTGGGCTGCCAGCCAGGAGGTTGAGCGCTTGAGAACATGGGCGAGCAGGAGACGGGCATCCAGGCCGGGTGTGTCGGAGTGGGAAAGAAGCCGGAGGGAGAGGGCCTGGAGGCAGGAAGCGACGGTGGTCATGACCGGCAGGTCACCCACTCCTGGACAAGGGTCTCGAGCATATCGAGTGGGACTGCTCCGCTGGTGAGGAGCACATCGTGGAAGAGGCGGATGTCGAAGCGGGTGCCCAGGGAGTTTTCTGCAAAAGTACGCAACTGGCGGATCTTGAGTTCGCCGATCTTGTAAGCCAATGCCTGACCAGGCCAGGCGATATAGCGATCGACCTCGTTGGTGATATTTAGCAGGGTGGAGGAGGTGTGGTTGGCGAGGAAATCGATTGCCTGGCGGCGAGTCCAGCCGAGGGCGTGGATGCCGGTATCGACAACCAGCCGGCAGGCGCGCCACATTTCGTAGGAGAGGCGGCCAAAATTGCTATAGGGGTCGGTGTAGAAACCGGTCTCAAGACCCAGACGCTCTGAATAGAGCGCCCAGCCTTCGACGAAGGAAGTGAAGCCATTAAAGCGGCGGAAATTGGGAAGGTCAAGCTCCTGCTGGAGGGCGATCTGGAGATGGTGCCCGGGGACAGCCTCGTGCAGGGAGAGGGCTTCGATCTCGTAGAGCGGGCGGCTCTTCAGATCGTAGGTGTTGACGTAATAATAACCGGCGCGCGAACCGTCGCCTGCACCGGGCTGGTAATAAGCGGCGGTGTTCCCGGGAGCGGCGTACTGGGGGATGGCACGGATGCCATAGGGCAGGCGGGGCAGGGTTCTAAAGAGTGTGGGAAGTTCCCCGTCCATGCGCTTGAGGACATGGGATGTCTTTTCGAGCAGGGCTTCGGGGGTGGTGACATAAAAGCGTGGGTCGGTACGCAGGAAGGCGAGGAAATCCTTGAAGGTGCCCTGGAAGCCTACCTGGTGGATGACGGACTGCATTTCTGACTGGATGCGCTGCACCTCATCCAGCCCAGTCTGGTGGACCTCTGCAGGGGTGAGTTCAAGGGATGTGAAATGGCGAATGCACAGGCGGTAGTACGCCTCCCCGTCGGGGAGATCGGCGGCAGCGATGGATGTGCGCGCAGTGGGCATATACTCTTCCAGGATGAAGCGCAGAAGGGTCTTGTAACCGGGGATGATCGCGGTGCGAATGGCGGAGAGGGCAGCACCTTTCAGGTCTTCAGCCACCTGTGGAGAGAAATGAGGCGGGAGAGTCTCAAGGGGTTTGAAAAACAGGCTGCGAGAGGGATCTGTTTCCAGATGAGGGCGGATGGAATCGGCGACACCTTCGAGGGTGACGCGGGGGGGGAGATACCCCTCGCGGATGCCGGTGCGCATGACCTCGATGTGACCTTCGGTGTATTGAAGAAAGGCTGCCAAGCGGGAGATGTAATTACGGTACTCCCCTTCGGTGACCAGAGGCATCTGCAGGTAGAGATCGGGAAAATAGATGTGAAATCCGCCGGCCTTGGAGAGTGGCATGCGAAAGGAATTGAACTCGAGCAGACCGATCTCATTGGCGAGCAGGCGGGCGTAGATGTCGTAATTCAAGCGGTCGGCGGGGGAGAGCGAGTGGCGGTCAAAGCGAAGAAAGCGCTGCTCCAGACCACGCAGGGCGGAATGATACTGCTCATACCAGGCATCAGAGATGGCAGGCAGGCGGTCGTTAAAGCGGTTATCGCCGGTGTAGGTGGCAAAAAGGGGGTCGGCCTGCAGACGCATTTCCCAATCGTCGGCAAGGAATTGATGGAATGGGTCAGGGGAAGTCATGGGTAGCTCCAGGCGGGGGGAGAGTTACTCGTCGTCATCAAAACCGGAGGAGGCCAGACGCTCGGTTTCATCACGAGTGGAGAGCTGGCTGATAAATTCGTCGATATCGCCATCCATTACTGCCGGCAGGTTGTAGATCGAGTGACCGATGCGATGGTCGGTGACACGATTCTGCGGGAAGTTATAGGTGCGGATCTTCTCGGAGCGCTCACCGGTGCCCACCTGGGAGCGACGGTCGGACTCGATGGCGGAACGGCGCTTTTCGACTTCCATTTCATAGATGCGCGCCCGCAGGATGGAGAGGGCGCGGTTCTTATTCTGCAACTGCGAACGTTCATCCTGGCAGGTGATGATCATGCCGGTGGGCTTGTGGTAGAGGCGGATGGCGGTGGAGTTCTTCTGGACATTCTGCCCGCCAGCGCCGGAGGAGCGGAAAACTTCGATCTCGAAATCTGATTCAGGGATGTACACATCGACTTCTTCGACCTCGGCCAGTACAGCGACCGTGGCGGTGGAGGTGTGGATGCGACCGGAGGATTCGGTGGAGGGGACGCGTTGAACACGGTGGACGCCGGATTCATATTTGAGCTTGGAGAAGGCACCCTGGCCGCGAATGGAGAAGATGACTTCCTTGTAGCCGCCAATGCCAATCTCGCTGGCGGAGATGATCTCGTACTTCCAGCCCTGGCGCTCGGCGAAACGGGTGTACATGCGGAAGAGGTCGGCGGCAAAGAGGGCGGCTTCATCACCCCCGGCACCGGCGCGGACCTCGGCGAAGACGTTCTTGTCATCGCGGGGGTCCTTGGGGATGAGCATGACCTTGAGCTCGGCCTCGAGTTGGAGGGACAGAGGCTCGAGTTCAGCAATTTCGGCCTCGGCAAGAAAACGCATCTCGACATCCTCTTCGGAGGAGAGCATGAGGCGGGCATCCTCGATGCGCTTGAGCACCTGATTGTACTGACGTACCTTTTCCACGATCGGCTCCAGATCGATGCGTTCCTTGTTCAGGGATGCGGCGCGGGCATAGTCCCCGCCAACTTCGAGCAGGGCCTGGGTAATCGCTTCATAGCGGGATTCAATTCCAGCAAGATTTTCGAGCATAGACTAACCTTTAATTAACCATCAGGATAAGCGCTGGCTAACGCCAGCGCTGGAAGATTATATCATCCGCGGCAAGACTAATTTGCGACCAAGGAGAGGATCATGGAAAGCAGGACGAGAATGGAGACAATAAAGAAGATGACCTGGTAGGTGCGGGTCTTGCGCTGACTGGGAGTCAACTTTTTCCTGGTGGGTTTCTTTGAATTAGTGGGCATATATCCTCAATATCATAAATTTGCGCCATGGGCACGGAGAGCTTTTTCCAAGGCGGCCTTCAACTCATCGGTGGCGACGGGCTTGGTGACGTAGGCATCCGCGCCTAAAGCGAGGGCGCGGTCTATCAACACATCGGCGGCTTCAGTGGAAAGCATGACAACAGGGATCTCTTGAAAATCCTTGCGTCGGCGAAGGAATTCGAGCATGTCCAGACCGCTTACCTCGGGCATGTTAATGTCGAGAATGAAGAGATCTGGGCGCTTCCCGGAGAGCAGTTCCCGGGCGGCGGGGCGCGCGCCAAGGAAGTAGCGCGTCTCATAGTCGAGCAAGCGGAGCATGAGCTGCACGGCGCGGATCATTTCTTCGTCATCGTCAACGATCCAGACCAGTTTCATTCGATGCCAGCCTTGACCTGTTTTGCCAGGTTGAGGGTGATCCCCGGGACCTGGGAAAGTTCTTCCAAGGATGCCTGCCTAATCTTATCCACAGAACCGAAATGAAGCAAGAGCGTTTTACGTTTTGCGGGACCGATGCCGGGGATGGAATCCAGTGCAGAAGCCATGCCCTGTTTGGAACGGCGCGCCCGGTGGGCGGTGATGGCGAAGCGATGCGCCTCATCGCGGATGCGCTGGACGAGGTAAAACGCCTGCGAGTGGCGGGGGAGCAGCAGGGACTTCGAGCGATGGGGAAAGAAGATCTCCTCCTCCTGCTTGGCGAGGCCGACCACCGGGACGCGTTCGGTGAGGGAGAATTTTTCCAGGACGGAGACGGCGCGGCCAAGCTGACCCTTGCCGCCATCGACGATGAGGAGATCGGGCAGGAAGGCGAAGGATTCGTCCTGCTTGCTGCCGGGAGCCTCCTGCGCATCCTGCGAGGCCTGCCAGCGGCGGAAGCGGCGGGTGAGCACTTCCTCCATGGAGGCAAAGTCGTCGGGGAGACCGGAGATCGACTCGACGTTGAAACGGCGGTAGAGTTTTTTATCAGGGACGCCCTGGGTGAACACGACCATGCTACCCACGGTGGCGACTCCCTGAGTGTGGGAAATATCATAACATTCGATGCGATTGGGGGGCGAGGGCAACTGCAATTCCGACTGCAGTTCGGCGAGAGCCTGCTCCTGGCGGTGAGAATCCGCCTGCCATTGGGTGCGCAGGGCGGAGAGTGTTTCGGTGGCATTCTCGGAGGCCATGTGGACCAGTTCCTGGGGCTGACCTTCGCGAGGAACGAGGATCTCCACTTTTTCCCCACCACGGCGGGAACGCATCCATTCCTGGATGATGCGGGCTTCTTCGATCTCCTCCGGAAGCATGAGCTGCTGGGGAACGCTGGCGGCCTGGGCATAGAACTGCTGGACGAACTGTGACATGACCTCGGCGTCAGCGGTATCTTCGGTACCCTCGAGGATGAAATATTCCCGACCAATCAGTTTGCCACCACGGATGAAAAAGATCTGCACGCAAGCCTCATTATCAGCACGCGCCAAGGCGAGAACATCAGAATCCTTGTAGTCGGCGGGGAAAACCACTTTCTGGCGTTCGACGATATTCTGCAGGGCTTTGATCTTGTCGCGCAGGGCGGCAGCGCGCTCGAAATTGAGTTCTTCGGAGGCGCGGGCCATATCCTGCTCGACGCGGGCGAGGACTGGCTCGGAATGACCGTTGAGGAAATCCTGCAGGTCGGCGATCATCTGGCGATACTGCTTCCGGTTTACAGCACCAATGCACGGACCCAAGCAAAGGCGGATGTCATAATACAGGCAGGCACGGGCGTCCTGCCCGGTGATCTGCCGGTCGCAGGTGAGGTAGGGAAAAATGCGGCGGAGAACATCGAGGGTCTGGTAGACTGCCCAGGCAGAGGTGTAGGGACCGAAGTAGCGTGCCCCGTCCTCCTGCATCAGGCGGGTGACGGTGACCCTGGGGAAATCCTCCTGCCAATGGATCTTGATATACGGGTAGCGTTTATCATCCTTCATGCGGACGTTATAGCGGGGGCGGTGCTTCTTGATGAGGTTCATCTCAAGGATGAGTGCCTCGAGTTCGGAGCCAACCACGATCCATTCCAGGTCGGCGATCTCGCGTACCAGGCGGCGGGTCTTGTTATCGTGGCTGAGGTCAGCGTGGAAATAAGAGCGCACCCGATTGCGGAGATGGATGGCCTTGCCGACGTACACAATGGTCCCGGCGGCATTCTTCATGATATAACAGCCGGGTTTGCCAGGGATGGTGGCGAGGATGCCCTGAAGATGGGGAGTGAGCTCGAGCATGGGGGTATTTTAGCACGTTGGGAGGCGATATTGAACGGTTTCGCCGTTGTGGTATAACATGGGCATGAGGAGCCTACCAGAGATCGAGATCGGAAAAATGCTCCTACACAAGGGATGGAAACTAGCCACGGCGGAATCCTGCACCGGCGGATTGGTGGCGCACCGGATCACCAACATCCCCGGTTCTTCGGGATATTTCATGGGCGGGGTCGTGGCGTATGACAACCAAGTGAAGATGAACCTGCTGCAGGTACCCGCCGGGATGCTGGCACAATACGGGGCGGTGAGCGAGGAGACGGTCCGGGCGATGGCGGAAGGGGCGCGGGCGATGTTCGGTGTGGAAGTGGCGGTGAGCATTAGCGGTGTGGCGGGACCGGGGGGCGGAACGCGGGAGAAGCCGGTGGGAACCACCTGGATCAGCGTGGCAACGGTGGAAGGGATGTGGGCGCGCAAGTTCCAGTTTAACGGGGGACGGGAAGAGAACAAGGGGATGGCGGCGGAGGCGGCACTGAGTTTTCTGCTGGAAAGCCTGCATGAGAGGGGATGAGAGCATGGGGAACTGTGATGGCGTGGTGGTGCTCATCTCGGCGAATGCGGAATGGCGGGCAGTGATCGAGGCACTGAAACCGGATGAGATCGTGAAAACGAAGATGGGGGAGACCTTCCTGGCGGTGACAGGAGACCAGCGAGTGCGTTATTTCCATGGCGGATGGGGAAAGATCTCGGCGGCAGCGACGACGCAGTACGTGATCGACCAATATCGACCAGGGCTGCTGGTGAACCTGGGGACCTGCGGCGGAATCGCAGGGAGGATCGAACGGGGGATGATCATACTCGTGACTGAGACGGTCGTTTACGACATCTTGGAGCAGATGGGCGACCCACAGGAAGCGCTGAAGGAGTACACTACACAACTTGGCATAGATTGGCTGGAGGGGAAGGATGAGGCGATGGGCGTGCCCATCCGCCGAGCACGTCTTGTTTCCGCAGACCGGGATATTGCCGTTGAAGATATTCCCAGACTGGTGGAGAACCTAGGCGCAGTGGCAGCGGATTGGGAATCGGGGGCGATCGCCTGGGTGGCGAAACGGAACGGAGTACGCTGCCTGATCCTGCGCGGAGTGACCGACCTGGTGGGTGCGGATGGCGGCGAGGCGTATGGGAATATCGCCCTGTTCCATGCGAATACATATTCAGTGATGAAGACTTTGTTGGAACAATTACCGGCATGGCTCAGCCGGGTGGTGGGAAAATCAGCGGGCGGAATTTGATAAGCTAGGCAGGCAGAGTATAATCAGCCTGCTGACCCATGAACACAGCCAATCCTGACGAAGCCGCAGCAATCCAGAAGCGAAATTTCCGCAACGTTGAGATCGACGCGATCGGCGTGAGCATCTCCAACGTTGCTGCGCCGTTCCTGCCTGTGTTCCTGACACGCCTGGGGGCGAGTAATTTCGAGGTGGGACTGCTGACCTCGATGCCTGGAGTGACAGGATTGATCCTGGCGCTGGTGGTGGGGCGCTTCCTGCAGACGCGGCGGAACGTGGTGCCCTGGTACAGCATGGCACGGTTGATGGTCATCTCGTGTTATGCGCTGACCGGACTGCTGACCCTTTTCCTTCCGGATAAGGTAATCATCGGTTCAACTCTGGCAATCTGGGCGATCGCCACACTGCCACAAGTAGCGCTGGCGGTGGCGTTCTCGGTGGTGATGAATGCCGTGGCGGGACCGGAGGGGCGTTATGCCCTGTTGAGCCGCCGATGGGCGATCTTTGGGCTGACCAGCGTGGTGGGGACCTTCCTGATCACGCGGGTGATCCACCTGGTACCGTTCCCGAACAATTATGCGTACATGTTCCTGGGGCTGTCAGTGGGCGGCTTGCTGAGTTACTACTTTTCAAATCGCATCCGCATCCCAGACCAGGTTCCGACCCCGGTTAATCGCGGGAAAGGAGTCCTCGACAGTTTGCGCGGCTATCGTGACCTGGTGCGCGCCTCGCCGTCCTTCCTGTCCTTTGCTTCCAAGCGTTTCGTTTATTTTTCGGCGCTGGCACTGAGCGCGCCGATCATGCCGCTCTTCCTGGTGCGCCAGGTGCAGGCGAGCGATGCAGAGATCGGTTCGATCAACATGGTGTTCACCCTGGTTATGCTGGTGGGGTATTTCCTATGGCCGCGCGTTTCACGAAAAAGGGGAGGAAGATTCGTGCTGCTGGCGACCACGCTGGGAATGGCGTTCTACCCGGCTTTGACGGCGCTGACGCCGCGCGTGGACCTGATCCTGGTGTATGCCGGGATCAGCGGCTTGTTCCAGGCAGGGTTGGATCTGGTCTTTTTTGATGAGTTAATGAAGACCGTCCCGCCAGAATACAGCGCGACCTTCGTCTCGCTGGCACAATCGCTGCAATACCTGTCCACGATCGCGGCGCCCATGGTGGGCACGGCGCTGGCAGACAGCATCGGACTGGGTGGGGCGCTGCTGGTCAGCGCAGGGCTGCGACTGGCGGGATTCGTGTTGTTCTTGCTGCCGGGGAAAGCAAAAGCCGGAGCCGTACAGGTTCCATAGACTCTGGTGGTACCTATTCCCCGGTGAAGTACGCCTTCAATTCCGCCTGCTCCAAGATGTGAAGTTTGATAGCAGACTGCACCTCGTCCAGGTCGGCGCCAGCGGGGAGATCGAGAAGCGTGTCCAGGGCGTAGAGGGTGAAGACATAGATGTGCTTTTCTGCGCCGGGGCAGGGACCGCCATAATCGACATTGTATGGAGGCGGGTAATCGTTGCTGCCCTGCAAGGTACCATCCGGCGGGGGGGGATCGGAGGGGAGATCGTAAGGCAAACCGGTGGATGTGGGGGGGATGTTGAAGACGATCCAATGGGTGAAGACAGCCTCTGCGGGAGAGTCGGCATAGGCATAGTGCAACTGGTCAACCATGGTCAGGACCAGGCTCTTCGCCTCCACAGGTACATTCTGCCAGGAGAGCGCCGGGGATAAGTTAATGCTCTGCGCAGGGCTGGCGCAAGTGAAAACAGTGCGGTTGTCCAGTTCCACCTGGAAAGCAGACTGTCCGTACTGTAGGGGGATGGTCCCTTCGTCAATAAAGGCGGGGCTGGTCAGGGTGAGTGGCCCAGTTGGAACGGGGATGGTGGGTTCGGGAATTGGGGTGGAGGCCTGCTCGTCCGCGACGGTTGTTCTTGGCGAGCAGGAGGTGATAAGAATGAGAAATAAAAGGAATAAATAGTATTTCATTGGCAAGGCTCCTGAGAGTGCCGGAGGATTTGAGGGTTGACACAATTATAGACGAAGCGGGAGCAACGAGAGGAATGAACTTGCCAGCAATAGGGAGAGCAGGGATGTGATCCCGGGATGATTTGAAAGGGCGAGGAAAGAACCGTGCTTCAGCAATGGTGGCGATCGGGCATGATTTTCGCAAAGTTGATTGACGAAACCAACTCATTTTGGCTCAGCGAGGTGTGTTCTTCCGGTGAAGCGATCTCCAAGCCTGCCAGGGGACTGCTTTGCCGAGCAATAAAATAAAAACGTGCAGGAACCCTTGGTTCGTCGTGGATATTTGCTGTATAATATCCGCCAATGAATAGCATTGATTATTCCTATTATTACATTCCTTAATCCCTGCTGCGGAAGGAATCAACGCGCCTGCCGCAGCGGGCGCGTTTTTTGTTTTCAAACTAGAATATCACAGATCCCCTGGAGAATGCCATGAACGCGATGACGATTGATGAACAAGTAGCCCTGCTGATGCAAGGTACGGAATATGGCGATAAAGAGCTCGAGCAGACGATGGCGAAAGAACTGCGCGAGCGGTTGGTGGAAGCCCAGAAGGAGGGCCGCCCTCTGCGGGTGTACTGTGGCTTTGACCCGCGCACCTCGGACCTGCACCTGGGGCACAGCGTGCCGATGCGAAAACAGCGCCAGTTCCAGGAACTGGGGCATGAAGTGACCTTCGTGGTCGGCGATTATACCTCGTTGATCGGCGATCCTTCGGATAAGGATAAACTGCGACCACGGCTGACCCACGAAGAGGTGCAACATAATGCGGCCACGTATGCCGAACAGGCTTACAAGATCCTCGACCGGGAGAAGACGAAGATCCGCTTCAATTCCACCTGGCTCTCTGAACTCACTTTCGTCGAGTTGATCGGGCTGGCGTCAAACTTCACCCTGCAACAGTTCGTGCGTGAGCGTGAGAACTTCCGCCTGCGCTGGGAGAATAGTGACCCGATCTACCTGCATGAGACCTTCTATGCGCTGATGCAGGGTTATGACGCCTATACCCTGCAGGCAGACGTGCAGATAGGCGGCACCGACCAGATGTTCAACATCATGACAGCAGCGCGCAAGATCATGACCGCGCTGGGCGCAAAACCCAATATTGCCATCATTCTGGGGATCTTACCGGGAACAGATGGCGAAGTGAAAATGAGCAAATCGCTGGGCAACCACATCCCGCTGCTTTCCACGCCGGAGGACATGTACGGCAAGATCATGTCGGTACCGGATAAAGCGATGGGGTCGTTCATGCGCCTGGTGACGCGCTGGACGCCAAGCCGGATCGCAGAGGCGGAAGCAGCGCTGAAGGACGGCAGCCTGCACCCCCGGGATGCCAAAATGGCGATCGCGCGCGAAATCGTGGCCATCTTCCATGATGAAGACTCAGCCAGCCGGGGCGAAGAGGCATTCAAAAGGATCTTCCAGCAAAAAGAAGTCCCCGACGAGATGCCTGAATTCGACTTCCAGCCTGAAAAGACGGTGGTGGATGTGCTGGTAGCCAGCGGGTTGGTGACGAGTAAATCGGAGGGCCGGCGGATGATCGAGCAGAAAGGGGTGCGGCTGGATGGGGAGGTGATCGAAAAATTCGACCAGCCCCTGCCCCATACGGGGGTGCTACAGGTGGGGAAAAGGCGCTATATCCGGATCAAGTGAGGAATTGAACCTAAGATATCCCACTCCTTTTGCGGGTGAGGGGAGCCAACCCCTCGTTTCGAATAGAACCAGGATCAGGCGGCAGGACGATTGCCGCCTGATGTTATTATGGGTTGGTGGCGGATTGGAGCAATTCCTGACCGATATAACCGGCAAGGGATGGGTATCCCTGTTCCAGAAGTACCACGGCAACGAGCGGGGAGCCCTGCCAATCGGGGAGCGTACCGGATAGTGACCAGGTGTATTCACCGGCAGAAGCGGTGTACTGCCAGAATGGCGTGCCGGGGAGAAGATAGGAATTAACCGCCTGAGCGGCCGACTGGGGGGAAAAGACAGTGAACGACTCATCCGGGGATGGCAGGATGATCCAACCGCCATCCAGCGATTCAACGGCGACTGCCAGAATCGGGGCAGGGCGGATGCCCTGGTTGACGAGGCTGGCTGCCGCCAGGGTCATCTGCAGGGGGCTGAGGCGTAAATTTACGCTTTGCGTATAGGCGATGGATACGGGGATGGGCAGTTCGGGCGCGTCGAAGAAACCAAGTGCCGAGTAGAGCTGGTCATGTTCAGCCTGGGAGGAAACGGCAGACAGGCCGGCAATTTGGTGGAAGAAAGCCAGTACTTCCCCGGGAGGATAGACACTCTGGGATGTACGGTTGAGAAGCGGACTGGTTGGGTCCACCAGAAGGGCCGCATGCTGTTCCTGAAGAAGGTTGGCGTCAAAGCCGGGATGGGAAGCCATGACCAGAATTTCCCCGGTTCTGGCGTTCATGAGCAAGACTGCACCTGGATGGTTGCCAAGCAGGAAATCGACGCGGGCTTGCAGGTCAAGATCAAGGCTGAGGCGGACATCCAACCCGGGAGGGGGTTGACCGTAAAAGAGATGATCGAGCCAGATGAGGCTGGCGGGATTGCCCTGGAGACCACGGAGATAGGGGTCGAGGGAGGCTTCCAACCCAGTCTGACCAAAATTGGGATCGATATAGCCAACCACCGGGGAAAGTTGCGGGTACGAATAGTGACGCAGGTACTCCCCGGGGGAGCCGAGGCTGAGATTGATGGGCTGACCGCGGCGATCGAGCAAAGCGCCGCGTTGAACGTAGCGATCAGCAATGGCACGTCGGGCATTATCGGTGCGATTGAGCAGGGTGGGGCTGCGCCAGATGGCCCACCAACCGGTGGTGAGAGCCAGGGCAAAGAAACCCAGCCACAGTAAGGTACCGGTCAAGACGAAGGGCCGGGGTTGCGACAACGGAGCCGTCTCTTCGCAGGTGCGGTTCGAGATGACAAGGAGCAGGAGCAGGGCGAGGAATGAGGTCAACAGGGATGAGCCGCCATAGGAGACGAACGGAAGGGTGACACCGGTGAGAGGCAGCAGGCGAGTGTTCCCACCGATGATGAGGATACTCTGGGAAGCAAGGTAGCAGGTGAGACCAGCAGCAAGGATGCGGCGGAAATTATCGGAGGCACACAGGGCGGTGTGCAAGCCGCGGGCGACCAATAGAGCCAGCAAGGCAAGAAGACCAAGTGAACCAGCCAACCCGGTCTCTTCGGCGATGGATGTGTAGATGAAATCGGAGATAGATACCGGCACCAACCCAGGACTGCCCAAGCCGGGACCGCGTCCGCTTACCCCGCCATTGGCGATCGCCAATAGGGACTGAACCACCTGATAGGAACGTCCGGAGGGGTCGAGCCAGGGGTTGATCCAGGCATCGACCCTTAAGCGAATCACATCAAAGAGGAAGTAACCAATGAATCCGGCGGCGAGAAGACCTACGAAACTGATGAGCAGGATGCTCTTGCGCCCGGAGGCGATGTAGATGGTGAGGGTGTAGAGAAAAATAAAAATCGATGCGGTGCCTAGATCACGCTGGAAGACCAACAGGAGAAGTGCCAACCCGGTGATGATGAAGGTGGGGGCGATGAGGGCAATCAGACGGGAATGCAGGTGAAGGCTTTCGGACAAATAGGCGGACAGATATATGAGGAAAAGCAGCTTGAGCGGCTCGGAAGGTTGCAGATACAGCCCCCATACGCCCAGCCACAATCGCTGGGTGCCACCCTGGGGATTGGTGCCAAAAAAGAGGGTCAGGGCGGTGAGCAGGATCCCGGTTGACAGGATGAGATATTTATATCGGCGAAGCAGATATAGGCGGGGAGCAAGACGAAGACCTAGGATGACCACCAGTCCAGAGAACAAGAGCCAGATGGATTGGCGCAAGCCAAAGGCAGGCAGCAAGCGCCAGATGGTGAGGATGCCCCAACCGGAGAGCAGGGCAGCGATGGGAAGAAGGTAGGGGTCGGCTTCGGGCAAAAAGAGCGCGACCTGATGATGAAGGATATAGAAGGTCCCGCACCAGGCTGCAAAGGCAAACCAATGCGACCAGTTATAGTCCACCGCCCATGTGCGGGAACGGGCGGCAGGTGCTAGGGTGAGGATCAATGAGTACGTAAAAAGGAACAATGCGGCCAGGGAGAGCAGACGCAATTGAACCTGGTGAGGTGATGAAAATTTGAGCTTCTTTCCGATTTCCATGGGTGAAGGGTTGGCGTGGCAGCGGGGTGCCTGGAGAGTATCGAGAGAGAGAGAATCGAGGCGCTGACCGACAATCCATGCCTGGCGGTCATTTTTTGGGCATGAGGGGGGCAAGCTTTTGGCGTGTGCCCGGGGGAATGGCACCCGGGTTGGTGATGATGGCGTTCTCGAGACTGGAAGCGCAGGCGCAGGGAAGTGTATCTGGCAGGCTGTTAACCAGCCGGCGAATGGCATCCTGGGCGACGGCAGTATTCCGATAGAGAACCTGGATGACCATTTCCACGCTTACTGGCGCTTCACTGACATGCCAGACATCATAATCAGTGACATGTGCCATGACTGCATAGCACATCCCCGCCTCGCGGGCGAGGAAAGCTTCCGGTGCGCAAGTCATGCCGATGAGGGACATGCCCCAACTGCGGAAAGTGTTGGACTCGGCGCGGGTGGAAAAACGCGGGCCCTCGATGATGATAAAGGTACCACCATGATGGACGGTGGCCCCCGAAGCACGGACGGCTTCTTCTGTCAGGGTGGAGAGCTGGGAGCAAAAGGGGTCAGCTGTGCTGACGTGGGCTACCATGCCATCGCCAAAGAAGGTGCGTGGGCGTCCGTGGGTGAAATCGAACAACTGGTCGGGGATGACAATATGCCCGGGAGCGTAGTCTTCGCGCAGGGAGCCGCAGGCGTTAATGCTGACCAGGCGTTCCACTCCAAGCGTCTTGAGAGCAATGATATTGGCGCGATAATTGACTTCAGATGGGGTGAGGTGATGCCCCTGACCATGGCGGGCGAGGAAGGCAATGCGTTTGCCCTCCAGCGTCCCGACCACGATGGGGGCGGAGGGAGCACCAAAGGGGGTATCCATGATGATTTGGGATGAGTCGGTCAGCCCGGGCAATTCATACAACCCAGAACCGCCGATGACAGCGAGAGAAATCTTGGTTTGTGTATCCATTTTATGAAAGTATACTTCTGATTGGGTTTAGGATATCGCCGCTCAACGAAAGCATAAAAGTCGCCTCTCCGCAACGGACACGATCACCGGAAACAACCACCGTGGGGAGAAGCAGTTTCTCATCGTTTAGGAAGGTGCCATTGGTGGAGCCCAGATCTTCCAGCCACCACTGCCCATGATGATAACTTAAGCGGGCATGGCGGGAAGAAACCGTATCCTCGTCCAGGGTACATTCGCAATCCTTGCTGCGACCGATGGTGATTCCCGGCTGGTGGAAATGACACACCTGGGATAGCTGTCCTGGTTGTAGAACGGTCAGGGAGATGGGAGGGGCTTTCCGGGTTGAGAGACGGGCAGCATGTGTTTTGAGGTCACGAAAGAGGGTGACCAGTATGAATGCCAGGAAGGCATAGAGCGCTAGTGCCAGAACCAGGCGTAGGGCAAAGACAAGCGGACCGCTCATGGATCGGGAGAGTTCTTGAGGACCGCAGTGGGGCGATCTCCAGATACTGATGGGCCGGCTTCAGTGCGGTCCTCGGGAACGCGGCCGGTGGGCAGATCCTGTCCAAAGATCAGGGAAACACCTGCCAGGGAGATCACGTCTCCGGGATAGAGCACCGTCTGGCTGGAGCGCTGATCGTTCACAAATGTACCCCCAGTGGATTCCAGGTCGAATAAGACAAAACGCCCCTTGACGATGCGGATCTGGGCATGTGTGCGCGAGATGCGTGGATCATCGATGACCAGGTGATTATCCAGGCGGCGACCGATGTTGATGACCGAAGTCTTGAGGGGGATGATGCGGGTACCGCCTAGGATGAGGAAAGCATTGGATGGAATAGGTTCGATGACAGGCTCCGGTTCTTCTCCACCATTCTTTCCACTTTCTTTTATTGTAGGGATGCCGCGCGTTTCGGACAACGGCTCGGTGCTAAAGGAAGCCAGGATGCGGACGGTATCTGGTTTCATGCTGGCATCTGCGGCGCTGGTCACCCTGGGGTGAGTTGAAAATTTGCATCCAGCCTCGATGCCTGTCTTCTCGATAGCGCCTGCCAACTCTTCCAATAGCAGGCGGTCAGAATTCCAATGGGTTAGAGTGGTAGGATGGGCAATGAGCGTATAGATGTTCGGCGCCTTGATATAGGTGCCACGTTGGACGAGGCTGCCATGCATGGCGGCTGCCAGGAGATGAGGGACACGATCCATGGTCGAATAGCCGGGGATGGCTTTGACCAAGTGGTCTTCGACCAGGGATTGGAGTTGTGATTCTAATTCTTCGAGGGTTTTCATAGCATCAACAGGCGATTATTATACTGCGGATGTGGAAAGATAGAAAAAAGGCGGTCATGTTGTACCGCCTTTTTTTCTATTCAGACCAGAGTCTGCCCGCAGTTGGGGCAGAAACGTTCTTCTCCTTTGAGGACATAGCCACATGCCTTGCAGGTTCTCGGCTGAAGGCTGCCGAGCGGCGCGCCGCAGGCAACACAGGTGGGTTCGCCGACAGGGTTGGCGGCGCCGCAGAACTCACAAGTGAGGCGCGCAAGGCGTTCCGAGATCTCGGTGGTGGCGCCCCTGGCACGTACGACTGCGGCAACCACCTTCCAAACCCGCTCGGTCATCGTCAGGTTGGTAACATCCTGGGCAAGGTCATCCAGGCGGTTGAGCAGGTTGATGGGGTTGAGCAAGGTCACCAGGGCGGTCTGCCCCAGGCTGGCAGCAACGCCCAGCCACTGGAGTTCACCCACCTGCACCATGACACCGTCTTCATGTTTCTGGATGTTGATGGACATGGCAGTCTTGCCACCAGAGCGGGCGAATTGAGACGAGGCGACCTGGAGCATGAGGTTGTCGCTTTCACCCAGCAACTGGGTACGCAGGTTGCCCTGGTTGAATTCAGCCATGAGCGCCTGGGCGACATCGGAAGGAGTGATATTCCCGTGAAAGATGCGTCGTTCCATAGGTTATAGATTATAATCCTTTTGCCTGTTTGGGCAAGCCTCCAAACCTATTTACGAAAAATAACCACCCAAGGTTGCGAAGAATGAAGTTCCGGAAACCTGCCGGTTTCTTATTAATCAGTCTATTATTCATGCTTGCTGTGCTGGGTGGTGAAGCCCGGCATACCGTGCGCGCCATGCAGGCGGAGATGCCGACCGTAACCCAGCGCCCTGAGAATGTGTTCATCACGGTTACGTTCGAAGAACCCATCCGGGTGCGCGGCGGACCCAATTCGGTCTACTATCCAGTAGTCGGCTCCCTGCCGGTTGGCGCAGTAGCAACCGCTCTGGGTAAATCGGTGGCAGGGGAATGGATCAAGATCGCTTTCCCGGAAGCCAATGATGGCAGCGGGGAGGGATGGGTGTACGCACCGCTGGTGACGATCTCGGCTGGCTTTTTGGCGGTCGTTCCACCCCCACCCACGGCTGCTCCACCGATCATCCCGACGTTGGATCCGGATTTCCTGGCATCGCTGCAGCCTCAGCCCAGCGCCACACGCATGGCAACGTTCACTGCCCCACCACCGTTGGAAGTGCCGACATACGAAGCGGCCTCCGGAACTGGAAAAGGACTTTCTGTTGGGGTTCTGATCCTACTGCTGGGTGGATTTGGGCTGGTGGGATTGGTGATCGCATCCGTTGGTAAAGCAAGGTAAGGTCAACTTGGCTCCCTGGCAGAGACTCATCTATAGAATAATGGCAGGAGTGTTGGTGGCAGCATGCATGATCGTGCTGGTCGTTCTATCCGCCACCCCGGCTGCCAGCGTATTAGCGCAACAACCCACGGGCTCGATCGCGACGGTCACTGGGACACGAGAAGGCCCAAAGGTCAAGGTGTATTCCGACCGCAACATCATCGGGGTCTATTCTGGGCCGAGTGCGTACCTATATCCGCAAATTGGTCTCCTTCTAGCTGGGGAGGAAGCCCCGGCGCTAGGCTATTCCGCCGACCGGCAATGGATCAAAATCATCTACCTGGGAGTGCCAGAAGGCGCAGGCTGGATCTATGCGCCATTCGTCTCGGTCGCGCAAGGCTCTGCCCTGGTGGCGCTACCCAATCCACCGACGCGTACCCCGCAGACCACACCGACGATCGATCCAACCCAGGCGGCACTCTACGGGGTGCAATTAACACCCATCCAAATGCCGACCTTCACGCAACCAGCCCCGATCGAGATCCCCGAATACGAGGTATCCTCGACGGAGCGCGCAGGGTTGCCGAGTGGTTTGGTGATCGTTTTCCTGGTGCTGGTGGGGTTGCTGGGAGCGACGATCTCCTTCCTGCGCAGCAGGTAAGAGATGGTTTGAAAAAAGAGGCCTGAGGAATAACATCCCGGCCTCTTTTCGTTCCTGGAATTAAAAAGGGTTAACTTCCGCAGGAACCGCCTTCACAGGAGCAAGAAGGTGCCTGATTGGGGTTTTCGACCAAGAAACCCTTGCCGCGGTCGTCATCGATGTAATCAACCACACAGCCAGCCATATATTGAATGGAATTTTCGTCCACCAGTATCTTCACACCTTCGCTGGAGAAAACGGAGTCAGTCTCCTGGGGTTTGTTATCGAGAGCCATGCCATACTGGAAACCCGAGCAGGTGCGCCCGGAGATGTAGATGCGCAGCGCGTAGGAGTCGTCGAGATCGCGATCTTTGAACATTGCACGAACCACCTCGGCAGCCGAGGGAGAGAGCAGGACAGATTGTGTTTGCACCGGAGTTGTCATACAAGCCTCTTTATCAGTAAATTTGACACATCCTATCAGGATTGGAGGCTTTTGTCAACCAACAGGTTTGAAGTATAATCCCGCCAGTCTTTGGAGAAGAAAGGAACCCTGAATCATGCATAAATACCGGCCCATGCTCCTGTTTACCCTAGCTCTCCTGCTACTGCTGGCAGCCTGCGGAAAGGCAGTGGATGCCCCCGCGTTGGTAGTGGAGGAATACCTGACTTCGCTGGTTGAAAAGAATGCGGAGCGTGTTTCAGCGCTTTCGTGCGCCGCGTGGGAGCCGCAGGCGTTGATGGAACTGGATTCTTTCCAGGCGGTGCAAACCAGCCTGGAGGGGATGGCGTGCACATCGACTACCGGGGAAGATGGCTCCATTTCGGTTTACTGCGCTGGGAAGATCATGGCATCCTACAACGGGGAGGACATGGAATTCGACCTGTCGATCCGCACCTTCCTGGTGGTTGAAGAGGGCGGGGATTACCTGGTGTGCGGATATAAATGAAAGCCATTTTTTCACGTGAGAACCTGTGGGCGCTGGCATTGGCGCTCATGCTGATTGCCCTGGTCGTACTGACCGCATCCAGCGCCCCCACCTGGATCTATCAAGGATTCTAATGGCCCTAGGCACCATCGCCGCCTTCATCGCTGCTGCCGGCCTGCTAGGTTTCATTCGTAATATACACTGGCGCCAGTACCTGTTACTGGGAGCCAGCAGCCTGGCAATATTCATCCTGCAGCCAACCCTACCCGTGCGGGGGTTGGATTTTTTCCTGCCAACGCTCACGCTGTCGCTAGCAATCCTGGCATGGGTGCTGACCACGCCGCGGGAGATGTGTTCGTGGAGAGAGAACTGGGCGGCTGCTGTCCTGCCGGGTGGGATCGTGCTGGTGCTGGGGTTGACACGATACAGCGGCCTGGCCCTGCCACTGACCGCCTCCCGGCCACCTCAAATCACCGCAGTGGTGATGGTGCTGGGGCTCACCGGTCTGCTGGCAGGGCTCCTGACCCTGTTCACCAAGCCGGCCAAGGCAGTCCTGGTGGGGGGCTTCGTGCTGATCCTGGCATTGTTCCTGGCGATGAAAGTCCCAGGATTGACATTGCAGGTCAGCCGGTTCCTGCGCATGTTGAACGAGCAATCCCTGGCAACTGCGTCGGTGCTGGATGTGCGCTGGTTGGGTTTTTCATATATTGCATTCCGAATCCTGCACACCATCCGCGATCGTCAAAGCGGGCGCCTGCCGCCGGTTTCCCTGGCAGAATACGTCATCTATATCATTTTCTTCCCAGCCTTGTCGGCGGGGCCGATCGACCGCATCGAACGTTTTTTGGGCGACCTGCGGCAGCCGGTGAAACAAAGCACGGCGGATTGGGTGGAGGCAGGAAAGCGCTTGATGATCGGCTTATTCAAGAAATTTGCCATCGCTGACAGTCTGGCACTGGTCAGCCTGGGAGCAGCCAACGCGCTGCAGGTACGCACAGCAGGCTGGGCCTGGGTGCTGCTGTATGCCTATGCTTTCCAGATCTACCTGGATTTCAGCGGATACACGGACATCGCCATTGGTACAGCACGGCTGATGGGTTTCCGACTGCCGGAGAACTTTCATGCGCCCTTGCTGAAACCCAACCTGACCCAATTCTGGAACAACTGGCACATAACCCTGACGCAGTGGTTCCGGGCATATTTCTTCAACCCACTCACGCGGGCACTGCGTTCGGGAAAGAAAAAACTACCTGTGGCACTCATCATCCTGATCACCCAGATGGCAACGATGGTGATGATCGGGCTATGGCATGGGGTGACCTGGAATTTCGTCCTGTGGGGCCTGTGGCACGGGCTGGGGCTGTTCCTTCATAATCGATGGTCGGAGAGGACAAAGGCATGCTTTGCGCGCCTGACTCCCGGGTGGCAGAAAGCCTTGAATGCCGGCGGTATGCTGGTGACCTTTCACTATGTTGCCTTGGGTTGGGTATTCTTTGCCCTGCCTGAGGTGAATATCTCCCTTCATTTCTTCCAAATCCTGTTTGGATCGGCTTAGCTACTCATGGATGCCCGTTTCCTGCGCAATGTGCTGTTGAAAGGTCTATTTCTCTTCCTGGCGATCGACCTGCTGGTGGCTGCGTTACCTGAGGGACTCGGTAAACTATCATTGTATAACGTCTTGCTGGATGGGAGGCAGCGCTTCCCCTTTGGAGAGGATTCGGCGAGGGCGTACAACCTGAGCCTGTTCGACCTGGATGCCATGTTTGCCGCGCACGTGATCGATGGTGGGCAGAAACCTGCAAATGAATACCGGATCATCGTGATCGGGGATTCTTCGACCTGGGGGACGCTTTTAAGACCAGAAGAGACCCTGAGCGGGCAATTAAATGCTGCCCAGCTGACGACTTGCGATGGGAAAGCGATCACATTTTATAACCTGGGATACCCGACGCTATCATTGATGAAGGATCTGATGATCCTGGAGCAGGCGCGGCAATATCAGCCAGACCTGATCCTGTGGCTGTTGACCCTGGAATCTTTCCCCATCGAGAAACAATTCAGTTCACCCATTGCCGCCAATAATGCTGCCCGGGTGGACGACCTGGTCGGACGGTATGGGTTGGATCTGCCGACAGATGATGGATTGATCCGACCTGGTTTTTGGGAGCAGACGCTGATCGGGCAACGGCGTGCCTTGGCAGACCTGGTGCGGCTGCAACTTTACGGCGTGTTGTGGTCGGCGACGGGTATCGACCAGACCTATCCAGATGACTACACCCGTGCGCAGAGCGACTTTTCCCTGGATGTTACCTTCCATGGATCGGAAGGACCGGACCTGGATGAGAGAAGCTTGGCATTTGGGCTCCTGCAGGCAGGAATGAAGGCGGCAGGGGAAACGCCGGTGGTGCTGGTAAATGAACCGATACTGATCAGCGTTGGCGAAAACAGCCATCTGCGGTATAACTTTCTGTACCCGCGCTGGGCTTACGATGCCTGGCGGCAGAGGATGCTGGAGGAAAGTGCGGTGAACCGCTGGACCTATCTCGACCTGTGGAATATCGTTCCAGCGGAGCAATTCACCAACAGCGCGATCCACATGACACCAGGCGGGGAAGCCCTCCTGGTGGAAAGAATCAAGACTGGATTATTTGAACAAGGATGCCCATGAAGAGGTCTCTTATTTATACTAATATCCTGATCCTGTTCCTTTTTTCCTCCTGCGGTGGGGGACCCAAACTTGGCACCCCCTATGTGCCCTATCCTATGACCGATACACCCGAACCGACGGAAACAACAGAGGCGATACTATCCATACCAACGGAGACAATAACTGGCGGCGTCTTCACACCAACCCAAACGCCGACCCTGGTTCCCGATGCCTGGATGTCGATGCCAGTCTTCCCGGCAGGCGTGTCACCGCAGATGATCGAGGTGTACCGGCGGGGGCTGGAGATGGGGCGTGACCCTGAACGATTCTCAAAGTTCGGCGACTGCCAAAGCATCCTGCCGTATTTCCTGGGGATGTACGACAGTGGTGAGTACCGGTTGGGCGAGGAATACGCTTCGCTGCAGACAACCATTGATCATTTTTCAGGGTCGTGGGGACGGAATGGTTTTGCGTTGAAAAGCGGTATGAACGTGGCTGCCGTACAGACCTTATTCTATACTGACCCAGTAAACTGCAGTGCTGACAAGTCACCGATGGAATGTGAGGTGGAGAAATTCAACCCCAGCATCGGATTGATCAGTTTCGAGACCTGGTGGGCAGGAAAGCCAGCGGGTGATTACGAATTTCGCCTGCGATCCCTGGTCGATTACCTGATCTCACAGGGAGTAGTCCCGATCCTGGCGACGAAAGCAGACAACCTGGAAGGCGATTATGGGATCAACGAGGTGATCGCACGAGTGGCATATGAGTATGGCATCCCGCTGTGGAATTATTGGGGTGCGACCTACCCGCTGGCAGGGCACGGCGTGATCGAAGATGGTTTCCACCTAACCGGGTTGGGAACCCATTCCTATTTTGATGACCCGGAGCGGATGAAAATGGCCTGGCCGTGGCGCAACCTGACCGCACTCCAGGCTATTGACGCGGTCTATCGTGGCCTGAGTGGAGGCAAGTAACCTGTGAAGACTCGCCTACAGGGGTGGCTCACCCTGCTGCTGGTGTTCTGCACAGCGTGTTCCCTGCCGGGGAAGACCGCCCTGCCAACACCGATGCTGGAACCAAGCCCGACCCGGCTGGTGCCCACGCCCACCAGCACGAGCACAGCGACGATCACCCCCATCCCTGCCACGCCGACATCCTCGGCAACCCCGACATGGATCTTCCAACCGGCGGGGGAGGTTATCTGCCCGATCCTGCTCTACCACCAGATCGAAGACAAAGCCTCGCTGTATTACGTTTCACCGGTGGATTTCCAGGCGCAGATGGAAGCGCTGTCTACCTGGGGATATACGGCCATCACGATCACGCGGCTGGCAGAGGCAATCAGCCAAGGAGCGGAACTGCCGGAGCGACCGGTGGTGATCACCTTTGATGATGGAAACCAGAATGTATATACCAATGCATTTCCCATCATGCAAGCGTTAGGATTTCCGGGGGTGAATTACATCATCAGCAGCGCGCTGGATGCGATCGACCACCTGACAAGTGGCGAGATCCTGGAGATGGCTGGTTCAGGCTGGGAAGTGGGCAGTCACAGCCAGAGCCATCTCAACCTGTTGAACAATCCCGGCGAGGTGTGGGCGCAGGCATCCTTATCGCGCAGTGCCCTGGTGGAGGCCCTGGGTGTGGAAGTGAATACTTTCGCATATCCGTATGGCGCAGCGGATACCTTCACCATGCAGAAGATCAGCCAATACGGCTATAAGGCGGCGGTCGGATTGGGAAGTAGCGCGTTGCAGGGACCGTACAACCTGTTCTATTTGAACCGCATTGAAGTCCCGTACGGAATTAGCATTGAAGAATTCGCGAAGTTGCTGCCGTGGTCGGGGGCGGTAACCCCATAAATTTAGGCCGTGATCCCATCTTGTTGGCTACAACAAGAACCAGACTACATGAAGGAGTGTCCAATGTCCGATACCATTTTAGCGACCCTGGCGGAATATATCGCCACAGAGTTCATGAAGCAACCGGAACGAGTGATCAACCCTGATGATGCCCTGCTGACCACGGGAATCATCGATTCTTTCCACCTGGTGGACCTGGGGATCTTTGTGGAGGATAATTTTGGAGTGCATATCGATGACTCTGAATTGAATGCCTCCACATTCGATACCTTGAACCAACTGGTTGCATTGATTAAAAGCCGGAAGTAAGATGCCAAATTTTACCAGTATCCTGCAGGGGCATTACAACACCTCCCAAGACCGCATTGTGCTCCAATTGCTGCATGGAGGTCAACCAGACCGGGCGGTCAGTTATGGCGATCTGGTTGAAGGAGCTGCAGGGTATGCGCAGACCTTCCGGGAAAGCGGAATCCAGCCGGGGGGGAGGTGGTGCTGCTGATCCTGCAACACGGCATCGACATGGTCCATGCCTATTTCGGAGCCATCCTGCACGGGGCGATCCCGTCGATCATGCCATTCCTGACGGAAAAACTGCTGCCGGAGCGCTATCGGGCTGACCTGGCTGCGCTGGTGGCGGTCACACAACCAGCGGTGATCGTCACCTATCTCGATTTTGAGGCCGAGGTGCGGGCGGCACTCAGACCGGGCGAGGATTCCGTGCGGAACGTACTCCTCACTCACCAGGTGCAAGGACCCTGCACGCCTAATTTCTCCACTTTTGGGGGGATGGAACGAAAACCTGAAGACATCGTGCTCCTGCAGCATTCCTCCGGTACCACCGGCCTGCAGAAGGGGGTGGCGCTCTCACACCAGGCGGTGCTGAACCAGTTGGAGAGTTATGGGCGCGCTATCCGACTGAATGAGAACGACGTTTTCGTGTCCTGGCTACCGCTGTACCACGACATGGGTTTGATCGCCTGCTGGCTGATGCCAGTGCTGACCGGGAACCTGCTGGTGTTGATGTCTCCTTTCGAGTGGGTGCGGGCACCGTTTCGCTTGCTCCAAGCGGTATCGAGATACAAGGGAACTTTATCCTGGCTGCCGAATTTTGCCTACAATTTCTGTGCACAGAAGATCCGCGACCGTGACCTGGAAGGGGTGGACCTCTCCACGTGGCGGGCGATCTCGAACTGCTCAGAACCAATGCGCTGGGAAAGCCACCAGGCATTTTATGAACGGTTCAAGCACCTGGGCTTACGCCACGAAGCACTGGCGACATGCTATGCGATGGCAGAGAATGTGTTTGCGGTGACCCAAGGCGGAATCGCGGGACTAGTGGTATTCGAAGATATCGACCGTGACAGCCTGCAAGTGGAGAAAATCGCACGCCCGGCCAGTACAGATAAGCCTGTAGTGCGGATGCTGGGGGCTGGAAAAGCCATCCCCGGGACACAGGTGCGAATCATGGATGCAAAGGGAAAGGAATTGCCCGACCGGAGAGTTGGTGAGGTGGCGTTGCAGAGCAACTGCATGCTGACCGGTTATTATCACCGGCAGGAAGCGACCGAAAAAGCATTCATCCAGGGCTGGTACCTGACGGGGGATTACGGATACCTAGTCGATGGAGAACTATACATCACCGGGCGTAAAAAGGACCTGATCATTGTGGGCGGGAAGAATATCTATCCGCAGGACCTAGAATTGCTGGCTTACGAAGTACCGGGCATCCATGCCGGACGGGCGTCTGCTTTTGGTATTTTCAATGAAGCAACCGGCACCGAGGATGTTATCCTGGTTGCCGAAGTGAACGTTGACGATCCTCAAGAACGGCAAAAAATCTCGGACAGTGTCCGAGCGGTGGTGACGCGTGGATCAGCGGTGGCGCTACGGTATGTTTACCTGGTGAAGCCACCCTGGCTGGTGAAGACCTCCAGCGGAAAAACGGCGCGCTCGGCAAACAGGGAGAAATTCCTGAAAGAGATGCAGGAAAAAAAGCAGGCATATTAGTACTAAAAAACGCCCTCGCACAGAGGGCGTTCTTTTACATTAATCTGATCCGTTATTTGTCAGTGATGCGGTTCTTCAAAGTACGATCGAGGATCTCTTCGGTTTCATTTGATGGACGTGCTTTGCCTTTGCGGGAGATCGAGCCGGTGTCCTTGTTACCGAGTCGCTCCTGGGCTTTTTGAAACGCGATCTGGAAAGAAGTCAATTCGGGTTCCCGGGTTTCCGGTTCCTCGATCATGTCTTCCGTGTTTTTCTTGCTGCGTTTTGTCTTGCCTTTGTGTTCATCGCTCTTCTTGATCTCGGCAATGACCTCTTCGGGCTTGGGCAGGGCAGCCTTGATGCTCAAGCGGATCTGGCGCTTGCGACGATCAACATCCAACACCTTGGCTTCGACTTCATCGCCTTCCTTGAGAACCTCGGAAGGATTTTTTACGTAATCGTGGGAAATCTCGCTGACGTGCACCATTCCGGGTCGTTCAGCGCCAATCTCCACAAAGGCGCCATAGGTTTCCAGGCGGACAACTTTGCCCTTGACGAGCATGTCCGGCAGGATCTCCTTCCATTCGAGACCGAGCGGTTGGATCATGGTCAATTCGACACGGTCATCACGGACACGGCGAACCCAGACATCAACGCTCTGCCCAACCTGGACAACATCTTCAACGCGGTTGACGGCATCCTTGCTGAGTTGGGAGATGTGAACTACACCGGGGATTTTTTGACCGATATCGAGGACAGCCCCAGCAATGGTGGTTTTAATGACTTTGCCTGTCAGATGTTCTTTAGGTTGCAGCGTGCTTTCAGCCGCCGCGGTTGTGGTTTCCATGCTTATACTCCGTAAGTTTCTGAATTTGAGCCGAAAGCGGATTATACCTCATTTTTCCCTTGTTCCAGGACTATCATTTAGCGGTTTACATGCCTGGTTAAAAAGAACAGGGTCCAGCATATAGCTGGACCCTGGAGACTTGCTGAACCGACCCTTTACATACCAGCCATAAACGCCAGGCCAATCGTTCCGGGGCCAGCATGCGTACCAATGACCGGGCTAACGCTGGTGAGGATCTTTTCCACCGGGTTCAGACGCTCTGAGGCGGTCTCGAGCAACGAGCGCGCATCCTCCTCGGCATTGGCATGCAGGGTTGCAAGGCGCAGTGGCGTCCTGCCGGCGATGTTCTGGGTGGCGAGTTCAACCATGCGTTCGATGGCTTTTTTCTTGGTGCGGACTTTGTCAGCGGTCTCGATGCGACCATCTGCCAGGGTGAGGACTGGTTTAATATTCAGGGCTGAACCAAGCAAAGCCTGTGCGCCACCGATGCGACCGCCACGATGCAGGAACTCGAGAGTATCGACCACGAAGAAAACCCCGGTATGCTTACAGGATTCTTCAGCGAGGCGCTGGCATTCAGCAAGACCGGCACCTGCCTGGGCGGCGCGGGCCACGGTGAGCACCTGAAACCCCAGTGCCATGGAAGTGGCCAACGAATCAACCAGGGTGATCCGGCTGGCAGCCTTGGAGAGCATTTCCCGTGCCTGAATGGCGGACTGCATGGTTCCAGAAAGCTTGGATGAGAGGAAAATACCCAGAACATCGTAATTCTCGTCCAATAATTTCTCGAACGTGGATCTCATGGTGACAATGGCAACCTGGGAGGTGGTGGGCATCACCTTGGCATGCTTGAGTTTGCGGTAGAATTCATCCGGTAAAATATCGATCCCATCCTGAAAAGTTTCCTCCCCCCAGATGAGAATTTGAGGGGTGATGGTTAAGTGGTTGGCCTGGACAAGGGCATCAGGAAGATAAGCAGTGCTATCAGTAACGATGGCGACTTTTGGCATTTTGGACTCCTTTATGGTTGATAATCAACAGCTTGAGATGTAAAACCCCGTGGATGGAATAGGTTACGCAAAAAAAAGAGCATGGCGCTTGACGCTTGAACAGGAACGTGCTACATTTTCGGCATGCTCCAGTTCCTGAAACTTGGTGGTTCCCTGATCACCGACAAGACGCGCCCCTATACTGCCCGCCCGGATAGGTTGGTGGATTTGGCGCGGCAGATCGTTTTCTCACTACGGGAAAATCCGCAAATGCGTCTGGTGCTTGGGCACGGGTCCGGGTCTTTCGGTCACCAGGCGGGAAAGAAATATGGAACGCGGGCTGGGGTGTCGAGCCAGGAAGAATGGCGCGGTTTTTCAGAAGTTTGGTTCCAGGCTTCGCAATTGAACCACATGGTCGTGGATGCGCTGCACAGTGCCGGAGTGGCTTGCATCACGATCTCGCCAGTTTCGTGTGTGTCAGCACGCGGCGGCAAGGTTTCCGGGTGGGATATCACGCCGATCCGGACCGCGCTGGAGAATAGTCTGGTGCCCGTGATCCACGGGGATGTGGCCTTTGATGGAGAGCGAGGGGGGACTATCCTTTCCACCGAGGACCTGTTCGAATTCCTGGCGATGAAAATGGATGTACATCGCATCCTGCTAGCAGGCCTGGAAGCAGGGGTGTGGAAAAAATTTCCGGAGCGCTCGCAGTTATTGAAAGAGATCATCCCTGAAGATATCGAAACTCAGATTCCCGGGCTGGGGCTTTCAGCGGGGGCGGATGTTACCGGGGGTATGCGTGCCAAGGTGACCCAGATGCTTGCGCTGGTGGAGCAGGTGGACAACCTGGAAGTGCTGATCTTTTCGGGTGAAGAGCCGGATAATGTCCAGAAGGCGCTGTTGGGGGGCAACCCGGGGACACGTCTCCATCGTTGACATAGTGATTGGTCTGGGATAAACTGACCTCCCGTTGAAAGAGAGATGAGCCATGTTCACACGCCAAGAACTTGAAGAGATTGAGGACCGCAGCCTGGCACCCTACGGGGTGCGCAGCAAAGACAGCAAAGGCAGGGTGTATCTGGATAATGAGCCGGATTACCGCACCGCCTTCCAGCGCGACCGGGACCGGGTGCTGCATACTACTGCTTTTCGCAGGCTGGAATATAAAACCCAGGTATTCATCAATTTCGAAGGGGATTACTTTCGGACGCGGCTGACGCATACTTTGGAAGTGGCCCAGGTGGGGAGGACGATCGCCCGCGCGCTAGGAGCAAACGAGGACCTGGTGGAGGCGATCTGCCTATCCCATGACCTGGGGCATTCCCCCTTTGGACATGCCGGGGAATCCACGCTGTCCAACCTGATGAAGGAGCACGGCGGTTTTGACCACAACAAGCAATCCCTGCGCATCGTGACCGAGCTAGAACAACGGTATCCTGAATTCCCGGGGTTGAACTTGACCTGGGAAACCCGCGAAGGGATGGTGAAGCACGAGTCGGAATATGACATCATCGATGCAAACGCATACAGCCCCGACCTGCGCGGCAACCTGGAGACTCAAATCTGTAATGTAGCGGATGAACTGGCTTACACCACGCACGACCTGGATGACGGGCTACGCTCGGGAATGATCACCCCCCATATGCTGGAAGGGATCGCGCTGTGGGAGATCCTGGTGAGTGTGTACAACTGGCGCGGTCCGATACTGCAAGAAATGGAGCGCCACCGCATGATCCGTCACCTGGTCGGCACGATGGTGACAGACATGGTGACAGCCACGGACAAGCGCCTAAAGGAAAGCGGAGCGAAATCTGCCCTGGATCTGCAGAAACTCCCATATAACGTAATCGGGTATAGTGAGGATATGCAGCGGCGAAACCGCGAATTGAAGGATTTCCTTTTTGCCAAGCTTTACCGGCATTACCGGGTGGTGCGGATGCAGGTGAAGGCGGAACGAATTATCAATGAACTCTTTGAGGCATACCGCAATGAACCACTAACGTTATCCGACCATGTGCAGGAACAGATCCCGATCCGAGGACTGGAGCGCACCATCTGCGATCATATCGCCGGGATGACCGACCGGTATGCCATCGATGAGCATGCGCGGCTGCATGATCCGTTCCTTAAACCTTGAAAAGGAAAACGACCATGATGTCAAAACCGCAATATATAACCACTGCTGGAGCAGCCAAGATCAAGGCTGAATTGGAGCAATTGACCGGCCCGGAGCGTGAGGCGCTGGCAAGTCGATTGAGAGATGCCATCCAGATGGGGGATTTATCCGAGAATGCCGATTACCACAAGGCAAAGGAAGACCAGGGTTTTCTCGAAGGGCGCATCCAGGAACTTGAACACGTCATGCGTAATGCGATCATTGTGGAAGAGACGGATGCTCCCAGGGACGTGGTGGCAGTTGGAGCGAGGGTGACCGTTCAAGAAGAAGACAATGACCCAGAGGTATTCTACCTGGTGGGAGCTCAAGAGGCAGATCCGCGCAGAGGAAAGATCTCACATGAATCACCCATCGGGAATGTCTTGATGGGACACAAGGCGGGTGAACTGGTGGAGGCGGATACACCGGGGGGAAAAATCCGGTTCAAGATCTTGAAGATCGAATAATATTATAAAAAAACGGGCGGCTCCTTGGAGCCGCCCAAATGCTTATTCTTCGACAACGGGTTTGGGCCAGACTGCAAGTTCCAAGGTGAGGCGTTCAAAGAAGCTCTTGGCTGGCAGCGGACCTTCGGCATATTCCAGATCGGATACCAGGGCGACCAACTGCAGGGTCTTGGTCTCAAGGACAACCTGTTTGCCTGGTTCGATCAGGAAGGGCTCACCCTTGGCTTCGAGTTTTTGGTAGGTTGCCGGATCGTTGAAGGCATGCGTGCTCATCAGCACCTTGGTGACAGTCTGGATGTCGTTCTTGTCGAACAACCAGACCTCGAAGGCGGTCACTTTCTTGGGGTCGCCAACACCGATCAGTTCAGAAATCCCAATGCCGCACTCGCCCAGGAATTCACCGGACTGGGCTTCAATGCTGAAGGAGTCATCGAACAGGTCGTCTCCCTTGACATAGGTGGTGATGAACTGGGCGATGGGCGGGTCTTCGCCCATGGCTTCATAATCGGTCATCTGTGACTGGTTGGTGAGTTCCTGGGCGCGCCTGGCTGCGGTTGAATCGGTGGAGAAGCGGCGGAAGAGAGGTAGAAGGTATTTGAAAAGGAAAAAGCCAACCACCCCGACGAGAACCAGGATGACGACAATGATGGTGAAACCAACCAGCGGGGATGTTTTTCCACCAGGTTCAGCGGTTGGTTCCGGGGTGACGCCTCCAGGCTGGACAATATCCTTGAAATTAAGGATGGCATTGCTGTCGGTCGTCCCTGGGTTTTCCAGGACTGCCTCGAGGGCTGCGGGACCAAGGTCACCAAGAGCCTGGTAGCGTTGGATGGCGAGTTGATTATCCGGGACGAGGCGGTAAGAATCAATTGCCATGCGCAGGTAATCTGCAGAATAATCAGCATTGAGGTAAGCCGGAGAGGCATCCTTCCACTGCACCGGCCAAAGGCCCCAACCCAGAACAACCAGGCCGATGAACAAACCCAGGAGGAATGCCAAAACAGCAATTACAACAGGTTTCTTGAAGTATTCAAGGATCTTCATGGTGGTCTCCTCTTTATATCTGCTCTACAGAACAACCTTGCTAATTATACAGCAAGTTAATCAAGTTAAACGGCGGTTGGAGCCGTTATTCACCAACAGTCTCAGTGATCACATTTTCAAGCAGGAAGGTCTCTTCGCAAGCAGTGCAGGAGGCTTCCCGCTTATTGGCGATCACCAGTAGGCCAGCGCACTTGGGACAGGGAACGGACAGCGGGCGCTTCCAGGAGGTGAAATCGCAGTTGGGGTAATTGTTGCAGCCGAAGAAGATGCGCCCCTTGCGGGTCTTGCGTTCGACCACATCTCCACCATCCTTTGGGCAGGTGACACCGATCTTCAGCAGGAACGCCTCCGTGTGGCGGCATTCCGGGAAACCGGAACAGGCGATGAATTTTCCGTAGCGCCCGTAGCGCATCACCAGGTCCTTGCCACAGTCGGGACACAGGCGGCCAATCGGTTCCGGCTCCGACTTGGTGACAGGCATTTCGGCTTGTGCCCTGGCGACCGTGATGGCGAATGGTTGATAGAAGTTCGCCATCAGTTTCGTCCAGTTCATCTGACCTTCGGCAACCTTATCCAGGTCTTCCTCCATGCGTACGGTGAAGGCATAATCCACGATCACCGGGAAGTACTGGAGCATGAGATCATTGACCAGGACGCCTGTTTCGGTGGGATACAAACGCCGGTCGAGGCGTTCTACATAACCGCGCTGCTGAATCGTGGAGATGGTCGGGGCATAGGTGGAAGGGCGGCCGATGCCGTACTCTTCCAGGATTTGCACCAGGCTGGCCTCGGAATAACGGGGAGGCGGCTGGGTGAAATGTTGTTCGGGGATGAGGTGCACCAGTTCCTGCTGCTGACCTTCTACCACCGACGCCGGGATACGGACATTCATCTCGTCCTCTTCTTCGACCTTCTTATCTTCGTTCCTGGCTTCTTCGTACACGATCAGATAGCCGGGGAACCTGACTGCGGAGCCGGAAGCACGGAAGAGGTATTCATGGTCTGCACCCTTGCCAGTGACATCAACTGAGAGGGTATCGTATACGGCGGATTCCATCTGGCAAGCAACGAAGCGCTGCCAGATCAACTGGTAAAGCTTGAACATGGCGGGCTCAAGGAAGGGCTTGACCTTTTCCGGATCACGCAGGGAGGATGTCGGGCGGACGGCTTCGTGTGCTTCCTGGGCACCCTTGGACTTGGTCTTATATTCAAGGGGTGCAACCGGGAGGAAATCATTCCCATACCGCTGGGCAATGTAGCCACGCACCTCGGCGACCGCCTGTTCGGCGATATTCGTTGAGTCTGTGCGCATATACGTGATGAGACCTGTAGTCCCGCCCTCGCCTACATCCTGACCTTCGTAGAGGCCCTGGGCAAGACCCATGGTGCGCTTGGCGGTGAAGCCAAGTTTCCGGGAGGCTTCCTGCTGAAGGGTGGATGTGGTGAAGGGAGCGGAGGGCTTGCGGCGGCGTTCACCACGCTTGACCCGGGTGACGACATAGGGCGCTGCTTCCATGTCAATCAACAAGGGCATGACAACATCCTTGCTGCCCAATACCGGATCCTGGTCATCGATCTTGGCAAGCTTGGTGATAAAAGTGGTTTTCTTTTCTGCCTGGGGCTTGAATTCAGCGCCGATCGACCAGTATTCTACGGGAACAAATGCATCTATCTCGCGTTCGCGTTCGACGATCATGCGCAAAGCCACAGATTGAACACGTCCAGCGGAGAGGCGGGACCGTACCTTTTCCCACAGGATAGGGCTGATGCTGTAACCAACCAGCCGGTCGAGAACGCGGCGAGCCTGTTGGGCATTAACCAAATCCATGTTGATCTCGCGCGGGTTGGCAAACGCCTCGTTAACGGCATGCTCGGTGATCTCATGAAAAACTACGCGGCGAGCCAATTTGGGGTCGATGGCTGCGGCTTCCATCAGGTGCCAGGAAATGGCCTCCCCTTCCCGGTCGGGGTCGGTTGCCAGGTAGATCTCGGCACTCTCGCGAGCCAATTGTTTCAGTTCTTTGACAACGGCTTTCTTTTCATTGGGGACGCGGTACTTGGGCTGGAAATCATGATCGACATCGACGGACAACTGGGAGCGCAAAAGGTCACGGATGTGCCCCACGGAAGCGCGGACAGTGTATCCCTTGCCCAGGAAGCGCCCCACGGTTTTCGCCTTGGCCGGAGATTCAACAATGACCAGTTTGCCAGAACGGTCGGCGTATTTCTCCGGCTTGACCAAGCCCTCATGTGCTTCGGTTTTGCCGATGCGGTACAAGGCTGTGCCGCAGGTGCCGCAGGTGCCGCGTGTCACCGGCGACCTGGCCGAGTTAAACATTGCCTGAGGGTCCACAATCTCCCGTTTCGTTCTGCATTTCATGCAATATGCATCCATAAGACACCTCCTAAAGATAGCTTTCCTTGCTGGATTTAAGGATATCGATCACCTGGCGGACCTGCTGGGCATGGTCGCGCTGACAGACCAGCAAGGCGTCACCGGAATCAATCACGATCAGGTTATCCACACCGATGGTGACGACCAGTTTCTTCTTTGATGAATAGACCAGTGTATCATGCGTGTCGAGAGACAGCAGGTCGCTATTGACGACCACATTTCCCTGTTCATCCTGAGGGAGAACATCATAAAGCGAATCCCATGTGCCAACATCACTCCACTCCAGACCGCTGGCAGGGAGAACGGCAACATTGGCGGCTTGTTCCATCACGCCATAGTCGATCATGGTTGTCTTAATGTTGAGCCACTCCGCAGCCAGCGCGGTCTCCTGTGCCTCGGTGTCCCAGGCTGGCTTGAGCCTGCCCAGAGATGCAGCGAGATCGGGCATGTGGTGGGAAATCTCAGCCAGGATTGTTTCCACCCGCCAGATGAACATGCCGGAGTTCCACGAGTGATCTCCGCTGGCAAGCATTTGGCGGGCTGTTTTTTCATCGGGTTTCTCTGTGAAGCGGCGTACATGATAGACTGGGTAATCGAAGAGTTCCTGTAGAGGTCTTCCCTGCTGGATGTACCCGTAGCCGGTGGAGGCGAAAGTTGGCCGGATCCCAAGCGTCACCAGTCGATCTTGCATGGCAACTTGCACGCCAACACGCATCAACAACTGAAAGAGATCGCGGTTGTGAATGTAGTGATCCGATGGCAGGACGAGCATGACTGCCTGTGGATCGCGAACTAGCAGGGCTACGGCAGCCAGGCCGACCGCGGGAGCTGTGCCGTGCGGCGTTGGTTCAAGAAGGATATTTTCGGGAGGCAAGCCAGGTGCCTGGACTTTCAACTGCTCCGCTTGGCCTGCATTGGTGACAATCAACGTGCGTTCAAGCGGTACCAGACCCTCCAGACGGGCAAGGGTGGATTGGAAGAGAGTATCTGCGCCCAGAAGTGGGAGTAAATGTTTGGGGTGTTTCTTGCGCGAGATCGGCCAGAGGCGGGTGCCACTGCCGCCGGCCATGACCACCGCGTAGACATGATTCATCATTTCAATGGTCATTATTCTTCTCCATCCATTCCCTTCCCATGGAGACCATATTCTGCCTGCTGTTCGCGAACAGCGATAATGGTCATCCCGCCTGCCTGCCTGACCAGTCCCTTGAGTCCATCATGGTCAGTGCAGCAGAAATGCGTTCGATCGGCAAACCGGTTTGCGTGCCAATCTCATCAACGTGGAGTGGTTCTTGATATAGGACCTTAAGCAAACCGGCATCAACTTCATCGGCGGGTAGCGCCTGGCGTACCTGGCGCTGTGTGGATACCCGGGTCAGGTTGAGGAAGTCGAGGACATCACGGGGCGAAAGCATCAGGTGGGCACCTTGTTCGATCAGGCGGTTGGTGCCCCTGGACTGCGGGGCGAGGATATTCCCGGGAACGGCGAAGACCTCGCGGCCCTGGTCCAGTGCAAACTGGGCGGTGATCAGGGCGCCACTGGTCTCACCGGCCTCCACCACCTCTGTGGCCATGGAAAGGCCAGAAATGATGCGGTTACGGGGAGGAAAATTGGGTAAATCCGGCGGAGTTCCAGGCGGATAATCAGAGATTACCGCACCATTGGCAATCACCTTCTCGACAAGTTGGGCATGTTCAGGAGGGTAGATCTGGTCCACCCCGGAGCCCAAGATGGCCAGGGTGCGGCCACCTGCTTTCAGTGCTCCCTGATGGGCAAGGGCATCGACCCCGCGCGCCAGCCCGGAGACAATGGTGAGCCCATTGGCAGCCAGGTATGTGGCCAGTTCTTCGGCAACCTGGCGACCATAGGCACTAACCCGGCGGGTGCCAACCACAGCCACAGCCCACGTGTCTTCGCTGGTCAAAGTGCCGCGCAGGTAAAGAACCGGCGGGGGCTGATCGATCTCCTTCAATCGTGCTGGATAAAGATCATTCTCCCAAGTGAGGATGCTGATGCCGCGGCTGAGGACCTTGCCCAGGTAAGCTTCGAGATCGATCCTTTCGCGTGCCTGGGTCACCAATCTGGCCAAGCGGGAACTGAGCCCAGCAGCTTGCAAGGCGTCCTGTGGAGCATTCCAGGCTACTTCGAGGCTGCCAAAATGCTGAAGAAGGGCTCTCAAGCGCACCGCCCCTATTCCCTTGACCAGATTGAACCCGACCCAGAAGCGTTTCTCCATGGATTTTGTTCGGGGAGATGCCCTACTCCTGGTCTGAATCTGTTTCCAGTAAACCAGGAATGAGATGAACGATCATCTGACGAGTATCAAGGTCGACCGACTTAATCACCTGCGGAATGGCAGGGAGCAGGATCTCGGTGCCTGAGGGAGATGTGACCAAATACACATCGTTGGCCCCTGTCTCGAGTATATCCGTCAAGGTGCCAAGCATGCTGCCGGTATCATCCATCACAACCAGATCAAGAAGTTGATGGTAGTAATATTCCCCATCGGGCAGTAGGGGGGATTCTTTCGAGGCGACAAACAGGGTTTGATTGCGGAGGGAACCCACCGATTCCGGGGTGTCCAAACCGGCAAACCCCAGAAGCAGACCATCCTGATGGCTGCGCTGCGAGCGAATGGTGAGTTTTTCGTGTTTCGGGCCGAAGAAGACTTCTTTGCCTGGTTTTAAGCGTGCGGGAAAATCGGTATAGAGTTCCACCATGGCCTCACCATGCACTCCGTGAGGACGGCGTATCTTCCCAACTGCCAAGAAGGCAGGCTCGCCGGTCTTACGCGAGCCTGCCGGACGTTCTTGCTTACCTGGCATGCCTCAAGGTTCCATCACGTCGAGGCTCACCTGGGTGCCCTCGCGTTCAGCGGAGACGCGCAGAAGGGTGCGAATGGCATTGGCGACTCGGCCATTCTTACCGATCACGCGCCCCATATCTTCCTTGGCGACATGCAGTTCCAGGGTCACATGGCTGCCGTGACGAAATTCATCCACAGCCACTTCGGCGGGATGATCGACAAGAGACCTGGCAATGAATTCAGTCAGTGCTTTCATGGCATCTCATTCTCGGATGATTGCAGGGAAGAGCGTGAAGAGAGATCCTTTTCACGCCCGGGGCGATCAGTGACCGGTCTTGGCGCTGACAATGCGCGCGGCTTTGGCAGTTTGCGCCTCGGCCAGGAGGCTCTCAAGGGATTCACCCTTCTTGAGTCGTTCGAAGCGATCACCGGTGCCGGAGGTGCGGAACAACTGGGCAACCGACTCGGACGGCTGGGCACCCTTGCTCATCCAATCAAAGACGCGATCTTCCTTGATCTCCAGGGTGGCAGGCTGGGTGCGCGGGTTGTAGAAACCAACGATCTCGAGAAAACGGCCATCACGCGGGCTTTCCTTGTCAGCAATTACGAGACGATAGGAGGGCTGCCCTTTCAGGCCAATACGGCGAAGACGAATACGAACCATCAGAAATTTCTCCTTCAGATATTTGTCATGTTTGCGGGCTGCTGCGCAGACAACTTGAGGGGCAGAAAGGAGTGCAAGTCGGAGCGCTTGAGGCCCATTTATATGAGGGGTTTACCCACAACCCCACCATTTTACCTTATAAATCGGATTATGGGTTTATTCCATCACCCAAAAATCCGGGATAAACCACGCCCGCCTGTCTTCTGGATGGTCTTGAATATTTTTTGCATTTCCCGGAACTGCTTGACCAGGCGATTCACATCCTGAACCTGCATTCCGGAGCCTGCGGCGATGCGCCTGCGGCGACTGGCATTAAGGAGATCGGGATTGCGACGCTCGCGAGGAGTCATGGAGCAAATGATCGCCTCGGTACGCTTGAGCGAGTTTTCCATTTCCTGGGGATCAATAT
This sequence comes from Anaerolineales bacterium, assembly GCA_041753035.1. GTDB lineage: Bacteria > Chloroflexota > Anaerolineae > Anaerolineales > Villigracilaceae > UBA877. The sequence continues at coordinate 8,330 of JBGSVI010000107.1, read as the reverse complement.
CGCGGGCTGCCCGACCCATCTGCCCGGGGAGCATGTCCATCATCTGGCTCATGGGACCCATTTTCTTGGAGGAGCGCATCATCTCAAGCAGGTCTTCCAGGGAGAATTCCCCTTTCGAAAGGCGCTCTGCCTGGGAACGGGCTTGTTTTTCATCAAACACGGCCTCTGCTTTTTCGATGAGACCGAGGACATCACCCATGCCCAGGATACGGGAAGCGAGGCGGTCGGGTTGGAAGGATTCGATGGCATCTAGTTTTTCGCCGGTGCCGATGAATTTAATCGGTACCCCGGTGACCGAACGGATGGAGATGGCGGCACCGCCGCGCGAATCGCCGTCCATCTTGGTCATGACCAGCCCGGTGAGGGGGATGGTATCACGGAAACCTTCGGCGACGTGCAAGGCTTCCTGTCCGATCATGGCATCCACGACCAGCAGGGTCTCGGCGGGGGGGACATGGCGGACGATGGCCTTGAGTTCCCCCATCAGATCCTCATCCAACTGGGAGCGCCCAGCGGTGTCGATGATAACCACGGTGTAGCCGCCATTGCGAGCCTTTTCAAGGGCGCGGCGGGCAAGATCGGGAGGTTTGATACCAGACTCGAAATAAACAGGAACATCGAGCTGCCTACCCAGGGTTTGCAGTTGCTCGACTGCTGCCGGGCGGTATGGATCGCCCGCAACCAGGAAGACACGTTCGCCGCGGGAACGCAGGAAGTGAGCCAGTTTGCCGGCGGCAGTGGTCTTGCCTGAACCCTGGAGACCAACGAGCAGGATGGTGCGCGGCTTTTCCCCGGCAAGATTGAGGGTGGCTGGAGCACCCAGCGTGGCGATGATCTCTTCGTTGACGATCTTGATGACCTGCTGCCCGGGGTTGAGCGCCCTGGACACCTCGGCACCGACCGCACGTGCGCGCACACGGGCGATAAAGTCTTTGACCACGCTGTAATGGACGTCGGCCTCAAGCAGCGCCAGGCGCACCTCGCGCATGGCTGCATCGACATCGGCTTCGGAGAGTTTCCCGCGCCGGCGCAACTGATCGAAGAGTTGGTTAAGCCGTCCTGTGAGTGTCTCGAACATGAGGTTCTTTCACTAAGTATCCTATAAAGACGCCAGATTTTAGTATAGAAAGAGGGACTGGTCAAGGTGAGATAAATACAAGAAGGTATAATCAACAGGATGAACCTGGACATCCATGACGCCGTGGTTATGATGGTGATCCTGGCTGCTGCCGGTGGTGTGGTGAGCATCTGGCTGGGAATCCGGCGGATCCGCAAAGGAAGAGCGATCGCTTATTACCGCCTGCGGCGCAGGCAGGTGCAAGGTGGCTGGAGGAGCCTGGCGCTGGCAGTCCTGCTGGCGGGGGTGGCTATCCTGGTGGGGTTGTTTGCCGAACCTGCCGCGTACAGCATCTTTCCTCCCAGTGCGACTCCTTCACTGACCCCGACGATCACACTGACCCCGACGATCACACTGACCCCAACGATCACCGAAATCCCCAGCATTACTCCAACCCCAGCGATCAGTTATACGCCCACGCTATTACCGACCCCGTTCATGCCGGATGTGATCGCCATCCAATTCACCGGCGCGGTCACGCCCGACCCGGCGGTGATCTTCAGCCCGCTGCAATTCTCACGGACGATCTCTGATTTCCTGCCAGTGGACCCGGCCACTGTTTTTGAGAACCCGGTGGGAAAGATCATTGCGACATTCTCGTATGACGGGATGAGCGATGGTGTCCAGTGGACGGCACTCTGGACGCGGGACGGGGAGCCGGTGTATTACGAAACCGAATCCTGGAAAGGAGGGACAGGGGGATATGCTTACTCTTCCTGGGAGCCACTGGCTGAAAACTGGCTGCCAGGGAGATACCAGGTGGTGCTGTTCGTGGGCGTGGAATGGAAAGTCATCGGGGAGTTTCGGGTGACAGGCGACCCGCCGACAGCGACTTTCACGGTTTCGCCCACCATCACGCGCACGCTGACCAAGACCCCCCCACCTTCGGCGACACTGCGCCCAAGCGATACACACTGGCCGACCGATACGCGCTGGCCCACCCCGACCAAATAGATCAGATCTGCTGCGAATGTTCGGCGGTATGCAGCGCGCAAGCGATGCGGGCGGCAAGGCTGGCGTTGTTGAGCAGGAGCGCCAGGTTCGCTCGCAAGGAGGCACCGCTGGTCAACTTGGCGAGGCGGGATAACAGGAATGGAGTTAGCGGCTGGCCGCGGATGCCCTGGTCGTGTGCTTCGCGGCGTGCCTGCAGAATGGCAGTATTGATCTCCCCGGCGGGAATCTCATCCTGCGGGGAAAGCGGCTGGCAGACCAATACGGCAGAGCGGAATCCCAAGCCCCAGTGAGTCCTGGCGAACCGGACGACCTCGTCGGGGGAGTCCAGGCGCAGGCTTACCGGGAGGCCGCTGTGGCGTGAATAGAAGGCAGGGAATTCGTCGGTTTGATAGCCGATAACCGGCACAGCCAGGGTTTCCAGCACTTCCAGGGTGGCAGGAAGATCGAGAATGGCTTTGGCTCCCGCACATACTACCACCAAAGGGGTATCGGATAGCGCCTGGAGGTCGGTAGAGATATCGAGCGTTTCGACTTCGTGGACGCCGCCGATGCCTCCGGTGGCAAATACCTGTATCCCGGCGCGGTGGGCTGCGAAAAGGGTACCGGCGACGGTGGTGCCACCCGCTCCGTGCTGCATGATCACGGCTGCAAAATCACGCCGGCTGACCTTGCGGACATCGTCCAAGCTGGCAAGGCGTTCCAGTTCGGCATCAGTCAGACCGATACGGAGAGATCCATCGAGGATTGCGATGGTGGCAGGGGTGGCACCCTGCTCACGGATGGTGCGCTCCATGCGACGGGCAAGTTCCAGGTTCTGCGGGCGCGGCAAACCGTGGGTGATGACCGTCGATTCCAGGGCGACAATGGGCTGGTTCATAGCGTTCATCCAAATGCTTATGGCGGCGTTTGTCCGGTTCCAGGCGGTGGGAAGGGCTGCCCGGTGTCCGGATCGATGCGCTTGGCAACCGCGAGAACCACGCCGCGGATGGAAGCCTTGTCCAGGGGGATGGGGGGGATCTCCTCGGTGCTTTCTGATTGAAAACCTTTGTTGGAATATCTCTTCACGACGACGGCGCGCTCCTGCGGGGTGGGCGGATCGAATAATTCAGCAATGACGATATCGCCAACATTGGCGTTGCGCCCGGTGTCCACCAAGACCAAGTCGTTCGGGCAGATCGGCGTGGGGGAAGTCTGGTTCATACTTACCTTCGCCACCTTCAACCAGCGGTAATCATTACCGGGTACCAGGGTGTATTCGAAATTCCCTTTCTGTGCACTGTAGAAACGATGAATGTCTCCGTCGATGATGAGTTCATTTATTTGAATCTCCCCAACCGGGTCGTTGTCCATGATGTACCGACCTATATGGCTAGCAAGAACAAAGTCCTGCACGCCAATGACCAGCCGGGCTATGGGCCAGTTAGGGACAAAGATGGGTTTTGAACTAGTTTCCGGCTGGGAAGGAGCAGTTGGGGATTGATGCTCAACCTCATCGATTGCTGATTGGCATGCCTGGATCTGATCGGCGCAATCCCGCTCGCGAGGGTAGTTACTTTCTGATCCGTAGGATTCTTCGCAAGGAGTGAAGAGAGTGACGGCACGTTGCAAGGATGTGAGGGCAAGGCTTGCTCTTCCCATACGCTGGTAGAGCAATCCCTGGATACGGTGACCAACTGCCTCATTGTAGGAATCTCCGGTATAACGAAAGGCAGCGATGGCTTGATCGGCTTGCGATAAGGCATCTTCCCCCCCGGTATTACGTGCCAGCATGAAACAAACCCGGAGGAGAGCATGGAAACCTTGGTAATCCCAAGGATTTATTAGCAGATCGCAAGTGGGTGAGAATCGCTCCAAGAGTGCAATTGCGTTGTCCACAGACTGGCAGTTGAGCAAGGAATCCTTGAGATCAGCCAATACGGGGTGTTGAAGATTGACATACCTGAATATGCCCGTGATCTCAGCCCAGGTGGTCATTGCTGTTCTTGATCCTTTTTCTGTGAAGAGTGATCCTCGCGGTCAAAATATCCCCCTTTGAGGATATCTCGTAGGTGATCCAATAGGTCAAGGGAATTCTTGGCAATGATCGGGCGAACGACAGGATCATCCAGACTGTTCTCCATAATACCGGCAAGAGACATAAGGATGGGTTCGGCCAGATTATCTGGATCTATGTCCTTCAACTGCCCGGTGATCGCCTCAAGCATGCCCTTGTTGGCACGGGCATGGGCTTCCTCCACCAAGCGGATGCGGGCACCTTCGGATTTGCTCTGTCGGATGGAGGCGCGCTTTTGCCATTCGCTTTCCCAATACTTGATGCGATAATCCCGGACTGCATCGGGGATGGTCATCGTCATTTGAATGGTTGTGACTTTAGCACCGCAGGATGCGATTGCTAGTTGATCATTGATATTCTTGATATGTTCCGGTGCAAATTTGTAGTTGTATAGGTTGCCCGTGGTTTCACCGATCTCACTTAATTCGGAGAGGGCAATCTCATCAATTGAATAACAACTGATATGGCGGTTGATATACCCAGAAGCCTTCCCCCAGACCCCGTCCAGCCAGTCAGATTCCACCAAGACCAAAGAGCCCTGGATATTAGATGTTGGCTCAGGCGGTTCATAGATGTCTGTCAAGTGCGCATCAGTGTCAGGTACCTGTCTCCCGGCAAATTGTGATTTGACGGCAGTGTATTCGACTGCCTGCTTGACAGCGAGGGGATCGAAGGGGTAGACAAGGTTGCGAGAAGCACGGATGGCCTGCTCGCTGGCGCTAATCTGGCATTCAATGGTGATATTCAATTTTAACTGGATGCCATCCTTGGTCCACGGCTTCACGATTTGGGTGAGGACCTGTGGGCGAAGATCGACCACCGCCTTGACAGTCTCCTCACGCATCAGGAAGGGCATGGGCGGACTTCCTGGGCCCACAATACGTGAAAATTGATTACCGCGTTCAAGATAAAGGGCGTTGCCATCATAGACCACAAGAGTGGCGGGTCCGCCAAGCCAGCGAACCCAGTGGTGGGCGTCAAGATCGCCTGGTTCCTTGATAGTGATAAAGGGGTATTTCCAAAACATTTTTACGAGTTTTGGCAAGGGAGGAACCCCAAGCAGGCGCTGCTGAATGCGTTTCAGGAGTGGAAAATCTTCCGGGGGCAAGTATAGTTCGCGCAAAAAATGGATGGTTGCCTTATATAAAAAAATAATGGCAAAGACCAGCAACAACAAGGGGAGAATTGCCGAGACAGCCATTCGAAAGATGAGGAAGACAGCGTCTGATGTTGAATTGGCATTCTCAGACCAGGAGGACCCATGTATGGTGCTGAATACTACTCCTGCCATCAGCATGATAAATATGAGCAATAACAACGGGACCAGAACCACGCCCATACGGCGTAGGTCATCCCAATGGGCTTCTTCGGCAGTGTATTGGGTTTGCCAACCAATGGCATCTTTGCGGGAGTAATGCCTGTTCATCCTGTCCTTTAGCTGCGGTAAAGAAGGAAATCTTTGATTGCTTGAAGACGTTCCTTATCATCAGGGTTGATGGATTCGAGTGCTTTTTTGATCGATTCTTCAACCGTGCGGATACGTTCCTTATCAGCAGGGCTGGCAGATTTTAGGGCACTTTTAATTGAATCTTCAATGGCTTGAATACGTTTCTTATCTTCCGGGCTGGTATATCCGGGTGCTCTTTTGATCGATTCTTCAATAGCATGAATGTAATACAGGGCAATCACCTTGCCTGATAATTGTTTATTGCCTCCTTCGTTGGCTTTGCGTATGCTCTCCGCAACTACACCGAGGAAGAGTGAATTGGCATATGCATGGGCTTTTTCCGTTTCTTCCCTATCTGCTGCTTCCGCTTCTGCCTGGTAGGCGGTGATCTTTTGAGACCAGATTGATTTCCAGGAATCGATCTGGCGGGCAGATATCTTGTTGTCCATTTTGAAATTCACGATGCGGGAGGCAAATAACTGAATGGCGTACCTGTATGTCAATGGCTCGACAAGGCCCTTTATTTCGACTGCCATTTCATCCAATGCACTTGCTCCCAAGGAGTTGTTGAGCGGTTTCCATAATTGGTTCAGGTCACGTTGTGAAATCACCTGCCGGGCAGCCTTCTGTACTTGCATGACCACCCATTCATCCCAATAGTATTTCACCTGCTCTCCAGTCAAGGGTGGGGTGGTATTGATGCCCATGGTGCTGAGAACGGATTTCAGCCTCGAAGTTGAATAGGGATAGATGGCATCCGGGCGGTCCAATATCACGGCACCTGGGGCGACTGTGTTGTCCACTTTGAAGAAGGTGATAACGATCGCCTTGATCGGAACGCCATCGCGCGTGGTGGCATCCACGCCTGCAACGCGGATCTGCGTGCGCAAGTCAACCGCGGCAACTGGACGGTTGTATTGACCGGTGAAGATGAGACCTGGACCTTCTACATTGTCAAATTCGATCCCTGCGGAGACAGCCACAGCTTGGTTGGAGAAGGACCAGGCCGCTCCTGGCGGGAAGAAATCAACGAAGAAGTTTCCATCAATCCGTTTTTCAAGATCCCGGGAGACGGAGGAACCAGAAACCCAGAAGGGGTACTGGGTGCCAAGAAGGTAGAACAACAAGTATTTAAATTTCAGCCAGCGTTGCGAGTCGGAAATCCCATTGGTCGAGGGAAAAACGACTTGTGCCAGGTGGTAGGATAGGTATAGAAGGAAAATATAAGACGGAAGAGAGATAAAGATGAAGCCAAACCATTGATCAAACTGCCAGCCGATCACCCCAATGGTCAAGAGGATAGTTGAGGTGATCACACCACGCCAGCGGCTGTATTTGAAAGTCATAAAGCCAATCAGAGGTAGTATTGAAATATATAATAGAATCCATCGGATGGTGGAACTTTGGATGGGATCAATCAGTACCTGCTCGCTTTCTATTGATATATACTGCGGCACATACCCCATCAGGAAGAAGATCAAGCCAAAAATCAGCAGCAAGACCATACCCAAGAAAATTCCCCTGGCAACAGGTCCCATGACATGGTTTTTATTACCCAGTTGCCGGTATTTTTTCACCTCTCCCAGCGTGGAGGTGATCAAATAATAGATCGCCAGGAGAATGCAGAGACCTGCAACAAGGTAGTCCATGGCAGAATTCAAGGTTTCGATAAACATGGTTATTGAGTGATATGAAACATCAATGCTCTGAAGATGGCGGGTTGCAGGTCTTGTCAATTTGTGATATCTATTATTGAAATCAGTATATAACCCCCCACTTCTTATTGTCAAGGCATGGTGAGAAATGGTTTGCATCGATTTTCACTGTCACACGCAGGCATCCAAAGATTCGCTGACCACTCCGGAAATGTTGGTGCGAGCCGCACAGCGAGGTGGGTTGGGGCGAGTGGTGGTTGCTGACCATAATACGATCACAGGTGCGCGGATGGCACAGGAACTAGCCCCGGAATTGGTGATTGTGGGAGAGGAGATCATGACCACGAAGGGTGAGATCCTGGCGGCGTTCGTGAGCGAGGAGATCCCGCGCGGGTTGACCCCGGAGGAGACGATCCGGAGGCTGCGCGCACAGGGGGCATTCATAAGCGTCTCGCACCCGTTCGACACCTGGCGCAGCGGAGCTTGGAAACTGGAGGACCTGGAGGAGATCGTCCCACTGGTGGATGCGATCGAGATCTTCAATGCCCGTTGCCTGACGAAGCATGAAAATGAAAAGGCGCTGGCATTTGCCAGGCAGCACAGCCTGGCGGGGACGGTGGGATCGGATGCACATGCAGCCTTTGAGATCGGTCGGGCATGCCTGGAAGTGTCCCCCTTCAAGGGAGCGGAAGGCTTGCGACAGGTAATCGGCGCGGGGAGGGTGAGAGGCCAGCTCTCTCCCTTCTGGGTGCATTTCACCTCGACGTATGCGCGCTGGCGAAAAAAGGTTGTATAATTGCGCCGATGGGGCGGTGGCGGAATTGGCAGACGCTGCGGACTTAAAATCCGCCGGTGGAGACACCGTGTGGGTTCGACCCCCACCCGCCCTACAGATATGGCAATTTATGGGGAAATTTCTGGCTGAAAACCCTGTAAATGGGTGCATTCAGCAAGAGAATATTGTCTAACGTAGGTTTTGTGCAAATAATGTCATAGATGCCGGAATCGGCGAAAAAATCGCAAAATTAGATTCGCAGCGTGAGTTGGATCGCAACTCGCCGCTTGACTAGGAACGATCTACCCGCATACACACTGCGTTCCGTG
>JBGSVI010000106.1:0-10175 GCA_041753035.1 Anaerolineales bacterium | reverse complement strand
GGTGCGCCTGCAGGGCGTCTTCGTCTCGGATGTCGAGATCACCCGCCTGGTGGATTTCTGGCGCGAGCAGGCCAGTGCCGTGGGTCCCTATGCCGCCGCCGGGACGCCGGGTATCACCACCCGCGCCGCCAGCCAGGGTCCGCCGCTCCGTCCCCCGGACGGGGTCGGCAAACAAGTGCCCATGTTCGAGGACATCACCGCCCCGCAGGAAGACCCCGTACTTGCCGATGCCATCGACACCTGCCGCCGCGAGGGGCGCTGTTCGGTCTCCATGCTCCAGCGTAAACTGCGCATCGGCTACACCCGCGCCGCCCGCCTGGTGGATACCATGGAAGAAAAGGGGATCGTCGGTTCTCCCGAGCCGGGCACCGGGGTGCGCGAGGTCCTGGACTACGGTCCCGCTGCCCCGCCCAAGGAAGAGTGATCGGCTTGGGTCGCCTCCCCTGCACCGGGGAGAGAGACAGCCCGAAGGATCTTGCTTGTCCAGGGGTGACCCCGTCGGGTCGCCCCTTTATGCTGATTCGATCCATTAAAGGAAGATGCGCGTATGGCACTGGTCAGTTTGCAACAGGTCAGCCTGGGTTTCGGCGGGCCGCTGCTCCTGGAAGAGGTCGACCTCCAGATCGAGCGCGGTGAGTGGGTGGGTTTGCTCGGTCGCAACGGCATGGGCAAGTCCACCCTGCTCCGGCTGGTCAATGGCGACCTGCAGCCCGAAGTAGGCGTGGTGGCGCGCCAGCAGAATCTGCGCATCGCCTCCCTCTCCCAGGAAGTCCCCCAGGGTTGGACCGGCACAGTGAACGCCATCGTCCTCTCCGGGCTGGAGGGAATTGCCTCCGGTCACGAAGAGTCCGCCTGGCAGGGTCAACTGCAGGTCGAGCAGGTCATCGCCCGCATGGGTCTCGACCCCCGCGCGCGTTTCGAGACCCTCTCCGCCGGGCTCAAGCGCCGTGCCCTGCTGGCGCGCGGCTTGGTGCGCAACCCCGATCTGCTCCTGCTCGATGAGCCCACCAACCACCTCGACATCCAGTCGATCGACTGGCTGGAGGGTTTCCTCAAGCGCTGGGGTGGTACGCTGCTCTTTGTCACCCACGACCGGGTCTTCCTCGAAAAACTGTCCACCCGCATCGTCGAACTGGACCGCGGCCGCCTCTTCGACTGGAACTGCGATTACGGCACCTTCCTCAAGCGCAAGGAAGCCATGCTCGAGACCGAGCGCGAGCAGAACGTGCTCTTCGACAAGAAACTTGCCCAGGAAGAACAATGGATCCGCCAGGGCATCGAGGCGCGCCGCACGCGCAACGAGGGGCGCGTGCGTGCCCTCCTGCGCCTGCGCCAACTCCGCCAGGAGCGCCGTGAACAGCCGGGGGTCGTGCGCCTGCAGGTGCAGTCCGCGCGGCGTTCGGGTAAACTGGTTATCGAGGCGCAAGGGGTCTCTTTCTCTTTTGACGGGCGCCCGCTGGTCCGTGATTTTTCCACCACCATCCAGCGCGGCGACAAGGTCGGCATCATCGGTCCCAACGGCTCGGGCAAGACCACCCTGCTGCGCCTGTTGATGGGCGAACTGGCGCCGCAGCAGGGTGAGGTGCGCCACGGGGTGAACGTCTCCATGGCCTATTTCGACCAACTGCGCAGCCAGTTGGACGAGGACAAGTCGGTGCTGGACAACGTGGGCGAGGGGCGCGACACCATCCTGATCAACGGGCGGCCGCGCAACCTGGTCGGGTACCTGGAGGATTTCCTCTTCACCCGCGAGCGCGTGCATGCCCCCATCAGTGCCCTCTCCGGCGGGGAACGCAACCGTTTGCTGCTCGCGCGCCTGCTTGCCCGCCCTGCCAACCTGCTGGTGCTGGATGAGCCCACCAACGACCTGGACATCGAGACACTGGAGATCCTCGAAGACCTGCTGCTGGAGTACAGTGGCACACTCCTGCTGGTCAGCCACGACCGCGCCTTCCTGAACAACCTGGTCACCAGCACCCTGGCTCTGGACGGGGAGGGTGGGGTCATCGAGACCGTCGGCGGCTATGACGACTGGCTGCGCCAGCAGGTGCAGGAACCCCTCGATGCTCCCACCGCCCCGAAGAAGCGACCGGCACCCACCAGCCCCCCCGTGGACGAGGGACGCTCACCGGCGCCCCGCAAGTTGACCTACAAGGAGCAGCGCCAACTGGAGGCGCAGAAGCAGGAACTGGCTGAACTGCCCCGGCGCATCGAATCCCTCGAGGCCGAACAGCACCAGCTCACCGCCCGCATGGCTGCCCCGGCTTTCTACCAGCAGGACAGCGCCGCCATCGCCCTTGCCGCCAGCCGCCTGAAGGAACTGGAAGAGGAACTGAAGCGCCTCTATGCGCGCTGGGAGGAATTGGAGGCTTTGATCGCGTGATTTGGGCTTGACGCCGTTGCAGGACGGAGCTTCTAAATATTTTGTATGTGCTATAATATGTATTGTAATACATAGAGAGGTATGCCATGCAAAAGATCATCGGCGTCACAGAACTCCAACGGCGTTTCAAACCATTCTTTGAAGAGGTCGTGCGCAAGCGCCTGCCGCTCATTTTGACACGCGGCTCGCGTCCCGAGGCGGTACTCATCCCCTATGATGAGTACCTGCGTTTCCAGCAAATGCAGGAAGTGGAAGTGCTGGCGCAATTCGACCGGGTATGGAACCGCCTGGCGGAGGTCGATGCTGCCTACAGCGCTGCTGAGATCGCTGCCGATATCGAAGATTCCCGGAAGGGATGATCCATGCGCGCCGTGGTGGATACTGGTGTGCTGGTCAGCGGCCTCATCCGGCGCCATGGAACGACCGGCGAGGTGTTGGCTGCACTGCGTGAGGGACGCTTTACCATCATTTATTCCACCCCCCTCCTCGTTGAGGCGGTGGAGGTGTTGGGCCGCGACCTGTTTCGCACCAAGTATCAACTCGAGCTTGGGGATATCCATGCACTGATCAACCTGGTCCGCTTGCGCGGGGAACTGGTCGCCCCCAGCCGGGGCGTAACCGTCTGCCGCGACCCCAAGGATGACAAGTTCCTGGAGGCAGCGCTGGCAGGGAAGGCGGATTGCCTTGTCTCCGGGGATGAAGACCTACTGGTATTGCGTACTTTGGAGGATATCCCCGTGCTCACCCCGGCGGAATTCCTGGCACGCTTATAGCAGGACGAGAAGCAGGGGGATCAACGCACAGCGCGTGAATAATAAAAGCGACATTCCTGTCGCTTTTTGGTCAAGGGAAGCCCATTGAAGTGGGAATGTCCACGCCACCTGGGATATAGGGCGGCGCCTTCTTTCGGATGAGGTCAGGCTTCCATCCACAAACCGCCGCTGGACTCCATCCAGTCGGCGATCTTCTCGACCGCCGCGGGGATGTCGTTATCCGAGATGTCCACCTCAAGCCGCGGCAGGAGCGATTCCCCCACCAGCCGCTTCATCAGTTCCTGCTCGCCCACAAAGAGACCCAGGTCATCATACTGGTCGGGCTTGCCGGAGACCTTGAGCCGCTCGAGGCGCGCCGCAGCGAAGGAGTCGGGGGTGCGCCTCAGGAAGACCAGGCGGAAGTTGAGCGGCAGCAGGCGTTCCTCGATCCAGCGCATATCGTAGTCCTTGCCGTGGGTTTGCAGTTGGCAGGCACGCGTGGAGATGTGGAAGCGGTCCACGATCCAGGAATAGTAGCGTTGCAGTTCAAAGATGCGCAGCCATGCCGCGTAGGTCTCCATCGCCAGTGCTTCCTCCTGCGGCTCGAAGTTGATCAGCCCGCGCCCCCAGGGGAAGTTGGTGAAGGCACACCATTCGGCAGAGATGAGCGGAGAGTGGTAGCGGTAGCGGCGCGGCCCGACGATGCGCGGGTGCTCGTTCAGGGCAAAGGCGATCTCGGTCTTGAAGGTCAGCCGGGTGCCTTCGAGGATGATCTTGGGGGTCAGTTTATGGCCCATTCAGCCCTCCCTGCCCAGTCGGTGGAAGCGCTTGACAATGACCTCTGCCAGGACCCAGTCCACCAGCCCGGGGAAGAGTTGGTCGATCAGGAATGCCAGCCGGTAATAGCCCGGGAGGATCACCGTCCGGCGGGGATGGCGCGCCAGGCGCACGACCCGCCGGGCAACGGTCTCGGAGGACAATCTCAGGAGTTTTGCCATCTTGGCATTGCTCCTGGCTTTGTTCTGCCCGGTGTGCAGGCTGAACTCGGTCTCCGCCGGTCCGGGGTAGATGCCGGAAACCTTCACCCCCAGCGGGGCTGCCTCGCGGCGTAGTGCCTCGGTGAAGCCGCGCACCCCGTACTTGGTGGCCGAATACACGCTGTACTGCGGGGCAGCGATCCGCCCGGCAACCGAAACCATGTTGATGATGTGCCCCGCCCCCTGGCGGTACATCTGCGGCAGCACTGCCCGCGCCATTTGTACCAGCCCGATCAGGTTGACCCGCAGCATCGAGTTGATGTCGCCTTGTGGGTCGAGGTTTTCTAACCAGTCCAGCCGCCCGAAGCCGGCATTGTTGAACAGGATGTCAATGCGTCCAAAGTGGTCCACCACCGTCTGGACGGTCTCTTCGATCTGGTTCTGCTCGGTGACGTCCAGCGGCATGGCATACGCCTGCCCGCCCTCCAGGCGGATCTTCTCTGCCAGCGCGGTCAGCCGGTCCACCCTCCTTGCCGCGAGGATGACCACCGCCCCCTCGCGGGCGAACAGCCGGGCAGCATCCGCGCCGAAACCGGAGGAGGCCCCGGTGATGAGTACGATCTTGTCCTTGATGGACTGGGGCATGCATTCCCTCCCGGTCAGTTCTCCTCCTGGGGCTGCTGTTCCTCCGCCCGGTGCCGGGGGCGCGGCGGCTCAATGACCGGCTCCGGCAGGATGGCGATCTCCACCACCTGGTCCATGTGCGTCACCGGGTAGATCTTGAGTTCCTCGCGCACCTTCTTGGGCACATCCACCAGGTCTTTCATGTTCTTCTCCGGCAGGATGATGACCCGCAGCCCGGCACGGTAGGCTGCCAGCACCTTCTCGCGCACGCCGCCGATGGGCAGCACGCGGCCGCGCAGGGTGATCTCGCCGGTCATGGCGACTTCCTTGTGCGCCGGGTGCCCGGTCAGCGCCGAGAGGATGGCGGTTGCCAGGGTAATGCCTGCCGAGGGGCCGTCCTTGGGGATGGCGCCCTCCGGGATGTGTACATGGATGTCCATGCGCTCGAACACGTCCAGGTCGATGCCAAAGCGTTCAGCGCGTGATTTGATGTAGGTCAGCGCCGCCTGCCCGGATTCCTGCATCACCTCGCCGATCTGCCCGGTCATCTGCAGGTTTCCCTTGCCGTCCAGCACCGCCACCTCCACAGGCATGATCTCGCCGCCGTTCTCGGTCCACGCCATGCTGGTCACCACGCCCACCTCGTCCTGGCGCTCGGCTTCGGTCATGAAGAAATTCTGCGGGCCGAGGAACTTCTCGATCAGTTCCGGGCTGATGGCGGTCGGGAAACGTTTCTCTTCCGCCTTCAGGCGCGCCACCTTGCGGCAGATGCGCCCGATCTCACGTTCCAGGTTGCGCACCCCGGCTTCGTAGGTGTATTCGCGGATGATGCGCTGCAGCGCCTCGGTGGTGAAGTTCAGTCCGATGGACTCGATGCCGCTTTCATCCAACTGGCGCGGGATGAGGTAGCGCCCGGCGATGATCAGTTTCTCCTCCTCGATGTAGCCGGGGAATTCGATCACCTCCAGGCGGTCGAGCAGGGCGGGCGGGACGGTCATCAGCGTGTTGGCAGTAGTGATGAACATCACCTTGGATAGGTCGAAATCCAGTTCCAGGTAGTGGTCACTGAAGGCATGGTTCTGCTCCGGGTCGAGTACTTCGAGCAGGGCCGAGGCCGGGTCGCCGCGGAAATCGTTGCCCAGTTTGTCGATCTCGTCGAGCATGAAGAGCGGGTTCGACGTGCCAGCGCGTTTCATGGTTTGCAGGATGCGCCCGGGCAGCGCCCCGATGTAGGTGCGCCGGTGCCCGCGGATCTCGGCCTCGTCGCGCACCCCGCCGAGCGAGACGCGCACGAATTTGCGCCCCAGCGACTCGGCGATAGATTTGCCCAGCGAGGTCTTGCCCGTCCCCGGCGGGCCGACAAAGCACAGGATCGGCTGGCGCTCTTTTTTGGGCTTCAACGAGCGTACGGCGATGTATTCCAGGATGCGGTCCTTGGGCTTCTTCAACCCGTAATGGTCGCGGTCGAGCACGCGGGCGGCATGCTTCACATCCAGGTTGTCCTCGGTGCCGGTTTCCCATGGCAGGTCAAGGATCCAGTCGATGTAGGTGCGGATGATGCCCACCTCGGGCGCCATCAGCGGCATCTGGTTCAAGCGTTCCAGTTCCTTCAGCGCCGTGGCGCGCGCCACCTCGGGCAGCGGGAAGGTCTCGATCTTCTTCTTCAGTTCGGCAATGTCCCGCGAATAGATGTCGCCCTCGCCCAACTCGGTCTGGATCTGGCGCATCTGCTCGCGCAGATAGAACTCGCGCTGGCTCTTGTCCACTTCGCTCTGCACCCGGTTGTGGATCTCGTCCTCCAATTGAAGTACGTCCAGTTCCTGGGCAAGCAGCTTGTTGATCCGCCGCAGGCGCTGGGTCGGGTCCTTCATCAACAGGAGTTGCTGGCGCTCGGTGAGGTTAATGGAGACCGCCGTGGCGATCATATCCGCCAGCCAGCCTGGCTCGGAGATGTTCATGGCAAACAGGTGGGCTTCTTCGGGAATGGCCTGGTCCAGCGCGGCGCAGCGCTCGAACAGGTTCAGGGCATTGCGCATCAATGCTTGCGTGGTCTTGTCTGCCACGGTGGGTTCGGTGACGAGGCGGGCGCGCACCTTGAGCACCGGTTCCAGGCGGGTAAATTCCAGCACCTCGAGACGCTGGCGCCCCTGCACCAGTGCCGAGGAGGACCCATCGGGCATGGAGAGCAGTCGCCCGACCGCCAGTTCCACGCCAATGGGTAGGAAATCCTCCGCTCCGGGTTCTTCCATCTCCGGGTCGCGCTGGGTCAGGGCGATGACGGTATGGTTGTGCTCGTGGGCTTCCTGGATGGCAAGCAGGGAGGGCTCACGCGCCAGGAAGACCGGCGTGACCATGTGCGGGAAGATGACGATATCCCGCAGGGGCAGCACCAGGGCTTCGATGCAGCCGTCCTCGTCGGGCGTGGCGCTGGGGACGCGATACAGTTCGTCCGTGCGCTGGGAAAAGGAGGTGCTGAAGTTCTCTTCGCTTTCATAGGACCAGTCAGAATGGGTCATGTTTCCTCGTCTGCGCATGGCTTGGCACCATGCTGGCGTTCTCAAAATTTTTCAAACCGCTCCGGCAGGCTCTGGCTCAAGTTTCTGCCAGGCAGTCTTGAGCTCTGCAGTAGCGAACATACTGCCGGCCGCCAGCACGATCCCGCCGGCTTCCCCGGCGGCGGTCAGCGCCCGGGCGAGGGCCGCCTCCACCTGGGGGATCGCTTCCGCGCTTAGCCCCATGCCAGCGGCGGTGGCGACGATCCTGCCTGGCTCCACGGCGCGCGGGTGTTCGGAGCGGGTGGCGATGAGCAGGTGCACACATGGCTGGATCTCTGCCAGCATCCCCGCCAGGTCCTTGTCCTCCGAGGCGCCCATTAACAGGATGACCGGCTTGCCGGGGAAATATTCCTGCAGCGTCTGGGACAGGCGGGCGAAAGAATCGCGGTTGTGCGCCGAGTCGAAAATCACGGGCGGGTCGCGGCGGGCGATCTCGAAGCGGCAGGGCCAATTCACCCCGGCGAAGCCGCGGCGGATGGCATCATCATCGATCTCCAGCCCGCAGCGCTTGAGGGCAGCATAGGCCGTGGCAGCATTCTCGACCTGGTGCCCGCCCAGCAAGGGGATGCGGAGTATAACAGGATTTTCCGATCCTGCACGGGTGCCACCCTGCGCCGCCTGCAGCGAGGCATCGTGCAGGTGAAGCAGCAGCGTCTGACCGTCCAGGGAATGTTCCCGGCTCTCGCTGGTCAGCTCGCGGCCAACGAGGGTCAGCGGGGCATGCCGTTCGGCGCAGACCTGTTCCAGCACCTGCAGCGCCTCCTCCTTCTGCGGCGAGGAGATCACCGGGATGCCCTGCTTGATGATCCCGGCCTTTTCCCCGGCGATCAGCGCCAGGGTATTGCCCAGCACAGCCATGTGGTCGTACGAAAGCGAGGTGATCACCGCCACGCGCGGCGTGATAACGTTGGTGGCATCCAACCGCCCGCCCAGTCCGACCTCGACGACTGCGGCATCCACTTTCCGGCGGGCAAAGTGCAGGAAGGCGAGGGCAGTGGTGAGCTCGAAGGTGGTGGGTTGCTGCACCCCGGCGATGGCAGGTTTCATCTCCTCCACCAGTTGGGCCAGGTCGCCGTGCGGGATGGGCTGCCCGTCCACCTGGATGCGCTCGGCAAAGTCCTGCAGGTGCGGCGAAGTGTACAGCCCGGTGCGGTAGCCGGCGGCGGTCAGGGCGGCAGCCATCAGCGCTGACGTGGAGCCTTTACCCTTGGTCCCTGCCACGTGCAGGATGGGGTAGCGCTGCTGGGGATGCTCCAGCGAGGCGAGCAGGGTCACCATCCGCTCCAGCTTGAACTTTGCCTTGGCAAGATCCGTGGCTTTTTTCAGGCTATAATCGATGAATGAATACAGGTAGTCGAGGGCGAGGTTGTAGGCGGTTTCGGTATCCATAGGTGAAAGTATTTTATATCCGAATGCATGAATCGTAAATTGTATTTCCCATGCTAGCTCTGCTCACCCTTCACCTCCACCTTCCGGGCTGCACCTCGCTGAAAGAGAAGCGCGGGCGGCTCAAGCCGCTGCTGCACCGCCTGCACCGCGAATTCAACCTCTCCGTAGCGGAGATGGGCTTGCAGGACCACTGGCAGCAGGCGCTGGTGGGCTGCGCGATGGTCGGCAACGAGCGCATCCCACTGGAGCAGTCCCTGCAAGCGGTATCCCGCTGGGTGGAAGGCAACTGGCCGGACGGCGCAGTGCTGGACGGGAAACTGGAATTTATCTGAGGGAATGCTACCGAATGAAGATCATCATCCTGGGATCGGGAGGGGTGGGGGGATATTACGGCGGGCTGCTGGCCCAGCACGGGCAGCAGGTCACCTTCGTTGCCCGAGGGGCGCACCTGGAAGCCATGCAGCGGGAGGGGCTGCAGGTGCACAGCGTGCACGGCGATCTCCGCCTCCAGCCTGTCCGGACGGTGGCAAGCCTTGCCGAGGCCGGGGCGGCGGACCTGGTGCTGGTTTGCACCAAGACCCATACCACCGATGCCGCCCTGCAGGGGATCGCAGCCTGCCTGTGCGCGGAGACGATGGTGCTCAGCCTGCAGAATGGGGTAGATGCCGCCCGGCGCATCGGCGCCCAGGTAGGCATACAGCACATGCTTGGCGGCGCCACCTGGCTCTCCTCGGCGGTCGAAGCCCCGGGGGTAATCCGCCAGGTCTCGCAGTTCCGCCGGGTGGTGATCGGTGAACTGGATGGGCGCAGCACCCCGCGCCTGCAGGCGGTGGCAGAGGCGTTCCGCCCCACCGGGATCACCATCGAAGTCACCACGGAGATCGCCAAGGTGCTGTGGACCAAGTTCGTGTTCATTTCCGCGGTCAGCGGCGTGGGCGCGCTCACCCGCCTGGAACTGGGCGAGTTTCGCCACGTGCCCGAGACGCGCGACCTGCTCGCCGGACTAATGGGCGAGGTGGAGGCGCTTGCCCGGGCGCAGGACATCATCCTGGATCCCGGCGTGGTGGAACAGACCCTGGCGTTCGTGGATGCCTCTGCCGGGGGGATCAAGCCGTCCATGCAGCGCGATGTAGAAGCCGGGCGTCCGTTCGAACTGGAAGCGATCCTGGGCGTCATCGGCCGGCTGGGACGCGACTATGCCGTCCCCACCCCGTTTGCCGAGATGGTCTATGCCAGCCTGCTCCCGGTGCTGTTGAAAGCCGGGGGAGCGTGTGCTCATCCTTAAGGAGGAAAAATGGACCTACAACTGAAAAACCTATCCGCCCTGGTAACCGGCGCGTCGCGCGGCCTGGGCTATGCCGTCGCCCTTTCCCTGGCAAGAGAAGGCTGCCGCGTGGCGATCAACAGCCGCGACCCGGAGCGGGTGAGGGCGGCGGCGCAGAAGATCGCCGCGGAGACCGGGGGGCAGACAGTTGGCCTGGAGGGCGACCTGGCT
>JBGSVI010000105.1:0-53122 GCA_041753035.1 Anaerolineales bacterium | reverse complement strand
AAGCAAACACCTCGCAAAGGAGAAGATGCTGGATACCCTTTTTCAAAGAACGATCGAAACACAATCTTTCCAAAATCTGACAGGTGCAACACCTCCTGTCTGATTCCTTCTGTGTCAGACCAAGTCTTGACTATTACATTTGATTCCTGCCAGGCGCAGCCCCTTTTTTCTCGGGCCCCGCACGTGGTGCTTCATGTTGCCAAAAAAACGAGTCGAATTTTCATGTTCCGCGAAACGACTGGGCTCCCCCTGCCTGATCCCGCCATGTTCCTTTTGTGATTTATGTCATAGTCTTCCCGCTCCCTTTGTGCCATACTGCACACATTCCACTTCAAAAAGGAGAAAACCATGCAACTCTTCAGCCTCGATAACCTCTTCCTTCTGCTCACCGGCCTCATCGCCGCCTACCTGCTCTGGCGCTTCTGGACGCGCTATACCAACAGCAAAGCCCTCTATGACCTGTACTACATGATGGGCTTCCTCGTCCTGCTCGTCTCTGGGCTGCTGCTCATCTTCCTCGGCCTGGGCATCCTCAAATCGCCCTACGTGCTCACCGTCGCCTCCCTCATCCCGCTCGGCATCTCTATGGGGCTGGTGGAGCAGTACCTCCCTGCCTGGAAGCGCCCGTTCAAGTGGTTCGCCCTGGTCGGTTTCCTCGCCATCGCCGTCTCCGCCATCGGCGGCATCGATCTGCTCCGCAAGATCTCCGTGCCGCTTTTCCACGGCATTGCCGGTCTGGTCATCTTCCTGCTGCCCTTCTTTGTCGCCGGCAAACAGGCCGCCCGCGAGTTCTGGTGGGTCGGCATCGGCGGCGTGCTGATCGGTCTCGGCGGCATCGCCCTCGCCTTCATCTCCCTCGGCAGGCAACTACTCTTCTTCAGCCCGGAATTCGTCACCCTCATCCTCACCCCGCTCTTGCTGCTCATGACCCTCGCCTTCACCTACGGCTTTGTGCGCGACATCAAGAAATAACCTCTTTGCCTTTTATCAAAGACACCCCTCTCTTTCTGTGATATCCTCTCCAGCAAGAACCCGCCCGCAGGAGCCATCCCGATGCAATTCCTGAAAACCCGTTTCACCTACCTGTTCAACTCCACCAAGGGTCTCATCCTCGTCGCCATCGCCATGATCGCCCTGGAGACCGCGATCTGGGGCATGCTCTCCGGCCCCATGGCCGAGCTTGGCGTGCGCGAAGTGGTCATCAAGCTCTTCGGCATGGACATCGTCCAGGCGGAACGCGAAGGGCGCATCATCATCCTCTACCACTCCATCGCCATGGCCGTGGTCGCCATTGAAACCTACATGGTCACCGGCTTGCTCAGGATGAAGACCTTCTACAAGACCGCCATCAACGCCCTGATCACCGTCGGCTATCTCTTGGCCATGGTCTTCGGCATGGGTTTCGCCTATTTCGGGCACAACTGGGCGCTCCACGGCGTGTACATTGCCGCTCTCTCGCTGATCTTCTTCGCCGGGGTGCTGCTCGTCATCGCCCTGTGGCCCGGCAACCGGGAATACTACACCGCTGATGCCGGAGTGGCCCGCACCCGCCGCGGCCTCGACCTGGAACGGGTCGCCTTCTTTGCCACCGCCCTCACCACGGTCATCTCCGCCCTCTTCGGCGCCATCCCCGGCTCCTACTTCGGCAATGGCTTCGAGATCTTCCTTGCGGAGAACATCATCCGCCTGCCTGAAAAGACCACCATGGAATACTCGATCATCGGTCACCTGCACATCATGCTGGCCCTCATTGCCATCATGCTCACCCTCATCATCGGGCGCTGGCTCAACTTCAGGGGCCTCATGCACAAGATCGCCATGCCGCTCATGATCCTGGGAACCATCGTGCTCAACCTGGGGGTCTGGGGCGTGGTCACGCCGCTTGAGCCCATCGCCCACATGATCATCTATGTCGGTGCCACCCCTTCCATGTTCGCAGCACTGCTCCTGCTCATCTGGTCGTGGAATAAGTTCATCCGTGAGGGCACTGCCGGACTCACGAAACCCCGCCTGGGACACAAGCTCGCCGCCCTGCTGCGCGACCCGCTGCGTTTCGGTCCCACCTGGCAGATGCTCTTCATGAACTTCACCACCAGCGGCATCGGAATCTTCATGGCGATCCGCCTGGATGAGATCTTCCGTGTCTGGCCGGCGCGCGAGGAACGCATCGAACTGACCGGACACTGGCACGTCCTCTCGGCCATCATCGCCACCATCATCCTGCTCTACTACGGCGATATGATCGGTCTGAAGGGCAAACTGCGCCAGTGGTATGGCTGGCTCATCATCGTCCTCTCCGATATCGCCTTTGCCGCCGTGACCGTCTTCGAGATGAAGCGCCTGTTCATCAGCGAAGCTGCGCAGCAGCCGCTGGTCAACTTCCTGATGTACGCCATCGACTTTGGCCTGGGCATGCTGCTCGTCCTGCTGGCGGTCGTCATGCTCTGGCGCCTGTTCGACCTGTTCAAGCACAAGGGGCGCTGGTCCCAGGAACAGGAACACGATCTCTCCCGGGAGGTGATGAAATGAAACGCCTCTTCTTTTCCGCCCTCCTGCTTGTCCTGCTGCTCGCCGCCTGCGCTCCGGTGGACCTGAATGCCCCCATCCCAACCTTCGAGACCGGCATCGACCCCGACTCCTGGGCGCCGGTTCCCGCCGGGGACTTTCTCTTCGGTCAACACAACGAAGTGCGCACCACCACCGCCTTCGAGATGATGGTCACCGATGTCACCGTCAGCCAGTACACTGCCTGGCTGACCGCCGCCCTCGCCGCAGGGGAGATCAAGACCGGCACCTTCAACGGGCGGGACGCCATCGTTGGCTTCTACCCCGGCGATGAGTTCCACGGCGTCAAGCACGAGGAAAGGATCGACGCCGGCGATTGGATCCTCATTCCCCTCGACGACCCCGCCTCGCGCTTCACCTTCGAGGACGCCACCTTCATCCCCTTGCCCGGCTACGAGGACCACCCGATGACCAATGTCACCTGGTTCGGTGCCTGGACCTACTGCGGCGCCATGGATGCCCGCCTGCCCACAGAGGTCGAATGGGAGAAGGCTGCCCGCGGCATCGATGGGCGTCCCTTCCCCTGGGGGGACGGGATGGCCCGCAACGTTGCCAATTTCTACGCCAGCCGCGACCCCTTTGAAGAGATGTCCACGTTTGGCTCGCGCACTTCGCCGGTTGGCTTTTATAATGGGCAGACCTATGACGGCTACGCCACCCTCAGCAATGCCAGCCCCTACGGTATCTATGATCTGGCTGGCAATGTCTGGCAGTGGACCGGTGACGTATATGAAGGCATGCACTACCGCTTTATGCGCGGCGGCTCCAAGGACACCTATGATATGGACCTGCGTGCTTGGGTGCGCAACAATGCCACCCCTACCTACTTCAGCCCCGGTGTCGGTTTCCGCTGTGTAAAATGACCGCTTGCAGGAGATTTTGATGGCTCGATTGCTTCCCGCCTCGCTGGGATCACGGCTCAAGTCCTACTGGCCGCTGCTCAAGTCGCTCCAAACCGGGCTTCTGGTTGCCACCGGCCTGGCTGGCTACATGGGCGCCCGCTGTCCGGTCCTGCACCCCTTGACGCTGGTTGGCCTGTTCCTTAGCCTTGCCGCCGCCATTGGCGGCAGCACCATCCTCAACATGTGGTGGGATCGTGACATCGACGCCTGCATGACCCGCACCCAAAAGCGCCCGCTGGCTTCCGGTCTCATCGACTCGCGCGAGGCCCTGCGGGTCGGTCTGCTTCTTTCGCTTCTCGGCGTCCTCCTGGCGGTCGCCATGAACCCCCTCTTCGGGCTGATCATTTTCGCCGGGTTGTTCTTCGATGTGGTCATCTACTCCATCTGGCTCAAGCGCCGCACCTGCTGGGGTATCATCTGGGGCGGCATTTCCGGCGGCATGCCCATCCTTGCCGGGCGTGCCCTCGCCCTCGGGTACATCGACTGGATCGGCGTCCTGCTTGCCCTCGGCATCCTGTTCTGGATCCCCACCCATATCATGACCTTCTCCATGCGCCATGCCGATGACTACCGCCTCGCCGGTGTGCCGACCTTCCCCTCCACCTATGGGCTGGGCCTCACCCGCCTCGCCATCGCCATCTCAAGCGTCCTGGCAGCCGTCGCCATGGGCTGGGCGGGTTGGGGCATTGGCCTGCAGTTCGGCTTCCTGCGCCTGCTCTTCGTCCTCTCCGCTGGCCTGTTCACCTTGGCGCTGGTCAGTGTCTTTCGTCCCACCGAGCGGGTCAACTTTGGGCTCTTCAAGTACGCCTCGCTCTACATGCTCGCCGCCATGCTCCTGCTGATGATGTACTAAAGGGTTTCATCGATGCTCACTTTCCTGAAGAAACTGAAACCAGCCGCCCCCAGGATCGTCCTGCAAGTCCTTGCCGGGTTGATCTGGTTGGGCGTCGGGGGGATGCTCGATGGTTTTGCTTACCGCTGGTTGAAAGTGGAGGACTTCTTCACCGACTTCCTTCTGGTTACCGCCGGATTGCTGCTCGCCGCCCTCATCTACTGGTTCGGATTTTCCCGGCTGGCGCGCAAGAACATCACGCGCATCTCCAATCTCGAAGCCGAACGCCCCTGCCTGTTCGCCTTTCAATCTTGGACCAGTTACCCGCTGGTGCTGGTGATGATCTCCCTGGGCATCTACCTGCGCATCTACTCCTCCCTCCCCAGGCCGCTGCTCGCCATCATCTATATCGGCATCGGCACCGCGCTCTTCTCCTCCGGTTTTCACTATTTTGCCCCCTTTTTCAGGCGGGCAGGGCATGCCTGAGATGCTGCCGTCATGAAGATGTCCATCCTTGACCGCACCTTGCTGCTGCTCACCGGGCTGCTGGCTGCCTGGCAGGTGGCGGTCGGCATTGACCGCTTCGAATCCCTGCCCATTGTCGCCTATACGATCAGTTTCGGCGTCCTGTTGGTCGCCTGCCTGCTGCTCATCATCCTGGGCTATCCCGTGCTGGACAGCCCCGCGGTGGTGATCGTCTCCACCATCATCCCGCTCAGCCTGGCGCTCGGGCTGGCCTGGCAGTATCTTCCCGCCCTCCGTGTCGTTTACCTGGTCTTCGCCATCCTTGGCTTCCTGGCGGTCACGCTCACCCGCCTGCTCCCCGCCCCCGGGCGGCTGCCCGTCTTTACCCTGGCGCTCACGCATGGCCTCGCCGGTCTGACCATTTTCCTGCTCCCGCTACTCCTGGCGCTCAGCGGGGTGGTGCGTCCCGGCCTTGCCCTGGTTGGGTTGGGCGGCGCCCTGATCGGTCTTGGCGGCTTGCTGCTCTCTTTCCTCAAAGCCGGGCGCCCGATCCTGCCGCGCCAGGTGACCCTCAAACTCCTGCCCGGCCTATTGCTGCTCATGACCGCCCTCTTCGTCGTCGGCTTCCTGTACAGTTGATCCTCATCCCATCCAAGGAGAAAACCATGTCCCCCAACAGTTTCTTTGCTAAATTCCTGCGCTTCATCGGCATCCTCCTGATGTCTCTCACCGCCGGCTTCACCCTGCTGGGAGGTATTGGCACCGGCTGTGCCGCCTTCCTGCCCAATAAACCCTCCTGGGCGGATAGCATGGGGCCGCTGGCACAGTTGCAGTGGCTCTACATCATCTATGTCCTGATCGGGGTTGCCCTGGGCATTGCCGGCCTCCGCGCCGTCGTCATGCTGGTCAAGGGTCATCCAAAGGCATACCGTGACACGCTCATCACCCTCCTGGCAGGGGTCGTCATCGGTATTGTCCACATCCTCACCTCGCGCATGCTGCGCGGCAAGTCCATGCCGGTGGATGCGGTCGTCTATATGACCGTCCTCACCTTGGTGGTCTTCCTGCTCTTCCGCATCCCCGGCATCTGGCAGGGTGTGGACTTCTCCAAGGGTAGGACAAAAAAGAACCTGGGTGCAGGCGGCGCCGCCTCCATCGCCCTCGGCCTCCTCACCCTCACCATCCAGTACACCATGGCTGCCACCCACACCTGGAACGGGGTCAACTATGCCAATGCCTTCCAGATCAGCCTCACCGCGCTGGGCACCCTCTTCCTTCTGCTCGGCACCGTCCTGCTCGTCCTTGCACGCCGGGCCTCCCGCAGGCGCCTCGCCCTCCAGGCCGGGCGTTTGCCGTCCGCCGGATAGGGATCGTCCAATAAAAAGGGAGAGCGCATCGGCTCTCCCTTTTATTCTCCATCTTCCCGTCTGCCGGGCGGTCAGGCTTATTTCACCTCATCCGGTCTCACTTCCTTCCCACTCGCCGCAGACTGCAGCGCTGCCAGCGTGAACTGCAGCACCGCCTTGCCTGTGGCGCCATCCAGCCGGGGTTGCCCGCCGCTCTTCAGCTTATCAATGAAGTCATGCGTGGTGGCAA
The DNA here is from genome assembly GCA_041753035.1 of Anaerolineales bacterium. Lineage (GTDB taxonomy): Bacteria > Chloroflexota > Anaerolineae > Anaerolineales > Villigracilaceae > UBA877. The sequence continues at coordinate 46,762 of JBGSVI010000105.1, read as the reverse complement.
TGAAACTGTCGTGCCATTCCACGCCTTCCACCGGAATGGCGCTGGTCTTGCCGTCCTTGAACAGCATCAGTTCCGGCAGGTCAACCGTCCTTGCCGTGTAGCGGTTGATGAACAGGATGCCCTTCTCGCCGATCACCTCGATGCGGTCGTCGTCGGCATAATAGTCCGAGTAGATGCGCATTTTCGGTGTGTGCTCGATGTCCAGTTGCCCGTAGCACTGCGCGGCCTTGTACTTGAACATGATCATCGCTGGCGCGTCGATCTTCACGATCCCACCGGCTTCCTTCACCGGCGTCTGGTCGATCCAGGCATACACCTTTTCAACCGGCCCACCCAGGAAGTAGCCAAGCGAGAAAAGGTGGTAGCCGTGGTCAAAGACCAGCGGTCCCCCTCCGCACTGCTTCTCGTTGAAACGCCACAACCATGCCGAGAGCGGCACATTCCACGAACTGTCCCCCGTGCCGCTGTTGACATGCATGCGGATGGCGCGCACCTCCCCGATCTCCCCCGCCTCGATCATCTGCCGGGCGCGCACCGCCGGTGCGTAAAAGACAAACGTCTCGTAGACGCGCAGCCTCACCCCGGCCTTGTCCGCCGCGGCGATCATCTCGTCCGCTTCGGCTGCCGAGAGCGCCATCGGCTTCTGCACCGAGATGTGCTTGCCCGCCCGGGCTGCCTCCACGGTCATCGGGCAGTGCAGGTGGTGGGGTGTCAGCAGTTCCACCACATCCACTTCCTTGTCCTCCAGCACCTGCTGGTAATCGCCATACACCTTGCTTACGCCCCACTCTTTCGCCTTCTTCCTTGCGTGTGCCTTGTTGGTGTCGCACACCGCCACGATCTTCGCGTCATCGCGCCCGCGGTAGCCCAACTGGTGCAGGTCTGAAATGCGTCCGCAGCCGACGATCGCAACACGGATCGGGTTCATGTTCTCTCCTTTCTTTCTACAGGGTGCGCAGCGTTTCTTCTGCCTGCCCCTCGGCAGCCTTGTCCATGCTCTCCAGCCTGGCGCGCACCAGGGCATGGCTGCGCCGCGTGATGGGATACTTGAACAGCAGCGGCAGGGAGGCAAAGATGATCACCGCCGGCACCAATCCGAAGAAGAGTCGGATGCCCAGTAAAGCCTGCGGGGTCTGCTCCACGTTGGGGACATAGCCAAAGCCGGTCAGGATCCAGCCCACCGCGGCCAGTGCTAGCGCCTCCGAGATCTTGGTTGCCAGCCCCCAGACGCCGTAGTACATCCCGCTGCGTTGCTGCTTGGTCTCCACGCGATCAAGATCCGCCACGTCGGCGACCATCGCCCATGGGAAGATCCACTGCGCTGAGAATCCAAAACCTGCCAGCACCGAGACCAGGTAGATCATCCCCGTGGATTGGTGCGGCAGGAAGAAGGTCAGCACCACCGCCAGCGCCCCAACCGCCATCCCCAGCGCATAGGCGGGTCCTTTGTCCATCTTGCGTCCCAGCCACTGCCAGAATGGCAGCGAGAGGGTCACACAGATCAGCATCAGTCCCATCACCAGCGAGGTCTGCGCCTTCATCAGGAGCTGGTACTCGATGTAATAAGCCATCAGGATCTTGATGAACGCAAAGGAGACATTGACCACGAAATAGGTCCCGCACAGCCACAGGAAAGGCTTGTTGCGCAGCGCAATCACGAGTGATTTCAGCGGCGAGGTTTCGGGCTTGACCTGGCTCACCCGATTCTTCTCACGAAATCCAGCCGCAGAGACCAGCAGTGCAATTGCCGCCAACACCCCATACGCGATCCCGATGAACGCATAACCGGTACGCTGTAAAGCGAAGAGACCCACGATTGCCGGGGTCAGCGCCGCGCCCACCAGGTAAGCCGGCACAGCCATCGCCATGCGGTAGGTGGTCAGGCTGGAACGCTCATCGTAATCATCGGTTAATTCCGAGGTCAGGGCGTAATAGGGCACATTGGTTAGTGTCCACACCGTGTCGAACAGGATGAAGGTCGCCGCAATCCAGACGAATGCCCACACCTTGTTCTCTGTGGGCACGAACCATAACAGGGCAATGGAGATCGCCAGAGGGATGGCGCCGAACAACATGAAGACGCGCCGCTTCCCAAAGCGTGACTTCGTCCGGTCGGTCAGCCAGCCAAAGATCGGGTCATTGACCGCATCCCAGATCTTGCCGATCAGCAGGGCATTGCCCGCCAGCGATGGTACGATCAGTGCACCGTCCGTGTAGAACTTCATCAGGAAGAACTGTATCGCCGAGTTGACCAGGGCATTCCCCAGGTCGCCGATGCCGTAAAAAACCTTGGTGCGGGTGCTCAACTTGCCAGTCTTGTCTGCCATCTGGACCTCCTCTAGAGTTTCTTCTCAATCGCCGTTTGCATGTTCGGGTCCCCCAAAGCCCTCTCCAGGATGGGTCGGAAGGCTGGGAAGGTCAGCGCCGGGCGGGTCACCTCGTCCGGCAGGGAACTCAGGATCTCCGCCATTGGGCGGTGGGTTGCCTGGGATGTCTGTGCTAGAAGCAGGCGCGCCGCCCGTTGGGGTTCAGCGCGGTGGGGCGGGTACCCGCTGCCGGTTTCGGGCGTGAACAGCGCATCGAACATCAGGCGCAGGTTCACGTCTCCGGCCCAACCATAGCCCTGGTTGAGCGCCAGGGAGATGCAGTTGCCGGCATTGATGCGGGCGAACAGCCAGGCGTCCAGCGGGGTCAGCAGGTGACCGCAGAACACGCCCGGGTACTGCATGACTGCGTTAAGGTAACCCAGCCCGGTGCCGCACCCGCCAACCACAAAATCAACCGCCTTCAGGTGCAGCGACAGCGCCGACATCAAGCCGGTATGGATGTAGAGCAGCCCGGGCGAATCGCTGCCCCGGGTATTGCCCAGGTTCAGCACCTCGTGCCCCCGGTTCTCCAGGGCCTTCAGGATGTCGGCATTCCGTTCGGCTGCACTGATCTCGTTGATGACAGCAATTCTCACGGTCTCCTACTTTCTCTGCAATACCCGTTGCGCCGCCGCAACCACCTCCGCCACAGATAGCCCGCAGGCATCCATCAGCGTATCCAGGTCGCGCCCGGTCGGGCAGAAGCGATCGCGGATGCCAACCCGCTCCAGCGGTTTGGGGCTGCCCTCAGCCAGCACCTCGGACACCGCGCTGCCCAGCCCGCCAATGATATTGTGTTCCTCCGCAGTCACCAGCGCCCCGGTCTCTTCAGCTGCCTGTAGCAGCAGATCCCGGTCCAGGGGCTTGAGCGTGTGCATCTCCAGCAGGCGGGCGGAGATTCCCCGGGCAGCCAACTGTTCCGCAGCCTCGGCGCAGCGCCCAACCATGGCGCCCATTGCTACCAGGGTCAGGTCGCCTCCAGCGCGCAGGGTGCGTCCTTTTCCCAGGTGAAGCGGTGTCCCGGCCTGGTGAACGGGCAGTGCTCCCGCCCGGCTGATGCGCAGGTACACCGGACCATCATATTCTGCCACGATCGGTACCCAGTCTGCCGTCTCGGCGGCATCTGCCGGGACGATCACGGTCATCTCCGGTAGGGCACGTAAATTAGCCAGGTCGCTGATCGAATAATGCGTCGCGCCGTCCTTGAAATCCGACAGCCCGGCGTAACTGGCCGCGATCTTGACATTGGTGCGCGCATAACAGACACACGTGCGGATCTGTTCCAGCGCCCTCAGCGAGAGGATCGAGGCAAAGCCGTTGATGAAGGGTATGAAACCACCCAGCGCCAGCCCCGCCGCCACATCCACCATGCACGGTTCGGCGATACCGATATTGAAAAAACGCCCTGGAAATTGTCCCGCAAAATAACTGGACAGGGTGGAAGCGGAGGTGTCCACGTCCAGTGCCAGCACCCTGGGGTTTACCCCGCCATACGCCGCAAGGGCACGGCCATACGCTTCCCGCATCGAGATCTCAGCCATGTGTCACCTCCCCCAGTTCGTGCAGTGCCTGCGCCAACTGCCCGGCGTTCGGTACATTGCCATGCCAGTAGGACTGGTTCTCCATGAAGGAGACTCCGCGTCCCTTGGTGGTGTGGGCGATCAGTACGCTCGGTCGGTCGTGGACTTGCGCCGCCAGGTCAAGCGCCTCGGCCACCTGCCGGACGTTGTGCCCATTCACTTCCGTCACGTGCCAGCCGCAGGCAGCCCATTTTCCCGCCAGCGGCTCCAGCGGCATCACCTCGTGGACGGGGCCGTCCAGTTGCACGTCGTTGGCATCCACGATCGCGACCAGGTTGTCTAGCCGGTATTTGGCCGCTGCCATGGCACCCTCCCAGACGATGCCCCCCTGGCACTCGCCATCGCCAAGCAGAACATAGGTACGGGAGCCTTGCTGCTTCAGCCGTGCCGCCAGTGCCAGCCCGGTCCCCAGTGCCACCCCGTGACCCAGCAGCCCGCTGGTCATGTCGACGCCGGGGGTTTTGAAGCGGTCAGGATGTCCCTGGTGTGGGCAGTCCACCTCGCCCCAATTGTCCAGTTCAGAGAGCGCAAAGAAGCCGCGCCGCGCCAGGGCGGCATACAGCAGCGCAGAAGCATGTCCCTTGCTCAGGATGAAATGGTCCCGCCCCTCCTGGTGAGGGTCGGCCGGGTCGAGGCGCAGGACGTGGAAGTACAACACTGCCATGATCTCTGCCGCCGAGAGCGCTCCACCCGGGTGCCCCGCGCCGCGGTTGTGGATCAACCGCAGGCTGTCCACCCGCAGGCTGCGGGCGATCTCTTCCAGTTCTATGATCTTTTCAGGTTTCAAGGTTGCCATGCCACCTCCGTTATGGTTTGGACGGGTTCACAACCCGATCTCGTGCCGCAACCGCTGCACCTCATCGCACCAGTTGCCCACATTCCAGCGTCCATACACCCCCATCCCGCCCAGGGGATCGGGACCGTAATAGACGGGCACATGCACCAACGACAGACCTGGATGTTTCCCTGCTTTCTCTAGGGCAGCTTGGAGCGAATCGGGTGCCCGCCCGCCATCCAGAGCCAGGACGCCCGGGATCGCACTCGCCCAGGCCAGGTAATCCACCTTGAGGTTGCCCCAGGTGGCGAAATCCTGCTCATACTGCGCTGTTTGCAGCCCGCTGATCGCTCCCATGCGCCCGTTGTCCAGCAGCAGGATGCAGCCACGCGCCTCGTGCTCGGTGCCATCGATCAATATTTGGGGGTTCATGGTGAAGGAGCCATCACCGGTCAGCGCCAGCGCATAGAACGGCTGTCCTGCCGCCCCTGTTGCCAGAAGTGCCGAGACGGCGAAGCCCATGTACGAGGCGCCGGTCTCGGTGAAGGTCTGTCCCGGGCGCTCATCTTCCACCACCTGGAAGCCATTGGCTTGCACATCCCCGGCATCAAAGAAACAGGGGATCCCCTGTCCCTTGGCCCAGTCTGTGGCGATCATGATCGCTGCAGGTTGGGTTAACACGGTTCCACCCCAGTAGTCATCCGGCAGAAGCGGGTTCAGCCTCCGCTCCTGTTTAAAAGCCTGCCAGGCAGCCTTCTTTGCCGTGCAGGCCGCCAGCCACTCCGGTTTATTCCCCGCATCACCAAGCACGGCGTTAAGTTTTTCCAGCGTGCGGCGCACATCCCCGACCAGTGCCAGGGTGTGGCGATAGTGGCTGGCATCTTCCACGCAGGCGTTGATATTGATAACCTTATTTACCCGCGGGTAGCCGGTGCGTGAGCAGTCGGACTGGCAGACCGCCCGCGTGCCCACCGCCACCAACAGGTCGGCCTGTTCCATGGCAAAGTTGCCGGGCAGTGAACCCTTTGAGCCACCGACGGTCATGTTGCGTGGGTGTGCATAGGGGATGCAACCCGTTGCGATCGGTGTATGCACCAGCACTGCACCCGCGCCCTCGAGCAGGGTGTCTAGTTGCGGACCGGCATCCCGCCCTCCGCCGCCCACCTTGACCACCACCCGCTGCGCTTCCCGGATCCACTGCGCAGCCCGGGCGTAATCGCCCTCAGCCCCCCCCAGCTCAGGGTCTTGGGACTCGGGTAGTTCATCCAGGTTGAAACCCGGTAGCCAGGCGGCCTGTGTATTCATCGGGAGCAGTAGGTAGAACGGTCCTGGACGGTACGGGTGATCCACACTGGCTGCGCCGCGCTGCAGGGCACTCGCCAGTGCCAGCGGCGTGTGCAGGTTGTAGGCATTTCCCAGCGTACCCGCCAGTTGCAGGAACAAGCCCTGCTTGTGCCTGGGGATCTGCTGCATGTTGAATCCTTCGTCCTCGGTGGTTTCGTCGCCAAGTAGGTACCAGACCCCGATGCCATCCGAGGCCGGTACAAGCGAAGCCGCCAGAGCCTGCAGGGCACCCGGCCCGATCGAAGTGACCACGGCTGCCTTCTCCCCGCTCACCCAGCGTAAGGCAGCCGCGGCGTGGGAGGCTTCGATCTCACTGCGCAGCCCCAGCACCTTCACCAGCCCGGCTGCGGCGTAAACGCGCAGCACCTCGCCTACTTCCGTGGAGCCGTGCCCCAAAACCACAAAAAAGGTCCTCACCTCTTGCCGGATCAAGCCCACGACCAGCGCTTCCGATAAGGTCAGGTCGAGTTGCCGCGGCAGTCTTCCAAGGCGCAGGGCCTGGGCATGCTCCTCCCGCTGGCGGGTGAGTTTTTCATGGGTTGGTTTGGTTGCTGCGCTCATCTTCTCCCTTCACTTCGCATCCTGCCAGGATGCGGGTCAGTGACCACTTGGAGAAATAATAAAGCCCATGGGATTGCCCACAGGCAGGGATCATCAATGGTCGATCTTGCGCTCGGAAAGCGCCTTTCCCGCTTCCAGCACGGCTGCAGTCATATCTGGAAGCCGTTCCCGCGTCACGCGCGTCGCTGGTCCCGAGATCCCGATCGAACCAACCGCCTTGCCGCGTACATCAAAGACCGGCACAGCTAGGCAGCGCACCCCCAAATCGAATTCTTCATCATCCACCGCATATCCCTGCTGCCGGACCTGCTCCAGTTCCGCCAGCAGCGTCTGCAATCCGGTAATGGTATGCGCAGTGAAGGCCTCGAGACTCTCCGGGACCTCCACCGCGCCAAAGGCCAGCAGCACTTTGCCCAGGGCGGTGCAGTGGAGAGGGTTCATCGTCCCCACCTGTGCGTTGACTCGCAGGGTGGCGGGCGACTCCACCTGGTCAATATACAGCACCTTGCCCTGTGCCGGAACTGCCAGGTGGGCGCACTCTCCGGTGCGCTCCATCAACTGGCGCAGGTAGGGTTTGGCTGTCTCGCGCAGGGGCAGGCGGGTGAGCACGCTGCGGCTGAGGCTGATCACCTGCGACCCAAGGTGGAATCGCCGCGTGTCCTCGGCCTTTTCCACATAGCCATAGCGCCTGAGCGTGGCGACCAGACGGGAGGCGCTGCCCTTGTCCACGCCCAGCGTTTCCGCCAGTTCGGTAATGCTGGCGCCCTCCGCTGCCTGCCCTAGGAGATCCAGTATTTTCAACCCGCGGGCCAGGGATTGTATCTCTGTCATTGTTGTGAATTGTACAACCTTATTGCGTAATATGCAATATTGATTAATTTTCCCCGTTTTCCACCATCATTCTTATTCAATAAAGACCGAATCAACGATCCCCACCACCACTGATATGATGCACGCATCCGGGTTCTTCAATACCTGGCGTGCCCCGCTCCCCTCCCGGTTGACCAGTACGGTGTCACCGATCCCAGCCTGGGTGCTGTCCAGCGCCAGGAAATCCTCGTCCGCCTTGTCACCCTCCAACCCCAGCGGCTGGATGACCAGCAGCCTGCGCTGCTTAAAGTCCGGGTGGCTGAGCGTGCTGACCACAGTTCCGACAACTTTTCCCAGGATCATCTGCGCCTCTCAGGAAAACCGGTTCCAGCCGCGCTTGAGGGTGAACTCGAATTCCCCATCCGGGCGCACCTCGAGTTCATCCACCACCCCCACCAGCGCCAGGTCGATGGGTACGAACTTGACATCCGGAAGAGCCAGCGCCGCCTCGCGCGAGCGTACCATTACGCACAGGTCGCCCGGTCCGGCGTCCACCACATCCGCTGCCACCTGCAGGCTTCCCACGCCTTCCAGCCGCTTGTTCAGCGGCTGAACGAGCAGCAGTTTCAACCCCGCGGTGCCCGAAGTCTTCTGTGTGCAGACCGCGCGGCCCATCACCCTGCCCAATAACATCGTCTACTTCACTCCCGTGCTCTTGAGCACCCGTTCGATGATCACATCCAGCAGCGCCGGGTCCACCTGGGTTCCCAGGCGCGCTGTCACTGCCGTGCGGATACGCGCCGGCAGGTCCTGCTCCGCCGGGGCAGCCGGGAGCGACGTGGGTGGATAGACCGCCTGCTGCGAGAGATAAGGGCGCACAGGTGCGCAGGGCGGGTTGTCCGGCTTGCTTTGTACCAACTGCATCCCCAGCCGGTTCGCCTTTTCATAGGCCAGTTCGGTCAGCACCACGTTTTCAGTGATCGTCAGCGACATCACCCCGCGCTTGACCAGATCTTCGATGTCTCTTTCCGTGTAGAACTCTTTTCCCATTCCTGCTCCTCCCAGGCCGCGGCCCTAGTTGCCTTCTCGCCCGGGCAGGTTTTCCAGCGCCCGCACCGCGGCGTCCCTGGCGGTCATGATCTCGGCCTCCGTCCCAGAGAGCCACATGCGCCCAAAGCGCCCCACCGAGGAGACATGCACCAGCTTGATGCTGGCAGTCTTTTCAGCCTCGTTGCAGGCGATGTTGATGTATGCCGCCGGGGCGCATTCCAGTACCAGCATGGTCTCGCCCGCTACCAGCATGTTGCCGCGCCGGAAGCGGTTGATCAACTGCGCCTGGTAGGGGTCGATGCGGGTGATCACCTGGGTGGAAACCACCTGCGGACGGATGCGGTCTGCCATGCTTAAACCCAGCCGGCTGAGTACTACGTTCCCGGCCTCGATCACCGCCGCCTGGTTGGACGAGTGCACCTCGAACATGCCGAACTCGCGCTCCACGATCTGCGCACCAGGTCTGGCCTCTGTTGCCTTCACGGCAATATCGACCACGCGGAAGACCTCATTGCCCGGGGCCATCTCCACGTACAATGCCGCCATCCCCTCGGTGGGCAGGTCACCCTGGGTGATCGTGCCCACAAAAGAGGCGAACTGCGGCTGCATCCGGTCCAGATAGCAGTAACAGCGCAGGGAAAATGCTTCAGCCATCGTTATTCTCCTTTTTTCTGCCTCGCCAGGCAGGCACCTCTGGCCGCGCGGAATATTCGCCGCGTCCACGGGTTCGATCCCTGGCCCACCCCAGGGCAAGACTTTGCCAGCCGGGGCGGTGATTTCCAGGTTCAGCCAGGTTTCTGGCTTCCGGTGAGACTCTCTTCACCGGTGCGATCCAGCATTACTTGGCTTTGGGTTCCGGGGTGTGGCCGCCGATGCTGCCCTTGCTGTACTTGGGCAGGATCATCTCCACATCCACATGCGGGCGCGGGATGACATGCACCGAGACCAGTTCACCCACGCGCTTGGCTGCTGCTGCGCCGGCATCCGTGGCTGCCTTGACGGCGCCCACGTCCCCGCGCACCATGACGGTCACAAAACCGCCGCCAACATACTCGGAACCGATCAAGGTTACGTTGGCTGCCTTGACCATTGCGTCCGCGGCTTCCACCGCGCCAACCAGGCCTTTTGTCTCGACCATGCCGAGAGCGATCAATGAGGGATCTAATGCCATTTTCTTCCTTCCTTTCTATGCTGTCGTTCAGGATTGATCCTTGATTTCCAGGATTTCATGCACCACCTGCCGTACCAGGTGCTCTAATTCTTCCGGGGTCGGGCCTGCGGCTGGTTCGGCAGGCAGGAATGCCTCCAGGGGAGGCGGGAGTGTTTCGTAAGCCAGGCGCTTGATGTTGATCAGGTGATATGCCGAAACATTGTCACCGGTGATCGCCCCGCCCAACCCGCCGGGTCCCAGGGTCAGGGAGGGCATCACGCCGGTGGTCAGACCGATCGCACCCAGGGTGCCCATGGTGTTGACCAGGATGCGAAAGACCGGCTTCTCCAGCCCAAAGGCCATGATCACCTTATCATCAGTGGCATGGATAATCTGGGTATGTCCCATCCCACCCGCCTCGATGATGGCGATCGACAGTTCGCAGCCCTGCTCCCAGCCGTCCGCGGTGTACCAGGCCAGCACAGTGGTCATCTTCTCGTGTGAGAGCGGTTCGTCACGTCCAACCTTCGTCAGCGGGGTGACCAGGATGCGCGTCCCGGCAGGGACGCGGAAGCCAGCCACCTCGGCAACGATGGCTGCAGACCTACCCACCACGCGCGTGTTCAGGTTGCCATCTGGGTGGAAGACCGTCCTGCGCAGCGCATCCGTCTCCTGGGGGCTGGTGAAATACGCGCCCTCAAGGCGGAACAACTCAGCCAGTTTCCCGGCGATGGGCAGGTCGGCCACCACGGCCTGCTCGGTGGCGCAGATGGTCGAGTGATCGAAAGCCTTGGAAGCCACGATATAACGGGCGGCTTTCTCCAGGTCTGCCGAGCGGTCCACATAGACCGGTACGTTGCCGGGGCCGACCCCGTAGGCAGGTTTGCCTGTCGAGTGCGCCGCCCGCACCATTGGCGTGCCCCCAGTTGCCAGGATGAGCGCTGTCTGGCGGTGGGTCATCAGTTCCTGCGTCCCTGGCAGCGAGACCTTCTGGATGCATTGGATCAGCCCGCGCGGGACTCCCGCGTTTTCCGCCGCCTGTGCCATGGTCTGCGCCGCCTCATGCGTGCAGCGTCGCGCTGAGGGGTGCGGTGCGAAGACGATCGCATTGCGTGCCTTGACCGCGATCAGGGATTTGAAGAAGGTTGTCGAGGTGGGGTTGGTGGAGGGCACCAATGCCGCCACCACGCCCATCGGCCAGGCGATCTCGTACAGGCGGCGGACAGGGTCGTGGCGGATCACGCCCACGGTCCTTAGTTCGCGGATGCTCTCCCAGACCATGTGTGAGGCGAATACATTCTTTAGTTTCTTGTGGGCTGCCACCCCAAAACTGGTCTCCTCCTGGGCCATGCGCCCCAGGCGTTCCGCTGCCTGCACCCCCGCCTCGGCCATCGCCGCGCAGGCACGATCCACCTGCTCCTGCGAAGCCCGGCTCCAGGTTTTCCAGGCTTCGTGGGCCTGGCGCACCAGTTCGCGTGATTCCTGGATCGAGGCGAGGTCCTGGTCGAGTTCCATCATCTACTGCTTCCCATCTCCATCAGGTCACGACTTGCGGAATGTAACGGTGCCGTCCACTTCCAGGGAGTCGATCACCGCCATGATCACCGCATCCACAGGGGTATCCTTGGTGATGTTTGTCTGCCGGGCAGAGGAACCGGCGCAGGTCAGCACCAGGTCGCCGGCCCCGGCATCGACCGTGTCCACGGCGACAAATGGCTTGCCAACCGCTTCCCCTTTTTCGTCCGTCTGGCGGACAATGAGCAGCTTGCGCCCGGTTAATTTTTCGTCCTTCACGGTTGAGACCGTGCTCCCGATCACTCTGGCGATCAACATGCCTGCTCTCCCATCATGCCTAGTAGTTTTTTGCCGCAGGAGCTGCGGCTGCCGGTGCGGAAGTGGTTTCCTTGCCCGGTCCCTGGATGATCTTCACGCCTGCACTGGCGCCGATGCGTGTCGCCCCTGCCTTGATCATGTTTTCGGCATCCTCGTAGGTGCGTACCCCGCCCGCTGCCTTGACGCCCATTTCCGGTCCTACCACCCGGCGCATCAGTGCCACATCGTGGGCAGTCGCCCCGCCGCTGGCGAAGCCGGTCGAAGTCTTGACAAAGTCGGCCCCGGCTTCCTTCGAAAGCAGGCAGGCGATGGTTTTCTCCTCGTCGGTCAGCAGGATCGCCTCAATGATCACCTTGACGATCGCCCCTTGCGCGTGGGACGCCTCCACCACGCCGCGTATATCCCGCGCCACCAGTTCCAGGTCGCGCGCCTTCAATGCTCCGATGTTGATCACCATGTCGATCTCTCCCGCCCCGTGCTCCAGTGCCACCCGCGTCTCGAATGCCTTGACATCCGGCTCAGTGGCACCCAGGGGGAAGCCGATTACAGTGCATACCTTCACCGGCGAACCTTCCAGCAGTTTGGCGCACAATTCCACCCAGGTGGGGTTGATGCACACCGATGCAAATCCGTGCTTGCGTGCCTCAAAGCACAGTTGGGCGATCTGCTCCTGGGTGGCGTCCGGTTTCAGCAGGGTGTGGTCGATCATCTTTGCCAGGTTGAGATCCTGGGGGATGACCCCAATGGTCGATGAAAGTCTTTCCGCTCCTGCGCTCACCACCTGCCCGGTGCGGTCAAAACAGGTATGCACGCACTGGGATTCGGCACACTCATACTTGCAGTTTCCGCCTTCCGGAAGTGCTGCCTTTTCCTTCTGCTCGAGCATCGCCGCCAGGACTTCGTGGGTGATGATCTCGACCAGTTGTTCAACAAGTTTCGGGTCTGGAACCATTCTGTGCCTCTATTTAAAATACTGCTTCTCAATGGCAGAGATCTTCTCGATGCGCCGCAGGTGCCTCTCTCCGCCAAACTCGGTTGTCAGCCAGGTCTTGACGATCTGCCGGGCAAGGTTCACCCCGACCATCCCGGCACCAAGGGTGAGCACATTTGTGTCATTGTGCTCACGGCTGTTAACCGCCGAGGAAAGGTCATAAGCCATCCCTGCCCGCACCCCTGGCACCTTGTTGGCCACGATGCAGCTCCCAATGCCGGCGCCATCGATCATGATCCCCCGCCAGGCCTGCCCGGTCCCCACCAGCCGGGCAACTTCATGGGCATAGTCCGGGTAATCCACGGCTGCCTTGCTGTAAGTTCCAACGTCCTTGACATCAAATCCAAGTTCGCCCAGGACTGCCTTCAAGGTTTCCTTTAGATCAAAACCGCCGTGATCGGCACCCACAGCCACCAGCCTGCGCTGCCCTGTGCGTACATTCTTTCCGGCATCCGGAATCTGGGTAGGGACAGGGTCAGGGGTGCTCACCAGGATGGCAGTTGGCGGGGACTGCCCTGTTACCTGCTTGAGCACCCGCTGCACGATCGTGCGGATCTGGTCGTCATCAATGATATTCATCATTCTCTCTTGTAAGTGGTAATGACCACATGACCATTATACAAGATAATAGTAGCACTCCGGAATGGAAAAGTCAAGTAATAAAAACTGATGTTCAGACATGAGTTCGGACAGGACAAGTGATCTGAGAAAAAGTGGAACAGGCTAGCGAAAGGATAGGTGGCGAGAGGTCAGGCTTGAGCTTGAGGATAATAAAAGGACCGGAATAGATCTGTTGTTTTCTGCTTCCATCAGGGAACAGGTGGTGGCGCAAAGTCTCACCCAAGATCAAAGTAATGGCATAGGCGAGCAAGATAAGAGCGACCATTTTTTCCATCAATGTCCGGCGCTTGTTCATGAGCTTGTGGAAGTTGAGCAAGCTTTTCAAGTCACGAAAGGCTTCTTCTTCATTCTTTGGAAATAAATAGCCAGTCCCTCTTCAGCTCTTAGGTTGGTCATGACCCACATGGGCTTGGAAAAGCCTTTCTTCCAGACACCGATCACATTCACAAACACTTTGCCTTTGTAGAAAACCTTATTGAGAATGCGGGTTTCGCCGTGGGAGATGCTGAGAGTAACCGGTTTCCCTTCCCCGTCGCAGAAATTCGGGCCTACATTCAGCCGGATAACGAAATTCACTCCTTCTGCAGCCAGGTTTTCAAGCAATTCCAGGTAACTGAACTCTCGATCCAGCACCAATGGCTTATCTCCCAACATTTCCTTTACTTGTGCGAAAGCCGCAAAATGATTTTGATTGCGGGAGGTTGCATCCCGGTTGATCGTTTTTGAAGAGTAACTCACAAAGCTACATGGAATCGCACGTCCATGGAACGGTGTTGCAAGCAGCAACAACCAGTAGCCGCTGGTCTCCCCATCGCTCAAGGTTCCAACATACTCCGTCTTCCTGGCTTGCGGACGAGGCATTTCAGTTGGATCCCCGATCACAAATGCCGCATCTTCCCGAAACATGCGCAACAACACTTCCTGTGGAACAGTAGCTTCCAAAAATCGTTGGATGCATTTGTAGTTTGCGGCTTCGTTCCCGCCCATCTCCCGGGCTATTTCACTCATCCGGGGAGAGTGGGCTTTCATGATCCCATCCACGATCCTGGCTGCTTTCCTGGCTATGTTCTGGTCATCAAATAGATCGTGCACAAATGGCATAAGCTGAGTAAACTTGTCCATGGAAACCTCCTTTCTCTGGATTCGGTTGGTAGCCTTATCCAGTATAGAAGGTTTCCTTTTATTTGTCCGAACTCATGTCCGAAGATCAGATAAAAAAAGAAATGGGGTGCTCCCATTTCTAAATAACCCATTCCGCTGGTGCGCGGTCAGCGCGTCAACTTGGCGAAATAGCGGTAGCGATCCCCCCGGTAGAGGATCTTGACGAACTCGATCACCCGTCGTGTCTGCGAATACGTTGTCCGCTCGCTCAATAGCAGTGGACTGCCCGCCTCGATCTGCAGCAGGGATGCCTCGCGCGGTGTCGCCAGGGTCACTTCCAGGGTCTCGTCCGCCTCGGTAGGGATGAGATGGAACTTCTCCTGTAGCATGCGGTAGATCGACCCAACCTGCTCCAGTTCTTCGCGCGTGATCGTCTGCCCATCCGGTAGGTTGTAATAGGAAGTCTGTAATCCCATGGGAATATCATCCCCCAGGCGCAGGCGCTCAATACGCAGCACCTGCCAGCAATCGGCAGGCAGTTCCAACTGTTGGCGCACTTTATCCGGGGGCAGGACGAGACCGATCTCCAAGATCCTCTGTCCCGGGGTGAGTCCACGCTGCTTCATATCCTCGCTGAAACTGGTCAGTTCGGAGATCCCCTTCTGCAGTTTCTGTGGGGAGACGAAGGTACCGCGCCCGTGCTGGCGGTACAGGAAACCCTGCCGCACCAGCAGGTCGATTGCCTGGCGGATCGTCGGGCGGCTGACCGAATAGAGCCTCTCCAATTGGCGTTCCGAAGGGATCGGTTGGTGCGCGTCGATCTGCCCGTTGGTGATCTGCTCGCGCAGGATGTTCGCCAATTGGTAGTAGCGGGGGAGGAAGTCGTCGGGATCGATCATCTCAGGTATCCGGAAGCATTACATATAAGTGGTCATGACCAGTTGCATTATCGTTTTGATCCTCCCGGCTGTCAAGCCGCATTCCTCTGATCCGCCGCGTGTTACAATTCAGCCAACCAAATTCCTCCCCGCAAAGGGTTCCGATGAGAGACATTATCCACACCTTCACCAACCGCAATGCACGCTGGCGATTCACCCACAGCCTCGGCTTCAAATTGACCATGGGATGTCTGGGAATGCTCTTCATCGCCCTCTGCCTGGGCATCCTGCTGCTGGTCAATTTCCTGCCCCAAGCCTGACAGTTCCATGCAGGCACCGGATAGGGGAATTAAAAAAACCTGGGGCTTGCGCCTCAGGTGTTTTTTTTTGGACAGTGGGGGATTACTGGGCCAGGGTGACGTTGGCAGCCTGCGGGCCCTTGGGACCGCTCTCGACTTCGAATTCGACCTTCTGGCCTTCTTCGAGGTTCTTGAAGCCTTCGCCCTGGATGGCGGAGAAGTGGACGAATACGTCCGGGCCGCCCTCGCGGGTGATAAAGCCATAGCCTTTGCCGCCGTTGAACCATTTTACTGTGCCGATGATACGTTCAGACATTGTTTGCCTCCTTTAGGCAATTAAAAAAGTGGGTTGAGGTGATACCCATGTTCCACGGACAGTCAAAACAAAAATCCCACGGATGAACCGTGGGCGGACATAGTTTCTTATGTAACGCGAACTGGTGGTATCCTACAGCAGGATAATACCATGCTATCCCAGGTGAGTCAATCCCCAGTTTCTTGTTTTCCTACACCGATTCGGGCAGGCGTGCCAACTGCAAACCGTTCCCCGACAGGCTCCATGGATCGGGTTTCCCCAGTAAAATACACTAGGCTGTTCAGAAGGTGACCTGGAATCCGAGGCATGATGATCTCCAAAGATCCTCGTATGTTGAAGAAATGGCTGGACTGGCTGGAGGGGCAGAGACTGCCGCGCTTTGTGCTGTTCCTGTACCTGTCGCGCTGGGCGGTCATCTTCCCGGCGGCGTTACTGAATGGCTGGCTTTTCCCGGGGCAGGTGGATACGACCGTCACCGACCTGGGTACGCTGCACCCCCTGGTGCTGTTCCTGGCGATGGTGGTGGTCAACCCGCTGTTCGAGATGCTCATCGAGTGCGCCTTACCCTACTGGGTGCTCGGCAGGGTGAGACTTCCCTCAGGGCGACCGTGGTTGTTCATCTTCGTTTCCGCCTCGTTGATGGCGTTGCTGCATCCCCTCCCCGCTGCGCTAATCCCGTCCCTGGTCACGGGTTTTTTCCTGGCGTATACGTATGGGCATTGCGCCCGGCAGGGTATCCTAAAGGCGATGTTGTGGACGACGCTGTTCCACGGCGGGATCAACCTGGTTGGGTATGTGTTGCTGGTTTTAGCGGTTATCTAAAAGGAATGAGGGCGATCCATGGCAGAATCTAAGACATCCTTCCCACCAGCCCAAGACAAGTACTGGAAATATTCCCTGTGGCTGGCGTTGTTCACCATCTTTTACAACCTTGCGGAGGGGCTGGTCTCGGTCTGGTTCGGGGTGCAGGATGAGACCCTGACCCTGTTCGGCTTTGGGATCGACTCATTCATCGAGGTGCTGTCAGGGATCGGCATCCTGGCGATGGTGGTGCGCATCCGCCGCGACGAGCAGGCGCTACGCTCGCGCTTTGAGCGCACCGCGCTGCGCATCACCGGCAGTTCGTTCTACCTGCTGGCACTGGGGCTGGCTGCCAGCGCCCTATACAACCTGGTGATCGGGCACCGCCCGGAGACCACCCTGCCGGGTTTGATCATCTCGCTGATCTCGATCGCCATGATGTGGGCGCTGGTGATGGGCAAGCGCCGCGTCGGGCGGGCGCTGCATTCGGCGCCCATCCTGGCGGATGCCAACTGCACGCTGGTGTGCATCTACATGTCCCTGGTGCTGTTGGCGGCGAGCCTGGTGTACCAGTTCACCGGGCTGGGTTTCGTGGACAGCCTGGGGGCGGTGGGGCTGATCTATTTTTCGGTCAGGGAAGGCAGAGAAGCGTTCGAAAAGGCTGCCGGGTTGGAGTGTGACTGTGATGACGAGGAGTAGGAAGCCTCCGCACAGCACATTTCCGTGACCCGGATGGGAATCTGATCGAGGTGAACTAGGCGCTGCCTGTACAGTGAGAGCCCGAGCTGCCATCTCATGGATTGGAGCGGTTGGCATCATTGCCAGCCGCTCCAACTTGCACTACAATCCCCCTGCCATGAGCCTTCAGGAACTGGTCATCCAAAGCCAACTGCACGCCCCCAGCCCGCGCAAGACGCTTCTGCGCCGCCCGCGCTTGGAGAGGCGCCTGGAGGTGGTGCTGGACGTGCCGTTGACGGTGGTGCAGGCGGGGACGGGGTATGGGAAAAGTACCGCGCTGGCAGCCTTTGCCTCGGGTGGGCAAGCGCTGTACTGGTACACGATCACGGAGCCGGACCGCGACCCGCTGCTCTTCCTAGTTCACCTGCTTTCGGCATTCGGTGAGTATGGGATGGCAGCACTGCACGCCCTGGAGACGAACGGTGGGCTGGTGACGGCTGCGGCGCTGACCCCGCTGTTGAACGCCCTGACCAGGGAACTCAAAAAAGATGCCATCCTGGTGCTGGACGATTTTCACCTGGTGGCGCATGTGGAAGAGATCGCCTTGCTGCTGAAGAAACTGGTCGATTACTGCCCGCCGCGGTTGCACATCGT
Organism: Anaerolineales bacterium; assembly: GCA_041753035.1. Taxonomy (GTDB): domain Bacteria; phylum Chloroflexota; class Anaerolineae; order Anaerolineales; family Villigracilaceae; genus UBA877. The sequence continues at coordinate 28,954 of JBGSVI010000105.1, read as the reverse complement.
GCTCTCGACCCGGCATATGCCCGAATTGGCGGATCTCAACCGCTGGCGGGTGAAGGGGGTGATGGCGGTGATCAGTGCCAATGAACTGGCTTTTACCGTGGAGGAGATCGAGACCCTGTTCCGGGAGCAATACCACAACCCGATTACGCCGGCCCAGGCACAGGCGCTGGCGCAGGGCACCGAGGGCTGGGCGATCTCGCTGCAGATGGTCTGGCAGGGGCTGCAGTCGGGGATCATCCCGGACGTGGACACGGCGCTGAAGAAATTGCCTGCCACGCTGGACCGCCTGTTCGATTATCTGGCACCGGAGGTGCTGGCGCGCCAGCCGGCTTATTTGCAGCGCTTCCTGCTGACCACCTCGATCCTGCGCCACCTCGACGGGGCAGCCTGCGATGCGCTGCTGGAGTCGCACGACAGCCAGAGCACCTTGCGGCACCTGTACGATATCGGCCTGTTCGTGGACCTGGTGGGGGAGGAAACCTACCGTTACCAGCGGCTGTTCCAGGATTTCCTACTGAGCCAGGCGAACAAGAAACCGGAGGCGAAACTGGCCCTGCACCTGCGGGCGGCGGCGCACTACGAGCAGACCGGGCATCCCGAGGAGACCCTGCACCACCTGCTGGAGGCGCGGGAGTATGCCCAGGCGGCTGACCTGATCGAAAAGATCGGCCCCGGGCTGCTCAACTCGGGACGGCTGGACAGCCTGGACGACTGGTTGGGGCGGCTGCCGGAAGAATTCCGGGAGGGACGACCGCAGTTGGAGATGCTTTACGGGGATGTCTGCCGGCTGGGAGCGGATTTCGAAGCCGCGCTGGCGCATTATGTGGAAGCGGTGCGGCTGTTTGCACAGCAGGAAGATGCACTGGGACACAGCCGCGCCCTGCGCGGCCAGGCGCAGGTGTATTTGGATACGGTGCGCCCGTTGCAGGCGGCGGCACTGCTGGCACAGGCGCTTGACCTGCTGGATCCGGAGTCCCACAGCCGGGAGATGACCGACCTGCTGGAACAACTGGCAGAGAACAAGCTCAACTTCGGCTTCCCCGACCAGGCACGCGAACTGCACCAGGAGTCGCTGCGCCTGCGTGGGGAAAAGCGCCCGACCGACATCTACCTGGAGGCGCGCATCCTGCTGCGGACGGGGAAACTGGGCGAAGCCCGGCGCTTGCTGGAGAACAGCCAACTCGATGAGCCGATCTTCGGGCAGGTGCGCCAGCAGCATTTCCACCGTGAGAAGCAACTTCTGCTCTCGCTGTTCTGCGCCTTGCAGGGCGACCAGAAGGGTGCCGAACAGTATGCCCTCCAGGGGCTGGCGATCGGGCAAAAAATGCAGTCCGATTTTGTGGAGGCTGTGGCATACATGCGGCTGGGGCATGCGCTGCAACTGGACAGCGACGCGCCCTGGGGGGTGACGCAGCGCGAGGCGGCGATCCGCTGTTATATGGAAGTGATTGAGAAGGTGCGGCCCTTCAAGGTGGCGCGGGTCAGCTTGGAGCCATTGTGGGGACTGTGTCGGGCACATGGATATGCGGGCGAGGTGGAAGCCGCTGAGAAGGATGCGCACCGGGCACTTGAGATCGCCCGCATGGCAGGGGACGAGTGGATCGGTCACCTGGTGCGCGTCAGCCTCGGGGCTGCGCTGGCGATGGATGGACGCCACTCGGAGGCCGAGCGCTGGCTGAAGGCCGCGGCGGAGGGGCTGGACCGCGTGCAGGATTCCTTTGGCTGGTCAACGGCGCAGTTGTGGCTGGTGCTGAACGCCTGGTGGCAGGGGGAAGTGGAAACCGCCCTGCGGCATGTCTCTGCGCTGCTGCCGGTGGTGCGTGAGAATGAGTATGCCTTCCTGCTGACCCAGCGCACGCACATGGGGTTGAAGGATGACCAGGCCGCCATCCCGCTGCTGCTGGAGGCGCGGCGCCAGAACATCGAACGCGAATATGTGCTCAAACTGCTATCGCAGGCGGGCAAGCGCGGGGTGGAGTACCACCCGGGCTACACACTGTGGGTGCGCACGCTGGGCCCGTTCAGTGCCTGGCGCGGTGACCAGCCGGTGACCAGCCGCGAGTGGCAGCGTGAGAAAGCGCGGCAGTTGTTCCAACTGTTGATCGCTGTGCGCGGGCAGTGGCTGCTGCGCGAGCAGATCGTGGACCTGCTCTGGCCGGACCTGGCAGAGGAGAACGCCACCCGCGACTTCAAGGTGGCGCTGAACGCCCTGAACCATGCCCTGGAGCCTCAACGGCCGCGCCAGGCGGAGCCGTATTTCATCATGCGCCAGGGGAACGCCTACGGGATCAACCCGCAGGCACACCTGGTGACGGATGCGGATGCCTTTGCCGTGCTGGCTGCCAGCGACGAAGCGGACAAACTGGCGGCAGCGCTGGACATCTACACAGATGATTACCTGCCTGAATGCTGTTATTCGGACTGGGCTTCGATCGCGCGTGAAAATTATCGCCAGAAATACCTGGCGGCTTGTGAGCGCCTGGGACGCCTGCATATGCAGGTGCAGCGCTGGGAGGAGGCACTGGAGGTCTGCCAGGCTGCGCTGCGGCGGGACAAGTGCTGGGAACCGGCATATGCGCTGATGATGCAGGTGCACGCCCGCCAGGGGAACTTTGCCTTGGCGCAGGCGGATTACCAGCGCTGCGAGACGGTGCTGGGCGAGGAACTGGGGTTGGAACCGAGTGCAGAGACCCAGCGCCTGCGGCAACTGATCACCAAGGGATATTAATCAAGAGTTCCTGTAACTCATTTGTAACTGCCCCGTAACAACCCTCTGCTACTATTCCATGTGCAGAGGATTGCTTTTTAATTCCCTGGCAAGCTTGGTCTTTCATTACTGCCTGCAAAGGCATCCCAAAAAAGGAGAACCATGATGCGACTGAAAGATAAAGTAACCCTCGTCACCGGCGGCGCTGCCGGGATCGGGAAAGCCACCGCGCTGCGCTTCGCTGAAGAAGGCGCCAAGGTGGTGATCTGCGATGTGAACGAAGAAGCTGGGGCGGCGCTGCTACCCGAACTCGGCCCCGAGGCGCGTTTCGACAAGGTCAATGTGGCTGACCGAAAAGATGTGCAGGCCTGGATCGATTCGGTCATGGCGCAGTACGGTCGCGTGGACGTGCTGATCAACAATGCGGGCATCACCCGCGATGGCCTGTTCGTCAAGATGAAGGATGGCGAACTGGTGAAACAGATGGAAGAGAGCGCCTTCGACACCGTCATGCTGGTGAACCTGAAGGGCGTGTTCAACTGCACCCAGGCGGTTGCCCCGGTGATGATCAAACAGGGCGGCGGCGTGATCGTCAATGCCTCGTCGGTGGTGGGACTGTACGGCAACTTCGGTCAGACCAACTACGTGGCAACCAAGGCTGGCGTGATCGGCATGACCAAGGTGTGGGCGCGCGAGCTGGGCAAGTTCGGCATCCGCGTGAACGCCGTGGCCCCGGGATTCATCCTGACCGAGATGGTGCAGAAGATGCCCGAGAACGTGCTGGCGGATATGAAAGCACACACCCCGGTCGGACGGCTGGGCGACCCACGCGATATCGCCAATGCCTACCTGTGGCTGGCAAGCGACGAGGCCTCCTATGTGCATGGCACCACCATCAGCGTGGATGGCGGCATTGTCATCGGCACGTAATAGAGGAGCTGCAGCATGACCCGTTACGCAACCATTATCTCCTCCGGCTGTTATGTCCCGCCGATCGAGCGGACGAATGCCTCGATGCGCGAGAAATTCGGTGAGGTGATCGATAAATTCGGCGCCTCGACCGGCATCCAGACGCGCTGGTACGCGCCCGAGGATTGGGCGACCTCCGACCTGGCGACCGAGGCGGCGCGTGCAGCCCTGGAAGATGCCGGGCTGCAGGCGACCGACCTGGACATGATCCTGCTGGGTACCGACAGCCCGGATTACATTACCCCGGCGACATCGGTGGTGGTGCAGCACAAGATCGGGGCGAAGAACGCCGGTACCTTTGATATCGGCTGCGCCTGCGCCTCCTTCCCCACTGGGCTGAATACCGCAGCCGGGCTGATCCAGGCGAACCCGCACCTTAGGTACGTGATGGTGATCGGCGCCTACAACATGCACAAACTTTCGGACTGGAAGAACGATCTGATGTCCTTCTTCTACGGCGATGGCGCCGGGGCGGCGATCCTTACGGCAAGCACCAAGCCGGGCTTCGTCTCGGGCGCATTCTTTGCGGATGGCTCGTATCACAAGCACTGGGGTATCTATTCCGGTGGGACGTATGAGCCGGCGACCGTGGAGAGTGTCCAGGCCGGGCGCACGCAGGTGCACCTGGTGACACCCTTCCCGGCGGAAGTGAACAACGAAGGCTGGCCGGCACGCATGCGCGAACTAGCGAAGAACGGCAACTTCGATCTGCAGGACGTGGATATGGCACTGTATACTCAGGTGCGCCTTAACAGCATCCACCAGGTGCAGCAGACGCTGGGACTGCCGATCGAGAAAGCCCACTGGGTGATGGACAAGTGGGGCTACACCGGGTCGGCCTGCATTCCGATGGCGTTCGACGATGCCCGCAAGCAGGGCAAGATCAAGTCGGGTGATCTGGTGACCTTTGTCGGCTCAGGCGTGGGATATAACCAGGCCGGCTCCGCTTTCATCATGCCCTAGCATCCCTGATGCCCGGGAAGGACAGAATATGGATCCCAAGGAATCTTACAAGCAGAAACTGATCAGTATTCCTGAAGCAGTGTCGCTGGTACAGTCACACCAGACGATCGGCGTGGCGATGGCGGCATCTGAACCCCCGGGCCTGCTGACCGAATTGGGCAGGCACAAGGACCGGCTGGAAGATGTGACTGTGTGGGTCTGCCTGCCGCTGCGCATCTACGATTTTATCCAGAAACCGGAGATGACCGGTCACTTTTTCGTGGAAAACTGGTTCTACGGGGCGCCTGACCGCAAGGTGCACAGCGAGGGGCGGGTTTCCTACATCCCGAACAACCTGCACCAGGCGGCGACCAACAAGCTGCTGGCGGCAAAGAACCATGTGAACGTCTTCTGGGGGACGGCGACCCCGCCAGACGCGCGCGGCTATATGTCGCTCTCGCTGGGGCTGGTGGTCGAAAAGCAACTCATCGAAGCGGCAGACCTGGTGATCATCGAGATTAACGAGAACCTTCCCTGGACGTTGGGCGATACCCAACTGCATATCGATGACGTGGATCACGTGGTGGAGAACCACGTGCCCCTGTTCGAACTCCCCTCAGCACCGCCCACCGTGGCGGAACAGGCGATCGGTGGATATATCGCCGAGTTGATCGAAGACGGCTCAACGCTGCAACTGGGCATCGGCGGCATCCCGAATGCGATCACCCCCTTCCTGTTGAAGCGGCATGACCTGGGCATTCACACCGAGATGTTCACCGACGGTATGGTGGACCTGTACAATGCCGGGGTGGTAACCAACAAGCGCAAGACGCTGTGGAACGGGAAGATGGTCGGGGCGTTCGCCCTGGGGACGAAGAACCTGTATGATTTTGTGAACAATAACCTGGGGGTGGAATTCCAGCAGGGCAAGGTGACCAATGACCCGGCGGTCATCGGGCGGAACTACAAGATGGTGAGCGTGAACACGGCCCTGCAGGTGGATATCTTTGGGCAGGTGTGCTCACAGAGCATCGGCTACCGGCATTTCAGCGGCACCGGTGGACAATTGGACACGCACCGTGGGGCGCAACTATCGCCCGGCGGACGCGGCATCATCGCGCTGCGCTCGACCGCCAAGGAGGGGACGCTCTCGACGATCGTGCCCACCCTGCCGGAGGGCGCCGAGGTGACCGTGCCGTGCCATGACCTGGACGTGGTGGTGACCGAGTACGGCATCGCGGCGATGAAGGGCCTGTGCCTGCGTGACCGTATGGAAGCGCTGGTGCGCATCGCCCACCCGAATTTCCGTGACTGGTTGCGCGAGGAAGTGCAACGGCTGGGCATTGTACCAAAACCGGTCATAACCTTGTAAAGGAGGCAGTGATGAGCGACATTCTTGGAAAATGGCAGCAGCCACAGGGACAGGCTTTCCCGGGGTTGTGCTTTGAGTTCCGCCCGGATGGGACCTTTGAGGCCAAACTTGAAGAAATGGGCATCACCTCCAGCGGCAAGTACACGGCGGCGGATGGGCTGATCGATCTGGACCAGACCCAACATACCTTCGGCCTGCTGGGCAAGTTCCAGGGACACTACATCATTGAAGGCGACCTGCTGACCATGACCATGGGTGACCCGGGTGCCCCGCGTCCGGAGGGCATCGAGGGCAAGAACAAGCGCCTGTACAAGAAGATCGGCTGAGATCAAAGGAAGCATCCATGCTCAAACGTATCTTCCAGCGGCAGGAAACCAGGGAACCCATTCGCATCGGCGTGATCGCCTGCCAGAGCGGATCGATGGCATCCTATGCGCGGACGGCTCTGCAGGGGCTGGCGCTTGGTTTGAAATATGCGACCGGCGGGTCCATGCAGATCGTCGGGCGGACCTTGGAACTGGTGATCGATGATGACCAAAACGACCCGCAGCGGGGGGAAAAAGCGGCGCGCGAACTGGTGCGCAGCGGACAGGCAGACGTGCTGGTCGGCTGCACCTCCAGCCAGGTATCGGTCAAGGTGAGCCAGGTTGCACGCGAACTGGGCCGGGTGTTCATGGTGGCTGTGGCTGCCACCGATGTGCTGACGGGCGAATGGTTCAACCGCTTCACTTTCCGCACGGTTGCTAACACTTCACAGGATGCGGCTGCGGGTGGACGCCATGCAGCTGAAACCCTGGGAAAAAGGTTCTACTTCATCACCCCGGACAGCATCTGGGGCCAGCAGAGCCGCTCCTCGTGGTGGCGCGTGATCATGCAATACCAGGGGAACATCGTTGGGGATATGATGGCCCCGCCCACCTGCCAGGATTTCAAGCCCTACTTGAAGGAAGTGCGCAACATGACGCCTGAAGTGGTGGTGGTCTCGTGGGCCGGGGATAACACGCGCATCCTCTTGCGGCAGATTTTCGAAGCGGGGCTGTTCGAGCGCTGCAAGGTTACCGGTGGAATGACCGACCATGAGAATATCGCCTCACTGGGCAGTGCGGTGAACGGGATGGTGTGTGCTTCCAAGTACTACTATGAATTCTCGAAGACCCCGGTCAACTTCTGGCTGGTGGAGAATCATCAGAAGGAGCATGGCGAGCCGCCGGACATCTTTGCGGAAAGCGGATTCACTTCAGCACTGGCGGTGGTGCGTGCCCTGGCACAGGCGAATGGAAACCCGGATGCCGAAAGCCTGATCCCAATCCTGGAAGGAATGAGTTTTGATGGTCCGAAGGGAAAATACACCTTGCGGAAGGAAGACCATCAGGCACTGCAGCCGATGTATGTGGCAGAACTGGTCATGGATGCGGAACGCGGCTGCTGCGTCCCACGACTAATTCGTGAAATTTCCGCGGAAGAAGCCGCCCCGCCGGTTGTCAAGCCACGCTAGAAAGGATCAAGTGATGGAAAAACCCAGAACCCTTGAAGGCATCACCAATACGCTGGTGGCAACTGCCCGCCTGAAGCAGAACGTGTACTTTTCCGGTCCGGAACAAGGGCTCCCGGTGGTTTTTCTGCATGGGAACTTCTCAGCAGCACTTTACTGGGAAGAGACCATGCTTGCCCTGCCCGCCGGTTACCGCGGCATTGCGCCTGACCTGCGCGGCTACGGCTGGACGGAAGACAAGCCGGTCGATTCCACGCGCGGCCTGCGCGACCTGAGCGATGACGTGGCAGCGCTGTTGGATGCCTTAAAGATCGAGAAGGCACACTTTGTCGGCTGGTCGATGGGGGCGGGTGTGCTGTACCGCTTCATCACCGACCACCCCGGCAGGGCGATCTCGCTGACGCTGGTCTGCCCTGTATCGCCGTATGGCTTTGGCGGCTCGAGGGGGGCGGATGGTAGACCCTGTTACGCTGATTTTGCCGGCTCTGGCGGTGGGGTGGTCAACCCGGCCTTCATACAATTCATCCAGGCTGGTGACCGCAGTGAAAGCGACCCGAACTCGCCGCGCAACGTGATCAACTCTTTCTATTACAAGCCGCCCTTCCGGGCGCAGCGCGAAGAGGATTTCCTGACCGCGGCGCTGACGCAAAAAACCGGCAACGATTCATACCCTGGTGATTTTGTCGCCTCGACCAACTGGCCGAACGTGGCGCCGGGAACGAAGGGGATCGTAAACTGCTGGTCGCCGAAGTACCTGGCGAATGATGTGCCAGAACTTCTGTCCACCACGCACAAACCTCCCATCCTGTGGGTGCGCGGTGACTCTGACATGATCGTCTCGGACAACTCGATGTTCGATTTCGGCGCGCTGGGTAAGTTGGGTTACGTTCCTGGCTGGCCCGGCGACGAGGTCTATCCGCCCCAACCGATGATCGCGCAGACCCGGGCAGTGTTCGACCAATATGCCGCTGCTGGCGGGCAGTATAAAGAGAACATCATTGTGGATGCGGCGCACAGCCCGCACATCCAGAAGCCGGATGAATTCAACCAACTGTTCCATGCCTTCTTGAAGCAGGCGTGAGCAGGAAGAATTGCATGCTATATCCATTGGATAAGGAGTATGAGTATGAGATCACGTAAATTGGGTCGAGGGGTGGCCCTGGTGGGGGCAGGGATGTCCAAATTCGGTGCCTTTCCCGGAAAAACCAGTCGCGACCTGTTCGTGGATGCCTTCCAGGAAATGTTGGTTTCTGTGGACAAGGGGCTAGAAGCCAAAGATATCGAAGCCCTGTACATCGGCAACTTCAGCAGTGACTTGTTCGAGAACCAGGGGCACACCGCGCCGATCATGGCTGATTGGGTGGGGCTGACCCCGCGCCCAGCGACGCGCGTGGAAGATGCCTGTGCCAGCGGCGGCGTGGCCCTGCGCCAGGGAATGCTGGCGGTGGCTTCCGGGATGTACGATATCGTCCTGGTGGGCGGCATCGAGAAGATGACCGACCTGCCGATCGAGCGGGTGACGGATACTCTGGCGACCGCAGCGGATGCGCTCTACGAAGTGCCGGCGGGGTTCACCTTCCCCGGGTTGTATGCCTCGATGGCTACGGCATACATGGCCGAATACGGCGCCAACACGGACGTGTTCCTGAAAGTTGGGTATAAGAACCACGAGAACGGTGCGCTGAACGACAAGGCGCAGTTCGGACAGCGCATCGCTTCAATTATGGAAGCGCGCAAGGCAAGCGCAGCTAAAAAAGGCCTGCCTGCGCCGACCTGGGCGAACGAAATGGAATTCCTGAAGGATGACCGCGCCAACCCGATCATTGCCTGGCCGATGCGGCTGTATGACTGCTCGCCCGTCTCGGATGGCGCTGCGGCGGTGCTGCTGGTGAGCGAAGAGCTTGCCGGGCGCTTCACCGACAAGCCGCTATACATGATCGGTTCCGGGCAGGGCAGCGACGGGGCGACCCACAGCCGCCCGACGATGACCTCGCTGCCTTCGGCAAAATACGCTGCGCAGATCGCCTACGAGATGGCGGGGGTCAAGCCGGCGGACATCAAGGCGGTGGAAGTGCACGACTGCTTCACCGTGGCGGAGATCATGGCCAGCGAAGACCTGGGATTCTTCAAGCCCGGCGAGGGCTGGAAAGCCGTGGAAGAGGGCAGGACGAACCGTGACGGCGTGCGCCCGATCAACACCTCCGGCGGCCTCAAATCCAAGGGGCACCCAGTGGGCGCTTCCGGCGTCGGCCAGGTGCTGGAGATCTGGAAGCAACTGCGCGGCGAAGCCGGTGCGCGGCAGCTTCCCGGCGACCCGAACCTGGGCCTGACCCACAATGTCGGCGGTACCGGACAGACCTGCACGGTACATATTTTCGAACGGAGATAAACGATGAGCGAAATGGAATTTACCAGCAACGCCCATTACAAGGCCCTTGGCGAGAACAAACTGGTCGCCAGCAAGTGCAGGGCATGTGGAAAACTGTATTACCCGGCGCGACCCATGTGCCCGGAATGCCATGGCATGGAGATGGAAGCGGTTGAGCTTTCGGGCATAGGGAAACTGGCTGCCTACTCAGTGATCTACATTGCTACCACGGCAATGATCCAGGCCGGCTATGACCGCAAGAATCCCTACTGCACGGGTATTGTTAAATTAGATGAAGGCCCGAGCATCTGCGCCCAGGTGATGGGTGCCGACATGGCGCATCCCGAGACGATTAAGATCGGCACGCCGGTCAAGGCAGTCTTCCTGGACCGCGGCGAAGGCGAAGCGAAAAAAACCTTCCTTGGTTTCCAGGTTTAACCGCACAGGAAAAGAGATGCCGAACATCCGGGTCAACGGAACGGAACTGTATTACGAGCTGCATGGGCAGGAAGATGCCGATGTGGTCGTGCTCTCCAATGGCGTGCTGATGAGCACGGCAAGCTGGGGACTGCAGACTCCCGTGCTGGCGAAGCACCAGCGTGTGCTGCTTTACGACTGCCGCGGGATGTGGAGATCGGAACACCCCAGGGGTCCATACACGATGGAACTGCACGCCGATGACCTGGCTGGATTGCTGGAGGCACTGCACATTGAGCGTGCTCACATCGCCGGCATTTCATATGGCGCGGAAGTATCCATGGCTTTCGCCTTGAAATACCCGCAGTGCACCAAGAGTCTGTTCCTGGCCTCGGCGGTGAGCGGCTCGGAGCCGGTTTTGCGCGGGTTGATCGCCACGTGGCGGGCGGCGGCGCAGGCGGGTGATGCGCAGCGGCTGTTCGACACCAGTTTCATGCTGAACTTCTCGGACGCCTACATCGCAGCCAACCGCGCCGCGATCGAAGGTGCCGCCAGCCGCTATACCCAACTGGATATGCATGCGGTGCTGGAACTACTGGACTGCTTCGACCGCATGGACCTTACCAGGGAACTGCATGCCATCACCGCCCCAACGCTGGTTCTGGTCGGCGAAGAGGATATGCTCAAGCCGCGCAAGTACAGCGAACGCATCGCGGCAGAGATACACGGGGCCGATCTGGTGGTCGTGCCGGGCGCGGGACATGCCGTCTGCCTGGAAAAACCGGCGCTTTTCAATGCCGTCCTGCTTGGTTTTCTGGCAGTACATCATGGCTGATCAATATGAAAGCGCTTACGATGAACAATGACAAGACAGCAATTAAAGGAGGTGATGCCAACCCGAAGAATATTCCTGCACGATTCTGTTTGCAAGTCAATCCATCCACCATACTCTTAGGAGGAGTAAACCCATGAAAACAGTACGTTTCTTTTTGATGATCGGCGTCGTACTTTCGCTGATCCTTTCGGCCTGCGGCCCTGCCGAGACCCCTGAACCGACCGCAGTCGTGACCGAAGAACCGGTCGTGACCGAAGAACCCGTGGTAACCGAAGAACCCGCATTTTCCTGCGCTGAGCCGATCAAGGTCGGCCTGATTACCGATGCAAGCGGCGCCCTGGCGATCTATGGCCAGATGATTCTGCGCTCATTCATGCTCGGCATGGAATATGCCACCGGCTCCGTCGGCTCGGCTGGCGAGGTCTACAACTTCAGCACCACCCAGGAGAACATCTTCATGCTGGGCGACTGCCAGATCATCGTCTATGTTGCCGATGACCAGAGCACCCCGGATACCACTGCTACGATCGCCCGCGAGATGATCGAAGTCAAGGGTGTCAACATCCTGGTCGGAACCGTCTCCTCGGGCGCCACGGCGACCCTGCAGGGCATTGCTGCCGAGAACCAGATTCCCCTGATCGTGGCCCCGGCTGCAGCCAATGACATCACCGGTGTGAGCTTCAACGAGTTCACCTTCCGCGTGAGCCGCAATAACTACCAGGACGCCATGAACCTGTGCGCGTACCTGCCGACCGTGTATTCCACCTTCGTGCAGATCGCCCCGGACTATGCCTTTGGGCGCGGCTCTGCAGACGCCTTCCGCGATTCCTGCACACTCAATGGAGGCACGTTCGTCGCGGATGACATCTTCGCCCCGGCCACCACCACCGACTTCACCCCCTACATGGAGCAGGTCAAGGCCTCCGGCGCCGAGTCCTATATCGTCACCTGGGCTGGCGGCGGTTTCATCGCCATGATGCAAGCAGCCGCCGACCAGGGTGTTGGCGAGGTCATGTCGCTTGGCTCGACCTTCATTGACAATGCCCTCATGCCGGTGTTCTTCTCGAACGCCATCGGCAGCACCTCCGGGATCCTGTATCACTACACCGCTCCGCAGAACCCGATCAACGGCTGGCTGGTCTTCGAGACCGAGGCACGCTATGGCGTTCCGCCGGATCTCTTTGATGCAGATGGAATGAATGCTGCCATTATGCTGGTGGAAGCCATCAAGGCGACCAACGGCGATATGACCGGCACGACGCTGGTTGCAGTCATGGAAGGCATGACCTTTGAAGGTCCCAAGGGCACGATCTTTATCCGCCCCGAAGACCATGTTGCCATTCAGGATATGTACATCCTCACGCTCACCAATGTAACCGATCCCACCTTCAAGTTCTACGAGTATGTCGGCACCAACCGGCCTGAACCGCCGTGCCTGCTGCCCGAGACCCTGAAGGATCGCTGCGGCTCCCTGCCCTACGGCAATTTGAGCGGTCAATAATTTCAACACGTTCGTTGGGGCGGGCGCGAACCTTGCGCCTGCCCCGTTTTGCCATTATTATTTTCTTATCATTCATTCCAAATCCTGTGAGACAAGAGACGATCCCATGGATGTTCCGATTATTCTTGAAACCCAAAAGATCCGTAAAGAGTTTGGCGCGCTCATCGCCGTGGAGGATGTGGACTTGCGCGTGCAGGCACACACGATCCATGCCATCATCGGGCCAAACGGCGCAGGCAAGACCACGCTCTTCAACCTGCTGAGCCATGCCTTCGAGCCGACCTCCGGCAAAGTGATCTTTGAAGGCCGGGACATCACGCGCTTGCCAACCCACCGCATCATCCACCTGGGCATCGGGCGTTCGTTCCAGATCACCAACCTGTTTCCAAACCTGAGCGCGCTGGAAAATGTGCGCCTGGCAGCGCAGGCACTGGGGAAGGATAACTTTCGTTTTCTGCGCCCGGCGCGTGCTTTTGCACGCTATGAACAACAAGCCTGGGAAGCGCTGGCACTGGTGGGCTTGACCGAGCGCGCCCTGATGCCGGCGCGGGCTTTGCCGCACGGCGACCAGCGCAAATTGGAATTGGCGATCATCCTGGCGCCCAACCCCAGGCTGCTGCTTCTTGATGAACCCACGGCGGGTATGGCGGCGGAGCAGGTGCCAGAAATGATGAACCTGATCAGCCAGATCAAGAAGGATGGAGAGAAGACCATCATCCTGGTGGAACACAACATGAGCGTGGTGATGAGCATTTCAGACCACATCACCGTCATGCACCAGGGACGTGTCCTGGCGGACGGGACGCCGGCGGAGATCGCCGCCAATCCCGAGGTGCAAAGCGCCTACCTGGGCAAACTGTATGGCGACTTGAACAAGAAGGAGGCCTAGCGCACATGGAGACTTTACTGGAAGTACGCGATGTGCATACCTTCATTGGTCAATATCATATTCTCCAGGGCGTCAGCCTGTCGGTACCCAGGGGAGGTATCACTGCGCTGCTGGGGCGCAATGGGGCTGGCAAGACGACCACGCTGAAGACCATCCTGGGGCTCACCCCGCCGCGCCAGGGGGAAGTGATCTTCTCCGGACGACCAATCCACGAGATGCGCAGTTTCGATATCGCCGCGCTGGGCATTGGCTTCGTCCCCGAACAACGCGCCATTTTCCGTGACCTCTCGGTGGAAGAGAACCTGATGATCGCCGAGCGTAAAAAAGGCGACCTGCACCGCAAGCAAGAGATGATCTTCGAACTGTTCCCCGACCTCAAGCGGTTGATCCGCCTGCCGGGGACTCATCTTTCGGGCGGACAGCAGCAGATGCTGGCGATCGCCCGGGCGCTGGTGGCGGACAACAGCCTGCTGTTGATCGATGAACCGAGCGAGGGGCTGGCGCCGGTGATCATCGAGCAATTGATCCTGGCTATCCGCCAACTTTCAGCCGAGTCAACCATCCTGCTGGTGGAACAGAACTTCATCGTTGCCAGCCAGTTGGCCGAAGATTACGTGATCATCGAGGAAGGTCAATCGGTTAAGGCGGGCAAGATGGCTGACCTGGTCAATGACGAGCAGACCATACATCGTTACCTGGGTGCGGCATAGGAGGCATGCATGACTTCACTGGTATTGGCTTTGCGTAAGAACCTGGCTCTGCTGATCACCCTGGTGGCGCTGATGTTCCTGCTGCTGCTGGCAATCCGGGGTATGCCGACCGAGGAATGGGTGGTCACGCTGTTGCGTAGTTTTTCGGTGGCCGCGGTGGTCTTCCTGGTGGCTTCGGGTTTTTCGCTCATCTTTGGCTTGCTGGATGTGCTCAACCTGGCTCACGGGTCGTTATTCATGATCGGCGCATACGTAGCCTGGACGGTCTATATCCGTCCGGATACTTTCATCGATATTCTGACCCCGTTCTGCCTGCTGGTGGCGGGTTTCACCCTGCTGCCCTTGTGGGATTTCCTCGCAGCCCGGCTGGCGGGCAAGAGCCTGCTGCGGCGCCTGTGGCCTTGGGTCGGGATGCTGGGTGCCGGGGTGGTGCTGCTCTTCGCCCTGCGAGCCTACCCCATCACCATCTGGGACCCCGGGGTGTATTCGCAAAGCCCGGGTACCTATTCCCTGTTCGCAGACACCGGTGTGCGCTTGATTCCCCCGGCGAAGGGCTTTGAGACCTCCGGTCCAGTGCTGGTATTGGCGGGCATACTGCTGGGCAGCCTGCTGCTGGCGTTCAGCCTGGCAGGTCTGCAGAACCAGCAGAAAGCTGGGATGGTGAGCAGGAAACTGCGCCTGCCGTGGACGTATGTGGCCGCCTTCGCGGCTGTGCTGGCAGCCGGGTTGTTGCTCTTCGCATTCAATACCCCGCTGACCGATGCCCTGGTCAACCTCGGCTCCACCTGGCTGTTCTTCATTGCCATCGTTTTCGCCTTGCTGACAGGCCTGCTGCTGGGCAGCCTGATCGAATCGGCTCTCATCCGCCCGCTATACTCGCGTCCCATCTATTCGCTGATGATCACCCTCGGTTTGAGCGCGGTGGGGGTGGAATTGACCCGTGCCATCTGGGGACGCCCGGAGTTCACCATGCCCAAGCCTGCCATCTTTAACGGCAGCGGGCCGAATTGCCCGGCGACCACGCTGGCGGGTATCTTCCAGGACCACTGCTCGACCGTCATGATCATGGGCAGCCGTATCCGCGTGTACAACGAGATCTTCATCCCGCTGGTGGGTATCTTTGTGCTGGTGGCGATCTGGATCCTCTTGCAGCGCACGCGCATTGGCATGATCATCCGCGCGGGGGTGCAGGACCGCCAGATGGTGGAAGCGCTGGGCATCAATGTGCGCCGCGTGTTTACCTTCGTGTTCGCCTTGGGGGTGGGATTGGCCACCTTGGGCGGCGCGCTGGCGGCGCCTTCGATGGGCATCTCCACGGCCATGGGGGAGAGCCTGCTGCTGAACATGCTGGTGGCGCTGGCGATTGGCGGCCTGACCAGTTACCCCGGCGCGGCAGTCGGTTCGCTTCTGGTGGGCTTGATGCAGCAGTTCATCATCAAATATGGGCAGATCGGCATCCAGTTGCCCTTCATGGCGGAACCTTTCAAACCCTCTCCCCCACTGGTGCCTGCCTCGACAGTCTTCTTAATGGTCATCATCCTGCTGGTCCTGCCAAAGGGCTTGCTGGGGCGCAAGGAGTAATGCCATGAGCCAGATAAACATTTCTGCTTCCAAAACAGGCGGCTGGTTCAGGTCCATTTTCCGTAACAACCGGGGCGGCTTGTTCGTCCTGCTGGCGATGATCCTGCTGCCATTCATCACCGCACTGCTCAACGGGCAATCCATCGCTGACCTGCTGGGCAACAGCATGGGCGCGGCGAAATTCGTGCAGGGGCTGGCGATCGAGATCTTCATCCTGGCGCTGTTCGCCCTGAGCTACGACCTGATCCTGGGGATTACTGGGATGCTTTCCTTTGGGCATGCCATGTTCTTTGCGGTCGGCGCCTACCTGACCGGCATCATGATCAAGAGTTTTGGCTGGTCGCTGTGGGCCACGTTGGGGCTGGTGCTGCTGGTGGGAGTGCTGCAGGCGGTGCTGTTCTCGGTGGTGCTGCCGCGCGTCCAGGGAGTGACCTTTGCCCTGGTGACCATGGGGATCGCCTCCGTGTTCTACATTGTCATCCAATCCCATGAAATGAACCTCTACACTGGTTCGGATGTTGGCTTGCAGGGGGTGATCGCTCCGGAGTTCATCAACGCGGCTGCCCACCGGATGCGCTTCTATTTCGTCTCTCTGGGTTTGCTGGTCGGCATGTACCTGCTTTACAAGCGTTTTGTGGATTCGCCGACCGGACGGGTGTGCGTGGCGATCCGCGAGAACGAGAAGCGGGCGCTCATGTTGGGCTATAACACCTTCTACTTCAAACTCGCAGCCCTGACGTTGGCAAGCATCACTGCCGCGCTGGCGGGGTCACTGCATGCCCTGTTCCAGCCGATCGTCAGCCCGTATACGGCGAGCATGGGATTCACCATCGCCGCGCTGTTGATGACCCTGATCGGGGGGGTGGGCACGCTCAGTGGGGCACTGGCGGGTGCCGCCATCTACCGTTTGTTGGAATATGGGCTGAAGAACCTTTTCGGCGAACAGGCTTCCTTCCTCCTCGGGGTGGTTTATGTGCTCATCGTGCTGTTCCTGCCCTATGGGATCATCGGCACCTGGATGATGAAACGGGTGCAGATCCGCTCTGGCTGGCAACGGCTCATTAAATTGTTCACCGGCAAGGATAGACAACTCTAGGTTACCCGGGGCGGGTTGACCGGCGCATCTTTCTCTTCTCCCTGCAGCGGGATCCGGGTTTCCGGGTCCCGCTTGCGTTTTACTGGGAAAGGGCAATTTTTTCGGCGAGGGAGAGATCTTCGGGGGTATTGATGTTCAGGAAGGCCAGGCCGGAAGGGTCGAGCCGGGCGATCTCATCCACCGGGATCTCCAGTACGCGCACGCGGGGGAACCAGTCGATAATCTTAAGTTGTTTCGACTCGATGGCGGCGCGCACCACGGGCAGGCAGGTCAGACGGCGGTAGGCGGCATGGAGAGGTTCCAGCCCATTGGGGGAGCGGGGGATGACCACGTCGGCCTGCTCCTGGAGGAGCAGGCGGGCGGCGTGCTGCAAGATCGCCGCGTTGGCAAAGGGCAGGTCGCAGGCGACATTGAGCACGATGGGCGAGGACGCACAGGAAAGGGCGGTGTACAGGCCGCCCAGGGCGCCGCCTCCGGGAAGCAGGTCGGTGAACAGGGGCAGACCGAGGAAGGTGTAGTCCTGTGGATGATTGGTGGTTACCAGCAATTCTCCGGCAATGGGTGCCAGGCGCTCCACCACCCTTTGGATGAGGGGCTGACCGAGGAAAGGGATGCGCGCCTTGTCCGTGCCCATGCGCCGCGACTGACCACCCGCCTGGATGACCAGGCTGATCGGCTCAAGCATGGCTTTCCCCTTCCGCCTGCTGCCACCACGCGCTGGCAAGCACTTCAAGCGGCAGTTGCCCGCTATCCTCGGAGGAATGGGTGGAGAGGTCCAGCGTGGCGTGGATGGGCAGCCGCAGGCAGGCGGACTCGCACAGTCCTGGGCGGACGACAACCAGCCCGACCCGGTAGCGGGGCTGGGGTAAAAGAGAAAAGGCAGCAACCCAGCCCATGCCATGCTGGAATTCGAGCGGCCCCAGTTCGTCAATGATGAACAGGCCAGTGGGGAGCGATGCTTCGATGATCTGGTTTCCCCATGCAAGGGCTGCCGGGTCAAAGATCCATTCTCCGAGCGGCAGGTTAAAATGGGCGGGCTGCGTACCCGGCCTGGAACGCAGCGCCAGGGAGCGCGATTCTCCACTGCGCAGGTCTTCGGCGAGGATGCCGGTCTTTTTCTCTGCCGAGAATACTGCCGGGGAGAGCAGCCCGCTCACCTGCCATCCGGCGAGGCGCGCCCTGGCGGCTGCCAGACGGCAGAAACTGGTCTTGCCAGTGCCCTGCGAGCCGGTGAGCAGCCACAGCCGGGAAGGGGTCAGGTCCATAGCACCTGCCGTTGCCCGTCCACTTCGACCAGGCGGATGGACAGACGATAGATGCGGCTGAGTGTTTCGGCGGTGAGCACCTCGTCGAGCGGGCCAAAGAGCGGAGGCATTCCCGGTTCCATCAGTAGATTGTCATCGGCGACTGCCAGCATCATGTGGGGTTCGTGATTGGTCATCAGCAGGAGCGGCCAGGTGAGGTTACCCGGCAGCCAGAAGGTGATCTCGGGAAGTTGCGCATGAGGTCGGCCAGGTACATAAACAAGCCCAGCCCGGTTTGCTGCACATCTCCTGCGGAAGGCGGAGATCAGGTGTCCAGGTGGCGCTCGGCGGGCTGGTCGTGCGCCTCCATGGGGCAGAATAATACCAGTAATTGGGAAGGATTGGAATGGGCATTCACCCAGCGGTGGGGGGCCTGGGCGTCGAAGAGCAGGCTGTCGCCGGGGAGCAGGCGGTATTCCCTGCCAGCTACCACGCAGCTTACCTCTCCCTCCAGGCAGTACATGAACTCGCGCCCGGCGTGGCTGATCTCCTGGAGATCTGCCTGGGTGGTCTCCAGCGTCACCAGGATGGGTTCGGCGCCCAGGGGGGGCAGTCCCTCACCGAGCATCTCCAGTGTGCCGTTGGCGAAGGGTAATTTTGGGCGCTGACCCTGTTGCTGATAAACCAACCCGTGTTCCGGTTTCTGCCCGCTGAAGAAGGTGACGATGGGCACCTCCAGGCCGCGGGCAAGGGCTTCCAGCGTGTTCACGCTCGGGGATGTGCGGTTGTTCTCGATCAGGCTGAGTGTGTTGGCGCTCAGGCCGCATTTTTCTGCCAAAGCACGGATGCTCGTCCCCTGTTCCAGGCGGATGGAGCGCAGGCGCGTGCCCAGCGGCACTGCGGGACTGCAGAAGGATGTCTGTGGGGCGGCGACGGTGCCCTTTAGCATGATCGAGTGCGCGTCCTGCGCCGGTGGCGTGGTCTTATTGTTCGTGTTCATGGGTTCCATGGTTGCATCCTATGATCCTGGGATCAATCAGTATAAAGGAGCAGGCGGTCATCCTTTTGTTCCAGGCGCAGGGTGTCCAGTCCCCTGGTTGCCGGGCCGCCGCGCAGCGAGCCATCCTCGCCAAAGCGGGAGCCGTGGCAGGGGCAGTTGAAACCGTCCTGGTTTTCTTCCAGGGTGCAGCCCAGGTGCGTGCACACCAGGCTGAGGGCGGTGAAGCCTTCCGGGGTGTGCAGTAGCACGGCAGGCACCTCCGGCAGGATCGTGCGGGAGCCGACCGGGTAGGCGGAAGCTGGACCAAGATCGAATTCGGTCGGGCGGGAGGTCGCCTCCTGGCGGGAGAAGAACCGCGCCAGCATACCGAGGCCAAGGGCGGCGCTGAGAGCCAGCAGCACCTGGCGGAGAAGTTTCAGGAAGTCACGGCGCGAGAGTCGGTCCATTTTATTTAACGATCCATGGCATGGCAGGCGTGGCAGGAGGCGGAGGATTGGTCCAGGCCGGTTTGCGTGCAGTCGCTGCCCAGTACCGGGCGGAAGGAAAAGAACTGCCGGGTGGCCTTGCCCACCAGTTGGTAGGTGCCGTCAGGCAGCACCAGCGTGTTCCACAGCGGCTCTCCCTGCTCCGTGATCAGGATGGTATCGCCCAACTGCAGGTCCACCACCGGGGTGAGGAAGGCCAGGCGGAAGGCGATGTCGTCGGGGTCGCTCAGGGTGCGGGTCAGCGGCAGGGCGCTGGGGGTGCCGTGGCAGGTCTGGCACTGGATGTACTGGCTGTCAGCCTTGGAGGCGTGCAGGTCGCCATCCCCCATGGCTTCCGTGCGGGTGTGGCAGTCCACGCAGTCGAGAGTGTATTCACAGCGGGTGAACTGGGCGATGGGCTGGTAGTACTCCTGCAGGCGGGTCTGCGCCTGGTCGCTGCGCTCCACGAAGGTCATGCTGCGCAGGTCATAGTTGCCGCGGTTGTGGCAGGCATTGCACTGGGTGTAGGAGAGGGAGGTGGTCAGCGTATGCACCTGTTGCTCCCCGGAGGCGGGCGAATGGCAGGCGACGCAGCCGCTGAGGCGCTGGTACTGCTCCCCTGCGGCAGGCAGCCCGCCGATGTGGCAGGTCAGGCAGTTCTGCCCAAAAGCCTGCAGCGCCGGGCTGCTCTCCATGGCGGGGTCGAAGGCCAGCAACTGCAGGATGCCGGTGTGGGAGGGTAGGCTGGTATCGGTGACCGCGCTGACGCCATAAAAGGGCAGCAGGTCGGGCTGGGCGCCGAAGGTGTAGCGCAGGCTGGTGATCGCGCCGGTGTAGGTGACCTGGATGCTGGTCTGGACACGCTGGATGTGATCGCGCTCATCGTCTGCTGTCCCGCCGTGACAGGTCTCCCCGCCGCAGGACTCCTCCACCACATCCAGGGCGGAAGGATTTCCCCCGCCGCGCATGCTGCTGTGTGCCAGGTCCGCTTCCAGCGCCAGTCTCTCGCCGCCGTGGCACAGGACGCAGCCAAAGGTCTCCACCGGGTGGGAAGGGCTGATGACCGGCAGGTCGGCGTGGCAGGTGATGCAGTATTCGACATACCCGGTCAGGCTGGGGGTCAGTGCCACCGGCTCCGGGTGGCGTGCTTCCAGCCCCCAGGCAAGACCCAGGGCGATCAACAGGAATGCAGAACCGAGCAGCAGGAGGCGGCGGGTCATGTCAGGCAGGTGGGCGCAGGGCAAGCAGGGTGAGCACGAGGACGACCAGGGCGAGCACTGCCAGGAGTATCTGCGCCGCTCGGTTGGAGCGTGGGAACCAGCGTCCCAGTTCCCCCGAGACAGGCAGGGGCAGCGCATAGGGCAGCAGCGCCAGCAGCGCCAGGACGAGCAGCGGGACGAGCACACCCCAGAAGAAGGGGCTGCCCCATTGGAGCATCTGCTGCACCCACAGGAAAAACCAGGGGGCGCGCACCTCCCCGGTGAGGGCGGTGATGTCACTGATCGGGGCGGCGCTGGGCGCCGGGGAAAGCAGTGCCAGCAGCAGCAGGGCCGCACTGGCGAACAGCACGGCAGCCGCTTCTCGGCGCACCAGTTCGAAGCGCGAGATGCGTTCCGGGGTATGGCGCTGGCGGGGCGGCGGTACGGCAATACCCCCGTCACGGCGCAGGCGGAAGGCATGCCAGGCGGTGGCGATGAGCGCGGGGAGCATCAATCCGAAGATGTGCCAGGCGTAGAAGCGCAGCAGCGTGGCGGAACCAGGCTGGGCGCCGCCGACCAGCATGCGGTGGAGCGTTTCCCCTGCCCAGGGGATGGAGTGCACCAGGTTCACGCCCACCACAAGCGCCCACTGGATGCCCGTGTCCCAGCGCAGGATGTACCCGGTGAAATCCAGCAGGAGCACAAAAACGAACAGCGCCAGCCCAAGCAGGTAGTTGAAGCGCCGCGGCGGGGCATAAGCACCGGTAAAGACCACGCGTGCCAGGTGCACGGCGCTGACGACCACCAGCAACTGGGCCGCCCAGAAATGCAAATTACGGATCAGCCCGCCAAAGGGCACCAGGTAACTGAGCGTCTGGATCGATAGGGCGGCTTCCGCAGGCGTGGGCACGTAATAGAACATCTCAAGCGCGCCTGTGACCACCAGCACCAGACAGAGGAATATCGCTGTGCCCCCGGCGCCAAGCGTATAGCGCCAGCGGGCTTGTTTTGCTGGGATGGTGGGGGGGTGAAGGTGATGAAAGAAATTCGGGCGCATGGTCTGGAAGAAAAAGCCTCCCGCTTGGAGACCGGCGGGAGGCTTTTTGTTGGTTGGGGTTTAGTCTCCGCCCGGGGCGTGAGCCTGGGAGTGCTCATCTTCAAAGACCGGCAGGTATTTGGCTGCCAACCCGAAAGCCAGGATGCCAGCCGAGAAGATGCCGAGCGAAAGAAACACCTCGGGCAGGGTTGGGATGTAGGTGACATTGCTCATGAAGGTGGGCACGTAGGTCAGCGGGTCGGAGTGCTTGACTGCAAACCAACTCACGTTGAAGCGGTTGAGGATCATGCCGAGCAGCAGCAAGATCGCGCCTGCCAGCAAGGCTTTCGGGCTCTGGCGCATGCGTTTGAAGGAGAACCAGATCAGCGGAAGGACGACACCCAGCAGGATCTCCGCCCAGAAGAGTACGCTCATGACGCCGCTGGTGAAGAGATAACCCAGGTCACCTGCCCATGCGAGTTCACCGAACTTGAGCAGCAAGTAGGTTGCCAAGACAATGGGGATGGCTTTGGCAACTTTCTCAAGCAGGTGGATCTCCAGCCCGCGCTTAAAATAGCGTGAACTGAGCGAGGATTCAACGAGGATCATCGCCAGCCCGATCGCCACGGCAGAGACAAAGAATATGATCGGCAGGATGGCAGTCCACCAGAGGGGATGCAACTTGGTGGGCTGGATGAGCAGCAGCGAACCGAGCGAGGATTGGTGCAGGGTGGAAAGCACAACACCAAGGATGACGAACGGCATGACGAACTTGTGGAAGAAGTGTGCCAGCTTCTTCCAGCGCAACCCTTCGAACACAACCGGCGCGAACTCGATCGCCAGCACCAACAGGTAGGACATGACACAGATGCCGATTTCCAGCAGCACCGAGGTGTGGTTCCAATAGATCATCATATACCAGATGCGTTGCGGCTGCCCCAGGTCAACCAGCAGGGCAACCGCGACCATTATGTAGCCCAAGAAAGCAGTGAGGACAGAGGGGCGCAACAGGGGGCGGTACTTCTCAACGCCCAGGATATAAACCAGCCCCGCCATGAGGAAGCCGCCGCTGCTGATGGCAACCCCGGTGAAGAGATCAAAACTGATCCACCAGCCCCACGGGTAGGCATTGCTCAGGTCGGAGATTGCGCCGATTCCGACGGCGTAGCGCACCATGGCGATCACGAAGGCGGCGCCCATCAGGGCGAGCAGGATCCAAGCCAATAGCGGCAGGCGGAAACGCGGATGGAAGGTGAGATTCATTTTCATTTGGTCTGCTCCTCCGGCTTCGCTTCAATAGGTTCGGTGACTTTGGCTTTGGCGGCGCTCCTGCGATTGGCAATCTGTACGCCAGCCGCCACCGCACTCAGCACCGCACCCCAGCTTAGAGCGAACGGGATGGTCAACGCCATCACATCTTCGCTGACCTCGTTGACAGGGGTTTCGGGCAGGTCCGGCAAGCCCAGTTCGCTGAAGGGAACGTGCGAGAGGATCAGGTACGATGTGCCGCCGTTCTCGAACTCGCCGTAGACATGGTCAAGGTAGCGCTCCGGGTGCGCTGCAATGCGGGCGTGGGCGATCTTGAGCAGTTCGTCGCGGTCGCCATATTCCAGGGCGTCGGTGGGGCAGGTCGCCACGCAGGCGGGTTCCTGCCCGACGTCGATGCGCTGGGGGCAGAAGGTGCACTTATCGATGAAGGCGCCCTCAATGAGCCCCTTGTCGTAATCGAAATGGGGCACACCAAATGGGCAGGCGTTCATGCAGTAGCGGCAGCCGATGCATTTCTTGGGGTCGTACTCCACTGGGCCATCCGGACGCTTGGAGTAGGCACCCACCGGGCAGGCGGAGAGGCAGTCGGGATGGTTGCAGTGCATGCAGTGATAGACCATGGTGGCGCGCTGCAGGATGGGGAACTCGCCTTTCACCCCCACACCAGACTGCCAGATGCGGGTCTTGTCCATTTCAATGTTGTTCTCGGTGCTGCAGGCCACCATGCAAGCCCGGCAGGCAATGCAGCGGACGGCGTCGAACAGGTAGGCGTGATGTGTGATCTCGGTCATGGCAGCACCTCTAAGCCTTGCTTACCTTAACGAATGTCTGGCTGAGCGCCTGCCCGCCGCTGATCGGGTCAGTATAGGTGACGTGCAGCGCCGAGTCGCTGGCGCCGATCCCAAAGGCGGTGGTCAGTCCCTTGGAAAGGTGCCCGTAGCCCGGGGTCAGGTAGACGCAGTCCGGGCGGATGGCTTCGGTGGCGAGCAGCTGGGTGTGCGCCTTGCCGACCGGGCTGGTGATCTCGACCCAGTCGCCGTCCGCCAGCCCCATCCCGGCGGCGGTCCTGGCGTTCATCCATAGGCGGGGCTCATCGGAGTACTTGTGCAGCAACTGGTTGTTCTGCGTGCCGAACTGGGTATGCTGGGCCACCTTTCCGGTCAGCAGGTAGAACTCACCCTCAGCAGGAGCGGGCGGCTCCTCCCAGGTGGGCCAGGGCGAGAAACCGGCATTCTTCAGGGTTTCAGAATAGATCTCGATCTTGCCGGAAGGCGTGTTGAAGGTGATCTCGTCACTTTTCTCCTCTTCCGGCATCTCGGCGTAGCCCTGTGCCTTGACTTCCTCCAGGCTGGCGCTGAGGGGCTTCAACTGCTGGCGTAGGTAATCCTCTTCATCTTCATACTGGAAGTAATCGCCTAGCCCCAGGCGCTCGCCCAACTGCTTGTAGATCCACAGTGCGGACTTGGCTTCGCCCTGGGGTTCGATGACCGGCTGCCGGATGTAGGCTTTGCCGTCCACCGGCAGGAGCGGGTCGAAGCGTTCCAGGTAGGAGGCCTCGGGCAGGACGACATCCGAGAACCAGGCGGTATCGTTCAGGATGATATCCACGGTGGCGATGAAGTCCATCTTTTCAAACGCCTGCAGGGTCTTGGTGCGGTCCGGCAGTGCCAGGATCGGGTTCTGGCGTGCGATGAACCAGCCGTGCGCCTGGTAGGGTTCACCGGTCAGGATGGCGTCGCGCAGTTCCTGGAAGACGCCCAGTTTGAGCGGCACGAGCGGGTATTTCCATGGGGTGCCGTCGAGGCGCAGGGCCGAGAGGCGCGGGTAGGGCGGCTGGGGTGGTGCCCCCAGCCCGGCGCCTTCAGCACCGACATCCGCCGAGAGGCATCCGCCGGGGGTGAGCACATTGCCGCTGATAGCATTCAGCGTGGCGATGGCGCGCTCGGTCTGGAAGGAGTTGACGAAATTCGAGGTGCGCCAGCCGGGATGCACCATGGCATGGTGACTGGCAGCGGCGAATTCACGGGCGATGCGGTCAATGGTTGCGGCGGGGACGCCGGTGATGGTTTCCGCCCAGGCGGGGGTGTAGCTGCGCATGGCCGCGGGAAGAGATTCGCAGCCAACCACGTATTGCTTGACAAAATCGCAGTCGCCCAATTCGTTGGTCACGATGACGTTGATCATCGCCAGCAGGAAGGCTGAATCGGTGCCGGGGCGGATGGGGATCCACTCGCCGGCCTTGGCGGCGGTCTTGGTGAAGCGCGGGTCCAGGTAGACCAGCTTGGCGCCGCGGTCGATGGCGTGGCTCAATTCGGATGTTTCCGAGGTTGAGATGGCCTCCATCATATTGCGCCCGACCATCAGGATGAATTCCACGTCCTTGTAATTCCGGGACGGTTCTTCGATCCCGTAGGTCAGCAGGAAGGCGGTGATCATAGCATTGAAGCACAAACTGCGCTGCGTGCCGTAGTTGGGCGAGCCGAAGCCATACAGCAGGTTCTCGAACTGCGGCTGGCTGAGATTGTGCGTGGAGGAGAAGACCATCGCTTCCGCGCCGTAGGTATCCTTGATCGCCTGCATCTTGCTGGCGGTCAGGTCGAGGGCTTCCTCCCAGGATGCCTTGCGGAACTTGCCCTCGCCGCGCTGCCCGACGCGGATGAGCGGGGTGAGCACCCGGTCGGGGTCGTAGGTATTCATCAGGCCTGATTGGCCGCGGGGGCACAGGTTGCCGCGTGAGTGCGGGTGCTCCGGGTTGCCATCCAGTTTCACCACGCGCCCGTCCTTGATCTTGGCAAGCACGCCGCAGCGCCAGACGCACATTTCACACATGCTGGGAATATAGCCATCGCCAGCCGCGTTGACCAGCCCGGCTGTGTAGGCCGCCTGGGCCACCTTGGGCGGCAGCATCGCCCCCACCGCAGCTGCGGCTGCCGTTGCTGCGCCGAGTTTGAGAAAGTCACGGCGTGAGAGAGTATCGTTCATGGTTTTCTCCAGGTTGAGCCAGAGATCACTCGTCCTTCATTTTGTCTTTGCGCTGCAGCCCGGCACGGTCGATCAAATAGAACAAAAGCAGTGCCATGAGGGAAAAGGCGAGCACGGTCAGGTAGGGGTTGATGTTCCACAGATCGGGCATGACCACGTTGCCAAGATTGGCAAGTTTGGAGATCTGGGGAAAGACATACTGGTAGGTCAGCCCGTAGATGGCGGCACCAGTCAAGAAACCAAGCAAACCAGGCACAATGTAATCGATCTTTCCTTCGCCGGACCCGGCGACACAGGTACCTGGTCAGTACCCGGTGAGCGCCATACCGACGCCAAAGATCAATCCGCCGACCAGGTTGCCGACGATGTAGGTGGCGGGGACAGCCGGGAAGGTGATCAGACCCAGGCCGCGCAGGATGTACAGGCCGCTCATTGACACGACGAGGGCGGTCATCATGAACTTGAGCACGGCCATGTCGGTGAAACGGAAAACGTTGACGATCTTGTGGTACTTGGTCAGCCCGGCCTTATTGAGCGAAAAGCCAAAGAAGACGCCGAGGAACAAGGCGATCACAGAAGCACCCATTTTAGTACCTCCTGCGGTAGATGATGAGGGCGGTGACGATGCCCGAAGCGAACATGCCGGCGATGAACAGGAAGGCTGCCGGGGCGAGCAGCATCCCGCCGGAAATGGCCAGGCCGCTGGTGCAGCCCCCGGCGATGCCGGCGGCATATTCGAGGATGATGGCGCCAAAAAAGGCCAGCAGCCAGCGTTTCCAGGTCTGTGGGCCAAAGATGCGTTTCCACTGCGGGTCGCTGTTGGTGGCATCTTTTTTGCCCCACTTGAGGCTCTTGCTGGTGGCTGCGCCGATCATCCCGCCGAAGAAAACGCCGATCAGCAGGATGACCCCGAAGGTGATCCCCGGGGGCATGATGAAGTTGAAGTACAGGTTGTCGAAGGCTGCCGGGGCAAGCGCCTGTCCGATCATGCCGGCCAGGTTCTCGAAGGCGCCCGAGGCGCCCAGCAGCGTGTCGCTGAGCCAGACGGCTAGGATGCCGACCACGCCCAGCAGGATGCCGGCCACGTAGGGTGACCAGGTTTCCTTGCGGATGTAGTTCAGGATGAATTTCATGGGGCTGCCTCCTCATTTTTATCGTCAGACACCACCGCGTCGATCAGGCCGAGCACTTTCTCAGTCTTGCCGGGGTTGTCCAGGATCTTCCTCAGCGATTTGCGGCTGGGGGGCTTCAGGCTGGTCAGGGCGGGGAGCAATTCGACCACGTCGGCGGGATATTCACCTTCCACATTGCGGGTCTCGCCAAAGGAGATGTTGACCAGTTTCTCGTTCTTGAGCACAAAACCACCGCCGCCCAGGGCGAGCATGCCGATCATGGCGATCAGGATGACATTGCCCCAGTTGACCGGGCGCTTGCCCAGCACGATCTCGTTATAGCGTTGGGTATAGTCCACCAGGTTGGGATCATCCACGACCAGGTCGTTGGTCAGTGCGACCCCTGCTGCCGGTTCGCTGGTGGTGGGCTCGCTGACGACGGGGTCTGTGCTGGTTTCACCCGGCGTTGTGCCGCTACCGATCTCGATTCCCAGGGCAACCGCATAGACCTGGGCGCGCTCCTGGAGGTCGTCAACATGGCACTGCTGGCAGGAGGCATTGATATCCGAGAGCGGCGCTACCATGCCGGTGTGCGCCTCGGCCTTGTCGGTCGCCTGGTTGTTGCCGGCATGGCACAGGTAGCAGAAATCGCCAAAGGCATGCGATTGGTGCCAGCCGGTGCCGTCCTGGTTGACGGACAGGGTGCCCTGCACCTCGTGGCAGTTCTTGCAGGACGATGCCGAAGAACCGCACTGCGCGCTGGCTGGCTTTGCGGTTGCCAGCCACACACCGGTGGCCAGGATCAACAGCATCCCCGCCAGGATCAGCATGATGTACAATTTATTACGCTGCATTCAAACCTCCTTGAGATCGAGGGTTGGAATTGGACGCCGGGCATGGTTTGGTTGCGGGCTGCCCGGAGAAACCAAAGAGCACACCCGACACAGTTTTCTGTGGTGTGCCTTCCAGATCCAATTCATTCTATTACACAATATATTGGTTGTGAAAGAAAAAACAAAGTCACTTTAATACTATTTATTGTGTGACATTTATCCATGCGTGGAATTGGGTGGCAAAAGAGGGTCAGGTTGGCTGGATGGGCTGCAGGCGGGAGAGAAGGGCCGCGAGCGCCTGCCGTCCGGGCTGCAGGCTGAGCAGGAACAGCAGGGTGGTGATGATGGCCGAGGCCAGGCACCAGGCGCAGGTGGCCCCGATGACGAAAGGCTCCAGGAAGGTGAGGTAGATCGAGAAGAGCAGTCCAGCGGAAGTCCCCAGGAGCATGACCAGCGCGGCCAGGTCAGCCGGCAGGCCGTGTGTGAAGCGCCATGTGCTCCACGCGCCCAGCAGGACAAGATAGCCGGCAAGACCCAGCAGGCCGATGGGCAGAATCCCGAACAGGCGGGCATAGGCGCTCTGCTGGACGGCATTGCAGTCCCCCACGGGTCCACAGACCGCTTCCACGTTGAAAATTTCCACGGTTGCCAGGTAGCCTGCCACCCCCAGACCCAGCACACAGAGGAGGGGGAACAGCCAGGTCAGGCGGGAGGCCGGCGCCTGGACGGGCAGCCTGCGGAAGCGGAAGATGGAGATCCCTAGAACCACGAGCATGCCCAGCAGCACAAGGATGGCAAGCCCGTTGGCCAGCGGGTCGCGGCCCAAGCGCTCTCCCAGCGTGACGGGGGTGGACGGGGGCAGGAGGATCCCTGGCGTGGGCGTGAAAACCGGCGCCGGCAGGCTGGGGGTCGGCTGTGCACTGGGCAGCAGCACCG
>JBGSVI010000104.1:0-10296 GCA_041753035.1 Anaerolineales bacterium | reverse complement strand
CGACAACGACCAGCGACTGCCCGGCGAAGGCGAGGCGCAGGGAGTCAGGCTGCGCGGCGTCGGCGTGGACGGCGCGCACCCGGTCGCCTGGAAAACTGGCGTTCAGCTCGTCTGCCAGGGTCTGCACCCCTTCCAGGCGGCGCGCGGCGAGCGTCACGCCAGCGTCCGAGCATTCCAGCAGGTGGCGGGCGACCAGTTTTCCAGTGTAGCCGCTGCCGCCCAGGATCAGGATCTTGTGGGTCATGGTTCCTCCTTGTATCGTGTTCTTGGAATCCCGGGGGGAATTTTACACCTTTTGGGTGGGCGGGTCGATGGCGGGGAGGATTCCATCCAGCGGCGGCTTGACAAAACGCGGATCGTTGTAGTATCATCCAAACTAGTTTGCATTGTAGACCTGTTTACAGAGGATGATCGTTATGGCGGATGAAATTCAGCGCTCCCAATTGCGCGCCCTGCAGTACTGGTATGTGGATGGCACCTTCGAGATGGGCATGGGCGGGTTGTGCCTGCTGCTGGCGGCCTATTTTTATTTCCAGGATGTGCTGCGCGGCACCCTGGTGGGTGAGATGCTCGCCCCGGCCTTCCTCCTGGTGGTGATCGGCGGGGGCTGGCTGATCAACCGATTTGTGCGCCGGGTGAAGGAACGGATCACCTTCCCGCGCACCGGCTACGTGGCCTACCGCAGCCGGCAGGAAACCAGGCGCGGGGTGCGCATCGCCTTTGCCGGTGGGCTGGGGATGCTGATCGCGGCGTTCATCGGCTGGCTGGTGGTGCATAGCCCGTCGGCGCTGGACTGGATGCCGCTGCTGACCGGCTTCCTGTTCGGCGTGGTCCTGCTGCTGTTCGCCTGGCGCATCCGCCTGGGGCGGTTCAGCCTCCTGGCGCTGCTCAGTCTGGCGCTGGGGATTGCCCTGTCCATCCTGAACATGGAGGAATGGAGCGGGGTGACACTCTATTATGGCGCCATGGGCCTGCTCCTGGTGCTGACGGGGGCCTGCGTGCTGCGCAGTTACCTGCGCCAAAACCCCGCCCCGGAGGATCCGCCGGATGAGCAGTGACCTGCGCAGTTTTGCCGGGGTGGACCGGCTGCTGCACGAGCCGGCGCGGACGCTCATCGTCGCCATCCTGGCGGCGGTGGAAAGCGCCGACTTCCTTTACCTGCAGCGCGAGGCGGGGCTGACCAAGGGCAACCTCTCGGTGCACCTGTCAAAACTTGCCGAAGCAGGGTACGTAGATATTGAGAAGACCTATCGCGGCAAGTTGCCGCTGACCCTGTGCCGCCTGACCGGGAAGGGGCGTGCTGCCTTCCTGGATTATCGCAAACAACTCAAGCAGTTCGTTGAGAATACATAAGGAGAAACCCCATGCCAGCCGTAGAACTTACCCACATTACAAAATCCTTTGGCCCGGTGCGGGCGGTGGACGACGTGTCCTTCAGCATTGAGAAGGGCGACCTGTTCGGCTTGCTCGGGCCCAACGGGGCCGGGAAGACGACCGCCATCCGCTGCATGCTGGACATCTTCCGCCCCGATTCCGGCTCCGTTGCCATCCTGGGCGGACCGATGAGCGAGGCGAAGAAGGACCTGATCGGGTACATGCCCGAAGAACGCGGCCTCTACCAGGACATCCCCCTGGAGCGATGTCTGGCGTACATCGGCTCGCTGAAAGGGTTGACCGAGTCCGAGGTAAAACAGCGCGCCGGGGAATACCTGGAACGCTTTGACCTGGCGGAGCACCGTCACAAGAAAGTGAAGGAACTCAGCAAGGGAATGCAGCAGAAGGCGCAGATCATTGCCACCCTGCTGCACAAGCCCGAACTGCTGATCGTGGATGAGCCGTTCAGCGGCCTTGACCCGGTCAATACCCAGATGGTCAAGGACCTGCTGCAGGAACAGCGCCAGCAGGGAGTGACGATCGTGCTGTGTTCCCACCAGATGCACCTGGTGGAGGAACTGTGCGATCGGATCGTGCTGATCGACCATGGCAAAGTGATGCTTTACGGCCTGCTGGAGGAGATCCGGCGCAAGTTCTCGGCCAACGCGGTGCTGGTGCGCACCAGCGGCACCCTGCCCGCCCTGCCGGGCGTGGAAAGCAGCGAAGCGGTGAACGGCACCTTCAAACTGAACCTGAAGACCGGCGCGCAACCGCAGGAGATCCTGCGCCTGCTGGTGCAGCAGGGCATCATCCTGGAACAGTTCGAAATTGCCATGCCCGACCTGGATGAGATCTTCATCCGCGTGGTGAAAGGGGAAGGAGGCACTTCATGATCAAGATGCTGCGTGTTGCCTGGCACGAATACCAGCGGCACGTGTTCAACAAGCGATTCCTCCTGGGGCTGCTCAGCGTCCCTCTGGTGATGCTGGCCATGGTCGGGCTGGTCTTCCTGATCATCTCGATGGATAACAACACCACGCCGCTGGGGTACGTGGACCAGTCCGGGCTGCTGGCAGACCCGCTGCCCGGCCCGGCCCCCGAAAAGCCGTACAAGCCGGTGCCGATGGTCGCGTTTGCCAGCGAGGCAGAGGCTGGAGAGGCGCTGATGGCTGGAGAGATCCAGGCGTATTACCTCATCCCTGCCGATTACCTCACCTCCGGGAAACTGACCCTGGTGCACATGGGCGGGGTCAAATCGCCCGCCCGCCGGCAGTTCTACGATCTCCTGTCGGTCAACATGCTGCGGGATACCGACCCGCAGATCGCCGCCCGCCTGACGGAAGGCGCGGAAGTGGTGATCGTCTCGCTGGATGGCAGCCGCACGGCCTCGGATGAGAACTTCCTCAGCATCCTGCTGCCGATGATCGCGGGTGTCGGGTTCATGATCGTCATCTTTTCCACCGGCGGCTACCTGATGCAGGCGGTGGTGGAGGAGAAGGAGAACCGCACGATGGAGGTGATCGTCACCTCGGTCTCGCCGAACCAGTTCATGGCGGGGAAGATCATCGGGGACATTTCCATCGGCCTGACCATGATCCTGCTGTGGGTGCTGGTCATCGGGATCATCGTACTGGCGGGACGCGGATCGATCGCTTTCCTGCGCAACATCCAAGTCTCCACGCAGACCCTGGTGCTGCTGCTCGCCGTCATGATGCCCTCCTTTGTGACCCTGGCGGCGCTGATGGCGGCGGTAGGCGCCACGGTGGCGGAGGCGCGCGAAGGTCAGCAGGTGACTGGCTTCCTCAGCCTGCCGCTGTGGATCCCCTACATGCTGATCGGATTGATCATGGAGAACCCCAATTCTCCCCTGGCGGTGACCCTGAGCATGCTGCCGCTGACCGCCCCACTGACGATGCTGATGCGCGATGGCTTTGCCATCCTGCCCGCCTGGCAGATCGCCTTGAGCGCGGCGATCCAAACGGCCTGTGCGCTGGGAGCCATCTGGCTGGCGGGCCGCGCCTTCCGGGTGGGGATGCTGCGCTATGGCAAGCGTGTGCGCTGGGGCGAGGTGTTCGCCCGGCAAAAACCTGGCGCGCAGGCGTTCGCGACGAAGGATCAACCATGAAAAAGATCATGCTCATCCTGAAGAACGAGATCGTTACCCTGATCTCCCGGCCCTCCTTCTGGCTGGGGACGCTGGGGCTGCCGCTGGTGGCGGGGCTCATCTTCGCCGTGGTGGGAGCGATCAACAAGAATGCTCCCGCCTCGGAGACCATCAGCCAGGTCTTCACCGGGCCGCAGGAGGTGTGCACCGAGGGATACGTGGACCTGAGCGGCATCCTGCAGGAAATTCCCGAGAGCATCCCGGCGGGGACCTTCGTGGCCTACCCGGACGAGGCTGCCGCGCGAGCTGCCCTGGATGCGGGCGAGATCGCGGCCTTCTACATCGTGCCCGCGGATTTCCTCGCCAGCGGCGAGGTCACGTATGTGCGCCCGGATTTCAACCCGCTGTCCTCCAGCGGGGATGACCTCTCGGGGCTGTTCACCTGGGCGCTGCAGGTCAACCTGGCAGGGGGGGACTGGTTCTTTGCCAACCTGGTCAACGGGCCGATGCAACTTGACGAGATCTCGCTGGCGCCGGTGGCTGCCCCGGACGAGAGCAACCCCGTGGCGATGTGGACGCCGTATGCCATTACGCTGCTGTTCTACATGCTGATCATCACCAATGCCAGCCTGCTGCTGGGCAACATCTCGAAGGAAAAGGAAAACCGGATCATGGAGGTGCTGCTCACCTCGGTCACGCCGCGGCAACTGCTCACCGGCAAGATCGTCGGGCTGGGCATCGTCGGGCTTCTGCAGACGGCCCTCTGGCTGGGGACGACCTTCGTGCTGCTCAACATCAGCGGGCGCACCTTCCAACTGCCCGCAGGGATCGACCTGCCGGTCTCGTTCATCCTGTGGGGGCTGGTGTTCTTCCTGCTGGGCTACGCGGTGTATGCCAGCCTGATGGCGGGGCTGGGGGCGCTGGCACCCAACCTGCGCGAGGCCTCGCAGGCCACCTTCGTCATCATGCTGCCGATGATGGTACCGCTCTTCCTGAGCAGCAGCGTCTTCATGCAGGAGCCGCACGGGGCGATCGCCACCGTGCTGAGCCTGTTCCCGCTCTCGGCGCCGGTGGCGATGATGGCGCGCCTCTCGGTGCCGGGGATGACCTGGTGGCACCCCTGGCTGGCGGCGGTGCTGCTGGCGCTGACCGTGGTGCTGATCGTGCGCGGCGTGGCGGGGATGTTCCGTGCCCAGGCGCTGCTTTCGGGGCAGGGGTTCAAGTTAAAAACGTATTTCCGGGCGCTGATTGGAAAGGAGTAGATGATATCTCTCCCGAAGCGAATGCTTCGGGAGAGGTTTTCTTGTCAGGAAGAAGTACATGTTGACAGGACAGTGAAGGTTTGTTAGACTCCATGCCGCTAAGGAAAAACTTAACGGCATGCTCCCGATCCAGCCCCTGCACTCTTATGAACAACTCAAACTCCTGGCAGACCCGCGCCGGCTGAGGATCCTGCGCCAGTTGATGACCGCCCAGGCCTCGCTCACGCAGCTTGGCCAGGCTCTCGGCGAGCACCCCGCCTGGGTGCGGCACCACCTCAAACAACTGGAGGCTGCCGGGCTGGTGGAACTGGTGGAGACCCATATCGAGGCTGGCGTGGTGGAGAAGTTCTACCGCGCCCGTGCGGGGGGATTCCTGCTCCAGGAACTGATCCTGCCTGAAAACCCGGGACGCCCTGCGGTGGTCTTTTCCGGCAGCCATGACCTGGCGGTGGAACTGCTCGCCCGCGACCTGGCGCCGCACCTTGACCTGCTGCTCATGCCGGTGGGCAGCCTGGATGGGCTGGTCTCGCTGCGCCAGAACCTGTGCCAGGTGGCTGGCTGTCACCTGCTGGATGCCAGCGGAGAATACAACCTGCCCACCGTGCGGCATTTCTTCCCAGACCGCCCGACCCGCGTGGTCACCCTGGCACACCGGGAGCAGGGGTTGATGACCGCCCCGGGCAACCCCAAGGGCATCCACGGCCTGGCAGACCTGAGGCGTACCGATGTGCGCTTTGTGAACCGCAATCCCGGCTCGGGGACGCGCTTGTGGATCGATCAGCAGTTCCATTTGCTGGGAATCCTGCCCGCGGAGGTACGCGGCTACGAGATGTGCGTGCAGACCCACACGGAAAGCGCCAGACAGGTGCACAGCGGGGCGGCGGATGCCGCCATCGGATTGCACGCCTCCGCCGTTCAGTTTGGGCTGGACTTCATGCCTCTCTTCCACGAACGCTACGACCTGGTGCTCGCGCAAGACCAACTCTCCCAGGTTACCCCGCTGCTTGATACGATCCAGACGGGTGCATTCCGCCGGAGAATGGATACCCTGACCGGCTACGAGACCACCCACACCGGAGAACAAATCCCATTGTAGGAGAAAGCCCATGAAGCGAACATTGACCCTGACCATCAGCCTGTTCATCCTGCTTTCGCTGGCCCTGGCTGCCTGCACACCGGCGCAAACGACCACAACCGAACCTGAATCCGACTTCACACTCAAGTTGTTCAGTCCCGATGGCCCCCAGTACATCACCCTGGAGGAATTGAAAGCCCTGCCGGTTACCGAAGGGCAGGCAGGCATCCTGAGCAGCACCGGCGCGATCACCATTCCCGAACTCTACAGCGGGGTGGCGGTCAAGGACCTGCTCGCGGCCTACGATATCCCATTCGACGCCAGCATGGGAGTCACACTCACCGCCGAAGATGGCTACAGCATGACCTATTCCTACGAACAGATCGTCAACGGCGATTTCATCGCCTACGATCCTGCCAACGGCAGTGAACTCCCCGAGCACGACCCGCTTACCGCCATCCTGGCCTATGCCCGCAACGGTGAACCGCTGGACCCCGTGCAGGACGGGACCCTGCGCCTGATGGTCGTCAGCGAGATCAACAACCAGGTGGTGGATGGGCACTGGACCGTGAAATGGATCAACCAGGTTGAGGTGCAGTCCGTGGGCGCGGCCTGGGTACTCGATCTGCACGGCGCGATCAACACCCCGGTCGACCGCGGCTCGTATCAATCCTGCTCGGCCCCGGCCTGCCACGGCGTGACCTGGAAGGATGACAATGGGCAGACATGGGAAGGCGTTCCGCTGTGGCTGCTGGCAGGCCAGGTGGACGACGAGAACAGCCATGGCGACTTCGCCTACAACCAGGAACTTGCCGACGCCGGGTACAGCATTGACCTGTTCGCAAGCGATGGCTACTCAGTGTCTCTCGACAGCGCCACCACCGATCGCAACTCCGATATCATGGTGGCTTGCCTGGTCAACGGTTCTGAACTCCCGGGGCAATACTATCCCCTGCGGCTGGTTGGCCCCGGGCTGGAGAACTCACAGTTGATCGGGCAAATCACCCAGATCATTGTCAATGTTCCTGCCGCTCCCACTCCCACCGTCGACCCGGCGCTCGCCAATACCGCACTGCTGGTACTCACCGGGCTGGTGGATACTGAACTCAGCCTGAGCGAATATGACCTGCGCACCATGGAAACCATGACGATCAGCGCCAATCATGCGACCCTCGGCATGCAGACCTACCAGGGCGTGTCCCTGAACGCATTGCTGGCATTGGTGGGGGTCAAAGACGGTGCCACCGAGATCGTGTTCACGGCCTCGGATGGCTACGTGGTCAAAATGGCGCTTACCGAGGTCACTTCCTGCGAGAATTCCCTGCTGGCCTTCACGGATGTCCCCGGTTCCTACACGGTGATCCTGCCCGACCTGCCGAGCCAGAACTGGGTCAAGGACCTGGTCAGCATCGAAGTGAAATAACCCTTTCTGAGATTTTGCCAGGAGCCCTCTTGGCGAAAAAAAACATATTCATAGGAGAAAAGATGAAGAACAATCGCATCACCCTGCTCGTCCTGTCCATCGTTGTGATCCTGTCCCTGGTGCTGAGTGCCTGCGGCGCGAAGGACGACGGCCCCGTAACCTTCTCTGTCACCGGCCTGGTGGACACAGAACTTGCCCTGACCGACATGGGCCTGCACAACATGGAAGCGGTCACGCTCACCCTGGAACACCCCAAGAACGGGCCCACCGAATACACCGGCGTACGCCTGAACGATCTGCTTGCTGAGGCCGGAGTACAGGCCGGAGCCACCATGCTCACCCTGACCGCCAGCGACGGCTATGCCTACGACATCGAACTTGCCACCGTCCTGTCGTGCTCCGACTGCCTGATCGCGTTCGACCCGGAAGCAGCGGGCGTTTACAATGCCGCCATGCCTGACCAATCCAGCAAGGCCTGGGTCAAGAATATCGTCTCTGTCGAAGTGAAATAGGCAAAATGCAGTAGAATCGACGGGTGGGCTGCAAAGCCCACCCGTTTTTCATCAATCATGAAGAAACTCACTGCATTCCTCCTGCTCGTACTTCTCACTGCTGGATGCGCACCTGGAAGCGCTGGAGGCAGCGGGTCCACCAAGACGCCGCTGGTGGTCTTTGCGGCGGGAAGCCTCATCCTTCCATTCCAGCACCTGGAAACCGCGTTTGAAGCCAAGTACCCGGGCATCGACGTGCAAGCCCAGCTCCATGGCAGCATCCAGGTCATGCGCCACGCCACCGAACTGCACGAACCGATCGACGTGGTCGCCACTGCCGACGCGCAGTTGATCCCGATGCTGATGTATGCGACCACCAACCCGGAGACCGGTTTGCCCTACGCAGACTGGTATATCCGTTTCGCCAGCAACCGCCTCGCGGTGGCTTACCAAACCGAAAGCCTGTACGCAGACGAGATCAACGCAGACAACTGGTACGAGGTGCTGAGCCGCCCCGACATTAAGGTGGGCATCCCCGACCCGCGCTTCGACGCAGCCGGATACCGCACCCTGCTCGCTTTTGCGCTGGCGCGTGACCATTACCAGCAGCCAACCATCTTCGCTGACATGTTCGGCGGGGACTTCACCTATCCGTTTGGGATCTTCTCCGACGACAGCATGACCACGGTCACCGTGCCGGAGATCGTCGAAACCGTCCCTGGTTCACCCATCGTCATTCGCGGCAGCAGCATCGCGCTCCTGGCCCTGCTCGAATCAGGTGACCTGGACTATGCCTTCGAGTATGAAAGCGTGATCCAGCAGCATGAACTGGAGATGCTGCAACTGCCCGAAGCCGTGAACCTGGGCGCGGAGGAAATGGATTACAGCCAGGTGGAAGTCGTGATGGATTTCCAGCGTTTCACCTCAGTGGAACCTGTATTTCGCGGCGAACGGATCGGGTACGGCATCACCATTCCAAGCAGCGCTCCTCATCCGGACGAAGCCGCCCTGTTCATCGCCTTCCTGCTTGGGCCGGAGGGACGCGCCATCCTGGATGGCGATCACCACCCGATGTTCAACCCGGCGATCGGTGAGAACCAAGAGAATATGCCTGCCGGTCTGCAAGCCTACTGCGTTCCCGCGGAGACGCCTTGAACCGTCCGTCCCTGGCTTTCAACCTGCTCTTTTCCCTGGCGGGTGGACTGCTCCTCCTGTTCATCGTCCTGCCGCTGATCAGTACCATCCTGGCGACAACGCCGGCCAATTTCCTGGCTGCGTTCGGCGACCCGGAAGTGCTCCAGTCCATTGTACTGACCTTCAGCGCGGCGGCCATCTCCACGACGCTGGCACTGTTCGGCGGTGTGCCGCTGGCTTACCTGCTGGCACGCCGCAGGTTCCGCGGGAAAAGGCTGGTGGAGGCGATCGTCAACCTGCCGGTGGTCATTCCCCACACCGCCGCAGGGATCGCCCTGCTGCTCGTCTTTGGGCGGCGCGGCTTGCTGGGACAGTGGTTGTCGCCGCTGGGGATCACCTTCACCGACAACCTGGCGGGGATCGTGGTTGCCATGTTGTTCGTCAGCCTGCCGTTCCTCGTCAACTTGAGCCGCGAAGCCTTCGCCCTCGTGGATGAGGAACTGGAAAAAGTGGCATTGATTGACGGGGCAAGCCAATGGCAGGCATTCTTCCATGTGACCCTGCCCTTGGCATGGCGCGGCGTGTTGGGTGGGGCGGTGATGATGTGGGCACGCGGGATCAGCGAATTCGGTGCGGTGGTCATTCTGGCGTACCACCCAAAGATCGTACCCGTACTGGTGTATGAGCGTTTCGAGGGATTCGGTCTTGACGCGGCACAGCCTGTGGCGCTCCTGCTCATCCTTGTGGCCCTGGTCGTTTTCATCCTGCTCAGGCTGGCATTGCTGCCACGGGAAGGTTGATCTCCGTCAATGATCTCCCCTTCATGAAACTTTTTTCATGACGACCACGCCTCCGCATCTGGATTGGCGCGGCGCAAATCGTCCTGCTGCTTGACAGGATGAGGGCGGCAGATCGCACAGCGGCGGGATTCACCCTCCGCAATCGAACAAGATCGCCTGTTCCGCTTGCCGGGCGGGCAGGCCGGGGATCACGGCAGGGGAGCAGTTCTGCTGCAGCCAGGTGAGGAGCTCCTGGCGCTGTTCAAAGCCCTGGTTGAGAACAAAGCGCAGTTCACCGGCAGCCACCATTTCGGCCAGCCCGGCGGCGTCCACGATCTGGTCCATCCCGCCAAAACCGCCAAAAGTGAAGACCGGGCGTCCCGTGGCGAGGATGAAGGGGGCAGCCTGGTTGGCGGTGACGGTCGCCAGCAGGTAGGCATCCGGCGGGGTGCTCTCGAGCAGGAAATTCAGCAGACGCGGGGGAAGCCCGGAATCATTTTGCTGACCCAGGCTGTCTGCCTGCGCCGGTCCGGAGTAGGGCAGGTTGGCATTGGGGACGGCATTGAACGTCGTCAGCGCGGACCAGAAGCCAGGCGCCACCAGGAGGGCGATCAGTGCCAGCGAAAGCCCGACGGCAGCCGGGCGGAGGCGCGA
>JBGSVI010000103.1:0-18206 GCA_041753035.1 Anaerolineales bacterium | reverse complement strand
ACGGCATCCGCCTGCTGGCGGGGATCGAGACGCCGCGTGCCATGCTGGCCCTGGGCGAGATCGCCGCGCACCCGCGGCTCGACGCGCTCATCTTCGGTGGAGAGGATTATGCCGCCAGCGTGGGCGCACAGCGCACGCCTGAAGCCTGGGAACTGTTCACCGCCCGCTCGCTGGTGGTGATGCACGCCAAAGCCCATGACCTGCAAGCCATCGACATGGTCACGGTGGAGTACCACGACGTGGAGCGGGTGCGCACGGAAGCGCTCTTGGGTGCCCAACTGGGCTACACCGGCAAGCAGATCATCCACCCGGCGCAGGTCATCCCGGTGCAGGAAGCCTTCACCCCCGGCGCAGAGCAGATCCGCGCAGCGCAGAGGCTGGTGCAGGCATTCGATACGCACCAGGAGCAGGGCAAGGGTGCCTTCGGACTCGAGGGGCGCATGATCGACCTGCCGCTGATCAAGGCAGCCCGAGGCGTGCTCGAACGGGCACGGGCAGCAAACAAGTTATAATTCCCCCAACCCGGAAATCCATCTTCATTTTTATTCCCACCTGACCGAACCCGCCATGCTCTCCATCCTCTTCGGACTCTCATCCGCACTTGCCTGGGGCGCCGCCGATTTCTGCGGCGGGCTGGCAAGCCGCAAAGCCAAAGCCTACCAGGCGGTGATGCTGGGCGAGGCATCGGGTCTGGTCCTGCTGCTGATCGCCGCCCTGCTCTCGGGCGAACCTGCCGCCCCGTGGAGTTCCGTGCTGCTGTGCTCCATCGGCGGGGCGGTGGGCACCCTCGGGCTGCTGCTCTTCTTCCATGCGATGACCAAGGGGCAGATGTCCATCGCTGCCCCGGTCTCGGCGCTGACCGCGGCCGTGCTGCCGGTGGTCGTCGGTTCCTTCCTGGAGGGCTTCCCCGGCGCGCTGACCTTTGGCGGCTTCGCCATGGCGCTGGTCTCCATCTGGTTCATCTCCCAACCCGAGGGCGGGAAGCAGACCCTGCGCCTGCGGCTGGCGGACCTGGGTTTGCCGCTGCTTGCCGGGCTGTGTTTCGGCGTGTACCTGATCCTCATCGAGAGGGGCAGCCAGAGCAACACCTTCTGGCCGATGGTCGCCTCGCGCCAGGCGGGCACGCTCACCATGGTGATCTATACCCTGGTCACCCGCCAGCGCTTCCTGCCGCCGCGCGGCGTATGGCCGCTGATCCTGCTCAACGGCGCGTTGGATGTGACCGGCAACGGCCTGTACATCCTCGCGGGGCAAGCCGGGCGCATGGACGTAGCTGCCGTGCTGGCAGCGCTGTACCCCGGCTCCACCGTGGTGCTGGCGCGCATCTTCCTGAAGGAGCACCTGAGCCGCCCGCAACTGCTCGGCATCCTCGGGGCGCTGCTTGCCATCGTGTTGATGATGCTCTAGGATTCCCCCAGACCTGCGACTTCTGTACCAAGAAAAGACGAGAGCCAAAGCGAAACGTTGACCGGCAATAACACAACGTTTACAGTTCCGAGGTTCCCAGCGATTTAAAGAAATGTTACACTCCAGGCGATGCCCACCCAGCCGATCACCGTCCTGCCCGTCCGCACTACCGCCCAAAGGCGCACGTTCCTGACCTTTCCCTGGAAGATCTATGCCGGCGACCCGCTGTGGGTGCCGCCGCTGTTCTCCGCCCGGCGCAAGGCGCTG
Source organism: Anaerolineales bacterium (assembly GCA_041753035.1). Taxonomy (GTDB): domain Bacteria; phylum Chloroflexota; class Anaerolineae; order Anaerolineales; family Villigracilaceae; genus UBA877. The sequence goes on along the minus strand of JBGSVI010000103.1, from coordinate 16,532 downwards.
GACCCGGCCCGAGGAGCCTTCTTCAAGGAGGGGATGGCGGAACTGTTCATCGCCTGGCGCGGGCGCCGCCCGGTGGGGACCATTGTGTGCGCCGAGGAGCACAGCCGGAGCGCTGCCAAGGGTTTTGGCGAGTGCATGATCGGCTTCTTCGAGTGCGTGGAGGACTATGAGGCAGCTCGGGCGCTCTTCGAGCAGGCGGAGGCCTGGGCACGGCAGCATGGCCTGACTGCGCTCTACGGCACCTACAACCTTGACCGGGAGGAGGGGCGCGGCATCCTGATCGAGGGAGGCGAGCGCCCGCCGTCCTCCTACTGCGGGCACAACCCGCCCTACTACCAAGGATTCTTTGAGAGGTACGGCTTCGAGAAGGACGGCGATGACGGGCTGGCCTATCTCGTGAAGGTGGACCTGGAGACGCCGCCCATCCAGCACCTGCTGCGCCTGGCGGAGAAGGTGCGCCAGCGACGCCCGGTGCGCGTGCGAGGAGGCAACCTGCAGGACATTGACAGGGAGATCGAGCGCATCGTGGAACTGCAGAACCGCGCCCTGGCACATTTCCCCGGATTCACACCGTATACCCGGGCGGCCATCGAGGCGATGATCCTGCCGGTGCTGGACATGCTCGACCCCGAGCTGGTGCTGTTCGCCGAAGTGAACGGCAAGGCGGTGGGCTGGTTCCCCGGCGTGCCGGACATGAACGAGGTGCTGATCCACCTGAACGGACTGCGCCACCCCTGGGACTACCTGCGGCTGCTGCGTTACGCCCGGCAGAAGCCCAAGACCCTGGCGGTGAAGAGCGTGGCGGTGCTGCCTGAATACTGGGACACCGGCGCGGGGGTGCTGCTGTTCGACGAGATGGTGCGCCGCGCCGCCGCCAAGGGGTACGAGTGGATCGACCTCTCGCTGACCGGCGAGAACAACGCAGACACCTTCCCACTGGCGCATCGCCTGGGGGCGCGGATCTACAAGCGCTACCGCTTCTACCGAAAAGATGTCTGCGCTTGAGAGGACAGCCTGTACACCGGAAGACACAAGGAACCGCCTTGTACGGCGGCTTCTTTGATTTTTTTCTTCAGGGCAAGAGAACAGGCGAGGCAAGGCACGGGTTTCACAAAGTCAGAAAGTAGGGATTTCCCTACTTTCTGACCCCCCGCCCTGGAGCGGGGAAAATCATTTTTTGGGGTATGGCATAACATTCAAACCCCCACTTTGTGAAAAGCGTGGACTGATCACAGGAACTGAAACCAGAGCGGAAAAAGGCGGGGGCAATGCGCCTGAGGGTGGCTAAAAAAGACCCGGCGCACCGGTGTGGTAGAATCGTTTTCGTGGAAATCGAGAGAGCCAAACTTCCCCCGCCCCCCGGCATGGTGTCTTCTCTGGCCGCCGGGTTCGACTCGGTGGCACGCAGCATCACGGTGATCGCCCTGCCCGTGATGCTCGATCTGCTGCTGTGGCTTGGACCACATTTGCGGATGGAAGCGCTGCTGGCACCCTGGATCGCCCGCCTGCCTGCTCTTTACAGCGGCGTGCTCGGCGCCGACACCCTGCAGGCAGCGGTGGAGATCTGGAGCAACCTGGCGGCGCGGCTCAACATCCTGAGCGCCCTGCGCACCTTCCCGCTAGGGCTGCCCAGCCTGCTGTTCCTGGAGATGCCCAACCAGATGCCTCTCGGCACTCCCCCAGCAGTGGAAACCAGCTCCGCGCTGTCCGTGCTTGCCTGGAGCGTGCTGGCGGTGCTGACCGGCTGGCTGTGCGGGGCGGTGTATTTCTACTGGGTCTCCAAGGTCAGCCTGCACCCGACGGAACTCTCCTTCTGGAAATCCATCGGCCGCGCGCTGGTGCTCTCGCTGCTGCTGACCCTGCTGCTGGCTGCCGTGGCGCTGCCCACGCTGACCTTCCTATCGCTGGCGACCTTGATCAGCCCGTTCATCGGGCAGATCCTGCTGTTCCTGACCGCGCTGGCAACACTGTGGATCATCGTGCCGGTGTACTTCTCGGCCCACGGCATCTATACCTACCAACAGGACGCGCTGCAGGCCCTGCTGGGCAGTCTGCGCATGGTGCGCTTCACCCTGCCGAGCACTTTCCTGTTCCTGGTGATGCTCACGGTCATCGGCTGGGGGCTGCGCTTCCTGTGGCTGACCCCGGCTGCGGAGTCGTGGTGGCTGCTGGTCGGCATCCTGGGGCATGCCTTCATCTCCACTGCCCTGCTCTCGGCGAGTTTCATTTACTACCGCGACGTGAACAACTGGCTCAAGGTCGTGCTGGAACAACTCAAAAAACAGGCCCAGCCTGTGCGCATATAAAGGAAATCCATGGCAAACGGCACCTATAACGCAAAAGATATCCAAGTCCTCGAAGGTCTCGAGGCTGTCCGCCGCCGCCCGGGGATGTACGTGGGCGGCACCGACATCAAGGCGCTGCATCACCTAGTGTATGAAGTGGTGGATAACTCCATCGACGAGGCGCTGGCGGGGGTATGCACGCAGATCGAGATCATCATCCACCCCGACTCGTCGGTGACAGTCACCGACAACGGGCGCGGCATCCCGGTGGACATGCACCCCACGGAGAAGAAATCGGCCCTAGAGGTGGTGATGACCAAGCTGCACGCCGGCGGCAAGTTCGGCGGCGGCGGGTACAAGGTGTCCGGCGGTTTGCACGGCGTGGGGGTGAGCGCGGTGAACGCCCTGTCCGAGTGGTGCGAGGTGGAAGTACGCCGCGACGGGCAAGTGCACTTCCAGCGCTACGAGCGCGGCTACCCGAAGGAAGCGGTGAAGGTGATCGGCAAGGTCAAGAAAGTCAATGACACCGGCACGCGCACGACCTTCAAGTTCGACCCGATGATCTTCACTGAGGCGCTCGAGTTCCGCTTCGACACGCTGGTGCAGCGCTTCCGCGAGATGGCCTTCGTCACCCGGGGGGTCAACATCCACTTCGTGGATGAGCGCAGCAACCGGCAGATGACCTTTTACTTCGAGGGGGGGATCAAGTCGTTCGTGCGCTACCTGAACCGCAACCGCGAGACCCTGCACCCGGTGGTGCACGTGGAGAAGGACTACGAGGGCATCGGGATCGAGTGCGCGGTGCAGTACACCGACGCCTACACCGAGTCGGTGTATTCCTTTGCAAACACGATCAACACCATCGACGGCGGTACGCACCTGACCGGGATGCGCGCCGCCCTGACGCGGGTGGTCAACGACTATGCGCGCAAGGGCGGGCTGTTGAAGGATGCCGATCCCAACTTCGCGGGTGACGACACGCGCGAGGGGCTGACGGCGATCATCAGCATCAAGCACCCCGACCCGCAGTTCGAAAGCCAGACCAAGGTGAAGTTGATGAACCCGGAGGTGCAGACCTACGTGACCCAGGCGGTCGGCGAGGCGCTGCTGACCTTCCTGGAGGAGAACCCGCAGGCAGCCAAGGCGATCATCGCCAAGTGTCTCACCTCGGCGCGAGCACGAGACGCGGCGCGCAAGGCGCGCGACCTGGTGATCCGCAAGTCCGCCCTGGAAAGCCTGACGCTGCCCGGGAAGCTGGCGGATTGCTCGGAGCGCGACTCGAGCAAGACCGAACTGTACATCGTCGAAGGTGACAGCGCAGGCGGCTCGGCGAAGCAGGGGCGCGACCGCCATTTCCAGGCGATCCTGCCGCTGCGCGGCAAGATCATGAACACGGAGCGCGCCCGGCTGGACAAGATCCTGTCGAGCAACGAGATCCGCTCGCTCATTTCCGCCCTGGGCACCGGGATCGGGGACAACTTCGACGTTGAGGGGCTGAGGTACGGGCGGGTGATCATCATGACCGATGCCGACGTGGATGGCTCGCACATCCGCACGCTGCTGCTGACCTTCTTCTTCCGCTACATGCCCACACTGATCGACGGGGGGCATCTCTACATTGCCCAGCCGCCGCTCTACCGCGTAGCGTACAAGAACCAGGTGCATTACGCCTACACCGACGCCGACAAGGATAAACTGCTCAAATCGCTGGGGGTGAGCGCGGACAAGGTGAGCCTGTCGCGGTACAAGGGTCTCGGTGAAATGAACCCGACCCAACTGTGGGAGACGACGATGAACCCGGTGAACCGCACCCTGCTGCTGGTGACGGTGGACGACGCGGCGGAAGCCGACCGCACCTTCGACATGCTGATGGGCGACGCGGTGGCGCCGCGCAAGCACTTCATCCAGACACATGCCAAGGCGGTGAGGAACCTGGATATTTAGGGGGAGTTCGCCCTGGAAATACATCAGGACTACGCCCCGGCAGGCATATGCCGGGGTGTTCTTTTAGGGCAAGATATTCCCGTTTCCCTTGACAATGGTACCAATAATGGTATTATACGCCCATGACAAAGGCCGAAGAAATCATTGCGGAAATGCGGCGCAATCCGAAAGGAATCAGTTTTCCAGACCTTTGTAAAGTATGCGATTCCCTTTTTGGCGTGGCCCGCCAAAAAAGCAGCAGCCACCGAATCTATAAAACGCCCTGGCAAGGAGATCCACGAGTCAATATCCAGAATGACCATGGAATGGCTAAAGCGTATCAAGTGTGGCAAGTGTTGAAGGCGATCGAACGAATGGAGGCGCAAAATGATGTTAAAAAATGACCGCTATACATATCGTGTAACCTGGTCCGAGGAAGACAACGAGTACGTTGGCCTGTGTGTTGAGTTTCCCAGCCTAAGCTGGTTGGGTTCTATCCCAGAAGAAGCGCTTAAGGGAATCCGCCAGGTCGTCGCCCAGGTGATCGCAGATCTGAAAACGAGCGGCGAAATCGTACCTGAACCCATCGCAACGAAAAAATTCAGTGGGCGATTCTTGATCCGGGTACCCCCAGAGCTGCATCGCCATTTAGTGCTTGAAGCGGCAGAGGCCGGGATCAGTTTGAACCGGCTTGCCAGTGATAAGTTAAGCAGGCAAGAAGCGTAACCCTGCAAGTTGCACAGGGCAATCCTATTCGATCCATCCCACGGGGGCAATCCTGCCCGTCGCATCGCCCGCCGAAATCTCAAAGGTGCATCCCCCTCACGCCTACTTCTTTGGTATCATCAAGACATGGAAACCCCAATCGCCCTGCATACCCGCGTGAGCGTGGAATTGATCGACTCTGACGGGGAGGCGGAGCAGCGCAGTTTCACCATCGTGCCTTCGCTGCGGGCGGACCTCGGCTCGGGGCTGCTGGACGAGAATGCGCCGCTGGCGCGGCTGCTGCTGGGTCACCATGCCGGGGAAACGCTGGCACATGCGGCGGGAGACCTGGTGGCGGTGCGCATCCTGGCGGTGGAGGAATGGACTGCTGACATCTCGCCCGAGGCGGCACAAAAGCGGCGGGCAGCAGTGGAACGGGCGGCGGCACAATCGGAGATCACCAGCCAGATGATCTTCGCTTCGGCAAGCGGGAGCAAGTGGGGGGATTACGAGGTGAACATGGACAAGCTGCTGGATGACGAGGCGCCATCAGAAGAGGCTCCCTCCTCCTGAGCCGCCGCGCGGCCCGAAAATTCCCAGTAAAAAGAAAGTTTCACTCTTCCTGGTACGCACCCATCCAAACGATGCAATCCAGTTTGCCGTTGACCGCGTTGAACAGGCGCCGGTCACCGGTGACCAGCGACTCGCCTGCGCGCACGGCGAGAGACAGGTACGCGGCGTCATAGGCGCTGCAGCCGAACCGGCGCGCGAGGGGCAGCATCTCGCCCCAATCGAGAGAGAGCAGTTCAATGTCCAGCCTGGCGATGGTCTGCAGGATCTCATCCGCCTGGGACGCGGTGATCCGCCCACGCCGTTCCGCCTGCCAGACGGCATTGCTCACCTCGTAAACCACCAGTTGGGGAGCCTGCAAGCGCGCCTGCCCAGAAGCATGGCGGTGCAAAATGGCCTGGGCTTGCGCCTGCGCTTCATCAGGAAAGAAGGCGCTCAAGAGAACACTGGCATCGATGATCATCGCCGCCCTTCCAATTCGTCGCGCGAACCCTGGTAGAGTTCCGCGGCGTTCACGCCGCTCTCGCGCAGGGACTGAGAGAGGCGCAAGACGCTGTTGTAGGCTTCGAACTGGCGCAGGCGCTCATACTCCTGGGGAGAAATGAGCACGCCAACCGCCTTTCCCCGCCGGGTGAGGGTGATGGGGGTTTTCTCGATCTTTTTCAGCAGGGAGGAAAGCCGATTGTGGGCTTCGGCAATAGGTATATTTAACATGTCGTCTCCAAATGTCTATTTCATATAGACATTATACACGACATTTCGCCTAGTCCTTCCGCGCCAGGAAGGTGCGCAGGAAATCGACCTCCTCCTGGCGGTAGGGGGAGCCATCGGTGCGCAGGATGTCGTGGAACCAGAGCGGCGGTTCGCCGCCCCCGGGGAGATACTCGTCCCAGGCGACCCTGGTCTGGGTCTTGCCGTCGACCAGCCCCCAGTTGAGGCAGCCGATGGTATGCTGGCGGAAGAAGGGCAGGTGGGTGATGAAATTGGAACCTGCCTTGCGGGCGAGATACTCGGTGCAGAGCAGCGGGCGCCCGGCAAGGGAGAGTTTCGCCACCAGGCGGGCGGTGATCTCCAGGTTGAAGTAGGAGTGGAAGGAGATCACATCGCTCCGTTCCACGGCGAGGAGGTTCAGGCGGCTTTCCAGATGCTCGCGCAGGTACCAGGTGGCACTGGTGAGCGGCTGGGAGGGGCCAGCCTGGCGCGCCCAGGAGAATGCTTTCTCCAAAAGCGGGCGGGAGGGCAGGGGCAGGAGGAAATAGCGTCCCAGCAAACCGAGCAGTTTCAACGCCTGGGCAAGACGGGGCTGGCGCAGGGAGATGAGGAAGCCGTTGCCGGGTTCGTTGTACACGTCCCAGAGCAATACACGGGGGTCCTTGCCAAAGGCGGAGACCACCCCGCAGACGTATTCCTCCAGGCGACCCCATGCGCCCGGGTCACGGAGCACTTTGCTTCCCGGCGAGCGCAACCAGCCGGAATTGTGGATGCCGGGATCGGGAGCGGGTTGGGGACCCAGAGCAGGGTTGTCGTGCCAGCAGTCATCGAAGAGGACGAAGATGGTGCACAGCCCGTGGCGGGCGGCGATGTCCAGGTAGCGGCGCATACGATCCTTGAAGCCGGGGGCATCCTGAAGCCAGAGCAGATCGTGCAGGTAGACGCGCACGGCATTGAAACCCAGCCCGGCAGCCCAGCCCAATTCGCGATCGAGGGTGGCAGGGTCAAAGGTCTGTGCCTGCCACATCTCCAACTGGTTGATGGCGGTGCTGGGAATGAAATTGCAGCCCGCCAGCCAGGGCTGCGCCTGCGCCCAGTGCGCCGCCTTTTCCTTCGACCAGGGTTTTACTGCTTCTTGCATAAATATCTACACTTTCCGGTGCAAAAAGCCGTCAAAAAACGGCATCTTCACTTTAGATTTTAACGCAGTACTCTGTAATTCCATACTCACACCTCCGCCAGGGATCGGGATGACGTCCAGGCGGTATTATCCCATACATTGGCGTGACGCTTTTCCCATTCCTTTTCTGTTTCCCGGCGCTGCAATTGGATATAATCCCCTGAACGCCCTGCAGCCGTATCGATGCGGCCCGGATGGCGTCATACTTTATGGATACCAGTGTGCCAGCCGACCTCGAATTATTGCAGCAAGCCCGCCAATTTGACCCCCAGGCACTGGCAGCGATCTACGATGCCTACAGCCCGGGACTCTACCGCTACGCCATGCGCCGGTTGGGAGATCAGCAGCTGGCCGAGGATTGCGTCGGCGAGACCTTCAGCCGCCTGCTTAAGGCACTGCAAAACGGACGCGGGCCTGCCGACCACCTGCAAGCCTACCTGTACCGCGTGGCACACAACTGGATCGTTGACCAGTACCGGAGGGAGCCACCCCCGGCGGAGGAACTGGATGAAGAAATGGTGGAGAAGCAGGACGGACCGGAAGAACAGGCTGCCAGCCACCAGCGGCAGGAGCGCCTGCGGGCGGTGTTGAAACAACTGACCCCCGACCAGCAACAGGTGATCGCACTTAAATACCTGGAGGGCTGGGAAAACGAGTCCATCGCCCGCGCGCTGCGGAAACCGGTCGGGGCGGTCAAAGCCCTGCAACACCGCGCCCTGGCAGCCCTGAAAAAGAAGTTGGATGGTGAGGACTTATTATGAAGAATGAACCAGTACACCCCGGGCTAAAAAAAGCCCTTGAAGAACTGCAGGACACCCCAGTACGTTCGCCGCAGGCCGCGGCACGCGGCCGGGCAAACTTCCTCTGGCAGGCTGCCAAAATACGCCAAAGCGTATCCGCACGGCAGGATCGGCGTCATAAGGGATGGAACCACTTTTTTCCACCCTTGTTTCAGAGAAAGGAACAACGTGCCATGAACATACTGATCGCAGCAGCCATTGCTTTATTCGTCTTCTTCGGAGGCAGCGGCGCAACCGTCTATGCCGCCCAGGACAGCCAGCCCGGGCAGTTGCTCTACCCGGTCAAGATCTTGAGCGAAGACACCCTGCTGGCGCTGACCGCCTCGCCGCAAACCCAGTTGGAATACACCCTGGATTTCGCCGACCGCCGCGTGGAGGAGATCGCCGGACTGCTCCAGGCTGGAGAAGCGGTCCCTGCAGAGGTGGAAACCCGCCTGCAGACCCAGCTGACCTGGGCGCTGTACCTGGCCGCAGGGATGGATGAAGCGCAGATGGTGCAGCAATTGGAACAGGTGCGCCTGCGCACCGAAGCCATGACCCAGGCGATGACCGCCCTGATGGCTGGAGCGCCAGCCTCCGAGCAACCCATGCTCGCCCGATTGCAAACCCGCCTCCAGGAACAGGTACAGCTTGCCTCCCAAGGACAAGCCGACCCACAGACCTTCAGGAACCAGATCCAGGAGCAATCCCAGACCGGACCCGGCGAACCCGACCCATCCTCCGGGAACGGGAACCAGGAACCTGCCGGCACCCCCAATCCATCCGGGAACGGATCTGGGAACCAGCCCACCCAGGCACCCGGCCAGCCAGGCGGCAACAGCAATGAAGAACCCGGACAAAACGGTCCCGGCCCCCAGCAAACCCCGGTGCACACGCCGCAGCCCGGCGGAGGTTCTGGCAACAAGCCGTAACCGCTGAGGGAAAGATGATGGCAACAGGCTGTTCCTGCGGACAGCCTGTTGCTTTTTAAACGCATGCGCCTGCCCCAACCCGCCAACGGGTTTAAAATTCCTTCATCCGATATTTCATTGTTCTTTACCATCCCTTTACATTGCTCCTGTAGAATTCCAGTCATCAAAACAACATGTCCCGGGAACTCACATTCAAACCCGGGAAACAACTACAAGGAGAGCAACGTGTTTACTTCAACCCTTTCAAAACAAACCAAACGGAACTGGTGGCTGGATGCCCTGCTGTTCAGCAGCGGGATCGTCGCCATCCTGTCCGGAATATATTTTCTCTACCTGCCCACGGGCGGCTACCAGGGCGGGCGCAACGCCAACTACGGGCTGCAGATCCTGTTCAGCCGCGAGACCTGGGATGACCTGCACACCTGGGGCGGCATCGCCATGGTCGCAGCGGCAGCGCTGCACTTGGTGCTGCACTGGTCATGGGTGGTTTCCATGCTGCGCAAGGTCTTCAAGAAGCGCAGCATAGAGGGCGGCAAAATGAACGCCCGCAGCCGCTGGAACCTGTTCCTGAACCTGGTGGTGGGGATCAGCTTCCTGCTCACCGCACTGAGCGGTATGTACTTCCTGTTCTTCCCGGGTGGGCACGGCGCGAGCACTGCGCTGATCCTGTTCACCCGCACCACCTGGGACATGATCCACACCTGGGCAGGCGTGACCTTCATCGCCACCATCGTGATCCACTTCGCCATCCACTGGCGCTGGGTGGTCAAGGTGGCCTCCCGGTTGTTCGAGCGCAGCAGCACGCGCCGCGAAGTGCCGGAAACTGTCCCGGCTTCAAATTCATAAAGACCATTCACACAAAGGAGAAATAAAATGTTCAAGAAAATCTTACTGGTAGGCGCAGTCATACTCTTCACCGGACTGCTCATCCTGGGCGCGGTGAACCGCACCCTGGCAAAGAATGAAACCACTGCGCAGGACCTCAGCGCAGAGCATACCCCCAGCCTGTACGGCGAGAGCGAACTGCGCGGGCACGGGAACGGCAACGGAGGCGGGGAGGGCGCGCAGGAAGGCGAAGAGTGGGGCAACCTGCTCCCGGCATCCAGCGGCGACCTGACCAGCGCCGAGTCCGCAGCCCTGGTGTACATGTGGGAAGAGGAAAAACTGGCTCACGATGTCTATGTGGCCCTGGCGGAGCAATGGGACCTGCCGCTGTTCGAGAACATCAGCGCGAGCGAAACAGCCCACCAACAGGCCATCGAGACCCTGCTGGAGCGCTATGCACTGGCTTACCCCGATGGGGAAGCGGTGGGCACCTTCACCAACGCCACGCTGCAGTCGCTGTATAACGAATTGATCGCCCGCGGCAGCCAGTCCCAGGCCGAAGCCCTCATGGTTGGCGCAGCGATCGAAGAGATCGACATCCTCGACCTGGAGAGGTATATTACCGAGACCGATAAAGCCGACCTGCAGCAGGTGTACACCAACCTGAGAGATGGCTCCATCCATCACCTGAACGCCTTTGTGGGCGCCCTGGAACGGGAGACCGGCGAGACCTACCAGCCGCAGTACCTGAGCGCAGAAGCCTACCTAACCCTGCTCGCAACGGAAGGCAGGGGCACAGGAGGCAGCGGGCAGGGTGGTTCGGGCGGCGGATACCGCGGCGGCAAGCCATAAGCCCTGAACAGTTCATCCCTTTCCCATCAAACCAACACCCCCCGGGCAAAACCGGGGGGTGTATGTCGTCCTGGCAAGGGGAATCGTTGCTCAGTGGAACAAAACGATGGACAGGAGGGTACCGGCAAGCACGACCCACAGGATGTCCACCTTCAGCAAGAGAGCCAGCAAGGCGGTGGCAGAGAGCAACCCGTGTGCCAGGTCCCAGGGGACATCCAGGGCGAAGCGCAGGGTGACCGCGGCCAACAGACCCACGAAGGAGCACAGCACAGCGGTGATCCCCTTCTGGAAAAGTGGTGAGGACTGCAGGCGGGCGAAGTAAGGGGCAATCCCGATAACAATGAGGAAGGAGGGCAGGAAGATACTGACAGTTGCCACCACACTGCCCAGCAGTCCGCCAAGAAGGTAACCGATGAAGGTGGCGGTGATCACGATGGGTCCGGGGGTCACCTGCCCGAGGACGATGCCATCCATCAGGGTCTGTCCAGCCAGCCAACCGCGCACCTCCACGATCTCGTGGTACATCAGCGGGACGGAGGCAAAGCCGCCGCCAAAGGCGGTCAGGTCGACGAGGAACAACAGCAGCGAAAGGTCAAAGAGATCCCGGCGCAGGAAGAAGAGCGCGAGCAAGCCCAGCCCATACGCCGCCAGGATGCCCAGCAGGGGGAGCGGGGAGGAGGAAGAATACACGGGAGGGCTGCTTTTCCCGACTCCAGGATCGGGCTTCAGCAGGAGCAAGCCGGCAAGCGCAGCCAGCGCCAGTACGAGCAGCGGATGCAGGTTGAGGTAGAACAGGAGAGCGGAGAGGGCGGCAATGAGCCAATGCACCCATTTCTTGAGGGTCTTTTTGCCGAAGGCCAACGCGGCGTTGGCGATCACCGCCACGATGATGGCCTGGAGACCACTAAAAGCGGAGGCGACCGCCGGAAGGGTGCGCGTGGAGACATACAGCGCAGCAAAGGCAAGCATCAAGGCGAAAGCCGGCAAGCCGAAGCCGAGGAAGCAGACTGCCGCGCCAGGCACCCCGCGGGCTTTCAAGCCAACATAGGCGGCAGTCTGCATGGCGGTGGCGCCGGGGATCACCTGGCACAGGGCGGCGCCGTTCTTGAAATCATCAGCGGAAAGCCAGCCCTTCCGTTCCACGGACAGTTTACGAATGTAGGCAACCATCGCCGGGCCGCCGAAAGCGGTCAACCCCAGGCGCAGGAAGGCGAAGAACAGTTGGAGTAGGGAGGGTCGGGAGGAGACACCAGAGGTAGGCAGGGTTGTCATCTTTGTTCTTTGGGTGATCAAGAAATCCTGCAAGCGCTGAAGTAAAACCAGGCGAGTTTCAGGAGGCCGGATGCATCTTACCATAAAGATCCTGGGGACCAAGTCACGCATGCGCTACAGCGTGCGCCGGTTGGTGGAGATGGCTGGTGCCCATCGGATAACAATTATAAAGCGCCGTTTTTTTCATCGAGGCGGCGCCGGGAGAGCAGGAAGGCACCCGCCAGGATGAGGACAACTCCGGCGGGCACCAGGAACTGCGCCGCGCCGAGGATGGGGCGCTGGAAGACGAACAAGTAGATCGGGATGGGGACGATCTGCGTGGGCAACTGCACCATGGGCTGGGCCTTGTTGGCAGGGGCATGGCGGTAGGTCTCCTGCGTCTGGCGGACGGCAAGCACGTTGGTGCCCACGAGCAGCAGGCAGGAGAGGATAAAAATGACCACCTGCGCCGGTTGGGCACGACCCGAGAAGACCAGCCCAATGGTCATAAGCAGCGGCAAGATCCACAAGTTGGACAGGCTGAAGGGCAGACCGGCGGAGAATGCCAGCAGGGGCCAACGGGCATCGGCGGCATTGCGCGCCGCCCACCAGCAAGCCCCCCAGCAGAGCAACAGCGCGAGGGAGAACAGCGCCAGGCGCACTTGCAGCGCCCTGGAAAGCAAGTCCACCTCGAGGCGGGGAACCTGCAGGTGGGAGAAGGCGAGCAGGGCAATCCCCGTGACGATGGAGAGGATGCCCAGCCACTCCAGCGGCTTGAGGTGTTCATGGAGCAGGCGGGCGGAGGCGAAGGCCAGGACGATGAGACTGACGGAGAGCAGTCCCGGCACCAGCGCGGGGCCGATGCGGTTCTGCGCCAGCAGGTTGAAGACGGTGCCCAGCCCCATACCAGTTGCGAGGCCTGCCAACCAGCGCGGGCTGCGCAGGAAACTAGCGGCGAAACTTTTCTCTGCGCGGCGGGCTTCGATCCGGTTGATGGCTCCTTTTTGCAGGATATTCCCGGCGGCATTCAGGCAGCCGGAGAGCAAGGCGAACAGGACGCCGAGGAGGTAGGTGCTCAAGGCGCGGCATTCCCTGCCGCCCGGTCCTGGCGGTAGAGCTGCACTGAGCGGGCCAGCCGCTGATAGGCTTCGGGAGTGGAAGGCACCAGGTGGAACATCAGATGGGCAGCACCCAGGGCTTCGTATTCAGCCAGCACCGCGGCAATCTCCTGTACCGTTCCAGTCAGGGTGCCGCGTTTTTTGGGCTGCTCCCAGCCCAGCAGGTCGGGGAAAGACATGCTGATCAGGAACGTGCCGGGCAGACTTGCCGGGTCACGTCCCTCCTGTTTGCAGGCGTACTGCAGACGGCGCAGGGGCGCCTCGGCGGAACGCGGGATGGTCATGTAACAGGTGTTGTACAGGTCGGCATAGCGCGCTGCCAGGCGCAACATGCGCGGATGGCTTGCGCCAATCAACAAGGGCGGGCCGCCCAGGCGCGGGGAACGCGGGGCGATCTCGCACTCCCGGGCGGTGTAATAACGACCGGCGAAGTCCACCCGGCCTTCCTTCAGAAGAGGGCGGAGAACCTGGAGCGCTTCTTCGAAGCGGTCCACCCGGTGATCGAACGGGAAACCAAAAGCATCGTACTCAGGCTGGTTCCAACCGGCGCCCACCCCCAGCACCAACCGCCCGCCGCTGATCTCGTCCACGGTGTGGGCCATTTTGGCCAGCAGGGCGGGGTGACGGAAAGAATTGCAGGCCACCAGCGTCCCCAGGGTTGCCTTTTGCGTGCAGGCAGCCAGGGCCGAAAGCATACTCCAGCCCTCCCAAATCCCGGTGGTGCGGCCCTTTTTGGTACGGTAGAGCAGGTGGTCATAGACCCAGAGCGAATCGAAACCCAATTGCTCGCAATGCGCAGCCGTGCTGCGCAACTCTGCGAAGGTCAGAGCCCGTCCCAGTCTTTCCAGTTCCACCAGCATCAATACCACACCAATTTCCATATTGCACTCTCCCTCTGGCAGATGAATGGAAATAAATCAAGCGCCCCGGCTGATCCTGCCTGGGACGCTTGATTCTAGCATGGTCGCGGTTTTCCGGCGGAGGGTGGTAGCGACTACTCTCGTTTCAGGGCAGCCTCCATGATCTGCTGGAGGCGCGGGACCATGCCGGAGGGGTCGGGGTGGAGACCTTCGACGAGCAGGGCGCTCTCGAAGATCTGCTCGATGACCAGTTTTTCCAATTCTGCGCCGGGTTCCAGTTTTACCAGGTTGCCGAGAATGGCATGAGAGGGGTTCAGTTCCAGAATCTTTTTGGGGATCTCGACCTCCCTGCCGAGGTACTTGTACACACGCTGCATCTCCGGGTTGGAGGTGCCCTGCGGGTCCACCAGGCGGGCCACGGACTGGGAAAGCCGGCTGCTGGCGCGCACATCGACGACGCGATCGCCGAGCACCTGCTTGAAGCGCTCGACCAGGGTATTGAATTCCGCTTCGGGGAGGGTGTGTTCTTTTTTCTCTTCGCCGGGCGTTTCCGGGAACTCCGCCTGGGCGGCGTTGAGCAGGTCGAAGTCCTTGTACTTGCGCAGGCCAATGAGCATGAAGGAATCCAGCGGGTCGGTGAGCAGCAGCACCTCGGTTCCCTGCGCCTGGAAGGTCTCCAGATGCGGGCTGCGCAGGATCGACTTCGGGTCATCGCCCACGAGGTAGTAGATGCTCTTCTGGTCAGGTTTCAATCTCGCGGTGAGCTCCTCCAGGGAGGACCAGGCCTCGGGGTTCAGGCTGGTGTGGAAGCGCAGCAGGGCATGCAGAGGTTCAGCCTCCCCCGGCGCCATGGCGATGCCCTGCTTGAGGTAGCCGCCAAACTCCTTCCAGAAATCGATAAATTTATTGGGGTCCTTGCGCGCCAGGGTATCCAGTTCCTTGATCACCTGGTTGGTGAGCACCTTCTTCAGCCCGGCCATCAGCCCGGAGGACTGGATGGTCTCGCGCGAGACATTGAGCGGCAAGTCTTCCGAATCAACCACGCCCTGCACAAAGCGCAGGTATTCGGGGAGCAGGTCCTTGTTGTACTCGTCGATGAGGATGTTGCGGGAGTACAGTTTCAGCCCATCCTCGCGGCGCAGGGAGAAGAGGCCGCGTTCCGCCTTGCGCGGCAGGTAGAGCAGGGCATACAACTGCACGGGCACATCGGTGATCATGTGCATGTGCAGCAGGGGCTCTTCGAAGTCCAGGGTTGCCTGGCGGTAGAACTCGTTGTACTGTTCGGCAGTCGCCTCCTGTTTGGGCGTGCGCCACAGGGAGGTCTGCTTGTTGACCGGTTCCTTTTCTTCGCCCAAGCGGATGGGGAAGCCGATATAGTCGGAGTGCTTGTGGATGATCTGCTTGAGGCGGTATTCCTCGGCGAACTCGGCGGCATCTTCCTTAAGCTTGATCTCCACCCGGGTGCCGCGTGCATCCATCTCCGCCAACTCGACCTGGTAGTGGTCTTCGCCGGTGGCGTACCAGGTGACCGCCCGGGCGCGCGGACGGTAGGAGCGCGAGGTAACGCGCACCCATTCGGCGACCATGAAGACCGAGTAAAAGCCCACGCCGAACTGGCCGATCAGGCTGGCAAAGTCCGCCTTTTTTTCCTGGCTGACCTGCATGAACTTGCGCGCCCCCGATTGGGCGATGGTGCCCAGGTTCTCGATGATCTCCTCGCGGGTCATGCCGATGCCGGTATCCTGGATGGTGAGCAGGCGCTGTTCCTTGTCGGTAAAGATGTGGATGCACAGTTCGGCGCCGGGATCGTGCACCTGGCGCTCGGTGAGCATCTCGAAGCGCAGGCGGTGCAGGGCGTCCGAGGCGTTGGAGAGCAGTTCGCGCAGGAACACCTCACGGTCCTTGTAGAGGGAATGGATCAGGATGTTCAATAACTGGCGCGTCTCGGCCTTGAAGGAGTACGATCCGGATTCCGGCTGGTTGGATGCGGGGACGGGTTCTGACATGGGTGCCTCCTGTGGTTATGAAAATGCTCCAGTCATCCCGGAGCAGCAAGCCGTGCGTGGCTGTTTCCAGGACGACAAGGGATTGAAATCCTGGTTGGTGATAAGTTCAACACAGATTCTACTCAATCCCTGGCGATGCAATGCAAGAATTATATAAGAAGATCGTATACGAATTTTAACGCTCTTCTTGCAGATCATTAACTCTCTTTTGATGTACTTTTTACATTTCCGGGGGAAAATACGGTTGCACGTAAATCAATCCATTCCAAAAGGAGGTTCACTATGTCCAATCTTACTCGTTGGGAGCCCGTGCGCGAAATGATGACTCTGCGGGAGGCGATGGACCGGCTCTTTGATGACGCCTTCACCCGTCCTCTCAGCGCAAGTGGAGTCTCCCTGGTGATTACCCACAAGTTGCGAGGAAGTAAAGAGCTCTGCTCGGTTGTGGTACAGTCGGTGTGCGAGCACCCGACCACAAGGAGCAGAGCCACAATGAATATAACATTTGAAAGTACTCTTGCCAAGTTGCCCATTA
>JBGSVI010000102.1:0-8348 GCA_041753035.1 Anaerolineales bacterium | reverse complement strand
TAATGGGCAACTTGGCAAGAGTACTTTCAAATGTTATATT
Organism: Anaerolineales bacterium; assembly: GCA_041753035.1. GTDB lineage: Bacteria > Chloroflexota > Anaerolineae > Anaerolineales > Villigracilaceae > UBA877. Next base: position 8,308 of record JBGSVI010000102.1, on the reverse strand, counting down.
CATTGTGGCTCTGCTCCTTGTGGTCGGGTGCTCGCACACCGACTGTACCACAACCGAGCAGAGCTCTTTACTTCCTCGCAACTTGTGGGTAATCACCAGGGGGTTTACCGATTTTCCTCCCGAATGCGTCCCTGCAGGCCCACCATGTGCTGGTAAAGTCCGCCGGACCGGATCAGTGCTGCATGGGAGCCGCGTTCGACAAGGCGTCCACGGTCTAGAACCAGGATCTCATCAAACACTTCAAGGCCGCTCAGATGGTGGGTGATCAATAACAGAGAGCGATCACTGGCGATCTCGAGCAGGGTCGTCATGATTCCACCAGCCGCCTGAGGGTCCAGGTTCTCGGTTGGTTCGTCCAGCAACAGGATGGGAGCGTTCTTCAGCAAGGTTCTGGCAATCGCCAGCCGCTGGCGTTCACCGCCGGAGAAACGCCCCCCGCCTTCCCCAGCAAGCGTGGCGTACCCCTCCGGCAGCCGGGTGATGAACTCATGGATCTGCGCTTGCCGGGCAGCCTGTTCCACTTCCGCCTGGCTGGCATCTGGATCCGCCAGGCGCAGGTTCTCCCGCAGCGAGGCATCGAAGAGGTAGGTACGCTGGGTTATCACGCCGAAGAAAGCCCGGGCGGTCTCTTCAGGCAGATCGAGCAGGTCACCTCCCGCCAGGTGGATACATCCCGACGGTGCATCCCAGAAGCGCAGCATCAGGTTCAACAGCGTAGATTTTCCGGCTCCGCTGGGACCGACCAGCGCCACTTTCTTTCCCCAGGGCAGTTCAAAGCTGACCTCTGCCAGGGCAGGTTCCTCCATGCCAGGATAGGTAAAAGAGAGCCTGGTGACGGATAGATCTACCGGACCGGAAACCGACACCCGGGCAGACTGGGCAGGCAGGTGCATGGGGGGATCAATGGAAACGACCTCGAACAAGCGTCGGGCGGAAGCCAGGCTGGTGGTGAGCATCTGCGCCGCCGGGGATAGAGGCAGCAGGGCTTCAAAACTTGCCTGGGTCATTAGCGCCAGAACCGCCAGCAGGACACCATCCAATTTCCCGGAGGAAACCAGCGGGATCGACAACACCAGCACAACCCACATGCCCAGGTTGGAGACGAGCACACCCAGCGCGCTGGTCATCCCGCTTGCCTGCGCCAGGCGCTTCTGGGCGCGGCCGTATTCCTTCTCCTGCACAGCGATTTGTTCACGAAAATCGACGGAGCGCCCAAAAGCCAGCAGGTCGGGCAATCCCTGGAGATAATCCACCCCCTGAGTACGCAGTACCGCACGCAAAGCGGTCAGTTCTCCCCCGGGAACCCGGCTGAGTTCCAGCGAGAGCAGAGGCAGTGCCAACCCGATCAGGATCGCAGCAACCAGGTATGCCCACCCCAGGGAGGAATGGAACGATCCCATGAACAGAGCCATACCACCTGAGATCACCACGCCAACCAGCGGTGGCGCCAGGGCACGCACGTAAAAATTCTCCAGCATTTCCACGTCTGCCATGATGCGGTTGAGCAGATCTCCAGCCCGGTAGTTTTGCAGCCTGCGCGGGGCGAGGGGTTCCAGTTTCTCATAGAACCAGACCCGCAGTTGCGCCAACAGGCGGAAAGTGACCCCGTGCGAGACCAGGCGCTCCAGGTAGCGCAGCACACCGCGGCTGATGCCGAAGAATCGCACTCCTACAATGGCCACATTCAGTTCTGCGATGGAAGGATGCAGGGCAGCCGTGGCGATCAGCCAGGAGGAAGCGCCCATCAAGCCAATAGAGGAGGCAATGGTCAGCGCCCCCAACAGCACGGAAAGCGCCACGCTGCCCCATGCGCCGCGCAGGAAGCCCAGCAATTGCCTGAAAACCGGCAGGGAACGTTCCTGCCTGGGGGGGAGGGAGCCTGCAGACGGAGCCTGCCAGGCTTGCGCCTGCGCACCAGCCGCATCCCCGGCTTGCTCCTCCAGCCAGGCAAAGGAATTCCCGCAAGTCTCTTCCACCCCCCCCTGGGCCATGAACATGCGCGCATACAGTCCGCCAGCGGCAGCCAGCTCATGATGGCTGCCGCTTTCAACGATGCAGCTCTCCTGCAGGACGATGATCCTGTTTGCAGCCGTGACCGTATTCAAACGGTGGGCAATGGTGATGACGGTGCGACCCTGCATCAACAGGCGGGTCGACTCCTCGAGCAGCGCCTCGGTCTGCGGATCGAGACTGGAGGTGGGCTCATCCAGCAGGAGCACGGGAGCATCTTTCAAAAAGGCACGGGCCAGTGCCAGGCGCTGAGCCTGGCCTCCACTCAGGCGTGCCCCTTCTTCGCCGATGATCGTCTCATACCCTGCAGGCAGGCTGCGGACGAAGCCGTCCAACCGGGCAGCACGTGCCGCCGCCTCCAATTGCTCCTGGGTGGCTTGTGGACGGGCGATGCGCAGGTTGGCTGCGATCGTATCGTGGAACAAATGCGGGTGCTGGGGCACCCAGGCGATCATCTCCCGCCAGGCTTCGACAGGTAGATCATAGATGGAGCGTCCATCCAGCAGAATATCCCCTGCCTGCGGCTTGAGAAAGCGCAGCAGCAGCGCCGCCAGCGTACTCTTTCCCGCCCCGCTGGGTCCCACCAGCGCCAGGCGCTCACCGGCTTTCATCTCGAACGATACATTCTGCAGCACCGGCTCCGCCTCGCCCGGATAACTGAATGTCAGCCCGGCACATTGCAGCCGGGAAAACGGGGCGATTAGGTGCACAGTTTTCCCCGCTTCTACGGGAGCAGGGGGAACATCCATGTCCAGCAGTTCGAAGATGCGGCGGGCTGCAGTCGTTCCTGCCATGCCGGCATGAAAGCGCACTCCCAGCATGCGCAGGGGGATATAGAACTCGGGCGCCAGGATCAGCAGGAACAGGGCTTTGTCGAAAGGCAGGTTCCCATACAGCAACCGCAGCCCGACTTCCACCGCCACCACGGCGGTGCTCAATGTGGCAATCAATTCCAGCGCCAGGGCAGAAAGAAAGGTGACTCGCAGAACGCTCAGGGTGACATCCCGGAAGCGGTCACTGGCCACGGCGATGGAACGGGCATGAGCTTTGGAACGACCAAAGATCTTCAGCGTGGTCAGTCCCTGCAGGCTGTCCAGGAAATGCGCCGAGAGATGGCTGAGGGTCTCATACTGGCGGCGGGTCACCGCCTCGGCACCTTTTCCGATCAGGATCATGAACACCGGGATGAGCGGAGCTGTCACCAGCAGGATCACACCGGATAGCAGGTCGATAGGCAGCACGAATATGAGAATGCTCAGCGGAACGAGGGCAGCCAGGACGAGTTGCGGCAGGTACTGGCTGAAATATGCATCCAGCGCTTCCACCCCCTCCAGCGCCGCGGCTACCAGTTCGCCGGTGCGTTCACGGCGGGTGAAGGCCGGGCCAAGCGCTTCGATCCGGGAGAACAACCGGCTGCGCAGGTCTTGCTTGATGGTCACCGCCACGGAATTGGCGCTGACCTCGCTAACCCAGGCGAGTAGCGCTCGCAGCCCGATCACAACCAGCAAGCCCATCAGCAAGCTGCGTACATCCTCCCAGCGCTGCCCTCCGGGAAAAACCCTGGTCACGACCAGGCTCAGACCGCGCGCCTGAGCAATGGTCAACCAGCCCGCCAGAAGGCCAGCTAGCAGGGTCAGCAACAGAGAGAGGCGCGGGCCGCGGGTGAGGGCAAGCAGTCGGCGATGCATGATCCCTAGTTTACCGCAAGATTGAGGTAACCTTTCTGAAGAACAAGCCCGACTCGCCGGAGCCGGGCTTGTTGATCAGCGGATCAGGGAACCTCTCAATAGACCAGGTCCTTTTTCTCACCAGAGACACGCTTGCGGAACACCCAGTAGGTGTAACCCTGGTACGCCAGGATGAGGGGAACGAAGATGGCGGCAACAATGGTCATCAATTTGAGGGTGTAGGGCGAGGAAGACGCATTCCAGATATCCAGGCTGAAAGCCAGGTCGGTGCTGGAGATCATCACCCGCGGGAAGAGCAGGGCGAAGAAGGTGACCAGGGTCAGCACGATGGTCAGCCCGGTCATGCCAAACGCCCAGCCGATGCGCTTGCGGGTGAGGAAGAATCCGGCGAGCAGCAGGACAACCAGTGCGGCAGCCGGAAGCACGTAGGCAAGCGCCTCCAGGCGGGAGGCGATCCCGGTGAAGAAGAAACTTGCCACTGCCAGCAGCACCACGAGCACGAGCGCAGGCACCCACAGTATCTTTGCGAACGCCTCGGCACGCTCCCGCAGCCCGCCACCCAGTTTGAGTTCCAGGAAGATCGCCCCGTGCAGCAGGAATACCGCCACACTGGTCAGGCCGCCCAGCAATCCATAGGGGTTAAGCAGGGTCAGCAGGTTGCCGGTGAACATCATGTTGCCATCGATCGGAACGCCCCGGGCAAGGTTGGCAAAAGCAACCCCCAGCAGGAGCGCCGGCAGGAACGAACCGACAAAGATGGCCCCATCCCAGAAGCGGCGCCATTTTGGCTCGAAATTCTTGGAACGGAACTCAAAAGCCACCCCGCGCACGATCAGCCCGATGAGCAGCAGGAAAAGCGCCAGGTAGAAGCCGCTGAACAGCGTGGCATACCAGTTCGGGAAGGCGGCAAAGGTCGCTCCACCGGCGGTCAGCAGCCAGACTTCATTGCCATCCCAGTGCGGGCCAATGGCGTTGATCACCGCGCGGCGTTCCTCGTCCTTTTTCCCCAGGAACGGCAACAGCATGCCTACCCCGAAATCAAAACCTTCCAGGAAGAAGAAACCGATCCACAGCACCGCGATCAGGATGAACCAGAGGGTATTCAAGTCAAACATCTCAGCCTCCTTATTTTTCCACGAGAACAGGTTCGCCAACAACGCCCCGGTCGGTCGCATCCGGACCGGCTTTCGCGAAGCGGACCAGCAGGTACACATCGGCAACCATCAGGGCAGCGTAGATGGCAATGAAACCGATCAGGGTGAACAGGATCATGCCCGAGGAAAGATTGGGCGACATGGCATCCTGTGTTTTAAGCAGCCCCTGCACGATCCACGGCTGGCGGCCCATTTCTGTGACGATCCAGCCGCCGGTGTTGGCCAGGTAGGGCAGGAAGATGGCCAGAGGGAACCATTTCATCAACTTCATTTTCTCAACCCGCTTGCGCAGCATGGCCAGGATCGCCAACCCGCCCAGGCCGATCATCAGCAGGGCGGAATAGAACATGATGCGGAAACCCCAGTAGACGAATGACATCAAAGGGATGTAATCGCCCGGACCGTAGAGTTCGGCATACTGCGCCTGGACCTGCTCCACACCCAGCACCTCACAATTCAAGTCAAAGCAGGAGATGAGTGACAACAACCTTGGGATGCGCAGCGACCAGACCTCCCCCTTGCCGCTGCCATCGAAGATGGTCAGCACGGAGAAGGGAGAACCTGGTTCATCAAGGTCGTTCTGCCACAAGGCTTCAATGGCTGCCATTTTCATCGGCTGGGTTTCCATCACTTCCACGCCCTGCTCGTGACCGATCAAGCCGGTGAGACACACCGCCACCAAGCCCAACACCGCGGCGATCTGGAAAGATTTCTTGAAGATCTCGACGTGCTGCTTGCGCGCCAGGTGCCAGGCGCTGATGCCGAACATGAAGAAGGCTGCCGTGGTCAGTCCCGCCAGGATCGTGTGCGGGAATGCCAGCCACGCCTTGCGATTGAAGATCAACTCGGCAAAATTACTCAACACCAGCCGTCCGGCTTCCAGGCTGGCCGGGTCATACCCGACCGGGTGCTGCATGAACGAGTTGGCGATCAGGATCCACAGGGCCGACAGGTTGGAGCCGATGGCTGCCAGCCAGATGGAGGCCAGGTGCAGTTTCTTGGGGATGCGGTCCCAGCCAAAGATCCAGATGCCCAGGAAGGTGGATTCGAGGAAAAAGGCTGAGAGCGCCTCGATCGCCAGCGGCGCCCCGAAAATGTCACCAACGTAGCGTGAGTACTCGGACCAGTTCATGCCGAACTGGAATTCCTGCACAATGCCGGTGACCACGCCCATGGCAAAGTTGATCAGGAAGAGTTTTCCCCAGAACTTCGTCATGCGCTTCCACTTCTCGTCGCCGGTGCGATGATACATCGTGTGCAGCCCGGCCACCACCCACACCAGCCCCAGCGTGAGCGGGACAAAGAAGAAGTGGTAGATCGTTGTGGCTGCGAATTGCAGCCTGGAGAGAATGACAGGATCCATACGGTTGCTCCTTAAATAAGATTATCGGGTCAGTGGCAGGATGGCACCCGGACCCGGATCATGGTCACTTTCAGCAGCCAGTTCGGCAAAAGTCGTGCGCTTCAATTCTTCGACCAGCACGGTCTGCAGGCGGCCCCAGCGCTTGCGCACCGGGCAGCCGTTCTCAAAGGGACAGGCATCTTCTCCTGTCATGCAATCGGAAAGCAGGAATGGACCTTCCATCGTTTCCAGCACTTCCGCCAGGGTGATCTGCTCCGGCGAGCGGGCCAACTGCACCCCGCCATCCCGGCCTGAAAAAGTGTGCAGCAGGTCCGCCTGCGCCAGTCTGGCGATAATGCGGCTCAAGAACGCCTTGGGGATCAGCATCTGCTCGCCGATCCGGGCAGACGCGGATCTTCCTGCCTGGGTTTCCCTTGCCAGGGACAGGAGCACACGGATGGCGTAATCGGTCTGGCGGTTGATGCGGATCATGCAAACCCTTACTATTTAAGTAATATTTACTGATATTGTAATGATTTCTCCGCAGCCTTCAAGCGCTGTTCGTCATATCCTGAAAAGACAAATGTCACCTCAGCGGCATGGCGCAACCATCGGCGCGCGGGTCGGAGCCGCCTGTCAGCAGGCCTGTCTGTGGGTCGCGCAGGATAACCTGTCCCCGCCCGAACAGGGCACGCTCCCAGCCCGTCACCCGGCGCAGAAAATGACCGCGCCCCACCAGGTCAGACACGACCTGTTCCGGGACGCCCTCCTCGAGCGCTACTACGCCGCCGGCAGTACCATCCTCGATGCAGAAACGCGGCAAGTCCAGAGCGGTCTGTGGGTCCAGCCCCTGGGCCAGGGCCAGGAATACCTGCACGTGCCCCTGCGGCTGCATGAAACCACCCATCACCCCCATGGGACCAAACAAGGAGCCATCGGCGAGGCGCGTGATCATCGCCGGGATGATGGTATGGTAGGGGCGTTTGCCAGGAGCCAGTGCATTTGGGTGCGCTGGATCGAGGCTGAAGTTATGCCCGCGGTTCTGCAGCGTGAATCCCCAGCCCCGCGGCACGATCCCGGTACCAAAGCCCATGTAGTTGCTGTTGATGAAGGAACAGGCATTGCCCCACTGGTCAACGGCGCAAAAGTACACTGTATCCGAACCGGCAACCGGCGTGCCGCGCTGCTGGTCCAGGGTGGCGCGGTGCGGATCGATCGATCCCCGCCGCCTGGCGGCATACTCCTGGCTGACCATCCAGGCATATCCCGCCACGTTCTCCCCTCCCTGCCCCGCCGGGAAATGCGGATCCGCCACGTACCAGCCCGTATCGGCAAATGCCAGCCGCAAGGCCTCGATCTCCAGGTGCAGCCTGTCCGGGTCCAAAGGATCGGTCGGCAGGTCAAAGCCGGCCAGCAGGTTGAGAGCAAGCAGGGCAGCAATGCCCTGCCCATTGGGAGGACACTCCCACAGGCACAAACCGCCATATGTTGCCGAGATGGGTTTCTCCCAGGTGGAGGAGTGCGCCGCCAGGTCGGCGTGCGTCATGCAGCCGCCAGCCTGTTCCAGCACGGCGACGATCGACGCCGCGATCTCCCCCTGGAAAAAGGCTTCCTTGCCGCCCTGTGCCACAAGGCGCAGTGTCCGCGCCAGTCCGGGGTTGCGGAAGATCTCCCCGGGCTGCGGACCGCGCCCCTCGATCGTCATTTCCACCCCGTTCGGCGCGGAGCGCAATTGTCGTTCTACCCCTCGTTGCCAGAAGTGCGCCGTGATCGGCGCCACCGGAAAGCCGTCTTCCGCCAGGCGGATGGCTGGCGCCAGCACAATGCTCCTCTCCAGCCTACCGTGGTGGGCAAGCAGGTCGCACCACCCCGCGCAGGCCCCGGGGACCGTCACGGTGTAGGCATGGTATGGCGGGAGAGCGCTCAACCCCTCCTTGCGCAGCCGTTCCAGGCTGAGCCCCGCCGGCGCACGCCCGGACCCGTTGAGGGCGGTGACCTGCCCGCTATCAGCGGCATAGTACAGGGCGAACATATCCCCGCCCAACCCGGTGGAGGTCGGCTCGGTGACATTCAATGCCGCCGCTGTTGCCACCGCCGCGTCGGCGGCATTGCCG
>JBGSVI010000101.1:0-12703 GCA_041753035.1 Anaerolineales bacterium | reverse complement strand
CGCGCAGGATATTCTGCGCCTGGCGGGCTTCGGTGCTGCCGGGGTCCAGGCGCAGGGCACGCCCGATCATTTCGGCGGCCTTACCGGCATCGCCGGAGCGCTGGAACAGGCTGGCGATGGCCAGGAATTCATGGATCGCCTGGGGCTTGCGCCCAAGTTTTTCATGCACCATCGCCAGGTAGGTATGCGCCTGGGTGTGCTCGGGATCGATCTGGGTCACGTTGATCCAGTTCTGGATGGCCTTGTCGGCCTCCCCGCGCCGGATGTAGAGATCAGCGGCTTTCAAGAAATGCCGGACAGCCGCAGCATGATCCCCGGTGCGCTGGGAGAGATGGGCAACCTTTTCCACCGGGATGGGATCTTCGGGGGCGACCTGCATGGCTTTCAGGTAGAATTGCAGGCTCTCGTCATAGCGCCGCAGTTCGAATAGCGCCAGCCCCAGGTTGGAAAGCGCCTTGGGATGATCGGGAAATTCCTCCAGTGCCTGCTGGTACGCCAGGACGGCCTTGTCCCACATCTGGTCCCAGGCGGCGGAATAGCCCCGATTCATTGCTTGGTTGAAGAGATCTTCACGTCCTGCCATCATGTTCCTCAAAACACCAGCTCGGCCATATATACCTGATCGCGCACCGGTCAGCCGGCAATTTGCATCTCGTCCCAGTTCAAGCCCCAGCGGGCTTCGGTGCTCAACGGGATGGACATCAGGTAGGCATTTTCCATCACTTGCCGGGTTACCCGGATGGTCTCCTGCAACTCTGCTTGCGGACATTCCAGCACCAGTTCATCATGCACCTGCAGGAGCATCGTTCCATGCAGCCCCGCCTGTGCCAGTGCAGACGGGATGCGCAGCATGGCGATTTTCATTATATCAGCAGCCGTGCCCTGGATGGGGGCATTGATGGCCTCACGTTCCTCGCGGTTCTTCAGCGCCTGGTTGAGGGTGCTCCTGAGCATCGGGAAGTAGCGCCGGCGACCGAGCAGCGTCTCCACGTAGCCTTTTTCTTTGGCCTCGCGGCGGATGCCGTCCAGGTATTTTTTGACGCCGGGGAACTGGCGGAAGTAGGCCTTGACGAATTCCTCGGATTCTGCCAGGGTCAGTTCCGTGCTGCGTGTCAGGCCGAATGCCGACATGCCATATACCAGGCCAAAGTTGATCGCCTTGGCGTGGCGGCGTTGTTCCTTGGTTACCGCGGCAAGATCGATGCCGTAGATCGCCGCCGCGGTGGTGGCGTGGATGTCCTGCCCGGCATGGAAGGCAGCCAGCATTGCCTGGTCGTTGGCCATCTGGGCGACGATGCGTAGTTCGATCTGCGAGTAATCCACCGAGAGCAGTACATTGCCAGGTTCGGCGATGAAGCCGCGCCGCACGCGCCGCCCCAACTCGGTGCGGGTGGGAATATTCTGCAAATTGGGGTCGGAGGAGGAAAGGCGCCCGGTTACCGCGCCGGTCTGGCTGAAGGAGGTGTGCACCCGTCCGGTCTCGGGATGGACCTGCAGGGGCAGGGCATCCACGTAGGTGGATTTGAGCTTGGTCAACTCACGATATTCCAGTACCATGTCCACCACCGGGTGCTGCCCGACCATTTCATCGAGCACCCCGGCAGCGGTGGAGTAGTGCCCGGAAGAGGTCTTGCGCCCGCGGTCGGGCGGTACCAGGCGCAACATGCCAAACAGGATGTCAGAGAGCTGCTGGGTGGAATTGATGTTGAAGGTTTTCCCAACCGCCGTATATACATCCTGCTCAATGGAACGGATACGCTCATCGAGCTGGACAGAAAAGGCGGAAAAGAAGTCCCGGTCGAGGGCGATCCCGGCCATTTCCATGTCGGCGAGCACGGTGACCAGCGGCATCTCGATCTCGGTGAACAGGCTCGCCAGGCGGGGGATACGAAGCAGTTCTGCTTCGAGCAGTGGTTTCAGGCGCAGGACGGCTTCGGCGTCTGCGGCGGCGTAGGCTGAAGCCTGCTCGATGCCCACCTCTGCCATCGAGAGCTGTTTCTTGCCGGAGCCGATCAGGCTCTCGATATGCGTCATCTCAAGTCCCAGGCGGGCTGCCGCCATGTTCTTCAGCCCCAGGTTGCGCGAGTTGGGGTCGAGCACCCACTCTGCCAGCATGGTATCAAAAGAGAGCGGCTCAACCCGCAGGCCGTAGCGCGCCAGCATGATAAAGTCGTACTTCAGGTTGTGACCGATCTTGGAAATGCGCGGGTTGGAGAGCGGGAGGCGCAGCCCGCTCAGCACCTGTTCGGGCGCAAGCTGCTCCCCGGAGCGGTGCCCGAGCGGGATGTACCAGCCCTGCCCGGGCTGCACGGAGAACGAGATACCCACCAGCGAAGCGGTCATCTCATCGGTGGAGGTGGTCTCGGTGTCGAAGGAGATGATCGCCGCATCGTTCAGCGCCTGGATGAGCGCCTCCAGGCGGGCAGGGGAATCGACCAGGATGGTCTCCAGGTCAGGGCGGTTCCCGGGGGCAGTCTCGCCGGGTGAAGCCGGGCGGGATTCATGCATCTGCTGTGCCGTACCGCCGCCGAACAGGCTCATCTGCTGCAAGCCTGCAGCAGGGACGCCCGGGGAGGCGGTTAGTTTATGCACCTTATCCAGCAAGGAGCGAAATTCAAGTTCACGGAACAGCGCTTCCACCCGGGCAGGGTCATAAGCATCCGGGCGGGCCTGTTCCAGGTCGAGCGACACCGGAAGGTCGGTGCGAATGAGGGCGAGTTTCTGGCTCATGTAGGCGGACTCTTTGCCCGTCTCCAGTTTTACCCGCCAGCGCGCTTCCACTTCATCGAGATGCGCATAGATGGCGTCGAGGGTGTCGAAGCGGGCCAGCAGCGATTCGGCGGTCTTCTCTCCCACGCCTGGTACGCCGGGAATGTTGTCGGATTTGTCGCCGACGATCGCCTTGTAGTCCACCACCTGGTCGGGGCGCACGTGGAGTTTCTGCTGCACATCCTCCACGGTGATGTAGTTCTGGTCATCCCCCGCCAGGTAGACGATGGTGCGTTCATCCACCAGTTGCAGCAGGTCACGGTCGCCGGTGATGATCTTGACTCCCAGTCCCTGGTGGGCGGCCCAGCGGGCGGTCGAACCGAGCACATCATCCGCCTCGAAGCCTTCCATTTCCAGGCGTGGAATGTTGAACGCATCCACCATCTGGCGGATGCGTTCGATCTGCGGGCGCAGGTCTTCGGGCATCTTGGCGCGGGTAGCCTTGTAGTCAGGGTAGATAAGGTCGCGGAAGGTCTTGCCGGTATCGAAAGCCACCGCCAGGTAGTCAGGCTTTTCCAGTTCGTAGATGCGCAGCAATTCGCGGGCAAAGCCAAAGATCCCGGCGGTGGGTTCGCCGCTGGAGGTCTGCCAGCGGTTGGTGCCGCTGGCAGTGTAACCCGTCAGGGCAAAGTACATGCGGTAGGCCAGGGCATGGCCGTCGATCAGGTAGAGTGTGGGGGGCATGGAATCCAATTGGAAGAATGACACGGGTTGCCGTGTCATTCGAAGAGATGGGTCAGCGGGGGAGTGGCCGGTTGATCCCCTGGCGCTGGCGTATTTGGGCGATGTATTCTTTGATCAGTGTGATCGGAGGCGGCTGACCGCCGCCCATGATGAGATAACCGGGCGCCCAGAAATCGCCGGAGGGGTTCTCCTTGCTGAAACGGGGGAACTCGGCAAAGATCTTTTCCGAGGTTTGCTGGCGCATGATGCGCATCAGGTAACTGGGGGCAGTGACCGGGGGAACGTTGACGATCCACTGCAGGTAATCCGGGCGCACTGAAATGTACTCCAGGCGCCAGCCAAAGGCAATGCAGGACTGCTGCACCCATTCCCCCAGCCGTTCCGATAGGTCACCGGTCAGGTGGTGTTCGATAAAACGCGGGATCAGCAGGCAGGCATAATCCAGGTTATATACATTGGGGGAAACCGGTTCGAGCAGGATCTTGCGCCTCGTTTCTCCCAGCGGTTCCGGCGGGTCCTGTGCCGGGTTTTCCGGGGGGGTGCTGGAGGGGTCGTTCTTCCGGGTGGCCCTGGATTTGACCGTCACCTCCAGGTCATCCTTGGGCGAAAGGGCCAGGTGGGGGCGGGTCACTTCCAATTCCTCATCCGGGTGCAGCGAATTGAGCTGCACGGCGGGGGAAGTCTCGCGGCTGAAATTCACCGAGGCAGGTGCAGATGCCCCCGGTCCAGGCTCACGGCGCACATGCCGGAAGGGGAAGAAGCGCCGCGTGCTCTGGTGTTCAGGCTGCGCGGTGATCTGCTCGCTGGTTTCCTGTTCCACCCCGGATTCAGCCTTGGACGGGTTGGGCGGCGGGACGTTCGCCAGGATCTCGGAGAAGGAAGCCAGTTCCGGCATCGATGGTTCGGTGGCGGTTTCTTCCTCCAGCGAAGCGACAGAAAGGGAACGCACAAGCTGGCTGGCTTGTGCGCGGATGGTGCTGAAGGGGGTTTCGGCATCGAAGACGAGCGCCAGGACCATCCCGGAGGCCAGCCGTGTGGCGTAGAGCATATGCTCGGCGCTGGTGGAATCCAGGCGCACGAAGCGCACCAGGTCATTCTCCTCCGCCTTGTCCCAGTAGCGCGTCACGGTCTTGGCCAGTTCGTGTGCTGCCAGCTCGGGCAATTGCCCGGCATACGCCCACAACTGGTCGTGGCTGGTGATCAGCGCGGCCTGTGCCGAGGAGGCCAGTGTCAGCCGGGTCAGGTGCTGGGCGGCGCGGGTCACATCCGCCAACCAGGCGAGTTTCCCGTCCTTTGTCTCCGGGTTGGACTCCGCCTGTGCGGGTTGTGCACCCGGGAGTGACTTATCGATCAGTGCCAGCAGGTCGGGCATGTAGAAGGGCTTGGAGAGGCAGCCTTCCGGCGAGAACTCATCCAGGATGGACTGCCTGTCGGGATCGGCAAAAAGAACGAAGCGCAGCCCCGGTCGGGTCTCGCGCAGGCGGCGGCACAGGGCAACCAGGACCTGTTCGTCCTGGGCGGTGTCAACGAACGCCAGTGTGCAGTTGGTTTCAAGCAGGAAAGAGATGGAGCGTTTTTGTTCCTTGGTGACGCAGACATGAAAGCCACCAGTCTCCATGAGGTTCTGGCGGATGAATTCCCCAAATGGGATGTCTGCAGTGATGACCAGTATGTTGGCTGACATCTGATTTAGTGTATCACGGCGCAGCCCGGATTGCAAGCAGGAATTTTAAGAATTGCCAGTCTTAAAGAAAACATTGCGAGGGTTGGCGGGTGGTTTGATCACCCGCCAACCTTGACTCTCTCGATGCCTCCGCGGCTACGGGTAGGTCAGCCCAAGATAGGTCCCATTGGTAAAATAGGTCAGGTTGCCTGCCAGGTCAAGGCGGATGAGGGCGTTCTGGGTCCATTCCAGCCCACCGGTCTGGATAAGGATGGAACCATTATCCAGCCAGGCAGCCGGACTGACCCAGCGCACCGGGAACCCGGAAATGGTGCTGAAATAATCCGAGGGGTATTCGCCCAGCACCACGCCCGCAGTGGTGCCCACCCTCACGATCGAGTGGAAGGTGGGAACCTCGCCCATGCGCTCACCGCTGGCTTCCATCCAGGCCACATAGTTGTTGTCTGGAGAGAAGACCCCATCCCCTGAGCCGCGGTCGTTTTCCGCCCAGGCTGGGAAGGTGACGCTGGCTCCGGTCCCCAGGTTGCCGATGATGAGCGGATTTCCCCCGCCCAGACGGGCATAAGCCATCCAGGTGTGGTCGGGGGATAAACCCGAGGGAATGTAGCCATCGCCGACCAGTTCCGTCCGCCCCCCGGTGTACAGGTCGAGGAAGAACAGGCGGTTGCACGGATCGAAGACCAGGTCGCCGCCGATGCCGTACATGCAGCCGGTGTACCAGATCCCGGTCACTGCGTCACTCTCGAGGCGCAGCGCCAGCGGTTTCAGCGCAAAACCGCCGGGATCTCTTTCATCGATCACCGGGGCGACCGAGGCTATGTTGGCTGGCGTTCCGGAGACCATCCTGGTCAGCAAGCCCAGGTCGGAGTAGGTTGCCGTGGTATAGACCAGGAAGGGTGTGCCCGGTGCCCCACCCAGGCGGAAGAACTCCGGTTGTTCCAGCAGCACGGTTTCCACGCCTCCCGTGTTCAGGATCAACTTGCCTGTCCCGTCCCTCCAGGTGAAGTAGACCACCGGTGGAATGCCCCCGGAATTCCCGCCGGCCACGTGGAGCGACTGTGGGCCGATGTAGCCCAGGTCGCCGGTGAACAGGTTGCCGTTATAGGTACCGTCCGGGAAAAAGAACGAGATGCTGGTCGTATCTGTCGCAGCCACGAAGCCGCTTGGCAGGGGTCCGGTGTAGACCGGGGGGCCGGGTTCGGTGGTATCCGTCACGACCGGGTCGATCACGATGGGACCCGTGTCTGTCGGCACACCGGGGATGCTGCAGGCCAGGACCGCCAGCATTAGGATGATGAACGCAGGCAAACTCTTTTTCATGGCAAACTCCTTTTCATTCACGATAAGTTTATGGTTCAAGGCAGAAGGGGATCGAATCAGACGTTCCCAGGGGCTGCTCCGTGCCGCCGTCCTGGTCATAGATCTTCACCGCCTCGATCTCGGGGAACTGCGCCAGGTTGGCGAAGATGAGGTTGGCGATGGTATAGGTCGAGCCACCCGAATTGCACACCCCATCCAGGCGGATGTGGGCCACGCCGTCTTCAACGCGGAACTCACTGAAGCCGGTCGTCCCGCTCAGCACGAGGCGCAGTCCCTGTGCCTGCTCCCCGGCAGTGGGACCGAGGAACAACTGCTCCAGGACGAGGAGCGGCAGGTCGTCCGCCGCCGGGAGGTTGCGGGTGACGGCTTTTTCATACGGCTCGGTACCCACGGCGAACATGTTCTCATCCATGAAATAGACCGTAACGGTCACTGTCTGCGGGGTCGGCAGGCAGGCGGTGCAGGCAAAGAGCAGCAGGGCGAGACAGACGAGTTGTTTCATAAATGAAGTCACCGTATTATCTGTCGTCAGGGGGTGAAGGTCGGTGTCGGCCAGCGCGTATCGGTTGGGCGGCGGGTGACGGTCGGCCAGCGCGTTTCGGTTGGGCGGCGGGTGACGGTTGGCAGGAGGGTGCGGCTGGGGCTGGGTGTGAAGGAAGGTGCGCGCGTTGACGAAGGTCCCAGCGTGCGCGTTTCGGTGCGCGAGGCGGTGGGCGTGCGCGTGAAGGTCGGTGTACGTGTGAAGGTGAGCGTGCGCGTGAAACTGGGCGTGAGCGTGAAGGTCGGCGTGCGGCTGGATGTGGGGGTGCGGGAGGCTGTACGTGTCGCTGAAGGTGCCAGCGTGCGCGTTTCGGTGCGCGAGGCGGTGGGGGTGCGTGTGAAGGTCGGTGTACGTGTGAACGTTAGCGTGCGCGTGGAACTGGGCGTGACCGTGACGGTCGGCGTTTTCGAAGGAGTTGGCGTGCGGCTGATGGTGGGGGTGCGCGAGACCGTGTTGGTGGGCGAGGGCCAGCGTGTATCGCTGGGGCGCGTGGTGGGGCTGATGTAGGGCGTGCGCGTCGAAGAAGGCCCGGGGCTGATGGTGAAGGTGCGCGATGGGGTGAAGGTGCGTGAACTGGTGGGTGTGCGGCTGGGGGTGAAGGTGCGTGAACTGGTCGGTGTGCGCGTGTAGGTTAATGTACGTGTGAAGGTGGGTGTTCTCGAAGGGGTCGGGGTGCGGCTGGGGGTCAGGCTGCGCGAGGGGGTGTACGTGGGCGTTGGCCAGCGCGTATCGCTGGGGCGTGCGGTCGGTGTGCTGCTGCGTGTGCGTGTGAAGGTGGCGGTCAGGGAGGCGGTGGGGGTGCGCGAGGGGGTGAATGTCCAGGATGGTGTGAAAGTGTTCGAGGGGGTGCGCGTCCAGGTGGGGGTCAGGGTCGGACCACTGGTCAGCGTCAGGCTGGGGGTGAAGGTCGGGGCGATCTCTCCATCGCGGAGGAAGCGCACCGCGTCCGCACCCAGTTCCAGCCCTGCAAAGGCAGCCGGCGTGTCGTGGGTCAGGTTGGGGAGCAGGATGTATTCGCCACCGCCGGCGTTGAAATCATATTTACCCACATACAGCCAGCCGTCGTTCACGTAATACGGGTTGGGATACACCTTCTGGTTGACCGTCACCAGGTGGGTCCTGCCGGAGTGGACGATCGAATAGAGGGCGCCCTCGCTGGAGGCATGCACGGCAGGGATGCGGATATAGACCTGGTACAGCCCGGCGCCCAGTGCCGCGGGGAACTCCCAGCGGGCGGTGCAGGTGGTGGTAGTGATGCTGGGGCGCACGTAATGCATCCCACCCGCCTCGCTCTGGCTGGGTGCGGTGAGGGCGCTGATCAAGCAATCCTGCGGTGACTGTGAGAACAGGGCATCGCTGTCATCCACCACCGCCCCTCCCTGCGGCGCGGCAGGATATGCCAGCGCCTCCCCGCTGGGATAGATCAACACGCTCCCGCCATAGTACATGACCGTGCTGGGAACCTGCACCCACAGGGAATTTTGCGGGTCATAGGGCCAGGGGTCAGCCTGCGCGCCGGTCCAGCCGTAAGGGTCGATCGATCTGTTGGCTGGCGTGCCGACCCGGAAATGCAGGTGCGGTCCGCTGGAGTTGCCGCTATTGCCGCTGAAGCCGATCACTTCGCCGTGGTTCAGGCTGATGCAGCCCGGCGCCGGGCAGGTCTGCACGGTAACTGCGCTCATGTGCCCGTAGGTGGTCGAGTAGCCATTGGGATGATGCAGCTTGATGTACAGTCCCAGCGCGTAGGTGTGATCGCGCGGGTCCTGCCAGCCGGCATAGAGCACCTGGTCGGTATCGGCGGCAGCCAGCAGCGGGCGGTACTGCATGCCGAAGTCGATGCCGTCATGCCCGTTGTAGGCGATCCAGTCGCCCAGCCCGTAGGACCAGTAGATCCCGGAGCCAAGGTCGCAGACTCCCGCCTGCGGAGGGGCATAGCCGCCCGGCGCGGGAGAGGGGCAGTTCTTGTATGCTTCGTCGCCGCCGAAGGTGACGATGCGGTTGTCGGTGGAGGTGTAATTGGGGGAGGAATGGTCGAAGACGCTCTCCTCTGAAGCAGTGCCCGGATAGGGCGGGTAGAGGAAGGGCTGGATGTATTGCAGGGCGGAAAGCGCCTGTGCCTGTACCTGGCGCAGCGGGACGGGTGCCCATGCGGTGAAGAGAAGCAATATGATGGGCAGGCAGATCAGCCGGGGCAGGCGTGGGTGGGACACTGGCAAAGGGTGGGTCAAGGGCTGGAAGTGGGCGAAGGCGTGGGCGTGACGGCGGTGGCGGCGCGCAGGGTGGAAAAGATCTTCTCGGCGCCCTGGCGGCAGGCAGTATCCTGTTCCTCGAAGGAGACCTGGAAGCCGGTGACGATGTTCCCGGCGCGCCCGTAATAGTTGACGAACTTCACCTGGTCACCCTGGCTGACGACGGTCACCTCGTATAGGATGGTGCCGAGGGTCTCAAAACTGCTGGTGATCGACCAGCCGCGCGGCAGGCCGCGCCCGGCGGTGGGGATGATCTGGCAGTAGGGGATCTTGCGGTGCACCAGCGCCGGGTAACCACTCTCGTTCTCGACCAATGCCCAGCGCAGGATGTCGTAATCGACGCGGAAATCCAGGCCCGGTTCGGATTCTTCGATATAAGTGGGCTGTCCCGACCAGATATCCAGCAGGGGCAGGACGGATTCGGGGGTGGGGAGTTCGGGGGTGTTGAGCAGGGTGGCGGTCAGGGTGGCGACCAGCGTGGTGGGGCTGGGTTCGTCCGGTGTGAGGGGTGTCTGCAGGGCAGTCAGGTACACCCCAGCCTCGTCTGTCGCCAGCGGGGCGAGGGTCTCCCCCCCTCTGCTGCAGGCAGCGCAGAGCAGGAGCAGCGTGATCGCGGTCAGCAGGCGCAGGCGCATGGCTTATTTTGCAGGCAGCCAGACGGCGCAGCAGGAGACAGCCGTCTCGTCCAGCGGCAGGGGTTCACCGCCGGGAAATTCCTCAATCCATACCTGTATTGTACCATTTCTGACCACGGTGAAAGCCAGGGCGTCTCCGCCCGGCGCCCAGGCAGGCGCTTCCACCACCGCGTCGCTGAAATCGGTCAGCGGGAGCAGGCTGGTATCGCTGAAACGGTGGAAGGACAACTGGCTGGTGAACGGCTCGCTGGTCAGGCGGGAGACGAAGGCGATCCCGCTGCCGTCCGGCGCCCAGGCAGGTGCGTAGCCGTGACCGGCATCCGCCGGGGCGAGCAAGCGCGCCTCCCCGCCCTCAACGGGACGCAGCCACAGTTCGCCTTCCGGGAATGGCACTGGCGAATCGGGCAGCAGGATGTAGGCAACCTGCTCCCCGTCGGGCGAAGGGCGCAGGTAGGCGACGATGTCCCCCGGCTCGGCGAACAGAAGTCTGGCTCGGCGCCCATCCGCCTCGGCGCGCCAGACTTCCGAGCCGAAGCCCAGCCCGCGGGTCAGGGCATACAGGATATCTCCATCCGGCAGGGCAGCCATGTCGTAGACCGTCTCGGGAAGGTCGAGCACCCGGGCTGCCTCGCGGCCCACATCCACGCGCAGGATGAAGGGCGCACCCAGCGAGTCGGCCTTCAGGTAAAGATACTGCTCATCGGCAGACCAGGCCAGGAAGCGGGTGTCCGCTTCGTAGGCGGCAGAGGGGATGCGCACCTGGGCGGTGCGCAGGTCCATCAGGTGGACGAGTGGAATGCCCCCGCAGTCGAACTCGGCTGCCAGCAGGTACTCACCGGGCGAAGGGTAGAGGTCATACAGGCTGCAGCCGGCAGGCAGTGGAAAGGAGAGCAACTGCGGGGCGGCGAAGTAACCGCCCCCTTCTCCCGGCGGGTTGGGCAGGCGTGCCAGCAGGTGTGCTTCCCCCGAGGGGTCCGCCTGGAGGTAGACCAGCAGCGGTGTGTCCACGGTCTCCTGTGCCTGTTGCGGCGCACAGGCAGCCAGCAGCGCCAGCAGGAGAAATGGGAATGTGAGTGTGGTGCGCATGGTCCGATTATATACGCGGTACAATTTGGGTAGAGGATGGTATGCATATTCTGGTGACCAATGATGATGGTGTGCAGGCCCCCGGCCTGCTGGCGCTTGCCCAGGCGATGCGCTCCCTGGGCAAGGTGACCGTCTTTGCTCCCGACCGCAACTGGAGTGCGTCCGGGCATGTCAAGACGATGGACCGCCCGCTGCGTGCCCGCGAGGTGAGGCTGGCAGACGGGACGAGCGCCCTGGCGACCGACGGCGCACCCTCCGACAGCGTGGCGCTGGCTTTGCTGGGCGTGGTCAAGGAGAAGATCGACCTGGTGGTTTCGGGCATCAACCCGCACGAGAACATCGGTCACGATGTCACCTATTCCGGCACGGTGACCGCGGCGATGGAGGCGGTCATCGGCGGCGTGCCGGGAATGGCGGTCTCCCTGCACTCGCCGGAGGACTTCCACGAGGCGCTGGACTACAGCACTGCCGCCAGCGTGGCGCGGCAGGTGGCTGCGCAGGTCATTGCCCGGGGCCTGCCGGAGGGGGTGCTGTTGAACGTCAATGTCCCCTACCTGCGGGAGAACGAACTGAAGGGTTTCATGATCACCCGCCAGGGGCTGCGCCTGTACCGCGATGAACTGGATGCCCGTCTCGACCCGCGCGGCAAACCGTATTACTGGATCGGGGGTGAATTTCCCCTCGGCGTGGACGAGGCAGGCACCGACTATGGCGCCATCCTGGCGGGCTACGTCTCCATCACCCCATTGCAACTGGACCTGACGGCGCGCCTCGCCCTGGAGGCACTCAAGCACTGGGAGTGGTAGGAGAAAGATATGGAAAAGAAGACCAACCAGGGCAAAGGGAGAAAACATCCCAAGAGAACATCCCCGCGCACAGATCCCAGCCTGCACCTGTGGGCCACCCACCAGGAGGAGTCGGTTTACTTCCAGCGTGAAGCGCAGGTAAACTTCTGGACGGTCTTGGGCGGGCTGGCGATGGCAGCCTTGCTGACCCAACTCTCTCCGCTGCTTGTTGAACTGCGTGCCGGGTGCTGGCACCTGCTGTTGTACCTGATCGCATCCATTCTTGTGCTGGCCTCCTCCTGGGTGCAGACCGCCTGGGGCAGCCTGGTGATGAAATGGCCGATCTCCATCTTCACCACCGTCACCACGCTGTTTGGCATGCTGGTGCAATCCATTCAGTGCCTGCTGGTGACAAACCCGGCCGGCTGGTTGGCGGCGACCGCCGGGGTGATCTTCTTCGCACTGCTCGTCCAGGTTTATTTTGCCCGCTCGCAGGCATGGAGCGTCTTTCCCAAAGAATTCATCAAACGGTTCAGGGCGAACAACATTGCCTACGTGTTCTTCCTGCTTCTCTGCCTTGGAGGGGCTGCTCAACTCTATCTCTATCCATCCCTGCTTGCGGAAACCGCCTGGGGAGTGGTGGTGGTCGTCCTGGCGATCGCAGCCCTGGTCATGCAGCATAAGGGCATGCAGCAGGAAAAGCGCGCCCTGGATATTCCATGAGTACCGGTGTGCACCTGCCCGAGGAACTTCCTTTGTTGCAGGTCTTGAACGATCACTTCTCCCGCTACCCGGCCATGCAGGTGCAGGATGTGTACAAACTGCTCCACCAGGCTTCGTTGGGCAGCGAACATGCCATCCCTGACCCGGAAACAGCCCGCCTGCGCCTGGAGGACGAACTAGCGCACATGGGGGCAGGGCCAGCCGAGCCGCTCTTCGACCCGCTCCCG
>JBGSVI010000100.1:0-8873 GCA_041753035.1 Anaerolineales bacterium | reverse complement strand
GGGTGGTTGGGCGAGCGGGCTGGGGCTGCAGGCCCCGCAGGGCGGTCCCTTGTGGACGGTGTTCCCGGTTGGGGAGAACCCGGTCAAAGCCGCCATCCCGGTCTTCCTGTGGATGGAGGCGGTCCTGCGCGGCAGGGAAATGACCACCGCAGACGGGGTGATCGGGACGCCCCGACTGGAGAGCGACATCAAGTTGATCTACGCCGTGGCGAGCAACTGCCTGATCAACCAGCATGCCAACGTGAACCGCTCTGCCTCCATCCTGCGGGATGAGAGCAAGGTGGAGTTCCTGGTCGCCCAGGATAACTTTCTGACCCCCACTGCCCGCTTTGCGGATATCGTCCTGCCTGCGTGCACGCAGTTCGAGACCTGGGGCGTGGAGGACGGATGGAAATACGGCGATGAGGTCATCCTGCAGCCCAAACTGGTGGAACCGCCGGGAGAATGCAAGTCCGATTACCGCATCTGCGCCGACCTTGCCGAACGGCTGGGTTTTGGCGAGGCGTACACACAGGGACGCGACGAAAGGGAATGGGTGGACTGGTGCCTGGGTGAATTCCGCCGCCTACGCCACCCCGACCTGCCCACGCTGGATGAATTCATCCGCGGTAACCTGGGTGCCTGGTCGCAAGAGGTCAAAGATCCAGCGATCGCTTTCGAGGATTTTCGCCGCGACCCGCAGCAGTACCCTCTGCCGACCCCCAGCGGGCGGATCGAGATCTACTCGCAGCAGTTGGCGGACCTGGGCAACCCGGATGAGATCCCCCCCATCCCCAAGTACATCCAGGAATGGGAAAGTCCGTTCCCCATTGTGAGAGAAGGCGGGACGGGCAGTCAGTACCCGCTGCAGGCTCTCGGTCATCACACCCTGCAGCGAGTCCACTCCACGCACGATAATAATGACTGGTTGGGGGAAGCCTTCCCACAGCGTGTTTTCATGAATCCACTGGATGCCGCTGCCCGTGGAATCCAGGATGGCGCCCGGGTGCGTGTGTGGAATGACCGGGGCCAACTGGTGCTGCCGGCGCGCCTGACCGTGCGCATCCTCCCCGGGGTGGTGGATATCCCCCAGGGTGCCTGGTGGTTGCCGGACGAGAACGGGATTGACTTTGGCGGATGCATCAACGTGCTCACCTCCGAGCGCTGGACGCCGTTCGCCTTTGGCACCGCGCAGCACACCATCATGGTCCAGGTGGAAAAGTTCGACCGGTGAAGCCATGACCTACGCCTTTACCTTTGACGCCTCAGCCTGCACCGGCTGTAAAGCCTGCCAGGTGGCCTGTAAGGATAGGAACCAACTCCCGGTGGGGGTGCTCTGGCGCCGGGTCTACGAGGTGGCAGGCGGAGGGTGGCTAAAAAACGGTGAGGCCTGGCAGACGGACGTTTTTGCCTGCAACCTGTCCATGGCCTGCAACCACTGCATCCATCCCCGCTGCGCGGGGGTCTGCCCGTCGGATGCCTTCATCACCCGCCCCGATGGAGTGGTGAAGATCGATGGGGAAAAGTGCCTGGGATGCGGCTACTGTGCCTGGGCTTGCCCCTACGGCGCTCCGCAGTATGATCCTGCGAAGGGCACGATGAGCAAGTGCACTTTTTGCGTGGAGGAACTGGATGCCGGCATGCCCCCGGCGTGCGTGGCAGCCTGCCCGATGAGGGTGCTGAACCTGGTGGTGCTTGAGGATGCTTCCCTCCCGATGCCAGGTGGGCAGGCACTGTGGCAGGTCCCCGGCGCAGATCATCCCTTTCCGCTGCCCGCTTTTTCGCGCACCCAGCCGCACCTGGTGCTCCAGTCGCATCCATCCATGGGGACCAGGCAGGATGGCTTGATTGCCAACCGGGAGGAGACCGAGCCGCCGGTGATCAAAAGTGAAGTTCCCCTTGTGGCTTTTACCCTGTTGCTGCAGGCGGCTGCCGGGATGGCGATCCTGCTGGGTATTCCAGGGTTGTTCCCTTCCAGCCAGGCGGCGGTGCTGGCAATGGGGGGACTTCTGGTTGCGGGAATGCTTAGTTCGCTGCTGCACCTCGGCAAACCGTGGCGGGCGTGGCGTGCCATTATCCACCTGCGCAAATCCTGGCTGAGCCGCGAGATCCTGGCGACCGTATTGTTCGGTGGCGGCTGGATGGCGCTTGGATTGGCGTATTTCCTGCCAGGTACTACTACGGGGCTGCTTCAGGTGCTGCACCTACTCGCCGGCTTGTTGGGACTTGGACTGGTGTACAGTATGACCTGGGTCTACCGGCTGCATAATGTCCCCCCCTGGGATACACCGCGCACCGGGCTGGCCTTTGCCTGCAGCAGCCTCCTGCTGGGTGGGCTGGCGTTGCTGTGCCTGCGGCTCCTACCCGGAGGGGGGAGTGGAAGCGCTGATCCGCTGCTGTGCCTGTTCGTGGCTATCAGCGTGGCGGGAGCGGTGGTTCTCTCATTGGTTGGCAAACGCACGAAGCACCCGCATCTCTTGCGCCTGCGTACTGCTGCGGCACTTCTGGCGTTTGGCGGGCTGGTCTGGTTGCAGTTTGTCGTCTCTGCTGGCAGCGTATTGATTCTTCCGGTTGCCCTGCTGGCGCTGCTGGGTGAGGTTCTCGGGCGCTGGCTGTTCTATGCCCGCCGGGAGCCGGGTATCGGGAGCATGGAGGCAAGGATGCCCGGCTCTCATGCATCAGATTCCCTGAAATATAGATAGATCGGAACGAATCGTAACTTTGTCACCTGATACTGTTACTCTTGACATACTGTGTGATATATAGTATACTGCCGTCAATGGTGAACCTATGACAAACGAATCGTATGAAAACTTCATTCTTGAATTGCGGCGGGGCGTCATTGTACTGGCAGTACTGAGTCGGTTGGAGCAGGAGCAGTACGGCTACTCGCTGATCAACGGGTTGAAAGAAGCCGGATTGGAGATCGACCAGGGGACGCTTTACCCCCTGCTGCGCAGGCTCGAATCCCAGGGCTTGCTCCAGTCCAACTGGCGCATCGAAGCAGACCGCCCGCGCCGCTACTATGTGCTCAGCGAGGAAGGCAGACAACTTCTGCCCAGGCTGAAAGAAGAATGGACCGGTATTGTGTCCATCATGAACCGAATGCTTGCGTAAAGGCACGGCGTGGCTGTGACCCAATAGAAAGGAAGAAGAAAATGAATTTCATCGATCGTTACATTACTGCAGTTGGAAAACACTTATTCACAAGAAAACGGAGTGATATCCAGAATGAGATCCGCTCCACGCTGGAAGATATGCTCGAAGACCGCAGCCGGAAAGAAGGACGGGAACCCGACGAAGAGATGATCGTGTCTCTGATCAAGGAATTTGGCAGACCAGAGAAAGTGGCTGCAGCATACTCGCCCGATAACCACTTGATCGGTGATCAGTTCTACCCGATCTACCTGCTCATTCTGAAGATTGTACTGCCCGTCCTGGCGGTTGTATTGCTCATCACATCGCTTTTTGGCCTGTTGGTCTCCAACCCGCAGCCGGATGAGATTCTTGTGGGCGTTGGCAAGATGTTCTTGGAGATGCTCGGAGCGGTAATCTCTGCAGTGGGTGCCATCACCATCACTTTCGCCATCCTGGAGCGTATCCCCGGGATCAAGAGCGAGTTCACAAAAGAATGGAACAACGAGGATAAAGATTGGAACCCGCGCCACCTGCCCGAAGCAAGGGAGGCAGAGAGGTTCAGCATATCCAACCTGGTCTTTGACATGGTGTTCACTATTGCGTTGCTGGTCATCTTCAACTTCGTTCCAGAGATCGTGGGAATCACGTCCCTGTCAGACGGGGTTTGGACTACTATTCCACTCCTTTCAGATGCCTTTTTTACCTACCTGCCCTTCCTAAACATCCTATGGGGACTATCGATCCTGCTGGATGTCGCCCTGCTTAGCCGGGGACAGTGGGAGACCTGGTCCCGATTGACTTCGCTTCTGGCAAGATGCATGGCCATTGCTATGGCAGGTGTGATGCTGGGTGGGCCATCCCTGGTCAATGTCCCTATTGGGATGGACGTGGGTTCTCTCAATAACTTGTTGGAGGTCATCTCCAGGCAGGCTGTGGTCGTGATCTTGCTACTCACGATCCTATCAAACCTCGTCACTGTTCTGCGCCTGATCATGCGTCTGACCGGACGTAATCTTCCCCCGGCACTGGTGAAGTTTGCTCACCCTTAAAAGATCGACTTGGTACAGTTAGGAGATTGGAAATGAACCTGATCGATGCTTACTTATCTGAAATTGGACGTCACCTGCCCCAGAAGGCTCGTGCTGACATTGAAGCCGAGATCCGCTCTGCCCTGCAGGACCTGCTGGAAGATCGCTCCCGCCAATCTGGCAAGCCGGTGGACGATGAAGAAACGATCCTCGAGGTGTTGAAAAGTTATGGTGACCCGGAAAAGGTGGCTGGCTCCTACCAACCGGAACGCTACCTGATTGGACCCCGCCTGTATCCATCTTTTGTGAGGGTGCTGCAGATCGTGTTGCCGATCGTTGCCATGCTGGCGCTGATCGGGCTTGGTTTCTCGCTGGGGCAATTAAGGCTGACCGCGCGTGACATGAGCGAAGTGATCATCACAGTCATTGCCAATTTCTTTGGCGCCGCAGTCACTGTCCTGGGGAGCGTCACCCTCGTCTTCGCCTTGCTCGAACGATTCCTGCCGGATCTGAATACAAAGCAAGCCGGCTGGGACCCGCGCAGACTGCGCAAGGTGGCGCCTCCTGACCACGTCAAGCCGGTCGAGAGCAGCCTGGAGATCCTTTTCACCGGACTGGCAGTCGTGATCTTTAACTTCTTTCCTCAGTTGATCAACATTGGTTACTTTGACGATGGGAGCTGGTGGGTGGGATTCATCTCCACTACGACAGGCGAAGCCTGGCAGACGACTTTGCTTTCGGAGATCTTCTTTCACTACCTGCCAGTGCTGGACATCGTCTGGATCTTGACCATTGTGCTGGACATCTTTCTCCTGGTGCGCGGCCGCTGGGAGACCTGGAGCCGTGTGGGAATGGTGGGTGTCAAAACCCTTGGCATCGTGGTCACCGCCCTGATGCTGGTGGGACCATCGCTGATCTCGGTGACTGCCGCCTCGCTCATCGCTGCCGGTTTTCCCGTCCCCGAAGCAGCAGATGTCCTGGTCACCCTGATGAACCAGGGGGTGCGTGTGGCGCTGGCGCTGTCCATCCTTTTTGCCGGGGTGGATCTGGTGAAGGCGCTGATCCGCATCTTCCAGAAAGATCCGTCCGTCGTCTTACAAAAAGCCTGAGATTTCGCAATCGATCCTGCCGGCGGTTCTCTGACGAGAACCGCCGGTCTTGATCTGCCCGATATGGTTGGAGACATCATTGTTGGGGTGGGAATTTTTGGCGTAAAATGGTTATAATTGGCAAATACGCAAGAAAGAGGAATCCATGCGAAAAACCTTCGAGAATGAGATCCAGCAGTTGAAAGATGATGTTCTCCTGCTGGGCAGCATGGTCGAACAGGCCATTCTGACCAGTGTGGAGGCTTTGAAGAAGCGGGATGTGGAATCCTCGCGGCGTGTGCATGCCATGGACAGCCAGATCAACGCACGGCGCTATGCCATCGAAGAGCAGGTGATGGTCGCCATCGCCACTCAGCAGCCGATGGCGCATGACCTGCGCCTGTTGGCCTCGATCCTCGAGGTGGCCGGGGAACTGGAACGCATGGGCGATTATGCCAAAGGAATCGCCACGGTCAATATCCGCATGGGCGAACAACCCCTGTTGAAACCTCTGGTGGATATCCCGCGCATGGCTCAGAAGGCGGCGGATATGCTACACCGCTCCCTGACCGCCTTTGTCAACGAGGATGCCGAGGCAGCCAAACTGATCCCGCCGGAAGATGACGAGGTGGATCAACTCTACACCCAGGTGTACCACGAACTGATGATGTTCGTCATCCAGGATGCCAAGGTGATCGAGCGTGCCAACTGGCTGCTGTGGGTGGCGCACAACCTGGAACGGGTTGCAGACCGGGTGACCAACATTTGCGAGCGGACGATCTTCATCGTTACCGGTGAACTGCGCGAGATCGACAAATCGGATGACGAGGAAAGACAGAAGTAAACAAACGGGGCGGAGGAAACTCCGCCCCGAAACTTCTTAACAGGGAGACACTCAGTCCGATCAGGGGGTGTGGAACCAGGGGGCGAGCGTATTGGCAATATTCGCATAGCGGTCCGCGTCCCAGGCGCTGCCATCGATCCAATCCCCGGTCGGGTCGCCATTTTCATCCAAGCGGAAAAAGACCGGGATGTATTCAAAAGTGAAACCGGCAGCAGGTACGCCCCAACCCCATACATCCGTATCCAGTTGGATCAGGTAAACGCCATCAAAGGCGGTCAGCATGTCTGCATTTTTCTCAGCCAGACCGGCTGAGATCACCCGGCAGGACGGTCACCACGAAGCATCGAACTCGACGAACATATGTTGCCCCAGCGCGGCAGCCGAGGACGCTTCCTGGTGCAACTGCGTGCCCAAGTCCCCGCCTGCGGGGCGCAGGCGTTTCAGGGTCAGGTTTCCGGTGACCGGCGGGCTGGTGGAGGTTTCAGGCGCCGGGGTGTTCACCGTCCTGGTAAGCGGGCAGGCGCATGCCAGCAGGAACACAGCCACCAGGATCATCCAAGCTTTCTTCATGGTTCCAAAACCTTCTCGCTACCTGGCACGCGCACCTGGACAAGTTTTCCAACCACGGGGGGGATACATGTGTTCTGGCGGCATGCCATATAGGTGATCGAAACCTCTTCACTATACCAACCCGACCCTGCGGGCAACAGGACCGGCAGGCGCAAGGTCACTGGGCCGGTGGGGTAGACCAGCAAGCCAGGCATCCCCTGCAGTTCTTCCGCGGTCACCGATTCGGTCAGATCCCCGGATGCGATCATGCATGACCCCGGCACGATCTCCAGCCGCGTTGGTCGACCCAGCCCGTCCACGCCGGAGGGGGGGATATCCTTGCTGTACAGGTGGTACCCGTTCTCGGGGGTGAACCGGGCCGCGAGCCATGCCTGACCGGCCTGGTCGATCTCCAGGAAGAGTTCCACTGTCACCCGGTTTTCAGTCAGGGAGGCCAGGGGCAGGGACTTTCCTGCCCCCTTTTCCAAAGCCGGGCTGCAGGCAGCGGCGAGCAGCAGCATCAGGCTGCAGGTCAGCGCGGCTGTTGTCCTCATACGTCGAAGTAAAGCGACATTTCGTACGGGTGCGGGCGGTCGCGCACGGCATAGTATTCAACGTTGCGCTTGTAGTCCACCCACTGCTGGATTAATTCTTCGGTGAAGATACCGCCCACGGTCAGGAAGTCATGGTCGGTTTCCAGTGCACGCAGAGCTTCGTTAAGCGAGGAGGGCAGCGCCTTGATGGTGGCGCGCTGCTCATCGCTCCAGGCAAAGATATTCTGGTCGATCGGGCCAAAGCCGCTGGCGGTGGGATCGATCTTGTTGCGGATGCCATCCACGCCAGCCAGCAGCATGGCTGCCAGCATCAGGTAGACGTTACCGGTGGCGTCGGGCGGGCGGAATTCCATGCGGGCGGTATCTGGCTGGTTGGCATACTTGGGGATGCGCACTGCCGCGCTGCGGTTTCCCAGCGAGAAGAAGGCGTTCACCGGGGCTTCGTAACCAGGGATCAGGCGGCGGTAGGAGTTGGTGCTGGGATTGGTGATGGCCAGCAGGGCTGCGCCGTGTGCCAGCAGCCCGCCGATGTAATACAGTCCCTCCTCGGAGATGCAGCCATATCCCTTTGGATCGTAGAAAACGTTCCGGTTCTGCAGGAACAGGTGCTGGTGAAAATGCATCCCCGAACCGGCCTCGCCGAACAGTGGCTTGGGCATGAAGGTGGCGGTTTGCCCGTGACCGTGGGCGGTCATCTTGGTGACGTACTTGATGATCATGCTGGCATCGCCAGCCTGCAGCAAGCCCATCATCGGGGTTTCGATCTCGCATTGCCCCGGTCCGCCGACTTCATGGTGGTGATACTTGACCGGTACGCCCATTTTCTCCAGGTTGCTGGAGATCTCGGTGCGGAGCTTGTAGAGCGAGTCTTTGGGTGGGATGGCATGGTAGCCGCCGTGTGCCGGGATGTAGTGCCCGTGACCGCCCTGGGAACTGTTCCAATCTGCTTCTGCGCTGAAGATCTCGTAATAGGCACGGTTGATGCCATATTCATAGGAGACTCGGTCAAAGATGTAGAACTCGAACTCCGGTCCCCAGCGGCTCTCATCGGCGATTCCGGTGGACTTGAGATATTCCTCGGCACGGATGGCAATGTTGCGCGGGTCATTCTGGAAGATGGCGTGGGTGTCGGCTTCCAGGGTGGCGCAAATGAATGACAGGGTGGCGGTATCCCAGAATGGATCCATGAACCCGGTGCCCAGGTCCGGCACCAGCACCATGTCCCCAGCCTTGACCGATTTCAACCCGACAGCCGAGCCATCAAAACCGATGCCCTTTTCCATGATCTCTGGTTCGAATTGCCCTGCTGGGATGGTGAGGTGATGCCAGCGTCCCCACAGGTCGCAGAACTTGAGATCGACCATTTCCACGCCGTAGTCGCGGACATATTTCTGAGCTTGTTCAAATGTTTGGAACATGCAGCCTCCATCCTTGATTTTATACTATTTTATAACATGCCATGGAATCGGGTAAGTGCTTTCCATCCTCAACGTGCAAGCCGGTCATCCGCGCGCCCATCCAGGAATATCCAACGAAAAGAATTATGCTATACTTAGCGTAAGTATTGTGCAACAGGCGAGAAAAGTCGAAAAAAGCTCAAAAACCAGAACTTTTACAACCGAATAACCTTGCTTGTCGATTATGCTCCTGGCAACTTACATTGGAGAAGAGCCATGAGCGAAAACGACGCACC
>JBGSVI010000099.1:0-6369 GCA_041753035.1 Anaerolineales bacterium | reverse complement strand
GCCCATCCCGCAGATCAGCACGCGTGCCGGCGCCACTGATTCATCCAGGATGGGTTCCATCCCCAGTCCCATCTTCCAGGCCCCTTCCAGTTGTGCAGGCAGGCTCTCGATCTCGGCCAGCATGTCCTGCGGGTCAAGTTCTTCCAGGTTTTTTGGTTCTTCCAGTTTCATTTCTTCTTGGCTTCCATGATGCGTTGATAGATTGATTTCCTGTCCCAGCCGCTCTCCTGCGCCACCCGCTTGGCCAGTACCGCCGGGGCTTCGCCCAGTCTTAAGCCCAACCGGACGGCGATGCGGACCTTGTCCTCCGTCCACTTTGCTTTGACGGTCTCGGTCTTCCCTGCCAGCACCAGCGTGAACTCCCCGCGCGGCTCGTTATTGGTGAAGTGCTCGACCGCCGCCGTAAGCGTTCCCCGCCAGATCTCCTCGTGCATCTTGGTCAGTTCGCGCCCCACCGCGATCTGCCGGTCGCCCAGCACAGCCAGCAGGTCCTGCAGCGCCGCCAGCAGGCGGTGCGGGGCTTCCAGGAAGATCAGGGTGTGCGCCAGTCCGCCTGCCCGTTCAGCCAGTTTTCGCCGCTCGACCGATTTGCGCGGCAGATAGCCCAGGTAGAGGAATGAATCGGTTGGCAGCCCCGAGGCCACCAGCGCTGCCAACGGTGCGGAAGGCCCCGGCACCGGGCTTACGGCGTACCCCGCCTGCAGTGCCGCCTTCACCAGTTCATAGCCGGGATCATTGATCGCCGGCGTGCCGGCATCCGAGACCAGCGCTACGTCCCCCCGTGCCAGTGCAGCGAGGATCGCCTCCACTTTGCTCAATTTATTATGCTCGTAGTAACTCGTCAGCGGGGTGTGGATGGCAAAGTGGGTCAGTAGTTTCCGCGTGACGCGCGTGTCTTCGGCCGCGATCAGCCGCGCTGACCCCAGCAGGCGCACCGCCCGCGGACTCATGTCTTCGAGGTTACCGATCGGCGTCGCCACCAGGTACAGGGTGCCCATGCGCCCCATTATACCCGCTCCCTTCCGCGGTACATTTCCATCCCCCAGGATCCCTTTTGCCTGTCCGCCTCGCGGGGGCAGGGGAATGAACTCCTTGAAAAAAAATATTCTGGAAATACCTTGCCCCCTGTCAACCCCTTGACAATTAATAGTAACTCGTTTATTATTTTGCCCGTTCGTAAATACTAACTTGTAGACTAATTATGTCTGTGCGCTTTGCCATTCTCGGTCTTCTCGCCCAAAAACCCCGTTACGGGTACGAACTGCACCGTCTTTTCGAAGCGGTGGTCGGCGGCGACCGCAACTGGGAAGTGAAGCCGGCACAGGTCTACACCACCCTGGAGCGGCTCGAAGAAGCCGGGCTGGTGGAACGCAGTTCCGACCTGGGCGAAGGGGAGCAGCCGGCGCGGCGCATCTACACGCTCTCTTCAGCCGGGTTGCTGGAACTGGAAGGCTGGTTTGCCGGCGGCGTGACCCCCGACCACCAGCGTGACGAGTTCTTCGTCAAATTGATGGTGGCTCTCTCCAGCGGCAAGGCTGACCCGCGGCGGGTCATCCAGACCCAGCGTGCGCACCTCTACCAGGAACTGCACGCCGCCACAGCCCTGCGCGATTCTTATGACCCGCGCAACCGCCTGGCGCAGATCCTGCTGCTCGACAAGGCGCTCATGCACCTGGAAGCCGACCTGCGCTGGCTGGATATCGCTGAGACACGCCTGGAAGATGTCCGTCACCAACCCCTGCCTGAACCGCAACTGCGCCGCCGCGGGCGCCCCGCCAAAGGCGATAAAGGCTCCACCTACCCGCCGCCGGAGCTGGATGGGCCGTAAGCAATGATGAGTAAAAAAAGATCAGCAAAGCAAAGGAAATCACATATGGACAACCAGACAAACAATAAAGTCATCCTGATCACCGGGGCAAATTCCGGGATTGGTAAAGCTGCGGCAATCCAACTCGCCAGGACAGGCACAACCGTCATCCTCGCCTGTCGCAGTGCGGAACGCGGGAAACAGGCGCGGGACGAGATCCGTGCCGCAAGTGGCAGCGCGCACGTTGAGATGATGCTGGTGGACATGGCCTCGCAGGCTTCCATCCGCCTATTCGCACAGGAGTTCAAGGCGTGCTTCCCGCGTCTGGATGTGCTTATCCATAACGCAGCCAACTTCGACCACCGCCAAAAACAGCCCGTGATCACCGCAGACGGCGTGGAAACAGTATTTGCCACCAATCACCTTGGTCCGTTCCTGCTGACCCACCTGCTGCTCGATCTGCTCAAGGCTGGTGGGGAGGGGCGGATCATCACCGTTGCCTCCAAGGGATTGATGACCTATCCCTTCCTGGATATCGAGTTCGACAACCTGGATGGCAGGCGCAGGTTCAGCATGCAGCACGCCTATTACCATTCCAAGCAAGCCCAGGTGATGTTCACTTTTGACCTCGCCGGACGCCTGCAGGGCAGCGGCGTGACGGTCAACTGTGTGCGCGTGGGCAATGTGGCCATCCCGGATGAACGCCTGATGCATCTCCCGGAGTGGCAGCGCAAGATGTACCACGCCAAGCGCAAGTTCGCACTGACGCCGGAAAAAATGGCCGAGACCTATACCTGGCTGGCGCTCGACCCCGCTCTCAATGCAACGACCGGCGGATACTGGGATGCTCCCCAGGTGTCCGTAAAAGCGAACCGCAAGGCATATAACCAGGAAACCTGGAAGAAACTCTGGCAGGTGAGTGCAAGGCTAACCCACCTGACCAACAAATAATGAAAAGGAAACTGCCATGTCTCTCATCCATACCGAAAACCTGACCAAGATCTACGGCAGCGGCGAGACCGCCGTGACCGCCCTGGATCATGTCACCCTGAACGTCAACCCCGGCGAGTTCGTTGCCATCATGGGCCCCAGCGGCTGCGGAAAATCCACCCTGCTGCACCTGATCGGAGGACTGGACCGCCCCAGCGAGGGGAACGTGCGCATTGAGGAGGTCCCCATTGCTGAAATGAACGATGATGACCTGACCCGCCTGCGCCGGCGCAAGATCGGCTTTGTCTTCCAGTTCTTCAATCTCATCCCGGTGCTTACCGCGGTGGAGAACGCCTCCCTGCCGGTGACGCTCGACGGCGTGAAACCCGCCGAAGCGAAGGCACGGGCCGCCAAATGGCTGACCCGCTTTGGCCTGGGTGACCGTTTGACCAGCCGCCCCGACCAACTCTCCGGTGGGCAGCAGCAGCGTGTTGCCCTGGCGCGCGCCCTGGTGGCCGAACCGGCGCTGATCCTGGCTGATGAACCCACCGGCAATCTGGATACCCGCTCTGGTGACGAGATCGCCAGCCTGCTGCGCCAGGTGACACGTGAGTATGGGCGCACCGTGGTCATGGTCACCCATGATCCGCGCATCGCCGCCTATGCCGACCGCATCGTCTTTCTCAAGGACGGCCGCGTGGTCGATGAGACCAACCTGGAACGCAAGGGCGCAGCCGAAAAGATCGCTTCCATGATCAAGGAGATCGGAGACTAGCGTCGTGGGCAGGGGCAGCCGGGCGCAGGGCTTTTCCCTGCCGTCACGGCTTCCTTCCCCGGCGACCTCCGCAGGAGCAACCATGAACCTCCAACTGACCCTCGCCTGGCGCTACCTGACCGGGCGTAAACTACGTACTTTTCTGACCACCCTCGCCGTCATTTTTGGCGTCATGATCATCTTCGGGATGAATATCATCCTGCCCACCATGCTGGCTGCCTTCCAGGCCAACATGATGGCTGCCGGCGGCTTGGTGGACGTGACTGTCACCCATCTATCAGGCGGCGGTTTCGCCGCAGAGGCCGCTGCACCGCTCAGCGGTATCCCCGGCGTGCGTGCTGTCTCTTTGTCCCTGGAACGCACGGTCAACCTGCCAGCCGATTTCGTGGACGGCGATCCCGCCCGTTCCGACCGCATCAGCGCTCTCAGCCTGGTGGGTGTTGACCCCGCCGCGACCCAGGCGCTGGAAGCCTACCTGGTCCAGGAGGGCGGCCGTTTCCTGCAGCCGCAGGATGAAAAGGCTGCGGTCATCTCGCAATCCCTGGCGGATGCCTACGGCGTGGGGCTGGGCGGGACCATCCGCATCCCCTCCGTGGATGGGGTGGCGACCCTGACCGTGGTTGGCATCCTGCCGCCGCGGCTGACCCCTGGCAACGAGGAAGTGTTGGTCACCCTGGCCGAGGCGCAGGTGCTCAGCGGAC
The DNA here is from genome assembly GCA_041753035.1 of Anaerolineales bacterium. GTDB lineage: Bacteria > Chloroflexota > Anaerolineae > Anaerolineales > Villigracilaceae > UBA877. The sequence goes on along the minus strand of JBGSVI010000099.1, from coordinate 2,156 downwards.
AGGCCGGGCAGGTGAATACCATCCGTATCGCCCTGGACTCCCTGGATGAGACCGCCCGTAGCGAAGCGACCGTGGCCATCGAAGCTGCCCTGGGGGAGGAATTCCAGGTGGGCGCGCTGGATAGCGGCTCGGAGATGTTCGCCAGTCTCAAGATGGGACAGGCTGCCATGAACATGTTCGGCGTGCTGGCCCTGTTCATGGGTGGATTCATTATTTTCAACACATTCCGCACCGTGGTCGCCGAAAGGCGCCGCGACATCGGCATGCTGCGCGCCCTGGGCGCCAGGCGCAGCACCATCACCGGCATGATCCTGGTCGAGGGAGTTCTGCAAGGGCTGATCGGTTCTTTCATCGGCATCGCCCTTGGCTACCTGATGGGCGCCGGCATCGTGCTCATCGCTGAGAAACCGATGAACGCCTTTCTCAATATCGACATGGGCAGGCCGGTCGTTTCCCCGGTCCTGGTGTTGACCTCGGTGCTGCTGGGCGTGGGCGTCACCGTCCTCGCCGGGCTGCTGCCAGCCCGCAACGCAAGCCGGGTCACGCCCATGGATGCCCTGCGCCCTTCCGTGGCGGAGGTGGAATACCGCCGCCGCACCGGCGCGAGTTTCATTGTGGGACTGGTGTTTCTCGGCCTGGCCCTGCTCGCCCTGGCGACCGGGAACATGGGCGCCATCGCCCTTGGCGGTGTGCTCTTCCTGGTCGGGCTGATCCTGATCGCCCCTGCCGTGCTGCGCCCGATCGCCTTTGTCTTTGGGCGCCTGACCGCCTGGCTGTATGCCCGCCAGGGCACCGGTGACCTGGCGCAGGGCAACCTCACCCGCCAGCCGGCGCGTGTCACCATCACTGCCAGCGCCACCATGATCGGACTGGCGATCGTGGTGGCCCTGGGGGGCATGAGTACCAGTTTGAACGGCATGATGGATGTGCTGCTGCACAAGTCGCTCGGCAGCGATTACCTTTTCGTACCGCCCTCGATCAGTGTCTGGAGCAGCGATATGGGCGCCAACGCGGGACTCAGCACCCGCCTGCAGGCCATCCCCGGGGTGGGCGACATCAGCACCCTGCGCTTTGCTGCCACCAGTATCAACGGGCAGCCAGTCTCGCTGCTGGGCATCAATACCGATACTTTTCCCCGCGTCAGTGGCCTGGATTTCTCGGAAGGAGATGAATCAGCGTACGCTGCGTTGGCTTCCGGGCGCAGTATGATCGTCAACGGCTCTTTCCTGATGACCTTTGGGATCCAGGTGGGCGAAACGCTCGAACTGCTCACTCCCGATGGCATGCGCTCCTACACCATTGTAGCCATTGGCTCCGACCTGTTGAATGCCAAGGTGGTCACTGCCTACATCTCGCAGGCCAACCTGGAGCAAGATTTCAACCGCACGGACGATGTCTTCATCCAAATGAACTTGCTTCCGGGAGTCACCCTGGGGCAGGTGGATGCCCAGGTCAAGGCGGTCGCCGCGGATTACCCGCAGTTTCAGGTGATTGCCGGGAAAGGGTACATCGATCAGATGCTGCAACTTCTCAAGGCGGTCTTTGCCGGGATGTATTTCATGCTTGCTTTCCTGGCCTTCCCGTCCTTCATTGCCATGCTCAATACCCTGACCATCAGCGTCCTGGAACGGACGCGCGAGATCGGCATGATCCGTGCTGTGGGTGGCACGCGCAAGCAGGTGCGCCGCATGGTGGTGGCGGAGGCGTTGCTGCTGGCAGCCGTGGGCACCGCCTTCGGCATCCTATCCGGCATGTACCTGGGCTATGTCATTGTCCAGGGGTTGAGCAGCATGTTCCCAATGGAATATTCCTTCCCGTTTGGCGGCGTGCTGGCCGGGATCGCCATCGGACTGCTTTTCGGTGTTCTTGCGGCGGTCATCCCCGCCCGGCAGGCGAGCCGTCTGCAAGTGGTGGAGGCGCTGCGTTACGAATAGGACTCAACTTCTCATTACTCCACTGGCCGGAGGCGCATGCCCCCGGCCTTTTTCTTGGGCTATAATCACCCTGCTCGTGCCTTGACCGATTGAAACCCGCCGCAAGCCATGCCGTTTCAACGGCAGTGGACAAGGCGGTTTTTTGAGCAGCTTTAGCTGAGAGTCTTGCAAGAACGATTGATAAGTGGTATGCTGTAGATATGGATAACAACTATCAACGAG
>JBGSVI010000098.1:0-5036 GCA_041753035.1 Anaerolineales bacterium | reverse complement strand
TAGTTTTTCGATGATAGCCCTCCTAATACCTCTATCATGCTGGAATGCTGTACCATAACGCAGATTCACTGTCACATTTTCATCCTTTCTTAGAAAATGTTCAAGCATGACACCAGCCCAGTAGTACCCCTCATTTACACCAATCGTGCCTGGGCTTCCCCATGATTTGCTAAGTAATACGATATTCCAAAAGAACTCTTCCCGAGCGTCCAGTGCACTAGGATATTTATCCGGATCCAAGTTTGCTTCCTCACATAATCTTCTCATGTTTGGTAACCAGATCTGATAACATGGAACATTAGTGGGAGCTAAGCCTGATGGATCCGTTAAACTAATTGGGTTCGCAAAAGTATAAAGCCACCCATTGTAAGACATCGGCGTATAACTATCCCCCTCCCAGGCATCCCGGCTCAGGAACCTCCCCTGCGCCGTAGAGTAATACCTCGCCCTCAGATACAACAACCCGCTGACATCAGCCATTGTCATCTTTCGCCCTATAATGTGCCAGTGACTTTCACCCAAAGTGTACCAGCAATTTTCACCCAAAATGCGCCAGTGATTCGCGCCCGAATGCGCCCGGCGAGATGGCAGATCTCCTGAAAGTCCAGTATCCTTCCTGGGAATAATCAATTTCCCCGGAGGGAAAAGATGCCAAACAGGAGAAAAAACCTCATGGACATTCGCGAGATCATCAATCAATTACGCTGTGAAGCGAGTGACCGGCAAATCAGCCGGGACATGCAAATCGACCGGCGAACGGTCAAGCGCTACCGAGAATGGGCGCAAGAGCAAGGCTTGCTGGAAGGGGACTTGCCAGGCTTGGAAGAGCTCCAGGAAATGGCAGCCAGGAGCCTGACAACGACTGCGCCGCCGCAGAATATCTCCACGGTGGAACCATATCGAGAAGTGGTGGAAAAGATGGTGAAGGCGAAAGTTGAAAGCGCCGCCATCCACGAACGGTTGAAGGAACGCGGCTACACGGGTTCGTATTCGGCGGTATATCGGTTTGTGTGCCGGCTCAAGGAGCAAACACCGGATGCATACGTACGCGTAGAACGTGATCCAGGAGAAGAAGCCCAGGTGGATTTTGGTTATGCGGGACGCATGATCGATCCGGAAAGCGGCAAGCTGCGCAAAGCCTGGGCGTTTGTGATGACCTTGTCCTGGAGCCGCCACCAATATGTGGAGTTCGTCTGGGATCAGAAGGTGACGACCTGGCTGCGGCTGCATCGCAATGCATTTGAGTTCTTTAGGGGTGTACCGGGAAGGATCGTCCCCGACAACCTCAAAGCGGCGATCATCCGCGCCTGTTGGGAGGACCCCCAGGTCCAGTATTCATACCGGGAATGCGCCCAACATTATGGATTTCGGATTGCGCCGTGCCGTCCCAGGACCCCGGAGCACAAAGGCAAGGTGGAGCAAGGCGGTGTGCACTACGTGAAGCGCAATTTCCTTGGGGGCCGTCAGGCAACCACGCTCCAGCAGGCGAATCGAGATGTGCTGGTGTGGTGTCATACGACTGCCGGGTTGCGCATTCACGGCACGGTCAAGGAAAAGCCCCTGGAACGCTTCGAGCAAGTCGAAAAGGCGCATTTGAAGTCCCTGCCAAAGACGCCCTATGACCTGATTGTCTGGAAGCAAGTCAAAGTGTACCGGGATTGCTATGTGAACTTCGAAGGTTCGTATTACTCAGCGCCCTTTCGCTTGATTGGTCAGAAGTTGTGGCTGTGTGCAGGCAGCCAGCAGGTGCGCCTGTTCAGCCAGGATTATCAGTTGCAGGCCACCCACGAACGAGCCCACAAACCTGGTCAACGCCAAACCAATCCCCAGCATCTGCCGCCGGAGAAGCTGCCCGGGCTGCTGTTGAGCCGGGAAGCCTGCCTGGAAGAAGCCTATACCATCGGGTTGTCTACTTTAGAGATAGTGCGCACCCTTTTGGAGGATCCCATCGTGGACCGCCTGCCAAGCGTTGGTCGTTTACTGCGCTTGGGGAAGAAATGGGGACCAGAACGGTTAGAGGCCGCCTGTCGCAGGGCATTGGCCCACGATGATCCCGCTTACAAAACCGTCAAACGGATCTTGATGCAGGGCTTGGACCAAGCGCCTGAACGCCTGCCTGTGATGTTACCGGCTGCGACGACTTTTGTGCGTAGTCGTGACGAATTGATGGGGGCTTTGGCGGAGGTGGAGCCATGGAGCTGAGACATCAACTCTCAATCCAGTTGCGCCAACTACGCCTGTCAGGCGTGATGGAAACCCTGGATGCTCGCAATCGCCAGGCCATTGACGACAAGTGGACCTACATCGAATTCATCTCCCGCCTGTTGGAAGATGAGATCGAACGTCGAGCGCAGAAACAACTGCTCTTGCGCTTGCGCCGCTCAGCGCTCAATACCAGCAAAACCCTGGAAGGTTTCGACTTCGACTTCAATCCCAACCTCAACCGCCAACAGGTGATGCAGTTGGCCAGCTGTGATTTCATCCGCCAGAAACGCAATCTGCTCATTTGTGGCCCCACCGGGGTCGGCAAGACCCATCTCGCTCAGGCTCTGGGGCAAGAAGCTGCCCGCCAGAGCCTGGATGTGCTCTCGATTAGCGTCCAGAAGATGCTCGCTCATCTCAATGGCGGGAGGGCAGATGGCTCCTGGGAACGACGCTTGAGCATCTACTTGCGCCCGGACTTGCTCATCCTGGACGACTTCGGCCTCAAGCCGATCCAGCCGCCTGGCCCAGAAGACCTCTATGACGTGATCAATGAGCGCTACGAGCACAAGAGCATCCTGCTCACTTCTAACCGCACCCCCTCCGAATGGGCGGACCTATTCCTGGATCCTCTGCTCGCCTCCGCAGGCCTGGACCGCCTGCTGGACCGCGCCGAGGTGCTCATCATCCGGGGCGCCAGTTACCGCTCTCAGTCTCGCACTCGTTTCGAACAGGAGGTGTTGTCCACCGCCGAATGAGCTTGCATTTTCGCACCTTGATAACCTCCGGGCCAGGCGTACTCCCCCGAATGAAAACGAGAACGGCATCCTTTTTTCAAAGGCGCTGTTCCCGTCTCCTTTTGGGGTGAGACGATTTTACCGCAGGTCTTCGCTTCTGAAAAGTGCTTTGACCTGCGGTCCTGGCCCCATTAGGAGATCGCCATCTCTATACAGGTGGCGCGTCCAGCCGAAATTGTGTGGCGTACTTTTGCCGAAAACTGCTGGTACATTCACGGGTTCTTCCCCAATTTATGTGAAAGACCAACGTCCTTGCCACAAAGCTCGCTTTCGTAGAAGATCATCTTTTGCTCGACCATACATCTGACGCTTCAGGCATTTGAGACGGTTGACGTGTCCCTCGGTCGGGCTATTGCTCCACGGAAATACAAGAGCAGCTTTGACAGCATCATAATCACTCCGCAAGCTTTTGGCAAAACGCTTGAATTCATCGATGGCACATTTCTCTGATCTGACCAACCATGCATCCAGTTGATCGACCTTTCTGTCTCGGATCATCTGGCTGAATTCCTGGGCCAGCGAACAGGCATCCGCAGCGATGCCTAAGTATCCACAGAGTTTCTCTTTGACAAGCGTCTTTTTATCATCAAGTGTTTCTGGTTTACATGCAAGCAACCACGCAGCCTGATTTGGGGACAAGCTCCAAACAGTTTTCGGAACTACCTGGACCTTCTGACCTACCGGAAAATCTCTCGTGGAGCGCCAAACAGAGGAATAACTTCCGGAAAACCCCTTTTGCAGGAGTTCATCAAAGAGTTGTTTGCGGTCTCGACAATCTTCATTCCAGCGGGTTGCCAGATATGGCATATATGGATCAGTCTTTGAGGTTGATTGACCGCCTCGAACAATATCGGGCAAGCTGTCCAGTTTGAAGTATTTACTAACAGTTCTACGATCCAAAAGGACCCGTCTGGCAACTTCGCGGCAGGACAAGCCCCGATTTTGCAACTCTTTAACCCTGGAAAAACGCAATTCTCGATGCGATACTGGTCGGTTATCCGATGCGTGCGAGTTTTGTCTGGCAGTCTTTTCGTCGATGTTTTTATGGGCGACTTCTTTGCTACCTTCAGCTTCAGTAAGAGCCTTTGCGATTTGTTTTTCTGCTTGTTTTAGCTCTCGAGGATGATTTTCAAACATTCGTCTGAGAGTATCATGCAGATTTTGCAGCAAATGAAAACGATCTGCTACCTGGATGGCTTCTGGGGCGCCCAGAGAAACACCTTCAATATAGGTTTGTCCCCGGTCACGAGTGACGATCACCACACCTGGATGATCTTCTAGCCACCTCTTGACGCTCTCTGCTTCTCGATCCGGAAGTAAGTCCACGACAATCTGACGCTCATGGTCAACTAAAATCGTTCCATAAGAATGCCTTTTTCGCTTGGCCCAATCATCCACACCCAGTACACGGGTGGGAGGAGATTCTGGATCCGGCAAACTCCGAATTAGACGATTGATCGTGGTATCACTGATCTCGATTTGATCCAATCCCAACATCTTTTCCGTTGTCCGGGCACAAGCGTTCAAGCAAATCTGTTGCTGCCTTCTGACAACACGCTCCGTTCGACGTGCATATCGGTCGACAAGACCAGGAAACTGTTCTGCAAATGTTTGTTTTTGACAAGCACGATTACGGCAAAAGAACCGTTTCACTACCAGATGCAAGATTACTCTATACTCTGCCCAGGCAAGATCGGTAGGATAACGCACGTAGGTGCTGTGAACCTCGGTGCTTTCCTCCTGACACTCTGGACATCTCGCTTTATGCGCTGTGCTTTCTACAACAAGACCAATGGTATCCGCGCCAATCATTATTTCTTTGATGATCAGTTGATCCGTGTTCAGCAAATGGCTGCTAAAATTTATGGCGTTCATAGCAGGTTAAACCCTGCTATGTCCCACTCGATTCACATAAATTGGGGAAGAACCATTCACGCCCGCGAGTTGACAGCCATCTCGCCGGTGTAACCATACACACTGGCTCCCGCCCCGCTGCTGCTGAGCGCCTCCCCGAACGGCCTGTAGCTCTGCGCCAGG
>JBGSVI010000097.1:0-68369 GCA_041753035.1 Anaerolineales bacterium | reverse complement strand
GCGATGATCCATCTGGGAGTCAAGAAAGAGGAAGCCTACAACCTGGCGAAGCAGATGTTCGCCCACGTGGGCGTGCCGGTGGACTTCCTGGCGCGCTACCCGTTCGAGTTGAGCGGCGGCATGCGCCAGCGTGTGGCCATCGCCATGGCCCTGGTGACCTCGCCCAGCCTGATCGTGCTGGACGAACCGACCAGTGCCCTGGACCTGTTGACCCAGGCGAACATCTTCAATGTGTTGAAGCGCATCAAGCATGAACTGGGCACCAGCTTCATCCTGATCACGCATGATATTGCCACTTCGAGCGAACTTGCGGATGAGGTGGCCATCATGTATGCCGGGCAGATCGTGGAGACGGGGCATGCCAAGGAATTCTTCCCCGCCCCGCTGCACCCGTATGCGCACATGCTGATGGCCAGCGTGCCGCGGCTGCGCTCGGACCAGGACCCGGACTTCATCACCGGGCAGCCGCCCAGCCTGATCAACCTGGAAGCGGGGTGTCGCTTTGCACCGCGCTGTCCCAAGCGGTTCGAGAAATGTGATCAGGATCCGCCGACCGTGGACAAGAACGGGCGGAAAGTGAAATGCTGGTTGTACGCGTAGGAGCGAGAGATGGCAGAGACAACGAAACTGGCGATGAAAAGCGAGAGTGGCACGGACGAGCGGAAAGTACTGCTGTCGATCCAGAACCTGCGGGTGTGGTTCGAACTGCGCAAGTTTGGGTTTGGGTCGGCGGGCTTCGTGCGTGCGGTGGATGATGTGAGCTTTGACCTGCACGGGGGCGAGGCGATCGCTGTGGTGGGGGAGAGCGGCTGCGGGAAATCGAGTTTGATGAAGACCATCCTGGGGCTGTACCGGCCTCGGGAGGGGAAGGTTGTGTTCGATGGACAGGCAGTCAGCGACATGGGGCGCAAGGGGCTGAACTGGTACCGGGCGCAGGTGGGCTACATCCAGCAGGACCCGTATGGAGCCCTGCCGCCGTTCATGAGCCTGCAGCGCATCCTGGATGAACCGCTGGTGATCGGTGGGCTGCATGACAAGGATGAGCGCCGCATGCGCATCCACAAGGTGATGGGGGAAGTGAAGATGTTCCCGGTGGAGGACTTCCTGCAGAAATTCCCGCACATGCTCAGCGGGGGGCAGCAGCAGCGGGCGGTGATCGCACGGGCGATGATCCGGGAGCCGAAGCTGATCGTGGCGGACGAGCCGGTGTCGATGCTGGATGCCAGTGTGCGTGTGGAGATCCTGAAGCTGCTGAGAGGGTTGCAAGAGACGCACAACCTGTCATTCATCTACATCACGCATGACCTCTCGACGGTGAAGTACTTCTCGGAGCGCATCTTCGTGATGTATGCGGGCAAACTGGTGGAGAAGGGGCCGATCGGGAGCATTCTGAAGAACCCATTGCACCCGTACACGAATGCGCTGATGGCTGCCACCTCGGACCCGGATGCGCGCAATGCGGATTCGTTCAAGGAAGTGCCGCCGGGAGAGCCGCCGAGCCTGGTGAAGCCGCCGCAGGGCTGTCGCTTCCACCCGCGCTGTGCGCGCATCATCCAGGGCTTGTGCGACCAGCAGGATCCGCCGGAATATACACCGGAAGCCAACCACCAGGTGCAGTGCTGGTTGTACCAATGAAACTGGTTGTCCCCCGAGGTAGTTAGGAATTTAGGATAATCGTGTCACCGCATAGCGTGCGGCGGGACACTTGATCCCAGGGATCATGCGCCAGGCAGTTGCAGGATTCCCTGGGAAAGCATATAGATCACTGCCGCGCAGGCACCCACCAGACAGCAGATGAGGATGATGATCGGGCCGGCGAGGGCGAACAGCCGGTTGCGGCGTGGCATTCTCGTGTTGGGATTACCACCAAAGAATTCCTTGCCACCGCCACCGATCTCCTTTGATTGGAAACCAGATTCCTTACTACTGCTGCTGACGCCGGAGGATTGGAATGATTCCTTCCTGCTGAAGCGGGGCGCGTTCATCCCTGAAGGGCGGGACGTGGACGGACGAGGCGCAGATGGTCGGGGCGCTGATGGTCGAGGTGTGGACGGGCGGCTTTCCTTGGAAGGGCGGAACGATTTTTTCATATCTCACCTCTATCTGCCACGGATGTGGCGTGGTTGGCCGGGCTGATGCCTAACTATAGTTGAAATCGCCGTGAAAATCAACCTCCCGGCAGTACTGACGAATAGCGCAGCAACTCCAGACCCCACAGGGTGAGCTGGTCGGTGAAGAGCATGCCGCACTTTTCCAGCACACGGATGGAGGGGGCGTTTTCGGGGTGCACCAGCCCGATGATGCACGGCAGGCGGCAGGTCTCAAAGCCAAAGTGGAGGGCAGCCTGCGCAGCCTGGCTGGCATACCCACGGCCGCGCACCCGGCTGGTGAGCAGATAAGCCACCTCGGTCTGGTCCAGTTCAGGCAGGTACTCCAGCCCTGTCCAGCCGACCACCCGCCCGTCGGCGGGGGTGACCACTGCCCAGTGACCGCAGCCGCGCTGCTGCCAGTGGGCCAGTTGGTGGGCAATGTAACGTCCGGTCCTTTCGAGCGAGGGCGGCGGTGAGAGCGGGAAGTATTCAAAGATACCCGGCTCCTGCAGGATCTCGAACAAGGCGGGGACATCTGCAGAGGACCAGGGGCGCAAGACGATGGTGGGGGTGGTAAGCGTGGGAATGGACACAGATCTTTCTCCCTTGGCTGAGAGGATCAGTCCTCATGCTCCTGTCCGAGCTTGCCCACCGGAGCAAGGTAGATGACGAATTCATCCCTGCCATCCAGGCCGAGGAACTTGTCCAGGGCTGGCTGGTCATACGCGGCAACGCCGCAGGTGCCGCATTCGATTGATCCGGCTGCCAGATACAGGTTCTGGCAGACATGCCCGACATCCATCAGGATGACCCGTTCGGAATGGAAGCCGTAGCGCCACTCCATACGGTAGGGGATGGAACTCCAGATGAAGCAGGCGGCGCAATTGCCGACGAAGGGCTGCCCCGAAGCCAGGAGGGTCATTTTTTCGGGGAGGTCCTCGGCGGTGAACAGGAAAACGAGCTTGTGATCGAAGGGCAGGTAGCGATAGACACCGGGTTTCAGCCCTTCCACGTGCTGGATGACCAGATAGGTCTCAAAGGAATGGCGGGCACCCGCCGAGGGCACGGTGCGGTAATGGCGCCCGGTGGGGAGTGCCTTGCGCACCCCCTGGGTGGCCCACAGGAGGTAGGAGAGTTCTGCCAAGGTCAAATCCTTTTCGGTGAATTTGCGCACGCTTTTCCGATCGGCGATGCAATCACGGATGCCGGGCTTGGTGATCAGCGCGGTATGCGGAGCCGGGAGGGGGAAGACCTCCGCGGCGGGGTCAGCGCTTTTCTGTGTTGGCGGCATGGGAATGCCCTTCATCTGGTCGGAGACCCAGTCGCTTTCCACGGTCAGGTTGGACTTCATGATGTCACGCATGTGCTGGACGGCGGCGGCATAGTCTTTTGCCCGTTCCTTCGCCACCCTGGCAGCCTGCGCCCCGATGAAGGCAGGGACAACAGCCTCCACGGCGGGCTGGAAAAGTCCCGGGTGGAGTTCCGGGCGGGTGGAGGGATCACTGACCAGGAGGACGAGGTAGGTCCATTTCCCGACCTGTGCCAGGGCGGCATCGACGACCATGGTTCGCTTGTCGGGTCCCTGGGCTTCCTGTTGATACAGTTCCCACTGCAGCGAGGCTGTTCTCTTGCGCCCGCAGGGGGATTCCAGCCGGGGCAAGCCGAACATGCGCAGGTAGCCTGTGCGTACCTGTTCGGCGGTGATATTGGGGATGCCGCGCTGCAGAAGAAGCGCCTGATCGGCAGGGCGCACCCAGACGCCCAGTCCTTCCGCAGCCCAGCCCACCGGCTGGATACCGCTGACGCCCACCAATGGATCGGAGAAGGATCTCGTTTTCATGATCAGGCTCCTTATTGCTTTGCCAAGTTTGTTAGTAAACAGAGTCTACCAGACTTTCCAGGATGGATAGCGGCAGCGCACCATTTTCCAGGATCAGGCGATGGAATGCCTTTAAGTCAAAGTCCTCGCCCAAGGCATCCATTGCTTTCTGACGCAGGGAAAGGATCTTCAGGAAGCCAATATAATACGATGTGGCCTGCCCAGGCCAGACGGAGTAGCGGGAAATCTCTCCCTGTGCATTACCAAGCGGAACTCCAGACGCCCCGGATAAGTAGGTCACAGCCTGGTCAAAGTCCCAACGTTTGGCGTGGATACCGGTATCAACCACCAGCCGGGCGGCACGATAGGCTTCCATCTGCAGGCGGCCCAGGTCACCCTGCGGGTCATCCTTGTAAGCACCCAGTTCAGCCATCAATCGTTCGGCATAGAGTGCCCAGCCTTCAATATAGGCTGTGAACTGGGTTCCCTGGCGCAAGGCAGGCAAGCCAACCTGTTCCTGGGCAATGGAGGTTTGAAAGTGGTGCCCGGGAATGGTTTCATGGTAAGCCAGGGTTTTAATCCCGAATCCTAGGGATGGGCGGTCAGTGGTGGCAAAGAATAGACCGGGGCGCGAGCCATCGTAGGCAGCGGGCATGTAGTAGTTCCCGTCTGGACCGCCCACCACCTGTACACTGGCACGCGGGAAGATGTCGAAAGCCAGGGGCAGGAAGGTTTCAGCTTCAGCGATGGCCTGTCCGAAGGCATCCACGGCTGCCTGCCCGGAGAGCAGCCCACTGTCACCAGCCAGGCGTTCATATAATTTTGGGATGGTTTCACCGGTGGGGTATCCCAGGCTGGCAAACAGGGTGCGCATTTCTGCTTGTATGCGTTCCACGTGCTGGATGCCCAACGCGTGGATCTCATCGGCAGTCAGCTCGGTGGTGGTGTGACGGCGCAGAGACTGGGCATAACAGGCAACACCGTCAGAGAATTGCCAGACGCCCAGTGTATTGGATGCCCTGGTTTTCAACTCGGTGAGGGTATCAACCAAGGATTGGTAGGCCGGGACGACCACCGTGGTTAGCTGCTCCTGAACCTGGAGCAGCAGAGTCTCTTTTTCGTCCGCAGATACACCGTTCAAGCGGTCCCGGAAGGCAATGAAAAAAGGATGGTTGGCAGGGTCCTCCTGGGCAGTTTCACGGATGTCATTCAGAACGTATGGGATCAAAAAGGCGGGCAGGATGACCCCACGGTCGGCGCGGCGCTGAAGGCCGTCGATCAGGTCGTTGATCTTTTTATCCATCTGCCCGAGACGAGAAATGTAGTCTTCGGCATCCTGATGATTATTGAGTGGATGGTAGACAGTGAAGAGCATGTACAGGTTGTCGTGGATGCTGGTGACAATGGGATTGAGCGGGTAATCAGTGTACATGAACTCATGACCGCGCACCAGGTCGTCCAGCATCCAATCGTAAACCTCTGCGGTCAGGGATTGTCCGGTGGTGAACGAAGAGCGATCATATTCACGCAGCAAGTCCAGCGTCCCAACTTCGAGCGCCTGGGTCTGGTGGATGAAATCGTCGGAGATGTCGGTCAGGTTGGCATCACCTATACCGTAGAGATCGGACAGGCCGAGGGTGGTCAGCGTTTCCGGGTCACGGATGAGCCAACGGCGGTAGGCCTGCTCAAAGAAGGCGTCAATATCCAGTCCGCTAAGATCGGCGAGAAGATCCTCCGTGGGGACCAGAGTAGCGGCAGGAGTTGAGGCTGGCGGGGCACATGCTTTCAAGAGCGGGGAGAGGACCAACGCCCCGCCCGCCAGGGTGGAAAGGCGCAAAAAGTCGCGACGTGTAATATGTATCTTTCGGTTCATACTCCTTCACCTTTCGCTTTCTTTGCTTCATGATAACCAACGCCAATGGGCTTGCCGATCGAATAGTAGAGGTTGTCGAGAGCGTACAGGATCGGATCGAGGCGGGTCAGTTCGGCCAGCACAATGCGTCCATCTTTCTCGTTGACGAATTCTTCGCTGGCGTAGCACTGTACCACCTCGCCGATGAACATCTGGCGGTGTTGTATAGTGAACTCCTGTACCATGCGGCACTCCAGTCCCACCGGGCATTCGGCGATCAGCGGAGCAGTGCCTGTCTCGCCGTAGAACACCTCAAACAAGGTGGCTTTGTCGAACGAGCGCCCTGAAACCACACCACAGTAGTCGGTTCTGGAGATCATGGCCGTGGTGGGGAAATTGATGCTGAAGGTGCCATTTTCGAGAATGCCTAGGTTGGTGTAGTGGTCGCGGTGCGATGAAATGACCACCAGCGCCGGGTTGATGCCCATCAAGCCCAGGTCACCGATCTCAACGAAGTTGGGCTTGCCGTGTACGTTTGCACCCACAAGCGTGATGGGGATGGGGTAAACGTAGGGGAGTTTCCCGAGAGCGATCTTCATGCGGTTTCTGCCACCTTTTCCAACTGGTCGTGGTCAGGCAGGATCGTTTCCATGTTGCGGATCTGCGGGAAGACAAATCCCGAGAGCAGGGACAGGATGGTGAGGAAGCCGAAGACGACCATCATGACAGCCATGCCCGAGCCGGGAGTGGTGCCGGCCATCCAGCCGAACAGCTTGGCCAGCCAGGTGTCGTTCTGCATGGCGGGTTCCATGATCTTATCGGCGAGCAAGCCGCCCAGGACGGGGGTGAAGGTGTCCGGGAACCAGGTGAGCAGGCGGCGGGCGGAGAAGACACGCCCCTGCAGGTCGGGCGCCACCTTGGCCTGTAGAATGGCCTGGCTGGTGGCGATGCCCACGCTGGAGCCGAGGCCAGCAAACAGGATGGAGGGGATCCAGATGCCCAGTCCGCGCCCGAGACCGAAGGCGACATTGGCCGTCAGGCAGTAGATGATCCAGCCGATCAGTACACCGTTGATGCGGCGTTTTGGCCCTCCCCAGGTGCTCATGAGCAGCGAGCCCAGCGTCCAGGCGATGGCACCGGCGGTCTCAATCGCGCCCAGGGTGAGGCTGCTGTTGCCGGTGCGGGACAGGATGAGGGGAACATGGACGCTGTTGGGGAAACCCATGAACAGGTTGGCGAAGAAAAGCATGACCACGAAACCCAGCAGGCTGGGACGCTTGAAGATGTATTTGAAGCCGAAGGCGGCTTCCTGAAGGATATTGCCCTTTGCCTGTTCGCCTTCCACGGTGCGGGCGGGCTGGGGGACATGGACCATCATTAGCATGCCGATGGCGAGGATGAAGGTGAGGATGTCGATCAGCAGGATGCCCTTGAGCCCGATGACGGGCAGGAGAGCGCCGGCGAGCAGAGGGGCGACCACCCCCGGCCCAGCCTGGACGAAGGACATCATCCCGTTGGCGCGCCCGTATTGCTCCTTTGGCACCATGGTGGTGATGGCGGCGGAATAGGCGGGCCACTGGAAGGCATTCCCCAGGCCGATGAGGATGTTGACCAGGTAGAAGTGCCAGACCTGCAGGTGACCGGTGGCAAGCAGCACCAGGATGGCGACCGAGCCCAGCCCGGCAGCCAGATCGCTGACCATCATCATCAATTTCCGGTTATAGCGGTCAACCATGACCCCGGCGAGCGGGATGATGAGCAGGTAAGGCAGGGTGAAGGCGCTGGTCATGATGCCGAGCGAGGTGGCGCTGGAGGTCTGCTGGAAGACCCAGATGGCCAGCGAGAAGCCGGTCATGCTGGAGGCCAGGATGGAGATGGCCTGCCCGGCGAGCACAATGGTCAGACCGAGCATGCCCGAGGGGCGTTTGGTATGGCGAACAGATCCGTTCATGTGTTTGCAGGTGCTTTCTGTATTTGATCGTGATCGGGCAGGCTGTCTTCCAGGTTACGGACGACAGGGAAGAAAAGGAATGTAACCAGAACAAGGGCCATATAGACGATCCCGGCAAGGAAGAACTGGAGCGCCATCCCGGAGCCGGGTTCGGTGCCAAGAAGGCCTCCGAAGATCTGTGCCAGGACACCTCCCGACTGCATGGCTGGCTCGGTGACATAATCCGCCAAGGCGCCGGCGATGAGTGGCGTGATCGGGTTGGTGATCAAGGCGATCAGGCGGCGGGCAGAGAAGACGCGCCCCTGCACACCGGGGGTCACCTTGGCCTGCCAGATGGACTGGCTGGCGCCATTGGTTAAGACCGGGAAGATGTTCCCAAGTACGGCAGCGAGGATCCAGACCGGCAGGCTGCGTCCCAAACTGAACAGGGAAAGGACAAAAAAGCCGGTAAGAGCCTCACCGAGGAATATGTTCTTCATCTGACGTTTAAAGCCACCCCACAGACTGACCAGCACACCGCCCACCACGGCCCCTATCGCCAGGGCTGACTCGACAGCACCATATACTGCGCTGTCATTGCCGCTGCGCACCAGGATGAACGGGGCCAGGACCGGGTATGCCAGGCCGATCACGAAGTTCAGGCAAATGAAGAAGAGCAGCAAGCCCAGCAGTCCCTTGCGGGCAAAGATGTACTTGAAGCCGAAAGCGGCCTCCTGGAGGAGATTCCCTTTCCCCGCCTGCCCCTCAGGCGTGGGTGGTGGTTGCGGAATGTGAACAATGAGCAGGCTGAAGATAGCCAGCCCGAAAGTGACTATATCAATGATGAGTATGCCGGCGAGGTGGATCAGCGGGAGCAGCAGCCCGGCGAGGATGGGCGCCAGGACACCCGGCCCGGACTCGACCAGCGACATCATCCCATTGGCGCGGATGTAGTTTTCCTTTGGGATCATCGTGCTAATGGCGGCTGAGTATGCCGGCCATTGGAAGGCATTGCCCAACCCGTTGATCACAGAGGCGACATACAGGTGCCAGATCTGCAGGTGACCAGTCAGGATCAGGATGAGGATACCGATGGTGGCGGAGACTGCAGCCAGGTCGCTGACCATCATCATCATCTTCCGGTTGTAACGGTCCACCCACACCCCGGCAAAGGGGGTCAGCAGCAGGAACGGGATCATGAAGGCGGTCACCATCCCGCCCAGAGCCATAGCGCTGCCGGTTTCCTGGTACGCCCAGATGGTGAGGCCGAATTGGGTCATGCTGGAGGCCAGCACCGAGACCAACTGCCCTGCCCAGACGATCGTGAAACCGAGCATACCCGCTGGGTGTTTGATGGCAGGAGAGGGTGTGGTCATGGGAGTCTCACGGTGAGGGATCCCAGGTCTCCCGGTTGGAACACCACCACCGGGGTCTCCTGCTCAATTCGACGGCGAACATCAACCAGGATGGCGTGATGACGGTCGGTCAGATTGTTCATGTCCCAATACTTGAACTTGTAAGCATAATCCAGCATCTCATTCAGTTTCAAGAAGAGCGGGATCCGTGCGATCCAGAATGGGTCGAGAGGCTGCTCGAGAAGGTAACCGTGCAGGAAATGGGCCAGGAAGTGGACGGTGAAATTGCGCCGCAGTTCTGTTTCCGCGCGCGGCATGGGCAGGCAGTTGTACAAGGCAATGACGACATCGCCGATGTACCAGAGGTGGTGGGCGGCATCGAAGTCGAAGGCGACCAGGCGGCCCTTATCGTTAAAAAAATTGCCGTGATGCAGGTCACCATGCACCAATCCAAAAACCTGCGGGGTACGCGGCAAGGCTTTCAGCACGGTCACCAGCTCATCAAAGCGCTGCCAGACGAGCGGCTGGTCCTCAGGGATCAGGCCACGATAATCCAGAAGGTCATCCTGCTCCCAGGTGGGGCGTATCCAGGTGGGGTCGGACGGCTGATAAGTGACTGACAGGCAGTGGATGCGCCCGAGCAGGCGGCCCCATTCCACCAGCACCGGTTCGGGAAATGTGACCACGGCATCATCCGGGTACATGAAGCCGGGTACTTTCTCGAAGGCATAGGCCAGGAAACAGGTTTCATTGTCCAGGGGAATGGATTCGACCAGGTTCCCTTTCCGGGATGGAACGGGCAGCGCCACAGGCACACCGTGCGCATCCAGATAACTGACGAAATCCAATTCACCCAGGAGTTGTTCCCTGGTCGCACCAATGATCTGCTCCTGTGTGTTCCACAGGCCAGGGGTGACTTTCAGAATGCGAATCTTGCCATCCAACGGACCCTGGTAAACGAAGGCCGAGCCATCCAGTTCCTCCAGGGAGGAGGGCACGAAACCGAAGCGCCGGCAGGCTTCGACCATGATCTCAGGGGAGTAGCGCAAACGCACCTGGCGCAGCTTGTTGGCGGTCATTTCGATCCCCGGCTATGGCTTCCTGAAGACTGCCAGCAGGGTGGTGGCGCTGTGAAAACCGACTGTTTCCACGCGCTGACGCAGTTCCTGGCCGCGAAGGCGCAGATCTTCTTCATTGGGCAGACCGGTGAGGCAGCTAAGGTACTGCTCGATCACATTGGAGAGATAGGCGATCGTTTCAGGCGCCCGGGAATCTTCGGAAAGGTCGCTCAGGTCGTGGAAGGCCACTTGCTGCAAGCCCTGACCGGAGGCGTACGCGAGCAACTGCCGGCGGGTATAGGTCTCGTTGTGGACAATGCCCCTGGCGGTATCAATGGCAGCCCACCAGTGGTGCATCAGCATGTGCGTCACCTGGGTTTCAGCCAGGTTATCGCGGTACATCTCAGAGAGGATGAATGTCCCGCCCGGTTTGAGCACACGCTTCATTTCTGTTAGCACCGCGGCGATGTCCGGCAGGTGATGCAGGGAGTTGGAGATGCAGACCGTGTCAATAGAAGCGTCCGGGAAGGTCATCTGCGCGGCGTCCATGTTCTCGAAGTGCACGCCTGGATGTTCCTTGAAGGCTTCGGTGAAGGCTGCGGCGGCTTTTTCGCTGGTATCAATGCCGGTGATGGCGGTATAGTCTTTCAAACCATCGAGCAGGAAATGGACGAAGTTCCCGCTCCCGGTGGCGACATCGAGCACGGTGCCGCCGGAAATTTGACCAAGACAATCCCGGGGTGTGGTCATTGCTGCTCCTGTGGATGGTTGTCGTGCGGTCCTGACTGCCTGTCTGCGGAAGGCAGCATGCGAGTCAGCCAGGACTTCAGCGGGTCATGGATCTCGAATCCAGCAAGGTGTGCCAGATCCAGTTCCTCGTAGGCAAAGCAGACCAGGTCATTCAGCAGGGTGATGCGCCGGGAGTCAGGGATGCGTTCCTGCAGGTGGCAGGGATAGTTGTAGACAGGCGGCAGCAGGTCGAGGCGGGCGGGGGCGATCGACGCAGCGACCAGCGCGCTGAGCAGTGTCTGGAAGAGGAAGGTCTGGTGCAGTGCATCGGCGCAGGTGGTGGACTGGAAGGACAGGTTGCTGATCAGCAATTGGAAATGCGCCTGCCAGGCCTGCAGAAGACCAAGAGCAGGGTTAATGGCAAAGGCATGCGAGTTGAAATAACTGCGCAGCACCTGCCCATCAACAAAGGAGGTCACCGTGGAGGGAAGATCGCGGATGCCCACGGCGGTGTAGATGCCCTGCCAGAAAGGGTCGAGCGGGGCAGAGGCGGGCAATCCAACGTTGCGGATGTGCACCGGGCGGAAGGCGGCATCAAATTCGTCCCCCAGTGTGAAGCGCAGCGGAGGCTGGACGACCAGACAGCCAGGGTCGATCCAAACCAGTGCGCGGGTGCCTGTGGGGGTGAGCGCCTCGGCACTGGCGCAGGCAGCCACCTTCTCGCCAAAAAGGCAGGGGGTGGCGGGTGGATCGAGAGGCAGGAGGCGGGTGGCATGATCTTCGAGACCGACCAGGCGCCCGGGGTGTGATGAAAAGACCCATAGGGGGGCATTCGCCAGTGGTCCGCCAAAAGTGCGCAAACTGGCGATCATCAGGCGGGCGGCCTCAAGACTGCCAGGCTCGACAACGGTAAGGAAAATGGTGTCAGATGGCATGAGTTCAGGAAGCAGCCAGGAGCTGACCGAGTTCGAAGGCCTGCTGAAGCAGTTCGGGGTGTTTTTCGGCATCACCGACGTCGCTCAACGAGCCGTGGACGATGCCGATGATACTGCCCTTCAGGTAGCGGACGATGCTCTCAAAGGTGTGGATCGCATTGATGCCCCCGGAGGTTTCGAGGTCGGTATCGCCGTAAGTGAGGATGATGCCGAACTGCTTGTGGCTGACCTCCTTCCAGCGGTGCCCCTGGAAGCCGTACCAGCGGTCGATGCAAAGCTTCAACTGGGCGCTGAAGGTGAACCAGTAGACCGGAGAAGCAAACAGGATGCCATCGGCGGATTCGAGTTTAGGGAAGAGCGCCTGCATATCGTCTTCAATGATGCAGGCGCCCGCCGAACACAGGTCGCAGGCATCACAGGGGCGAATATCCAGACTGTGGAGGTAGATGCTTTCCACGCAGGCGCCGGCCTGGCGGGCGCCTGCGGCGAGGCGGTCTGCGAGAACGGCACTATTGCCTTTCTCACGTGGGCTGCCCTTGAGGATCAGGATGTTCCTGGTCATGGTTTCTTCTCCTTGCCCGTCATGAGCGGGTGATGATCCGAGAGAGATCGCGTCTTCATGATACACGCACGCAGGCAAGCGCACAAGACCCGGTCAGTGGTGCCAAGGATACTGCATTGTGGGTTTTTTGACATCCTTCCCGGGAGGGGGTTGGACAGGGATTGAATATGAATCAAGCCAAGACCGAAGAGGGAGGCAGGCAGGGGTAGTAACAGTTCATATATGATCCGTGTGGGGAGAGAAGGATGAGATGGGTATTTGAAGTTGAGGGTCGAAGAAATTCGAATCGACCACTTGAGCAACGCAAAACCAGCCCGGCCCTGGGGGAGGCTGTTGAAAAGTGGGTGGATCCCACCCAAGGACGGTGGCGATGCCTTACGGCAGTCGCCGAGGCAGGGTCACTGTGCCAGCCCAAGGCGGCGGGCGGCCTGGCGGCAGAGGGATAGCCCGCTGGTGGTAAGCCACTCCTGCAAGCGCTGGCTCTCCGTGGAACCGCCGGAGGCTTCGGCGTAGATGCCGCTGCCCCAGTAGGCATAGCGCTGCGTCTCCGCCGGCCAGGATGATTCGGACCAGCTGATGACACCGATGCCGCCGTTATAGCCTGCCAGGGCCAGGCGCGGGTTGCCTCCGGCTGCCTGCAGGGAACGCTGCAGGTAGCCCATGCCACGCAAGGCGTTGGTGTCGGGGTCGAAGGGGTCCTCACCGGCGACGAAGTGAAAGGGCATGACCTGGAAAAGGCTCATCGCCCCGGCGCGGGAGAGGGCTTGCGGGTCGCCGCAGGACTCGATCTGCATGACAGTGGCGGCAAGATTGGGATCGAGTCCCGCGGCGGCGGCCCAGCGCTGGATGTCGGATGCCCAGAAGTCCACCTCGGGGGTGAAGATCGGTGAGAGACCGGCAGGCTGAGAGGGAGAGGTTGGCTGGGCGGAAGAGTCCGGTTGGTCGAGATCGATCGACCAGGTGTTCACGGATGCGGCGGCAGGGAGAACCTGCACACCGGGAAGGAAAAAGGCCATGATAGCGCCGATCACCACGACCGCGAGAGGCGGTAGCAGGAAGCCGGACAGGCAGCCACCTCCCGTGGAGATGGCTGCCTGTGGGGATCGATGCGAGCGGTGAGAGGGCATGGACGCAGATGACCCAAGTTAGGAGAAGGGGGTGTCCACGTATTCCGCTTCGCGGGCCGGTTTGGCAGTCATGGAGACATTGTGATAGGTCGGCTCGGGGCGGGAGATCTTGTGGGAGGGGCGAAAGGAGGAAGAAGTCACCGGACGGGAGTGGGGGGCGAGACTGCTGGCAGGTTGGAGCACCGGGCGGGTGGCAGGGCGCGGCTGGGAGGAGTAGCGAGTCTCTGCCTGGGAGAACATGCGTTCCCCGGCGACAGAGAAGGTACCAATGATGAGCACACGGATCAGCCAGACCATGATGGCAACGAACAGCGGGACGACCTTGGTGAGAGTGGCATTGGAGACAACCACACCACCGGCGACGCTGTTGTGGCTGGCGATGGCAACCGAGACACCCCACCAGGTGAGCATGGCGTTGAAGGCGGCAGCAAGAAGCCAGGCGCCGAAAAGATACCATACCTCGGTCGGTTCATTGCGTCCCTGTTCAGGGGTGAAGATGCGGGCGATGCCGGCAAAGTCGATACCGCAGAAGGCGATGGCGAGAATGCTCGCCCAGCGCATGCCGAGGAATTTTAAATCACCGAGAACATCGAGCAACGCAAACTGAGTGGTGCTGAAGTTGAACATTTCGAAGGCCAACAGGGCGAAGATGATGATCAGACCCCAGGCCAGGCCGCGGCGTAATGAGAATCCCTTGAGCATGGAACCAAACCCACGGCTTTTGCTGAAACTTGCGTTCATTACTACCTCCTTGTAGTTGAACATGGAACAGGATAAAGAACGATCAGCGGTGCTGTTCCCAACGGAGTCTGGGTCCAATGCGAGGGTTAGGGCAGGGAGCAGCTGGGTGTAGAACAAGTGTTCTACGATACGCCAGAGTATAGAACATCTGTGCTGTCTTGTCAAGGTTAAAACCACAGTGATTTAGAACAAAAGTGCTGGTTTGTCAAGCGGGCAGTTCGTGACTATAATGGGATATCATCCGACCCAAGCCCAGGAGCCACGATGGATAACTCCCCCACCCATGAAAAATATGAAGACCTGAAGGCGCAGATCCATTTCCATAACCATCGCTACCATGTGCTGGACGACCCACTGATCAGCGATGCAGAGTTCGACCGGATGATGAGCGCCTTGCGGCAGATGGAAGCAGAAAACCCGGCTTGGATCACGCCGGATTCCCCCAGCCAGCGCGCCGGCGCGACCCCTGCGGAGAAGTTCGAGAAGGTACACCACCCGCGCCCAATCCTGAGTCTGGCAAACGCCTTTGGGGCGCAGGAGGCACGTGCCTGGTATGAACGGGTGGGCAAACTGGACGACCGCATGGAAAAAGCCGCCTTCGTGGTGGAACCGAAGATCGACGGGCTGAGTGTGGTGCTGCACTACCGGGACGGCATCTTTGTGCTGGGGGCGACGCGCGGCGATGGGGAGATCGGCGAGGATATCACTGCCAACTTAAAAACGATCCGGGCGATCCCGCTGCGCATCCCGGTGGAAGGGCAGGAGAATCAGGAGAAGGCGATCCAGCCGTCCCTGTTCGCGTCGAGCGACCTGCCGGGCTGGCTGGTGGTGCGCGGCGAAGTATTCATCACCGTCAGGGATTTTGAGAAACTGAACCGCAGGCTGGAGGTGAACGGGGAGAAAACCTACCTGAACCCGCGCAACACGGCTGCCGGATCGCTGCGCCAGTTGGACCCGGCAGTCACGGCGACCCGCCCGCTGACCCTGCTGGTTTACCAGGTGGTGTACGCCGAAGGCGGGCAGGTGCCGGGCAACCAGTGGGGACTGCTGCAGTGGCTGAAGCGGCTGGGATTCCCGGTGGCGGAGGCAGCGCAACGCTTTGCGGGGATCGAAGAGGCGATCGCGTTCACGCAGGGCTGGGAGAACCGGCGCGACGAACTGGGCTACGAAGCGGACGGGATGGTGATCAAGGTGGACGATCTGCGCCTGGCGGTGGACCTGGGCTTCGTGGGCAAGGACCCGCGCGGGGCGGTGGCGTTCAAGTTCCCGGCGCGGGAGGTGACAACCAGGTTATCAGCCATCGGCGTGGCGTTGGGACGTACGGGGGTGCTGACACCCTATGCACAATTAGTGCCGGTGGAGGTGGGCGGGGTGGTGGTGGAACGCGCCACGCTGCACAACTTTGATTACATTGCAGAGAAGGACATCCGGGAGGGCGACCGGGTGCTGGTGAAGCGGGCGGGGGAGGTGATCCCGTACGTGATCGGCCCGGTGGTGGAGATGCGCAGCGGGAGCGAACGACCCTACCAGCCGCCATCAGCCTGCCCGGACTGTGGGCAGCCGGTGGAACACCTGGCGGGGGAAGTGGCGTGGTACTGCGTCAACGCCGCCTGCCCGGCGCAACTGGTGCGCAACGTGGAGCATTTCGTCTCCAAGGAGGCGCTGGACATCAGCGGGCTGGGCATCCGCATCGTGGAGCAGTTGATCGCCGCGGGGCTGGTGGGGGACGCAGCCGATCTGTTCACGCTCACGCGGGAGGACCTGCTGGGGCTGGAGGGGTTCGCGGAGAAGAAAGCAGACAACCTGCTGCAGGCGATCGAGGCGGCGAAGGGGCAGCCGCTGCCGCGCGTGCTGACCGCACTGGGGGTGCGCGGGGTGGGCGAGATCTCGGCGCGCGACCTGGCGCGGCGTTTCCCTTCGCTGGACCTGCTGCGGGCGGCTTCACTGGAGGAACTGCAGTCTGTGGAGGGGATCGGCCCGAACATCGCTGCGGCGATCGTGGACTGGTTTAGGCAGGAGCGCAACCAGAAGGTGCTGGACAAACTGAAGCAGGCGGGGGTGTGGCCGGTGATGGAGGCGGTGCAGGCGCTGCCGGCCAGCGGGCCATTCAACGGGCTGAGTTTCGTGGTCACGGGCACGCTGCCGACCTTCAGCCGTGAGGAGGTGAGGGCGTATATCGAGCAGCGCAGCGGCAAGGTGGGCGACTCGGTGAGCAAGAAGACCAGTTACCTAGTGCTGGGCGAGGCGCCCGGCTCCAAACTGCAGAAGGCGCAGGAACTGGGGGTGAAAGTGATCGTGGAGGCGGAGTTGCGGCAACTGGGCGGAGAGTGAGGCAGGTCTTGCAGAAGAGACCGTCCTTTTCCAGGCCCAGCCGGCGGGGATCGCGTGTGCAACCAGAGATCAGGCTGCCGAATGC
This sequence comes from Anaerolineales bacterium, assembly GCA_041753035.1. Lineage (GTDB taxonomy): Bacteria > Chloroflexota > Anaerolineae > Anaerolineales > Villigracilaceae > UBA877. Next base: position 51,755 of record JBGSVI010000097.1, on the reverse strand, counting down.
CTTGGTCTTGCAGTTGGAACCTGCCGGTGGAGAGAAAAACCATGCGGGTGTTGTATAATCGTTTCATGTCATCCATTCCCGAAACCGCCCTGCCATTCTTCCAGGAATATGATTTCGAGCGGCTTGACCCGGAGCGAGACAGAGACCTGGTCATCGAACGCATGCTTGCTCACGGAAACCGGGATGAGGTGCGCTGGCTGTTGGGACACTACGGACAAGCCAGCGTTCGGCGCTGGCTTGCGGACTCCGGAGTGCGGCGACTCCCCCGGCGCCGCTACCGGCTGTGGTGTGTCCTGCTGGATGTAGCCGAGTCACAGCACGAACCCGCCCCGATATGGAAGTACTAGGATCGCCGCACTGGGAAACGATCACTCCAACCATGCGCGAACTACTGGCATGGGTCGGCAGGCAGATGTTCGCGAGGCGATTCTATTTGGCGGGTGGGACGGCACTGGCATTGCGAATGGGGCATCGCCGTTCGGTAGATCTGGATTTCTTTTCAGAGACCGATGAAATTCATGCCAGCACCCGCAGGGAACTGATCCGTTCCTTTTCTGCACATCATACTCAGGTTGTGGAAAACGTGGACGGCGACCTGCTTTTACTGGTCAATGGGCTGCATGTAGGCTTTTATAGTTACGGATATCCATTGTTAGAACCAGCACAGGCGGTTGCAAACGTTGGCCTTGCATCCCTGCTGGATCTCGGCTTGATGAAATTAGACGCGATTATCGGACGAGGCAGCCGCAAGGACTTCTACGACCTGTACATCATCTCCCAGCAGATCACGCTCCCGGATCTATTGAGCGCCGGGGAACGAAAATATGCGCAGGTACGCGATTTTCCGCTCATGGCGATCGAAGGGCTATTACAATTTGATAATGCCGATCGCGACCACCCGCCGGAGATGTTGACTGACTTACCCTGGTCTGATGTACGCCGATATTTTGAGCAGCAGGGGAAACAATTGGGAGACAGTTGGTTTATTTAACAAAGAAGAGCTATTGAGCGCTGAACAGCAATGCGAGGTACTGAGGTTCATCAGGCGTTTGATATCCGTACCCATGATCATCGAGTTCGAAGGCGAAATCATCCATTGGCGCGGTCCCGCTCCCTATCTCTTCATCCCCGTCCCGGAAGAGGTGAGTGCGGATATAAAAGTGATCTCAGCCATTGTCTCCTATGGCTGGGGGGTCATCCCGGTGCAGGCGCGGATCGGCGCGACCGAATGGAGGACTTCCCTGTTCCCCAAGGATGGTCGCTATCTCGTGCCGATCCGAGTGAGCGTTCAAAGAGCGGAAGACCTGCAGGTGGGCGACCGGGTGAGCCTCCGGCTTGAGGTCGGGTAAGGCATGTGAGGAGAACGCCGGGGTAGGGGATGTTTTTGTGACTTCCGTGATGTTACAATTGGTTTATGAGCATGCAGCTTCTCCAAATCCCAGATTCCATGCAACCCTATTTTCAGGAATATGCCCTGGCAGATCTGCAATTGCGGAGAGATGGCGATCTCATCATTCAGCGCACCCTGGAATTTGGCACATGGGCCGAGGTGCGTTGGCTATTCCAGGTCTATTCCCGCCGGCGCATTCAACGTTTTTTGCGTGAACATGGCGAGCGCTGGCTACGACCGGTGACATTCAACTACTGGCGAAAATTGCTGCGTATTCGCCGCTGGCAGCCAGCGCCATTTGGCACAGGTGAACCATGGACTCCATGAGTCCTCCCCATTGGGAAACGCTGACGCCTGAGACACGCCAGGCTTTTCACCGTGTTGCGCGCCTGCCCTTCATCACAAATTTCTACCTGGCTGAAGGTACCGGTTTGGCCCTCCACCTGGGACACCGGTTCTCGGTTGATCTCGATTTCTTCTCTCAAGATAAAAGTGCTATTGGCCCCGACCAGCGCGATGGCTTGCGCTTGTTGCTGGATGACCCGTCCCTGAGCATCACTTATGATCAAGACGGTACATTCGTTGCCACCTGGCAAGGAGTTGGGGTCAGTCTATTTCGTTTACCGCTTTATCCGTTGGTGCAGCGGCCTGTACTTATGGATGGCGTTCCATTGGCGACGGTTCCTGAGATCGGTGCCATGAAGTTGGCGGCCATTATCGGCCGCGGCACGCGCAAGGACATGGTGGACCTATACCACCTGCTCCAGGTAGTTTCTTTGGAAACCATCTTTCAAGTGGCAGCCGTGAAATATGCCCGGGTGCACAGTTTCCCGATCAATGCGCTGCGGGCGCTGGCCTATTTTACCGATGCTGAGGCGCTGCCCATGCCACGCATGTTGGAGCCAACACCCTGGCCAAAGATGAAAACATTCCTGGAACGCCAGGCGATGGAGGCAGGGCGTAAGAATTTGGCCGACCTGTGGAAGTAGGGAAGAAATATTGGAGCAAAGAACAATTCAGATTTACTCTGGCAAATTATTGCTATCCTGATCGCTGGTGGAGTCTTTCCGGGTATATGATGCTGTGCGACCCTTCCAGGGCACTACCCAGGGACACTGCGCGGAACGCAGCTTCATCGAATCTCTGATCTTCCCCATACTACCCATCTCCTTTTTTTCCATTTTGTTGTACACTATGGAAGGCGCCGTGCAATCCCCCCTGCACACACGGCGCCGCGGAGCAGCAACATGAGCGATGCCTACATTCCCGCCCGGATCACGATGCGTGAAGGCCCCACGCCGGGGCGCAGTTACGAGATCACTGCAGAAAAACTGGTCATTGGACGGCAGCCGCCCGCCGACCTGGTAATCGACTCGCAGGAGGTCTCGCGGGCGCATGCCCGCTTGCAGCAGCGCCTGGGCAGGTGCTTCCTGCAGGACCTCAACAGCCGCAACGGCACCTTCATCAACGGCAAGCGCTGCAAGGGCACGCAGGAACTGGCGGACGGCGACGAGATCGCCCTCAGCCCCGGCGTGATCCTGGTCTTCAGCCAGGCGCAGGGAGAACATCCTCCAGCAGCGGCGGATGCGCCTCCTTCCGCCCGCCCGAGCCAGCAGGCAAAGACCATGCTCGATCTGGGCGCGGCGGCGCCAGTCTCCTCCACCCATCCCAGCATCCCCCCGGTGCTTGCCGTGACCCTGTCCGGGCAGGAAACGCTTAGTTTTCCACTGGTTAATGAACTGATCACCCTGGGGCGCAGCGATGAGAACGACATCGTCATCCCCTCGCTGATCCTCTCGCGGCACCATGCCAACCTGCGCCTCTCGGCGGGCGGCTACGAGATCGAGGTGCTGCCGGGGGTGACCAACACGCTCACCTGCCAGGGACGCCCGGTGACCACGCCGCGGCGGCTGGCGCACGGCGACGTGCTGCGCATCGACAGCGACATCCCCGGCATGATGGTGAGCATGACCTACCAGGCACCACTGCAGGCGGCATCCAGCGTGCCCTTCAGCGTGACCTTCGGGGAGAAGGAGCGGCTGACCATCGGGCGCGATGCCGGCAACGACGTGGTGCTGGATAACCCCGGCGTGTCGCGCTACCATGCCCAGGTGACACGCGTCGGGCGGCGCTACTACGTCACCGACCTGCACAGCACCAACGGCACCTTCGTCAACGACAAGCGCGTGACCGGCGATGTGTGGCTGAACCCGGCGGATACGATCCGCATCAGCCAGTACCGCCTGGTGATGGGCGAAGACCAGTTCACCCGCTTCGATGAGACCCAGGGGCTGCGGCTCGAATCGGTGCACCTGAACAAGTGGGTAAGGAAAGACCTCAACCTGCTGCAGGATATCTCACTTTCCTTCCAGCCACGCGAGTTCATCGTCATCGTCGGACAGAGCGGCGGGGGAAAGTCCACCCTACTGGATGCCATCTCCGGCTACCGCCCCGCCACGCACGGCAACGTGTTCGTGAACGGGATCGATATCTACAACAACTTCGATGCCATCCGCAACGAGATCGGCTACGTGCCACAGCGCGACATCATCCACATGGAATTGACCGTGTACCAGGCGCTAGATTTTGCGGCGCAACTGCGCATGCCGCGCGATACGACCCCGGCAGAACGCCACAAGCGCATCCTGCAGGTGCTGGCGGACCTGGACCTGACCCACCGCCAGGACATGCAGGTGAGCAGTTTGAGCGGCGGACAGCAGAAGCGCGTCTCCATCGGCGTGGAACTGCTGACCAGCCCGGGGCTGTTCTTCCTGGACGAGCCGACTTCCGGGCTGGACCCCGGCACCGAGACGGCATTCATGCACCTGATGCGCCGCCTGGCAGACCAGGGACGCACGATCATCCTGGTCACCCATGCGACCAAGAACGTGATGCTGGCGGACAAGGTGGTGTTCCTAGCGCGCGGCGGGCACCTGGCGTGGTACGGTCCCCCGGATGCGGCGCTGGCCTATTTTGACCAGTACCGCAGCGAGGTGGACCGGCGCACCCGCCCGATGGAGTTCGACCAGATCTACGCCATCCTGGACGACCCGCACAAGGGCAAAGGCAGCGAGTGGGCGGAACGCTTCCGTGCGCACCCCGCCTACACCGAGTACATCATCACTCCGCTGCAGGAAGGTGAAAAAAGCCAGCAGAAACCTGCCTCCCAGGTGAAGCGGGCTGCCAGACCCGCCCGGCGGGCGAAGAACCGCGCGGCGCTGCGCACCTTCTGGCACCAATTCCTGGTGCTCTCGCGGCGCAACATCACCATCCTGCGGCGCGACCGCTCCAGCATGACGCTGATGCTGGCGGCGGCACCCGGCGTGGGCGCCCTGGCGCTGATCCTGGCACCGGTGATGGGGCGGGCACCGTTCGACTTCACGGTGGGGGAAGCGGCCTCCGGCGGGATCACCCTGTTCCTGCTCTCGCTGTATGCCCTACTGGTGGGCGGGATGTCGCAAATGCGCGAGTTCGTCAAGGAAACCGATATTTACAAGCGCGAGCGGCTGGTGAACCTGCAGATCCTGCCCTATATCACCTCCAAGATGTGGGTCGCCTTCCTGCTGGCTTTCTGGCATGCGCTTGCCTATACCCTGCTGCATTACCTGGCATTCCGCATGCCCGGTGGCTTCGTCGAATTCCTGCAGGTCTATGTGACACTGACCCTGGCGGTGATGACCGGAATGATGCTGGGACTGCTGGCCTCCGCCGTTTCCCCCAATGCCGCCTCGGCACCGCTGACGCTGATCATGATGCTCATCCCGCTGATCGTGCTGAGCGGCGCGCTAGCGCCGATCCCCCCGGCGGTGAGCCAGGTGGCTTCCAGCCGTTGGGCGTTCCAGAGCCTGCTGGGGATCACCGGCGTGGGCTCGGATGTGGCTGCCGACCCGTGCTGGTACCTGGACGAGGAACTGCGAGACGGCATGACGCTCGACGACAAGGCTGCCGCCGGGTGCCAGTGCATGGGCGTGCAGATGTTCGCCCCGCAGTCCTGCTCCTTCCCGGGGACGGGCAGTTTCTACGTGCCCGAGATCGACGAAGCAGCCCCGGTGGAACCCGCCGGACTGCCCGACCCGCCTCCCGAGCCAGCCATCCCCGATGCCCCGGATCCACCGGAGGATAAATACAACGAGGTCAAGATGGCGCAGTATCTCAACGCCCTGACCGCCTACCAGGACCAGGTGCGCCTGATCCAGGAGGACTACCGCAATGAGATGTCACTGTACCAGGTGCAGGCAGACGTGTATACCGGGCAGATGACGCAGTACATCGAGAACCTGGCGCGCTACAACATCGCCCGCGTTTCGGCGGTGCGCGGCGCTGAAGAGACCATTGCCACGGTCACGGATAAATATGGCTGGGCATGGGTGGACAAGAGCGACCCGAAGATCTATATCCCCTGGTTGTTGAAGACCTGGCTTGCCCAGGTGGTGATCATCGCCGTCTATTTCGTGGTCATCGTCCTGCTGATCCGCAGGAAGGATGCCAAATAAAGGAGAACGCCATGAAAACCACCCAGATCCGATCCCTGCTCCTGCCGGTGCTGATCCTGCTGCTGCTCGCCGCCCTGGCGCCTGCCTGCGGCTCCTCCCAGACGGATCCCATTGCCCTGACGCTGACCCCATTGAGCGATTCGCTGCGCCAGACGATCACCGCCCTGGCGGGGGATGCCGGCGGAGATGACACCCTGCAAACTGCGGTGGCGGTTGCCACCCAGCGCGCCGGCGAGATCTACGCGACGCAGACATCCAACGCAGCCCTGAGCGAGCCTGCCCGCCTGGCGACCGCCACAGCCATCGCCCCGGTGGTGGCGGAACTGCCCCAATACGGCCTGGATATCGGCGATGGCTACGTGGCATGGCTGCATGCCCCGGTGACCATTGAACTGAGCACGTACATGAGCAACGCGTATGTCAATGACTACCCGCTGATCACCGCGGCTGACTTCGTGCTCGCGGCCGACATTCGCATGGACACGGTGGGCAGCATGTCGGGCTGCGGGTTCATGTTCCGCTCGAACGGTGACGCCGACGAGCCCGACCAGTATTCGGTGCTGATCACGCGCGTGGCAGGCGGCTACATGGCTTTCATGGCGCTGGCGAACGGCAACATTGCCAATTTCAAGTACTTCTATCCCAAGGATTTCGACCGCTCGTTCAGTTGGTTTAATAATGAAACCAACCGCCTGGCGGTGGTGGCGCGCGGGACAATCCTCAAGATGTACACCAACGGGCACCTGGTGGCAGAGGTGGATATCACCCTACCCCCGGTCGGACCCGTGCCGGTGCTGCCGCAATTCGAACTCCCCCCGGGAGCAACCGATCAGCAGAAGGCGGATTATGACAATGTGTATGACCATTACGACTCGGCGATCGACTTGATCAACGGGCAGATTGCCCAGGCAATGAAGAACTACTCGGCGGGAAAATCGGTATACACCGACGGGCTGTTGGGCATGATCGCCTTCAACCAGTCCGGGAATATGAAGTGCGAATTCGAGAACGCCTGGCTGTTCGTGCTCAACCGCTAATCCATACGGTTCACCCAGGAAGGGATCAAAATGCAACCCCACCCCCTTGCGGGGGTGGGGTTGTGCACTGCACGTTCCCCTGGGTGACTACGGGAGCAGCTCGCCCAGGCCAGAGGGGTCCCAGCCGCGGTGTGCGGGGGCGGCCAGGAAGTGGTCATCCTCGCAGAGCAGGTATGGATAGGCAAAGGCCTCGGCATCGTTGCGGAGGCTCCCCGGGGGGGCATCGCCGGCATAGGGAGCGACCAGCAGGCTGAACTCGTGCATGCGCCCGTTGTAGGAGGGGGCATACGCGCGGATGTGGTCCGCGGCGGAGAAGGTGGTCGCCATCAGGTTGCCCAGCCCGGTGTCACCGCTGGCATAGTGGTACTGGTGACCGGTGTAGGTGCCAAAGGGGTTAAGGCGCAGGCGCAGCGCCCCACCCTGCTTGCGGGTGCGCAGCGGGCAAAAGGCCATGCCGCTGGTCACCTCCGCATTCTGTGCCACGAGCAGGCCGCGGCGTCCATCCGAGACCGCCAGCCAGGCATGGGTCACGTGGTTGTTGACGCTGTCCAGGGTGGTGTTGCGGGAATAACGCCCATAGTCCAGCCGGTAGGTGCTGACGTGGTCGCAGTAGTTGTGCTTCCAGACGCGCAGCGGGTTCTCAGGCGTCCCGTTCAGCGCGGGGAACAGCTCGCAGGGGGTGAGTTCCTGCCAGGCCTCATCCCACGCTTGCTGGAGGCGCTGCGCCTTCTTTGCCTGGTAGCCCCGGTCGGGGGTGCGCGGGTAGAAGATGCGCATGGACAGGTAGAGATGGGGCAGACCGGCTGCCAGCAGGAATTCGCGTTCGTAGCGGGCGGTGAAACCGCCCGGCAGGGAGAGGCTGGCCTGCTGGCGCAGGACGGCGAGCAAGCCCGCTGAGAGGGTCTCGACAGTCTCCCACCTGTCCACCGAGAGGCGCCTGCCGCCATAGACGATGCCGCTGCGCAGGAAGCGCCCAGCGGCGAAGTCCTCGCCGCCACAGCGCAGGCTGGCAACCTCGCCGCGCGGGTCGAAGGTGAGCGAGAGGTGCTCATTGCCGAGGCTGTGTTCGCTCACCTGCAGCGTGGTGGATATCTCAGCCGGGGAAGGAGTGGCGGCGAGGCGGTAGTCCTTGCGTTCCAGCGGCTGGAAACTCTCTACAAAGAGCAGGTCGCTCCCGGCGGCGCTCTTGAGCACGGCAGAAGGCAGCGGTTTGCCGGACCCATCCATCAGGAGCAGACTTGCGGGTGCAGGTTGCTTCAGGCGCAGGCTCACCAGCGCCCGCGAGGGGCGGGCGGGATAGGTTATCTGGCTGGTGGAGTCGCCGCGAGGGTAATCCAGCAGGCTGAAGGCAGCCGGACGGGGAGTCTCTGCCACGCAGGCAAAGGCTGCAGCGGCGGACTCGACTGCCTGGCACACCAACTCGCGGGCAGAGCCTTCGCGGGTCAGGTTCATCACCGGCGCGGACATGCCGAAATGGGTGGTGGAGAGCAGTTTGAGGCGCGCCTCGAAGGCACACTCCAGCAGGGCAGCAGCTTCCGCCGGCAGGTGCTCACCGGACAGGCGGCGGGCGTGCAGGTCCAGCAGGCGGGCACGCTCCAGCCCGGTCCACAGGCGCTGGTTGGACCATTTCTCGGCCCAACTGGAGAGACCGTCAAAACTGCCATCCGCCGTATCCTGCCCGATGGAGAGCTCCCCGACCGGGGGATGATCTTTCAGGTAGCGACCGGGGGTGGTGAAGCAGACATACTCCAGCCCGGCGATATCCTCGACCAGCCCCTTCAAACCGCCAATGGTGGAGAAACGCCCGTTGAGCAGGGGCACATCGAAACCGACCCAGAACTCATCGTCCGCATCCATGTCGATGAGCAGGAGCACATCCTGCGGGTGCTCGAGGGCCAGTTGCTGGCGGCGCATCTGTTTCACCCAGCGGCGCAGGGTGAGGTGATCGGAAAGGTCGCCGGTGTTGTAACAGGGCAGCAGGGTCATCGTCCCGGCAATGCCGGGGTAGGATAGGGTGAGCGGGTTGTAGCGCTGCAGGAAAGAAAGCGGCGGGACGAAGTTGCTGAAGCCGTTGAAAGGCAGGGAAGAATAGAACAGGCTGATGGACTGGATGCCATACGCACGGTAGAGATCGAGATGGATGGGGGTGAGGATCATCTCCTGCGGGCGCACCATGGGCTCGAAACTGTCGCCGAACAGGTCGCGCTGCCCCGAGCCGGCGGAATTGGTGATCCCCCGGCAGATGGCGGCCTCAAACTCCCTGGGCGTGTGGGCGCTGACCAGCCCGTTGTTGTAGGACATGAGCTGCATCTCATCGCGGCCTGCGCGGGCGCGGCGCTGCAGCCCGGCGATCAGGTCCGGGCAATGGGCGGGCATGATCGTTTCCAGGGAGAAATAGTTCTCGAAGTCCCACGTGCCGCGCACCGGGATGCCCCTGGCGTTGAGCTCGTCCAGCGTATCTATCAGATGACGGATGATGCGGATATCCTTGCCGAAACCAAGTTCGTCCGGGGTATCGCCCCGGTAGGAATGGTAGAAATTGCCGTGGAAGCGGAAGGCGACGTGGATCAGTGGGGGCATGGCATCTCTCCCTGGTGTTCGATTCAGCAGGCGGTGCGCACCTGCCGTGTTTCCATTTATACACGCCCTTGGCGTGGGTGTAAAGTTCCGGCTGCCACTCCGTTCTTTATGCAATTTTCACCCGGCTATGCTATGATTGGGCTGTTCCCATCCACCTGTGGAGATGAGGATATGGATTTTTCCCTGACCACCCCGGCGCTGCTCTTCCCGGCGATCTCGCTGTTGTTCCTGGCGTATACCAACCGCTTCCTGACCCTGGCGAACCTGACGCGCGAGTTGTACAGCCGTTACAAGGCAGCGCCCGATCCGAAGATCAAGGGACAACTGCACAACCTGCGCTATCGGATCGGCATCATCCGGCACATGCAGATCTTTGGCGTGCTGGCTTTTTTTGGCAGTGCGCTGTGCATGCTGCTGCTGTTGGGAGGCCTGGAAGCGGTGGGCAAGTTCCTGTTCGGCACCAGCCTGGTGAGCCTGATGATCTCACTGGGGCTTTCCCTGGTGGAGTTGTTCGTTTCCATAGATGCCCTGAAATTGCAGATCGAGGATGTCGACGCAATGGATACCGGGCATGGAGAAGAGGAGACTGCATGAAAACACGAGCGTTCCTGCTTGGCACCCTGCTGCTGCTGGCACTGCCTGCCTGCGGGCCGGCGAGTACAGACCATGGCTGTGCCGAGACCCTGGCGGCGCTGGCGACCCTGCGCCAGGGGATCGGGCAGATCCCGGAGAACCTGCTGGTCGACAACCCGGTGGAGAATGGGGCAGAATTCGACCCCAACCAGTACTTCACGGTGTTCAAGCAACTTTCAATGGAAGCAGGGTACGCGCTGGATTTTGTATATACCTACGATGGGATGGGCGGCTACCCCACCCTGTATGCCCGCAACCTGGAATGGACGCCTTTCCTCTCCTGGAGCGATGTGCGCCCGGGAATGGACTACTACCTGGACCACGTCATGGTGGACGACACGCCTGAAGGCTTCCTGCAGTTCGCCATGCTGGCCTCCTCGGCGGAACAGTTCTATCTTTTCTGGCATGCCGACTACAATGACCAGCAGGTGGTGTGTTCCAGGCAGGCCCTGGGGGATATCATTAAGACACGGGGCAGTGGAGGGTTTGGTATCCCGATGACCGCGGCGGAAAAGGCCAAGGCGAGGGCGATCCAGCAGGTGGAGCCGGTGGTGACGATGGAGGCGACGACGGTGACGGTGAAGATGGTGACCTTTACGAACTGGGGCGGGTTCTACCGGCTGACCTTCAAGATCGACCGGGCTTTCCCGCACCACATCGTGGATGTGCAGCAGGAGCAACTGGCGCCGTACAACTGCGGGATCGCCTTTTAGTCCGGCGGACAACAGAGGGCAGCGGGGTGTGCTATACTTACGCAGATTTTTTAGCCAAGGAGCGAAATGATGGACCTGCATACCACCGATGATGCCGTCACCCGGCGGATCAAGTACTTCACCGACCGCGAGCGCATGCTGCGCGAGAATGATCTGTATTTCTACAACCAGCCCGTGGACGAGATCCGCGGTGGGGCGCGCGTGGTGGTGCGCGGGCGCGAGATGGGGATGTATGCCTCCTACAGTTACCTTGGGTTGATCGGGCACCCGCGCATCAACAAGGCGGCGAAAGAGGCGATCGACAAGTTCGGCACGGGGACGCACGGCGTGCGCACGCTGGCGGGGTCGCTCTCCATCCACGCCGAGTTGGAGGAAACCCTTGCCGCCTTCAAGCACGCCGAGGCGGCAGTGACCTACTCCTCGGGGTATGCGACCAACCTGGCAGTGATCTCCACGCTGATGGGGCGCGGCGATCACGTGCTCTCGGACAAGCTGAACCATGCATCGATCGTGGATGGCTGCCTGATGTCGGGGGCGGAGTTCCGCCGCTTTCGGCACAATGACATGGAAGACCTGGAAAAACGCCTGCAGCAGGTTCCGGATGGGGTGGCGAAAATGGTGGTCGCCGACGCGGTGTTCTCCATGGACGGGGACGTGCTCGATTTTCCTCGGGTGGTGGAACTGTGCAAGAAATACAATGCCTGGCTGATGATCGATGAGGCGCACTCGGTGGGCGTGCTGGGTAAGACAGGGCGCGGCATCGAGGAGCACTTCGGGCTGGAAGGCACAGTGGATATCCAGATGGGCACGCTGTCCAAGACGATCCCCTCGGTGGGCGGGTACGTGGCGGGGAAGAAGGAACTGGTGCAGTACCTGCGCCACGCCAGTCGGGCGTACATCTTCTCGGCGGCGATCCCCCCGGCGCAGGCCGCGGCAGCCAACGAAGCCTTCAAGGTGATCCTGGACGAGCCCTGGCGGATCGAGAAACTGCGCCAGAACGCCGACCACTTCCTCTCCGGATTGAAACAGGCGGGGTTCGATACCATGCTGAGCACAACGGCGATCGTGCCGGTACTGTGCGTGAGCGATGAACGCGCCTTTGCCCTGACGCGCGCCTGCCAGCACAAGGACCTGTTCGTGCTGCCGGTGGTCTCGCCGGCGGTACCGGAGGGACTGGCGCGGCTGCGCGCCACTGTGCTGGCGGCGCACGAGCCGGCGGAGATCGATTACGCCCTGGGGGTGATCGAAGAGGCGGGGAGAGAGATCGGCATCATCCAGTAGATGAAAGCGGGTGGGGTCACATAGACCCCGCCTTTTTTTGTGGTTGCCTGCTGCCTTGAATGAGGCATGGCGGGACTGTAGGGGGATCGCAAGTCGACCCGGCAGGGTAAGATTCGTTATGAATGTTACAATGAAACCAGCGCACGAACGCTGTGCCTGGGGAGGCTTTTTTTTTCTTTCTCAATGAAACCACAACTGCCTGCTGAATGCAGGAGGCTGTTGAGAACGCCTGTGCCAATTGAAGATACCTGTCACCAGGCGGTCAAATGTTTGCCCACGGGAGGGGCTGGATGAAGAAACATCTGAAATGGTCTTTAGCTCTTGGCCTGGTGCTGCTGCTGGCGATGCAGTCCTGTACCTCTGCGCGCCCTGCCGCGCCTGCGGCAGAGACAACGCCGAGGAATACGCTGATCCCGTGGCACACCTGGACGCCGACAAGCCCGACGAGTTCGCCGACTGCGCTGCCACCGTCCGCCACACCGCTGCCGCCGCTGCGGCTCACCATCATAGGCTGTGTACACAAAGTTGACTGTCCCGACGAAGCAATCTTGGTCAGTTATCTGGCTGCTGATGTGGAAGAAAACAGCATCAACGATATGGAATTGGATTCCAGAGACAATGTGCGCTTGTTTGTTGGCTGGTGCACGAAAGATGAGACCACGCTGCAGGCCAGCCTGGAGCATATCACCTACATTTTCAAGATCGACGGGATCTCGTACCTGGACCGCCTCGGGGTGGAGCCGGGTTTTCTCTCGACGAACGACTCAGCGGACAAGCTCTCCTGCATGTTCATCGGTGCCATGCTGGGCGGCTGGAAGGCTGGCGAAAGCCACCGGGTGGAGATCGGTTACAGTTTTGATGTGGAGGTGTTTGACGGCTGGAATACCCGCGCTCCCTTCACCAGCACCTACATCTATGACTTCCGCCCCATCCTCTATCCCACCGAAACCCCCACCATCACCCCGACCCCCACGGCGACTTACCTGTGGCTCACCGCCACGCCTGCCTGTACCGTCAAGTCGAGCATTACGATCCAGAACAACACCGGCAGCCAAATGACACTTCACCTGTATGGACCGGAGCCTTATCTGTTCTTCATCCAGCCCGGCCAAGATATCCTGAAGGTCTGCCCGGGTGATTATTCATACATCGCCAGTGGCTGCAACAACAGCGTTGACACTTGGGTAGGCAAGATCAGCAGCGGGGATGAGGAAACGTTCATCTGCAAGTGAACTCGGGGGGCGTGGAAATTCAAGCCCCTGCTTGACCCAAGCCTAGCCTCCCGGCTTGTCCCCTCCGAGGAACTCCTCCATGGTGGCGTGACCGGGCTGGCTGATGCCTTCGCGCTTGAGCGTTTTCCACAGGGTGAGGAAGAGGATGCGCAGGTCGAGCCAGAAGGACCAGTGATCGACGTACCACACGTCGAGGGTGAATTTCTGCTCCCAGGTGAGGGCGTTGCGCCCATTGACCTGCGCCCAGCCGGTGATGCCGGGGAAAACGTCGTGGCGGCGCATCTGTTCGGGGGAGTAGCGCGGTAGGTATTTCAACAGCAGGGGACGCGGGCCGACCAGGCTCATCTCGCCGCGCAGGACGTTGAACAGTTCGGGGAATTCGTCCAGGCTGAGGGCGCGCAGGAAGCGCCCGAGGCGGGTGAGGCGCTCGGAATCGGGCAGCAGGCTGCCGTCCGGGAGGCGGCGGTCGGTCATGGTGCGGAACTTGTAGAGCGTGAAGGACCCTCCCTTGTACCCGGAGCGCACCTGGCGGAAGAGGACGGGGGCGCCGTGCGCCAGGCGGACGAGCATTGCCACCAGCAGCAGAAGTGGGGAGAGCAGCAACAAGCCAAGGAGGGCGGCGACCAGGTCGAAGAGGCGTTTTTCGAGCGGCATGCTTCCATTCTACCAAAGGATTGTGGTATATTCTGTACAGAGGTGCCCATGAACGAGCGAATCCTGATCATAGAGGACGATCCCGCCATCCTGAAGATCCTGCAGCGCGGGTTGAGCTACGAAGGCTACATGGTGGACATCGCCAACGAGGGGCGCACGGGGCTGAACCTGGCGCGCGACCACCATCCCGACCTGGTGATCCTCGACTGGATGCTGCCGGGGATGGACGGGCTGGAAGTGTGCCGGCGGCTGCGCGTGGGGGGAAGCCTGCCGATCCTGATGCTGACTGCCAAGGACACCGTCCAGGACCGGGTGCAGGGGCTGGACGCGGGGGCGGACGATTACCTGGTGAAGCCCTTCAACCTGGATGAACTGCTGGCGCGCATCCGCGCCCTGCTGCGGCGCACCCAGACCGAGCGCCAGCAGGTGTACAAGTTCGCCGACCTGACGATGGACTCGTCTTCGCGCCAGGTGACGCGCGGCGAGCGGCTGGTTCCGCTGACCGCCAAGGAATATGAGCTACTGGAACTGTTCCTGCGCCACCCGCGGCAGGTGCTGACCCGCGAGGTGATCTTCGACCGGGTGTTGGGATATGATTTTGGCGGTGAGAGCAACGTTCTGGAAGTGTACATCCGCTACCTGCGCCAGAAACTGGAACTGGAGAACGAGCCGCGGCTGCTGCATACCGTGCGCAGCGTGGGGTACGTGCTGCGCGAGAATCCCTAAATGTCCCTGCGTTCCCGTTTGACCATCCTATACTCTCTGCTTACCGGGGGGATACTGCTGGTATTCGGTATGTTGATCTTCCTGATGGTCAATGTTCTGCTGATCGACCAGGTGGATACGATCCTGATGGATACCGCCCAGGACGCCATCAGGCGCATCCGCGTGAAGAGCAGCGGGGAACTCTCGCTGATCGAACTGCCGCGCATGGACATGAGCGCCAACGTGTACATGCAGGTGATGAGCGGGGACGGGGACATCGAGTTCGCCTCGGTGCCCCTGCGCAACCTGGAGCGCCCGATCGACCCGCTGGCGGCGGCAGCGAATCAACAAACCTTCAGCGAAACATACATTGAAGGGGTGCACCTGCGGGTGCTGACCGTGCCGCTGGTGTCCGGGGGGCGGCGCATCGGCATGCTGCAGGCGGCGTATAACACCGGCATTGCGGATGCCACCCGGACGACCCTGCTGCAGATCATCCTGGGGATGGCGCTGGCGTCGATGGCCCTGGCAGCGATCGCCTCCTGGCTGGCGATCGCCCGCGCCCTTTCCCCGCTGGCGGCGGTGACCGAGACGGCGCTGCAGATCTCGGGCGCGGATGACCTGTCGCGGCGCATCCCGCTGAATGGGGTGACAAACGACGAAGTGGGCAGGCTGGTGACGGCGTTCAATGCCACCCTGGAGAGGCTGGAGCACCTGTTCACCTCGCAGCAGCGCTTCCTGGCGGACGTGAGCCACGAACTGCGCACCCCGCTGACGGTGATCAAGGGCAACGTGGACCTGATGCGCAAGATGGGCTGCGCGGATGATGAGTCGCTGGGGGGGATCGAAGATGAAGCCGACCGGCTCACCCGGCTGGTGGGCAACCTGCTGCTGGAGACACAGGCGGATTCCGGGAAACTGCCGCTGCAGTTCGCCCCGCTGGAAGTGGACACGCTGCTACTGGAGGTCTTCAAGGAGATGCGGGTGCTGGCGCGCGAGCGTGTGCGCCTGCGGGTGACCGAGATCGACCAGGTGCAGGTGAACGGTGACCGTGACCGGCTGGAGCAGGTGTTGATCAACATCATTTCCAACGCGATCAAGTACACGCCGCAGGGGGGCGAGATCTTCCTGAGCCTGGCACGCGTGGGCGGCAACGCGCGCATCATCGTGCGGGATACCGGGATGGGGATCGCCAGGGAGGACCTGCCGCACATCTTCGAGCGCTTCTACCGGGCGGAGAAGTCGCGCTCGCGGGCGATCACCGGCGGGTTCGGGCTGGGGCTTTCGATCTCGAACTGGATCGTGGAGCACCACGGCGGGCGGATCGAGGTGGATTCGGAGGAGGGCAAGGGCACCTCTTTTGCCATCTACCTGCCGCTGCTGGCTGCGGGGGAGACTGCCGGGGCGGGGGCAGAGAAAGCCCAGGCAGAGAAGCGCAGGATTGGGAAGCGAAGAAAACCCTGAAACTTCGTGTCCCAAAGACATTTATCCTTGACTTTACCCATGGGTTTGTGCTACATTCAGGTGACTCCATACCCTGAGGAAAGCCATGCATCGTGAACGTGTCTCTGAAAATGTTTACTGGTTCCAAAGCGAAGTCTATGCCCAGGTGACCGCCGGCGTTGTTGCCGGACCGCAGTGGGCTGTGCTGATCGATACATTAGCCCTGCCGGAAGAATCGATCGCCATCCGCGAATTCGTCGAACACGAAATCGGCGTGCAGGTGCGCTATATCATCAATACGCACTACCATGCCGACCATACCTGGGGGAACTGCTTCTTCCCCGGGGCGATGGTGATCGCCCACGCCCTGTGCCGGAAACTACTGGAAGAACGCGGCATCCCCTCGATGGAGGCAGCCCGCCGGCAGAACCCAGCTTTCAAGCAGGTCAAGATGGTGCTGCCGCAGCTCACCTTCTCGGAGGGGACGCTGACCCTGCGCGTGGGGAAGAAGAACCTGACGATCCTGCCCACCCCAGGGCACAGCCCGGATGGCATCTCGGTGCTGGTGGATGAGGACCGGGTGTTGTTCGCCGGGGACGCATTCATGCCGCTGCCCTACGTGGTGGACGGTGATGCTGAGGACATTACCACCTCGATCCGCAAGTTCGCCCGCATGGGGCTGGAGAACATCATCCAGGGGCACGGCGATATCGTGCTGCGCGGCGAGATCGATGCGGCGGTGAAGGAGAACCTGGGCTACCTGACCAATATTCGCAAGGTGGCACGGACAGCCCTACGCCGGCGGGCGCCACAGGATTACCTGGAAGAGAACGGGGTGGAAGCCTGCGGAAAGAGCCGCGTGTACCTGGGCGGACTGGCGGAGGAACTGCACGGGCGCAACCTGCGCGCCCTGTACCAGCAGGAGAAGAAGGCTGAGGCGGAGAAATAGGGGCAGCCCTTCGCCGCCAGAGGCAAGACGGGCACAAGCGCAGGCGGAATTTAAAGATCCACCCATCCCAAGGTAACCTGGGATGGGTCTCTTATTGTGCCGGGCTGTGATCGAAAAAAAAAAAAAAACAGTACCTTGCTGCTCACGAATCTTTGGACTGCCGCCGCTGGCGCGCTTCCTGCAGCTTGACGGGCAGGCCATGGCGGCGCTCGGTGCCGTCGAACAGGCGATTGAGGTTGGGACGCAGTGCCCAGAGCATCAGGAGTTCGACCAGGAATCCGTAGAGGATGTACTGCCAGGGGGAGAGCCCCAGGGCAAAGCGCACGGCAAAGAGGAGCATGGTCATGATCCCCACGCTGAGGGTGGTGAGGGAAGCATAGCCGATGCCCCACCAGATGAGCATGCCCAGGGGCAGCAGGATCAGCAGGGAGGGAGGCCACAGGCCAAAAGTGCCGCCCAGGGCAGCCGCCCCGCCGGCACCGCCGCGCAGGACCAGGCGGCCTTGCGGGGTGCGTTCGGGCAGGAAGATGGAGTAGTTGTGTCCCAGGACGACAGCGAGCGGCGCCAGGACGTGGATCCAGACATTGGGAGTGATGGACTGGGCCAGCCAGACGGCAGCCGCAGACTTGAGGATGTCGAGGATGGCGGTGAAGAGACCGGCACCGAAGCCGGCGGCGCGGAAGGCATTCGTGCCCCCGGTGCGCCCGCTGGCGATGGTGCGGAGGTCCTTGCCGTTGACCGCCTTGACCACCAGCAGGCCGAAGGGGATCGAACCGAACAGGTAAGCCGCCAGCAGGGTGCCGGCGTCGATCAGGAATGACATAGAATTATGCTCCTCGAGGTCTTGCAGTCCTTCCAGGATGCCCTGGCATCAGTGGAAACACACAAACAGGAGCAGGGTTGCTCAGGGTTCAATTGAAAAACAGCAGCAGCGCCCAGAGGAGCACCAGCATGACGCCAGGCTCGGCTGCCGAACGGCGAAAGGAAATGCCGTCGGCGAGCGAGACGGTGAGCACGGTGAGCGCATAGACGGGGGCGAGCAGCGCCAGCGCGTAGGACACCGGGGTGAGTGGCCAGTAGTGCAGGGCGGCGCCCAACTGCATGCCCACCAGCCCGATGGCAAGCGCCCATCCCGGCTCCCAGCGCTCGTTGAGGCGCAGGTGCAGGGTACGCAGGGCAGCCAGGAACCCCCCCAGGAAGAGCGCCGGCGCGACCAGGAAGAGGCGCGCATCCGCAGCCTTGAGGGCAGCGGCAAGGATGAGGAAGATGGCAAAGGCCAGGGCGGTGAGGATGGCAGTCGCCAGGGGGTAGCGGAAATCGGTGTGATCGACGACGATGTACTCGGCATTGAAGACTGCCAGCAGCAGGATCAAGCCGAGGGCAAAGCCCAGCCACCAGACGGGATCGGGCAGGGTGTTGAGGGTGATGCCCAGTACCAGGGTGGTGAGGGTGGGCATCAGCCAGTGTTCCCGCGATTCCCCCTTCTCCAGCGAGGGGTGGGTGCGCAGCAGCCAGTCCATGCCGGCGGCGGCCAGGAGGGCGGTGAGCACGGTGAGTAGCGTTTTCAGGCTGAGGGGGGTGGACAGGACCAGGCCAGGCAGGGAAATGGTCAGGTCGTTCTCCGGGACCTGGAGGAAGTGCCCCAGGGCAAGGGAGAGAAGAAGGAGAGCGAGCAAAACACTGACCCGTCCGGGTTCCGGCAGGTGGCGGGTTTCGGTCATGGGCAGGATTGTACCTTATTCTTGGCTCGCCCCGGTGGGGAGCTGTTCGACTATCTGAAAAGGATGTGGTGTGCACCAGAGATCTTCCCCCTGCTCTTTACCCTGCTGGGATGCTGAGCGATCCCGGGCAGGAGAGGATCATATCTGGTTGTGAAGATCACGGGGCTATTCAATCTCCAACGACGGCGACCTTTTCAGCGCCCCCTGCGGAGATGATATGCCACAATGACGCCGCCTGGAGCGAAAAAGAGACCGGTGGACGGCGATCTGCAAGGGGGCTTTTCTTTCGTGAAGCACGTTATAATAATATCTATAAATCGATGTCCTTATAGGTATGCAAGCGACACTAAAAAATTCTGCACCTTATCCTTTGCCCAATTGGTTATCACCCCCCTTATAAAACCATGTTGAAATCCAACAACCGGATTGTATCTGCCTTTTTTTACATTCTGCTGGCAACAGTTGTTTTTTTTATTATCCTTGCAGTAGAAGTATACCCACTCCGTCCGGTGGGTGCTGCTCTGGATCAGTGGCAGGTAAAAAAACAAACAGGCTGGCAGGATGTTCGTTTGCCATTGGTCGAAATGGTCAGCCAGGAATGGGAAGTATTCGAGCTGCGCACCTCATTTCAAAGAGTGGATGCAGATACGTTGGTTATTCCTCGCCAATCGGGCAATGCGATTGAAGTGCGTTTGAATGGCAGATTGATTTATAAGCTGGGGGACTTCTCGCAGCCCACAGCAAATTTGTGGAACTATGTGCACCTGATCCAGTTGCCAGAACCATTGGCTGAAGACAATCTGCTTGAGATCTGGATTGCCAGCAGTTATTATGGCTCGGGATTGAACTCTGTCCCGTACTTATGCCGCTATGAACAGTGCGCTGGACGAGTCACCTTCCTCAATTGGATTTATTCAGATGCTGTCAATGCGATTTTTGGAGCGGGTTTTATTACCAGCTTGATCCTGATTGCGATGGCCTTTATCCGTCGCCAACTGATGACTACGGAGTTCTTTATTGGATTGGCATTGTTGGTGGGCGTGTTTTACCTGCAGGATTTACCATTCCGTCTAACATCAGGCAGCCTGTCAACATTTCTATGGTTGAAAAAGGGATTCTTGTTTAGCGGCTATTTGGCTGCACTGTTTTTTTTATGTGGAATAGAACTGCAATATTGGAAACGGATCACCCTCAGCCGCTGGCTGGCGATATTAGTCGTACTTGTTCTTCTGGCTCTTATTGCATCACCTGACATTCATTCCATGGGCGTGATCCAAACATATGCCAATTCCGGTCTTTTGTTCTTCTTGATTGTGATTGCGGCTATGATCATCCGAAGTAAACAAAGACCATCCTGGATGCTGTTCCCGGCTACTTTGTTGTCTCTTTCGATATTGCTCTTGTTGATCACGCTGCCTTTGGGGATCACCTGGCCGATCATGATACCGCCTGTATTTGTCATGACGACCATGATGGTTGGCATCCGATTGATCCTGGAATACAACCAGTTATTCCAAGAAAACATAAATTTAAACCGCGCTAAGAATATTGATCCTTTGACTGGGGCTTTGAACCGAAACAGCCTGCCAGAGGTACGCGCCCGTCTTCACAACCATGTTGTGATGATCGATCTCGATGGATTTAAATCCATAAACGATCGCTTTGGCCATGCTTTTGGTGACCAGGTTTTAACTGAATTTGCCCAGATCGTGAGGCGAAATCTTCGCCAGAATGACCTGGTAATCCGTTATGGGGGGGATGAGTTTGTTCTTGTAGTGAATGGTCTACCAAAAACACAACAGGGTTATGCTGAAATCAAATCCATTATTGAACGGATCGAGAAACAATACGGTGGGCTGCATTCGGATATCTTTTCGGATATCGTGTATGAGTTCTCGTATGGAATCGCCGAAATTGAAAAAGGTATAGAAGAAGCAATAGGCGCGGCAGACCAGAAGATGTATCTGATGAAAAATACAGAGAAGAAGATCGGCGCGTGACTCTCTGATCCATGCAAGCTACAGTTCCACAGGTTTCCGGGAGGCGTACGTCAGAGCCGTGCTTGACCGATACGAGGAGCGTTTTCGATGCCCGTACCCCGGTGGGTCAGCAGGGAAAGCCATACGGGGAAAACTACGCCGGCTGCTTGCGAAGTCCTTGACCGCTGGCGTGCTCCTGTGATAGACTCGGCCTGTTTTTGACAATCGCCCTGGCGGAATCCCAGGAGAAAGGAGGCGCACTTCATGATCTACTGGAACAATGTCTGCACCGCAAACATTACCACCGCCGATCCCAACGGTGAGACCAACCCTTCGCGGAGTGCGCCTGCTGCCTGAAAAGATACACGCATTGTATCCCACAGCCACGGACACTCCCTGCCCGTGGCTGTTTTTTTTCACCGAACCACGGGCGAACCCGTGGTTCTTTGTTTTTATACAGGAAAGAGGAGAAGAATGAGCATCAACCAACCTTTATTTGAAGGCGCCCTGGTCCGGCTTGGAGAGATCGACCACGAGAAGGACCCAGAGGTCGTTGCGCGCTGGAGCCATGATGCCGGGTTCATGCGCATGATGTACATTGAGCCGATGCGCCCGCTTTCGGCCTGGCAGGTGAAGAAGAAACTGGAAGACCTGGAAAAGAGCATTGATGAGGAACGCAGTCTGTTCCACTTCCGCATCCGCAGCCGGGGCGACGACCGCCTGCTGGGCTTTGCCGAACTGTACTGGATCTCGTGGTCGAACCGGATCGGGTCGGTGCGCCTGGGGATCGGGGCGGGTGCAGACCGGCGCAAGGGCTATGGACAGGAGACCCTGCGCCTGCTGCTGCACTATGCCTTTGCAGAGTTGAACCTGTTCCGCCTGGCGGCAGTCATCCCGGAATACAACCAGCCGGCGCTGGCGCTGTTCCACTCGTTCGGTTTCCGGGAGGAGGTGCGCCGCCGGCAGGCGCTGGAGCGCGATGCCCGCCGCTGGGACCTGTGCGTGTACGGGCTGCTGGAGACTGAATGGAAGGAGGCCCGAAATGGATGAGAACCTGCTGGTGGGCGATCTGGTGCGCCTGACGCATGAAGAGCCGGAGGTGCTGGCCCGGCTGGAAAGCCAGTGGTCGCTGGACAGCGAGTATTCCCGCCTGCTGGACTGGGAACCGGCGCGGCGCTTCTCGGCAAAGAACTCGCAGAAATGGATCGAGAAACAGTACGAGGACGCCGACAGCCATGCCTTCAGCATCCGCACGCTGAGCGATGAACGCATCATCGGCGGGATCGGGCTGGATGGCATCCGCTGGACACACCGCGACGCCTTTGTGGGCATCGGGCTGGGGAGCCGCGACGACTGGGGCAAGGGCTACGGCACGGACGCCATGCGCATCATCCTGCGCTATGCCTTCCTCGAGTTGAACCTGCACCGCGTTTCCCTGAATGTATTCGAGTACAACCAGCGCGGCGTGCGCTCGTACGAGAAGGCCGGCTTTGTGCCCGAGGGCCGCGAGCGGAGCGTGCTGCTGCGCGAAGGACGCCGCTGGGATGTGCTCTTCATGGGCATCCTGCGCGAGGACTGGATGAAGAAAGAACTGGAAAAGGAGAGAGAATGAACGACACAGTGAAACTTGACGCTGCCCCGGCCATTTCGGGGCTGGTATTCCGCCGCTTCCGCGGCGAAGCCGACTACCCCCATATGGCCGGGCTGATCGCAGCCTGCAAGGTGGCGGACGGCGTGGAACGCGCCACCACGGTGGAGGATATTGCCCGCACCTACCGGCACCTGGAGAACTGCGACCCGCAGACGGACATGCTCTTCGCCGAGGTGGACGGGCAGGTGATCGCCTATGGGCGGCTGTGGTGGGACGACCTGGCAGACGGCATGCGCCTGTACCATCCCTTTGGATTCCTGCACCCGGAATGGCGCGGCAAGGGGATCGGGCGGGCGATGTGGGCGGCGGGGGAAATGAGGGCGCTGGAGATCGCTGCGGCGCACCCCACCGAAATGCCGAAATCCTTCCAGGTAGAACCTTTTGATTCGGAAAGGGACATGATCGTCCTGCTGGAGAGCCGCGGCTACCAGCCGGTGCGCTACGAGGCGCACATGGTGCGCGACCTGGGTGAACCGTTCCCCGCAGCCCCCCTGCCGGCGGGGCTGGAAGTACGCCCGGTGAAGCCGGAGCACATCCGCCCGATCTTCGCAGCGAGCAACGAGGCCTTCCGCGACCACTGGGGTATCCGCGACGAGAGCGAGGAGGAGTACAAGTCCGAGATCGAAAGCCCGGACTTCCACCCCGAACTGTGGAAGGTGGCCTGGGACGGCGACCAGATCGCCAGCGTGATCCATAATTTCATCGACCAGGATGAGAACGAGGAGTACCAGCGCAAACGCGGGTACACCGAGGGCATTTGCACTCGGCGTCCCTGGCGCAAGATGGGGCTGGCGCGCGCCCTGCTGGTGCAGTCCATGCAGATGTTCAAGGAGATGGGCATGACCGAAACCGCCCTGAGCGTGGACGCGGAGAACATTTCCGGGGCACGCCGACTCTATGAAGGGGTTGGCTACCGGCAGGTGAAGCAGATGACCATCTATCGCAAGCCCCTGGCAGTGGATGGAGTAAAATAGAGGCAACTTCCCACCCTGAACGTTTTCTTCCGAAAGGAGAATTCCATGCAACTACACTGTTCTTTTTGCCAGACCATGTTCGCCATCAGCCGTGACGAGATGCTTGCGGCGCTCCAGCACATGGAGCAGGAGGGTCTGAAGTATTATGACGCCCACTGCCCGAAATGCCGCCGCGCCAACCGCGTGGAAGGCAAGCGCATCGAGGTGTTCTTCCCGGAATGGAAGCAGGCACTCAAGGCCGCCCAGGCGGCTGCGAAGGCCGGGGAGGACGCCGCCCCCGCCGCGGCAAAGCCGAAGCCGCCTGCCAGGGCGGAGAAACCCGGCGCATCCAAACCGCAGGCGAAGGGCGGCGGCAAAGCGAAATGAGCGTCGGCAACATCTTCATTGACTTTGGTGGTGTGCTGATGCGCACCGAGGACAAGGGGCCGCGCACACGCCAGGCGGAAGCCCTGGGCATGACCTACCGCGAACTGGAAAAGGTCATCTTCGAGTGTGAAACCAGCCAGCGGGCCTCGCTGGGAGAGATCCCGGAGGAAGCCCACTGGCAGGCGGTGGCAGAGGCGCTGCGCCTGCCGCGCCCGGATGCCGACAGGGTGACGGCGCAGTTCTTCGCCGGCGACCGGGCGGACCAGGTCTGGTTGGACTTCCTGCGCAGCCTGCGCCCAGAGCGCAAGGTGTGCCTGATCAGCAATGCCTGGTCGGGGCTGCGCGCCTTCATCACCCGGCAGGGCTTTGCGGATGTCTTTGACCACATGGTCGTTTCTGCCGAGGTGGGCCTGATGAAGCCCGACGCGCGCATCTACCGCCTGGCGCTGGAAGAACTGAATGCGCGGGCGGAGGAATCGGTGTTCCTCGATGATGTGCTTGCCAACGTGGAGGCCGCGCGGGCGGTGGGCATGCATGGCATCCATTTCACCCAGCCTGAAAAAGCGCTGGAAGAGTTGAAGCAACTGTTGTAAATTCGGTGACCTTCCGCCTGCCAGGGGGAGTGGTCGCCTGACAGGATCGAAAATGAACATTCAATTGAATAACCGCCCCATCCTGCGGGATTTGGGGGCTGGACTGGTGCTGTGCCGCACGACCGCGGCGGATGCCGAGGCTATGGCGGAGTTCAACAGCCACATCCACAGCGACGATGGCTTCGACAAGCCGGACCTGCGGATTGGGGCGTGGACGCGCGACCTACTGAGCCGCCCGCACCCGACCTTCCATGAAGAGGACTGCACCCTGGTGGTCGAAGCGGGCAGCGGGAAGATCGTCTCCTCGATGAACCTGATCTCGCAGACCTGGGCCTACGAAGGTATTCCCTTTGGCGTGGGGCGCCCGGAACTGGTGGGTACCCTGCCCGGGTACCGCGAACGCGGCCTGGTGCGCGCCCAGTTCGAGGCAGTGCACCAGTGGAGCGCAGCACGCGGCGAACTGGTGCAGGGCATCACCGGCATCCCGTATTATTACCGCCTGTTCGGCTACGAGATGGGCATGGAACTGGGCGGCGGGCGGGTGGGATACGAAACCCAACTGCCCAGGCTGAAAGAGGGCGAGAGCGAGCCGTTCACCCTGCGCCCGGCAGTCGAGGCGGACATCCCCTTCCTGATGGAAGTGTATGCGCATGCCTGCCAGCGCAGGCTGGTGACCTGCGTGCGCGACGAGTCCATCTGGCGCTATGACCTGGTGGGGCAGAGCGAGCAGAACGTGAACCGGCTGGAGTACCGCATCCTGGAACGCGCGACCACGGGCGAAGCGGTGGGCTATTTGACGCACCCGTGGTACTACGACGGGGACAGCGGGCTGGTGGCGATGCAGTATGAGCTCAAGCCGGGCATCTCCTGGCTGGAGGTGACGCCCACGGTAGCGCGAAGCCTGTGGCAGACGGGGGAGGAGTATGCCAGGCGGGACGGGAAACCCGAAAAGCGCACCACGTACGGTTTCTGGTTCGGCAGCGAGCACCCCAGTTATGATATTTTCCGCGACAGGCTGCCCCGGCTGCGCGACCCGTATGCGTGGTACGTGCGCGTCCCCGACCTGCCAAAGTTCCTGGACAGGATCAGCCCGGCGCTGGAGCGCCGCCTGGCGGGGTCGAACATCGTCGGCTACAGCGGCGAGGTGAAGGTCAGTTTCTACCGCTCCGGGCTGCGCCTGGGGCTGGAAAAGGGGCGTCTGACGGCAGTGGAAGCCTGGAAGCCGACCCCCGAGGAGCATGGCAATGCGGGCTTTCCCGACCTTTCCTTCCTGCAGATGGTCTTTGGCTACCGTAGTTTCGAGCAGTTGGAACAATCCTTTGCAGATTGCTGGTATGACCGGGACGAGACGCGCGTGCTGCTGAATACGCTCTTTCCAAGGAAGGCCTCCGCGGTGATGTTCGTCAATTGACATTCCCCCGCCTTCCCGTTGACCAGCCTCCATGACGTGCCGGTGAGCAAGCGGGCACGCGGTTTGAGATACGATCGGCTAGACTATGAACACGAATTTAAATTCCTTTGGTAACCAGGTGCGCCTGCTGAACAAGCCGGCCAGGCTCCTGCTGCTGGCGTTCTTCCTGGACGGTTTACTTTTTGCCGGCTGGCAGTTGTTCTTCAATTTGTATATCGTCGAGGCGGGTTACAGCCGCGAATTCCTGGGCATCCTCAACGCGGCGCCGTCAATCTCGGCGCTGCTGCTGGGCGTGCCAATGGGCCTGCTCTCGGACCGCATGGGGCGCAAGCGGGCGATGATCACCGGCTTTGCCCTGGCGAACTTCGCCATCATCGGCATGATCCTGGTGCGTGCAGAACTGCCCATGTTCCTGCTGGCGCTGGCCTGGGGGGCGACCGGGCAGTTGTACATGCTCAGCCATGCGCCGTTCATGATGAAGGTCTCCGACGACCGGACGCGCGACATCCTGTTCAGTTTCAGTTACGGCATGTTCCCGCTGGCAAGCACGCTGGGAAATTTCGCGGCCGGCTTCCTGCCGGATACCTTCACGCGCTGGTTCGGGTTGTCCTCCGCGGCGGGTGCTTACCAAGCGGTGCTGTTGTTCAGCGTGATCTCGAGTTTCCTGGTGCTGGTTCCGCTGGCGTTCATCCATGAGAAGAAGGCAGAACCGCAGACGCAGGAGAATGGAGCGCCGCCGCAAAAGAGATCGGTCTGGAAGGTGCTGCTGCGCCCACTGACGATCAAACTGTCGCTGCCCAACCTGGTGATCGGGCTGGGAGCGGCGACGCTGGTGCCGTACTTCAACGTCTATTTCGCCGAGCACTACGGGATGAGCGACGCGGCGCTGGGATTGTTGTTCAGCGCCGGGGCACTGGCGACCGGGATCGCCTGCATCCTGGGACCGCGGCTGGTGGGCAACCTGGGCGGCAAGATCCGCACGGTGGTGATCGGGCAGTTCGCCAGCCTGGTCTTCCTGCTGGCGATCGGCTTTTCGCCCTGGGCATGGCTGGCAGTGATCGGATTCCTGGTACGCGGCGCGTTGATGAACATGGTCGCCCCGCTGTTCGATGCCTATGCCATGGAGCGCACGCACGAGTCCGAGCACGGTGCGGTGAACAGCGTGCGCAACCTGGCGTGGAACGTGGGCTGGGCGGTGGGACCGTATATTTCCGGGCTGGTGCAGCAGAGGTGGGGGTTTGCGCCGCTGTTCCTCAGCACGGCGGTGCTGTATGCGCTGGCGATCACGCTGACCTGGGTCTTTTTCCAGCCGCGGGCAGGCAGGGATGTGCTGCCGCCCCTGGCGGTGGAGGAAGCCGTCTGAGGGGCGCCCGGCTGGCGGGTTGCACAATCGGGAAGAAGGCTTTATAGTTGTAGCGCTCCGCCCACCCGCGGGTGGGCGGAGCGCCTTAACCTTCTCCAGGAACAGGAAGAAACCATGCACGGATCCTTTCACCGCTCGCTTCACTCCGATGACGAAAAACCACGGGTAACCAAAGAATTGCTGCTGCGCGTACTGGCGTATGCCCGGCCTTACTGGAAACATCTTGCTGGCATGCTGGCGACCATCCTGCTCAGCGCCGGGCTGGCGCTGGTCAGCCCGCTGATCTTCCGGACGATGATCGACACGGTGCTGCCCTCCAAGAACATCCCCCAACTGGCGCTGCTGGCTGTCGGGCTGCTGCTGGTGCCCGTGTTGAGCGGCGGCATCGGGGTCATCCAGCGGCGGTTGAACGCGACCGTGGGCGAGGGGGTGATCTGCGACCTGCGCATGTCCCTGTTCACGCACCTGCAGCGCATGTCGCTGCGTTTTTTCACCCACACCCGGACCGGCGAGTTGATGTCGCGCTTGAACAACGACGTGGTCGGGGCGCAGAACGCGATCAGCAACACCATTGTCAACATTATCACCAACTCCGTCCAGGCGGTGGCCATCCTGGGGGTGATGCTGGCCTTCGAGTGGAAGTTGACCCTGATGAGCGTGGTCATCCTGCCGGTGTTCGTGATCATCACCCGGCGGCTGGGCGACACCTTGAAAACGATCGCCCGGCGATCGATGGTATTGAACGCGCAGATGAACGCCCACATGAACGAGACGCTCAACATCGGCGGCGCGCTGCTGGTGAAATTGTTCGGGCGCGAAAAGGAGGAAGAAGACCGCTTCCGCCAGCGGGCAACCGCAGTGCGCAATATTGGCATCCGGCGGGCGGTGATCGGCTCCTCGTTCTTTGTCATCCTGGGCCTGGTGGGGGCGGTGGGCACGGCGCTGGTCTACGGGCTGGGGGGCTTCTATGTCATCCAGGGCAGTTTCACGGTCGGCACCATCGTGGCTTTTGGCGCCTACCTGGGGCAACTTTACGGCGTGTTGCAGGGACTGGCGAGCGCGCCGGTGGAATTCAGCACCAGCATGGTCTCCTTCGAGCGTGTCTTCGAGGTGATCGACCTGCCGCACGATATCGAGGAACAAAAGGATGCGCATGCGCTGCGCGAGGTGAGGGGCGACATTGAATTCGAGAATGTCAACTTCTCTTACCGCGTGGACGACGGGATGCTGTTGAGCGAGCCGAAACGCTACGGACGCATGGAGCAGGTGGATGCGGTCATGTCGCTGGCGCCGGCGGTCGAGGAGAAGAAGCCGGTGGAGGCTGGTTCGCCGGAAGGGGGGGAGGAAAAGGCGGAACACGAAGCGGTGTACCTTTCGCAGGCGCGCGAGGTGGCGCTGGAGGGGATCTCCTTCCAGGCGCACGCCGGCAGTCTGGTGGCGCTGGTGGGGCCTTCGGGGGCGGGGAAGACGACGATCACGTACCTGATCCCGCGCCTGTATGACCCGACGAGCGGGACCATCCGCATCGACGGGCACGACCTGCGCACGGTGACGCTGGAATCGCTCTCGGCGACGATCGGCATGGTGACACAGGAGACGTATCTCTTCCATGACACGGTGCGCACCAACCTGACCTATGCCCGGCTGAATGCCACGCAGGAGGAGATCGAGGCGGCGGCACGGGCTGCCAACATCCACAACTTCATCATGGACCTGACGGACGGCTACGACACGATCGTGGGCGAGCGGGGCTACCGCCTGAGCGGGGGGGAGAAACAGCGCATTGCCCTGGCGCGGGTGATCCTGAAGGACCCGCGCATCCTGGTGCTGGACGAGGCGACCAGTTCGCTCGACAGCGAGTCCGAGTCCCTGATCCAGGATGCGCTCAAGCGCGTGATGGCGGGCAGGACGAGTATCGTCATCGCCCACCGCCTGTCGACGATCCTGAGGGCGGACCTGATCCTGGTGATGGACCGGGGGCAGATCATGGAACGCGGCACGCACGCGGAGTTGCTGCAGCAGAACGGGTTGTATGCCCAGTTGTACGAGACGCAGTTCCGGGCGGAGACGAAGGCGTAAGGTTAAGTTTTGAAGAGGCAGGCTGGGGGTCCCGGCTCAATCATGGTCCACCCGCAGGCGCCCCAGTTCGATCATCGCCTTCTCGATCTCATCCCCTGCCGATGATCTCTGGCGTGCCATCCCAGGCTCTGCAGGCACCCGATGAGCACACTGACCACGCGCCAGGCAAACGTTCATCACGCCCCCTGGCTCGGCCCCGGGATGGATTGTGATAACATTGCGAGGAACCATCCGGGGCAAGGAAGCTGACACAGGAGGTGGAGATGGGATCCAAAAAACCAGGTTGTTTGTCGATCTTTTTTCCACGAACCAAAGCATTCGATCAGGAAAATTTGGAGATTGATGTTTCTCAAGCGCTCCCCTACCGCGTGCGCGACGATTTTCTTTCCAACGCAGAGCTCTCTTTTTACCATGTGCTTAAAACAATGGCTGGAGAGAAAGTAACCATTTGCCCCAAGGTATCCCTGGCCGAAATCTTCTTTGTGAACCAGCAGAAGGATTTCTATGCCTTTCAGAACAGGATCAATCGCAAGCGGATCGATTTCCTGCTATGCGATGCCAAGACGCTCGATCCGATCCTGGCCATTGAACTGGACGATTCCAGCCACCAGCGACAGGATCGGATCGAACGGGATGCATTCGTGGACGAGGTTTTCAAAAACGCCAGGTTGCCGCTGGTTCACATCCCGGTACGGACAACGTATAACATGCAGGAACTAGCGCTTGTGTTCAAGTCTGTGGTGCATGATCAGGCAGCAGCGAACCAACCCCCAGCGCCTGCTGTACAGACACCCTCTGGTGTTCCAATCTGCCCCAAATGCGGTGTCGCGATGGTGGTGCGCACAGCCAAACGCGGCGCCAAACCGAACCAGCAATTCTTTGGGTGTCCGAATTACCCGCGCTGCAGGGTGATCCTGCCCATCCCTGCCCCGGCAGCTATGCCTGCCAGCCCCGATCCCAAGGAGCATATATGACACCCATCTTCCTACTGGTTGGGGCGCCGGCGGTGGGCAAAAGCACCACTGCCCGCCTGCTGGCGGCGGCTTTCCCCAAGAGCGTCCATTTCCCGGTAGATGATCTACGCCGCATGGTGGTCTCCGGGCTGGTGCACCCCGGCGAGCAGTGGAGCCCGGCGCTGATCGAGCAACTGGTGCTGGCGCGCGAGAACGTAAGCCGGATGGCGCTGCGCTACCAGCAGGCCGGCTTTGCGGTGACGCTCGATGACTTCTGGGACCCGAACAGCCGCCTGGAGGAGTACGCCTTCCTGTTGCAGCAGGCGCAGACGCACCGGGTGCTGCTGCACCCCAGCCGCCAGACAGCGCTGGAGCGCAGCCGGAAGCGCGCCGGGCCAAGCGAGGCGGATGCTTACATTGCCGCAGGCATCCAGGCAGTGTACGATACCCTGCAAGCCGAACTCCCCGCCCTGGAGCGGCAGGGCTGGCTGGTGGTGGATAGCAGCGGGATGAGCGCCGGGGAAACGGTGGCAGCCATATTGAGGCGGACCGGGATGAGCGCCCACCTTCCGATGGTGGAAATACTATCTTGAAAGTAGAAAAGGTGCTCGATGAAAGATCACCCAAGAGTAGGCGTGGCGGCGATCATCCTGCGCAACAACCAGGTGTTGCTGATCCGGCGGAAGAATGTGCACGGCTCAGGGACCTGGTCAACCCCCGGCGGGCACCTGGAACTTGGTGAGACGCCGGAGCAGTGCGCCATCCGTGAGACCCGTGAGGAAGTCGGTTTCGAGATCGAAGAGGTGCGCTTTGTGGCGGCGACGAACGATCTGTTCGCAGAAAGTGGCAAGCATTACATCACACTGTGGATGACCGGCGCGTGTGGTTCCGGCGAGCCAGGGATCAACGCAGCGTACGAGGTGGCTGAATTTGGCTGGTTCCACTGGGAGGCGCTGCCAGGCCCGTTGTTCCTCCCATTCGATAACCTGCTCAAGCGGAGATGTTACCCGCCGGAGGGGGTGGATACACTTCAAAACAAGCAGCCCCGCCTGCCCAGCACGGCATCCTCCGGCGGGGAACCGGGAAAGGGAGCATAGATGATCACCTGCCCATGGTGCGGCACCAACTATCATGTGTTCCAATCCAACTGCAAGAACTGCGGGGGCACCCTGCCGGCGGGTGGGGAGGATCGTCCTGCCCCCAGCACACAATACGAAGCGGTCGCCATGCCGCCGCCCGCCCCGCGCCCGATCACGGAGCGATACACCTGGCGGCTGATGCTCACCGACGGCTGGGCGGTGAGCGCCCTGGTGCTGGCTTTCCTGGGGGTGACGTTCGCACTGACCGGCGCAGGGCTGACCCTGGGCATCGTCACGGCTTTCGTGGGCGTGCCCTTCTTGCTGATGGGCATCGCCTTCTCTGGCCTCGCGGCAGCGGGGCTGTTCTGGCGGTATGAGCAGGCGCGCAAGGTGGTGACTGTGTTGCGGAGCGGGGAGGCGACCACGGGACGGATCATCGACGTGCAGGAGAACTATTCCGTGCGCATCAACGGGCGGCATCCGTGGGTGATCCGCTACCAGTTCCAGGCACAGGGGCAGGAGGTTGAAGGCCGCGTCTCCACGCTGAACCCGGTGGGGCAGGGACTCCAGGCGGGGGGGAAGGTGTGCATCCTGTACCTGCCCACGACCCCGCAGTGGAATTCCATCTACCCGCACCCGTGAGCAGCCCTGTCCGCCCGGAAACGCCTCCACCATTTGGGGGAGGTGACCTCCCCCAAATGGTGGAGGACAATTCTCCCCATTCAGCGGATACAGAGGGGAGAGTATTCGCATAAAGTGAGTTATGACCCGTGTGTATATCGCCGATCCTGATCGCGCAGAGCGCTCCGCCCTGCGCTTGATGTTATTTGACCTGAACATGCAAGTGGTTGGTGAAGCAGGCGACTGGGCGACCACGCTGTCGCAGTGCCCAGCGACCAACCTGGATATGCTGGTGGTGGACTGGGAATTGCTGCCCGC
This sequence comes from Anaerolineales bacterium, assembly GCA_041753035.1. Taxonomy (GTDB): domain Bacteria; phylum Chloroflexota; class Anaerolineae; order Anaerolineales; family Villigracilaceae; genus UBA877. The sequence continues at coordinate 19,537 of JBGSVI010000097.1, read as the reverse complement.
CGACCCGGGAATGCAGTCCCTGGCCGAACTGCGCCTGGCCTGCCCCCATGCGATCGTCGTTGTCCTGACCAGTTACCGGGATGCCCGGAAGCAAGCCGCGATCTCGTCCGGCGCGGATGCGTTCATCAGCAAGGGAGAGATGCCCGAGCAGGTGGCCGAACGGTTGCGCACCGCGGCCGCGGGGGTTATTCACCAGTAGGGCAGCGGATCGAGCGAAAAGAGCCGCCAAACCGATGGGGAGAGATCGTCATGCAGCCAGAAGTAAAAAAAAGTGTACAATAAATAAGAATCGGGAGAGTCCCTGCCTCCCCTCCTGGTCCTTCCCGGAAAAGGTTGCCCATGACAATAAAAAAGAAGAGTGCCGTCCCGCCGGAGAGTTCGACTCCCAAAATGAGAACGCCAGAACCAGCATTGAACCAACCAGCGGCGGGTTTTCCGATCGTTGGGATCGGCGCTTCCGCCGGGGGACTGGAGGCGCTGGAGATCTTCCTGGCCAACGTGCCCGCCGGGAGCGGGATGGCGTTCGTCATCGTCCAACACCTTGACCCAACGTACAAGGGTATGCTGGTGGAACTGCTGCAGCGAGGGACAGACATGCAGGTTTTCCAGGCCAGGGAGCGGATGCGGGTCGAACCGAACTGCGTCTACGTCATTCCACCCAACAAAGACCTCTCCATCCAGGACGGTATCCTGCATCTGCAGGCGCCGCTGGCGCGGCGCGGGCTGCGCCTGCCGATCGACTTCTTTTTGCGCGCGCTGGCAGAAGACCAGCAGGAACACAGCATCGGCGTGATCCTTTCCGGCATGGGCAGCGACGGCACGCTGGGGCTGCGGGCGATCAAGGAAAAGGGCGGCAGTGTTTTTGTGCAGGAACCCGGCTCGGCTAAATTTGACGGCATGCCGCGCAGCGCGGTGGATGCCGGGCTGGCAGATGTGATCGCGCCGGTGAACGAACTGCCCGCCAGTATCAGCGCCTTTATCCATCATGCCCCCCTGTTCACCAAGCCAAATCTACTGGATGATGACCAGGCCAGGAGTTCCATCGAAAAAGTGATGCTGATCCTGCGCGCGCAAACAGGGCACGATTTTTCGCTCTACAAAAGAACCACCGTCCACCGGCGCATCGGTTTACACCACATGGATACTATCGCCGCGTATGTGCGCTTCCTGCGCGAGAATCCGCAGGAAGTGGAAACGCTGTTCAACGAGCTACTGATCGGCGTGACGAGTTTTTTCCGCGACCCTGCTGCGTGGGAGCAATTGAAGAACGACGCCCTGCCGGCCCTGCTGGCGGAGCGCACCGCTGATCAAACCATGCGCGCCTGGGTGCCGGGCTGTTCCAGCGGTGAAGAAGCCTATTCGCTGGCGATGCTCTTCAAAGAAGCGCTGGAGGCGCTGAGGCCGCAGAAAACAAAAAAGAACTTCACCCTGCAGATCTTCGCCACCGACCTGGACCAGAAGGCCATCGACCGGGCGCGCGAGGGTATTTACCCAGCGGGGATCGCCGCCGATGTCTCTGCGGAACGGCTGGAACGTTTCTTCGTCAAGACCGAGCGCGGCTACCGGGTGGCAAAGGACATCCGCGAGATGGTCATCTTTGCCCAGCAGAACATGGTCATGGATCCACCCTTTACCAAGCTTGACCTTTTATGCTGCCGCAACCTGCTCATCTACCTGACGCCTGAATTGCAAAAGAAACTCCTGCCGCTCTTTCATTACTGCCTGAACCCGGGTGGGATCCTGTTCCTGGGAAATTCGGAAACCGTGGGCGAATATGGCGATCTGTTCGCCGCGCTGGGCGGTAAAACGCGCCTCTACCGGCGGCTGGAAGCGGTCCCCACGGAGCGGACGATCGATTTTCCGATCCTGTTCAAGGCGCGAGAGGGCAAGATCGAGAAGGTGCAAAAACCGAGCCCTAACCTGCAAACACTCGCCGACCAACTGCTCCTGCAGACCTATTCACCCGCAGCAGTGCTGACCAACACGGCGGGCGATATCCTGTACATCAGCGGGCGAACGGGGAAATACCTGGAAGCGCCGGCGGGCAAGGTCAACTGGAACATCCTGGCGATGGCGCGCGAGGGTCTGCGCTACGAATTGACCGGCGCTTTCCAAAAAGCGGTGCGATCCCGTGCTGGAACCGGGACTACTCCGAAAAACGAAACGGTCACGCTTAAGAATATTGTCGTGGGCACGAACGGCGGCACACAGATCGTCAACGTCACCATCCAGCCCCTGGGCGAGGATACGGGCCTGGGCGGGATGGTGATGATCGTCTTTACGGATGTGGCTGCGCCAGTGGTCATTCAAGCGGACGGCAAGCCTGGGCGTGGCACAGGCAAAAGCGCACGCCTGGAAGAACTGGAGGGCGAGCTCAGCCATGCGCGCCAGGAGGTGCAAACCATCCGCGAAGAGATGCAGACCTCGCAGGAGGAACTTAGGTCGGCCAACGAGGAGCTGCAATCCACCAATGAGGAACTGCAATCGACCAACGAAGAATTGACCACATCGAAGGAAGAGATGCAGTCCATGAACGAGGAACTGCAAACGTTGAACAGCGAATTGCAAGCCAACGTGGATGAACTCTCGCACACGAATAACGACATGAAGAACCTGCTCGACAGTACCGACATCGCTACCCTGTTCCTGGATAATACCCTGCGTGTGCGGCGTTTCACCAGCCAGACCAGCAAGATCACCCAATTGATCCCCGGCGATGTGGGACGCCCGATCACCGACATTGCCTCGGCTTTGCTCTACCCGCAACTGGCGGATGATACGCGCGAAGTCCTGCGCACGCTGGTCAAAGTGGAGCGGCAGATCCCACTCCCCAACGGCGATTGGTTCGGGTCGCGCATCCTGCCCTACCGCACGCTGGAGAATAGGATCGACGGCGTGGTGATCACCTTTACCGATATCACCGCTTCCAAGAAGTTGGAGGCGGAGTTGAGGGCCGTAGGCAGTGAGTAGAGGAAACGCGATGAAAAAAACAGAATTACGCCAGCAAGCGGAAGAGCAACTGGGCAGGAAAAGAACAGGGGCAACTCCCACTGCGGAGGCTGATGTCCAGCGCCTGATGCACGAACTGCAGGTGCACCAGATCGAGCTGGAGATGCAGAACGAGGAACTTCTGCAGGCGCGGGCGGAGGCAGAAGCGGCTCTGCGCCAATATACCGAGCTGTATGATTTTGCGCCGGTGGGTTATTTTACGCTGGAGTGGGATGGCACGATCAGCCAGGTCAACCGGGCGGGGGCAGCGCTGCTGGGCGCGGAGCGCAGCAAACTGGTCAAGCGGCGCTTTGGGTTGTTCGTATCACCCACGTCCCGCCCGATCTTCGCCGCTTTTCTGGAAAAAGTATTCGTCAGTGGGGAAAAGCAGATCTGCGAGGTGGAACTGCTCTGTCAAGACAAACCAGGATCATCCTGGGCGCATATCGAAGCCGCCTTCGATGAGGCGCATGAAACGTGCCGCGCCGTGGTGGTGGATATCACCGAGCGCAAGCAAAGCGAACTATTACATCAAGAAAAAAGCCAGATCATCGCAGCACAAAACGAAGAACTATTTCAAAATAACAAGGAGCTCATTGCAGCCAATGAAAGAACCGAAGAAAGCGAAGAGCGTTATGCAATTGTCATCGATGCAGCGGAGCAAGGCATCTGGGACTGGAAAATTGAAACGAATGAAGTGTATTTTTCTGAACAATGGAAAAGGCAAATTGGTTACGAAGACCACGAGATCAAAAACGATTTCGATTCATGGCGCGAACACCTGCACCCTGACGAAAAGGAAGCCTGCCAGAATGCTGTGCAGTCATACCTGGATGATCCAACCCAATATTTTTTCCTTGAATTCAGATTTCGCCACAAAGATGGCAGCTACCGGTGGATATCCAATAAAGCCTCATCAATAAAGAACCAAGATGGCAAGGTGGTCAGGATGTTTGGCGCGCACACAGATGTTACTGACCGTAAACTAGCGGAAAAGGCGCTGCGCGAAAGTGAAGAGAGATTCAAGGCCATTGCCAATTACACGGTGAGCTGGGAATCGTGGTTTGGACCAGATGGAAAATACATCTGGGTAAATCCAAGGGTGGAATATTTTACAGGATATTCGGCGCAGGAAATCCTGGAGATGCCAGATTTCATTTCAACCGTCATCGCAGATGAAGACCGCTCTACGTTCATTAAACGCTTCCAGGAAGCCATCCGCGGCATCCAGGGAGAAAACTTTGAGTTCCGCTATCTTCACAAAAACGGCACCAAGCGCTGGCTAAGCGCTTCCTGGCAGCCGATTTATGATGCGCAAGACAACCCGCTGGGCACGCGTTCCAGTGGGTACGATATCACCGCGCGCAAGCGGGCGGACGATGCGCTGCGGGTCAGCGAGAAGGATCTAAGAGAATCACAGCGGATCGCCCATGTAGGCAATTGGCATCTGAACGTGGCGACCAACCAGGTCGTTTGGTCGGAAGAACTCTACAAAATGTATGGTTTTGATCCCGCCCTGCCGCCTCCGCCCTATACTGAGCATATGAAACTCTTTACCCCTGAAAGCTGGGAAAGGCTTTCCACGGCACTGGCCAATACCAGGGAAACCGGAGTCCCTTACGAGCTTGTGTTGGAAACGGTAAGGAAAAATGGAAGCAGTGGTTGGATGTGGGTGCGGGGTGAGGCAGAAGTCGATCCACAGGGCAAGATCGTTGGTCTTTGGGGGGCGGCCCAGGACATCAGCGCGCAAAAGCAGACCGAGCATAAGTTGCGCGAATATTCCGAACACCTCGAAGAAATGGTGGAACAGCGCACGCGTGAACTGCGTGAAACCCAGGAAAAACTCGTCCAGCAGGAGAAACTGGCCGTGCTGGGTCAACTGGCGGGCGGGGTGGGTCACGAACTGCGCACTCCGCTGGGGGTGATCAGCAATGCGATCTATTACCTGAAATTGATCCAGCCAGAGGCAGTTGACAAAGTGCAGCAGTACCATGCCATCATCGAAGGGGAAGTGGACAATGCAAAAAAGATCATCAATGACCTGCTCGGCTTCACAAAAACGATCACCACGGATCGGAAAAAGACCTGCGTCACGGCAATGGTGAAGCCGGTCCTGGAGCGCCACGCAGCGCCGGCGTTGGTGAAGGTGAGCCTCGACCTGCCCGCAGACCTCGCGGAGGTCTTTGTGGACACCTCCCAGATGAAACAGGTGCTGGGCAACCTGGTGGTCAATGCTTACCAGGCGATGAAGGATGGAGGCCAGTTATCCGTGATCAGTGACCAGGTATCAATGGATGGCGTCCCGTTGGTGCGCATCGCGGTCAAGGATACCGGTGTGGGCATTCCCCCCGAAAACATGGCGAGACTCTTCGAGCCGCTGTTCACCACCAAGCACAACGGCATCGGGCTGGGGCTGGCGGTCAGCCGCAGGCTGGCGGAGGCGAACGGCGGGCGCATCGAGGTGGAGAGCGAGCCGGGCAGGGGGAGTACGTTCACGCTTGTGCTGCCGGTGCAGGGCAGCGGGGAAGAAACGATCCAACAATAGAAGCCTTGCGGCCATGACGGAACACCTCTTCACGCGGCGTGAATGTCCGCCAGCAGGAGTTCCTGCATCCAGAAGGGCGCCCGGGCGTGGGTCTGGTAGGGCTCGCGCAGCGAGAGGACGCAGCCGCGGCGGGTGAGGCCATTCTCATTGCGGAAGGTGAGCGTGTCGCCCATCTCCAGCCCGAGGAGCGGGCGGCAGGAGAGCAGGTAGTACGGCGAGCGGCAGGGACCGTACCAGTGGGCCACCTCCGCCAGCAGGTCTTCGATAGGGGATGTGAAATACCCGAGCTAGTGCATGCCGCTGCGGTAACCGGGGGCCTGGATGAGTACTTCGCGGAGATGGGCATCCCCGGCGTCATCGGTGTAATGCACAATCACGGAGCGGTACGGCTGGCGGCGGATGGCTTCCATCTGGTAGTGCTGCAGGGCGGCATCTGCGGCGAGGGCAGTACGCGGGCGCAGGACGGAAAAGCCTTCCAGGCGTGGCACACCGCGCAGGCAGAACTTGTTCAGGGCGCTGGTGACCAGGTTGCTCAAGGTGGCATTGGCCTTGACGGTGAAGGAACGATCCCCAAAGACGTAGGCAGGCACATCGCTCCCGATGAGCGGGAAGTCCAGACCGTGCAGCTCGAAGGCGTTACCCAGGAAGGCGCGCAGGCTAGCGCCAGGCGGCTGGATGAGGAAGGGCACCTGCGGCAGGGCATGGGCGCGCAGGGTGGTGACGCCGTCCCGGTATTCCCAGGTGGGGAAGGAATAGGTCGGCGACCAGGCGAAGTCCACGGCATTCGCGGACAGGCCGCGGCGCAGGCAAAGCGCCTGCCAGGGCTGCACGGGGGTGTAGCCGGGGCAGCGGACGAGCAGGTCGTTGTAGCCGAATTCCACCGAGAGCACGGGGGCATGCAGGAGCGGTCCGCCCTCTGCCTGCAGTGTCTCCCCGGCGGCAGTGTAGTAGATGCCGGAGGCATAATGGACGATGGGGGCACTGAGCGGGGTGGCGCACCAGCGGGTTCAAGCGCCAGGCGCGCAGGGTTTCGCCGGTCAGGAACAGGCGGTCGTAGAGCCGTGAACCGACGGTGATGGAGTCGTTCGTTTCGGAATGGGCGGTGAAGGAGGAACGCTTGCGCGGCATGCTGGCCTCTTTTCCTGTTGTCTAGCGGGTGAGCAGGGACTTGATCAGGGCGATGAGCGCCAGCAGGCCGCTGCCCCCGGAGACGATGCCAGTTACCTTCCCGGCGGAGCGCAGGCGCTGTTCGTGGTCTGCCAGGGTAGTGCTCAGCCCGGCATGGGTGGACTGGTGGACGGCGAGTCCCTGTTCGATCAGCGACTGGCGCTTGTCGAGGCGGAACCACAGTTCTTCGATGGATGCAGGGGCGTTCTCTTCGTTCATGGCATACCCTTTCGTGGCTTAAATAAAAACGCGGCAAGACCAGCTGGCCTTCCCATGCCAACCATATTACAGAACACTAATTCTGTCCTATCAAGGGTTTTGGGGGAAACTCTTTTTTTGGTCATGCCATCGAACGGCCCAAAAAGTTGTACAATTGAAATGATGCCAGGCATCCATGGTGATGCGGTATTCAGGAAAGCGAGTTCCGGTCCGGGTCCTTCTTCGTTCAACCAGGAGGAGCGCATGAGATCCAGCCGCATTTTGGGAGGCTTTGTCCTCCTTGTCCTGACTGTCAGCCAGTTGGCCTGTTGTGACCTGTGGAGCGGGCCGGGCATCCTCCCCCTGGAATTCGAGCCGACCGGTACCCCAAATGAACAGACCTTCTCGGCGACCGCCAGCGCGGCCTATGCCGAAGACTGTGATGCATTTGCCTCGCTGTTGATCGGAACGACCATCACCGACCAGGCCGAATACTCCAGTTACAACACCTGTGAGTATTATCTAATGGTGACCAATTCCCTCGCCAACCAGGATGTCTGGGTCTGGCTGCACCACCTCCATGCCACCCAGGGCGGGATCGACCGAGATGAGTGGGACTCGGCCACCCTGGAAGCCGGCACGCTGGAGGAATGGTCGTTCAGCGGCCTGTTCAACAATGACGGCACCTTCGGGCACAGTTATGTCAGCGAGATCGCCGCCATCCTTGCCGTTCCGGAATGCAACGGCATGCGCAGCCGAACGAATGCCATCCCCCTGGCGCACGCCGTTGCGTGGTTCTGCGGGCCATGAGGGGAGGGGCGGGAACATTTCCGTGCCGCAGCGAAGCCGTGGGGCGGTTCTTTGTGGCGTTGATCGTTCCTGGCGTACTCCATTCATGTAAAGGAGGCTTTCCATGGAAAAACTGATCCTGCAGGGACAGGAAACCTACGACGGCGCGGGGGTCAGGCTGCGGCGCATCTTCGCCCATGACCAGGTCACGCGCACCGACCCGTTCCTGCTGCTCGACCACTTCGGCTCGGACGACCCGCAGGACTACCTGAAGGGATTCCCCTGGCACCCGCACCGCGGCATTGAGACGGTGACCTACATGCTCGGCGGCACGGTGGCGCACGGGGACAGCCTGGGCAACGCCGGCACGATCGGACCGGGGGAGATCCAGTGGATGACCGCCGGCGGCGGCGTGATCCACCAGGAAATGCCGCAGGCCTCCACGGAAAAGATGCACGGGCTGCAGTTGTGGGTCAACCTGCCGGCGAAGGACAAGATGAGGACGCCGCGCTACCGCGGCATCCTCGCGACAGAGGTGCCGGTGGTGAAGATTCCCGCGGGCGAAGTGCGGGTCATCGCCGGGGAATATGCCGAGGTGCAAGGGCCTGTGCAGGAATTAATGGTGCAGGTCGAGTACCTGGATGTGCGCCTGGAGCAGGGGGGAACCCTCGCCCACACCTGCCGCGAGGGCTGCACCAGTTTCTGCTATCTCATCCTTGGGAAAGGCGTTTTCGATGGGACGGAGCTGGAGGCCGGGCAGTTGATGCTCTTCACGGAAGCCGGCAGCTTTGCCGTCCGGGCGCAGGAAGCGTGTCACTATATTTTTGTGCTCGGCAGGCGGCTCAATGAGCCGGTCGCCTGGGGCGGTCCGATCGTGATGAACACCCGCCAGGAACTGGAGACTGCCTTTCGGGAATTGGAGGCGGGCACGTTCATCAAGGGACGAAACCCTCCAGGACACGCAAGATCTGCAAAGGAACGATATTCATGAACATCCCCCTCGACTGGCTGCTCTCCGGCGAAGCCTTCGTGCGCCATCGCACCCGCCTCGACCTGCTGGGCAACTCCCCGTCTGACCCGACCGTGCAGCGGGAGCGGGCTGAAATGCTCGCCGACCCGCGTGTGCAGTCCCTGCTCGCCGAACTGGCCAACTGGCCCGGGCAGGTGATCGCCAGCCACAAGAGCGCCGGGCAGCCGTTCCACAAACTGACCTTCCTGGCAGACTTGGGCTTGCGCCGCGCAGACCCCGGCATGGAGCAGATCCTCACCCGCATCCTGGCGCTCCACTCCGCCGAGGGTCCGTTCCAACTGCCGATGAACATCGCCGAGCACTACGGCGGCACGGGGCAGGAGACGGGGGGCTGGGCGCTGTGCGATGCCCCGCTGATCGTCTATGCGCTGGCAAGCTTTGGGTTGGCGCAGGAACCCGCCGTGCAGGCTGCCCGCCTGCACCTGGAAGGGCTGGCGCGGGACAACGGCTGGCCGTGTGCCGTCTCGAAGGAGTTGGGCAAGTTCCGCGGCCCGGGGCGCAAGGACGACCCCTGCCCCTTCGCCACCCTGGCGATGCTGAAAGCCCTGTCCGCCTTTGAGCTATCCGGAGCAGAACAAGCCATCCGCAACGGGGCGGAAGCCCTGCTCGACCTGTGGCGCACCAGCGCCCAGCAGCACCCCTACATCTTCTACATGGGCACCGACTTCCGCAAATTGAAGGCGCCCTTCATCTGGTATGACCTGCTCCACGTTCTGGATGTGCTCTCACGCTATCCCTGGCTGCGCGGCGACCCACGCCTGCTGGACATGCTCGCCGTGCTGACGCGCCAGGCGGATGCGCAGGGGCGTTTCACCCCCGGTTCGATGTGGACCGCCTGGAAGGAATGGGAGTTCGGGCAGAAAAAGGAACCCTCCCGCTGGCTGACCCTGCTGGCGTGGCGCATCCTCCAGCGCATCGAGGGCGGCGCGGATCTCCCGGGAGAATCATAAATGCGTAAACGCTGGTGGTTCTACATTTTACTGGGGTTGGTCTTTGGCCTGCTGGACTGGTATTTCCTGGCCCTGCTCGCCTCGGTCAGCCAGGTCCAGGCGCTCAACGATGCCCCCGCCTGGCTGCAGACGGGCGTGGTGGTCCTGATGGTGGCATTCAACTACGGCGTATGGCTCCTCCCGGCGATCCCTGCTGCCATCCATGAGCGCAAGATCTCCGGCTCGCTGCTCAAGGCGGCGCTGGCGGCGGCGCTGGTGTGGAGCCTGGCGCTGGTGGGCTATTATGCCTGGTACGCCTTCCTGCTCCTGTTCGTGGGATTGCCCAATTTCGACTTCATGTTGTTTTCCAATCGCCATGCCCCCAGCTACTGGGCGGATTTTTGGCCGCCCTTCAAGCGTGCCATCGTGGACCAACTGCTCGAATGGATCGGCGTGGCGCTGGTCGGCGGTGCGCTCGCCGGCGCGGGCAGCGCCTACCTTTCCACCCTGCCGGGGCGCAAGAAGAAGTGACCCCCCTGGAACCAAAACACCCCCTTTCCTCGGGAAGGGGGTGTTCTTTTTATACCAGGTAGATCACAGCAGACTTATTGCCCGCCCAGCATGGTGACTGGCAGCCACTTGCCGAACGATTCCATGTGACCCCACAGCGAGCCGTAGAAGGTCACCGCCCAGAGCAGCGCCGTGACGACCAGGATCACCGCCAACACGGTGCGCACGGTCTTGTTCTTCAGCAGTCCAAAGACGGGGAAGGCGAACACGCCGCCCAGCCCCGCCATGATGAAGCCCACGCCGGACATCAGCGGTTCCTTGGTCAGCCCCAGCGAGAGGATGCGGATGCCAACGATGACGGCGTACACCCCGGCGAAGAAGGCGAACACGGTGATCGGCTTCAGGTCCCAGCGGTGGTACAGGGCGAAGGCGGTCGCCAGGAAGACGCCGCCGAACAGCGTGGTGGATTCGCCGTAGGCGATGTTGTAACTGCCGGGCAGGGGCCAGGTGAGGGACAGGTGCAGCCCCAGGATGACCCCCAGCAGGCCGACGATGCCGAAACCGGCGGCGAAGGGGCGCTGGTCTTCAGCCCCGTAGCCCTTGTACAGGTAATAGGCCAGCAGGGTGGTCCCGGCGACCAGGTTGATCATGATGAGGGTTAAGTAATCAATGAACATGGTTTGCTCCTTGCGTATGGATGGAAGGAATAGTAATACGACTAATATAACACGAATTGTCATATTTAGATACGGTCATCTCCCCCACGGAATCAAAAAGCCCCCGCAAGGGGGAGCTTTCTGTGGGCGGAATAGGGCTCGAACCTACGACCTCTGCTATGTCAAAGCAGTGCTCTAACCAACTGAGCTACCCGCCCGGGAGGCGCATATTATAAACGAGGGTGCCGCGATTTGGCAAGCCAATCCCGGGCGGCATCACTGACCTCGCCAGGAGACGATCCGCTGCGCTCGCAACGACACACCCGGCGATCCCCCACCTGGAGCGGGGAAAGTATTCTTTCTCGCTTGAAACCGCGCCATCTGCGCCCGGGACGGGTATAATCGACGCCGATGACCAAGCGACCGGAAGAACTGAGCGAACAGGAACTGCGCCGCCTGCTGCTGGACAAGCGCCGCGAAGCGCGCCAGAAGCGGCTGGAGCGATTCCGCCGCAGCGGGCGCGCCGTGGTGCTGGCCCCCGACCTGCCCCCCACCGCCCTCGACGAGTGGCACGTCCAGCACCCGCTCGAAGGGCAGCCGGAGATTATCGAAAGCACCCCCGTGCCCTCCACCCGCCGCCGCTGGCTGGACCGCATCCTTTTCGCCGTCGAAGCGCTGGCGATCCTTGGCCTGCTGGGCGTGCTCCTGAACGGCTTCGGCCTGCTGCAGAGTTTCAGGAACGAGTTCGCCCTTGCCCTGCGCCAGGACACCCTGACCCCCACCGCCCTGATCACCGCCTTCATCCTCCCCGGCGGGCACACCCCGCCGACCACCGACCAGGGCGCCGGGCGCAACTGGTCCGAGATCCCCGCCCACCTGCAGCCGCTGGTGCAGTCCTTTGAAGACCTGCCCATCCCCACCTCCGCGCCGGGGCAGGCGCTGCGCATCCAGATCCCCGCCATCCGCGTGGACGCTCCCATTGTGCAGGGGGATAACTGGGAACAACTGCGCAAGGGCGTCGGTCAGCACCTGGGCACCGCCAACCCCGGGCAGTCCGGCAACGTGGTCCTTTCCGCCCATAACGACTTCGCCGGTGAGATCTTCCGCTACCTGGAAGACCTGAAACCCGGTGACGAGGTCATCCTGTTCACCGCCACGCAGCAGTTCACCTATATCGTCACCACCAGTATAATTGTCGAGCCCACCCGGGTGGAGGTCATGGCCCCCACGGCTGACCCCACCCTCACCCTGATCAGTTGCTATCCCTACCTGGTCGATAACCAGCGCATCGTTGTTTCTGCGCATCTCAAGGATCAATAGGAGTCCGTATGTCCAAAAAGACCAACCGCCCTGTGCACCACACCCCCGCCAGGAGCGATGAATTCAAGCCCGATTACACCCAGACCAAGCGCGACCTGACCCGCATCGGCATCCTGGCTGCCACCTTCATTACCATCCTGGTGGTGCTGTCCTTCTTCCAGGATCAACTGCTGGCCCTCTTCGTCAAGTAACCTCCTGCCAGGCTGGCGCATGGAACCCGCCATTTTTGAGATCCTCCTGCTCACCGGGCGCCCCGCCTCGGGTAAGAGCGAGATCATCGACTACCTGCTGCGTCTCTCCCCGGAGGAGCGCCGCAGCCGCTTCCACGTGGGCGAACTGCAGGTCTTCGACGATTTCCCCATGCTGTGGACCTGGTTCGAGGAGGATGCCCTGCTCCGCCGGGACTTCGGCCTGCCCGCCCTGCACACCGACGCGCAGGGCTATTTCAAGCATCCCGAACTCTGGCACCTGCTGATCAAGCGCCTGGGGCTGGAATATCACAAGGCCGTGCGTGACGATCCCGGCTACCACGCCAGCAAGACCGCGCTGATCGAATTCTCGCGCGGCAGCGAGCATGGCGGCTACCGCCAGGCGCTGGCCCACCTGCCGGAGGAAGTGCTCCAGCGCGCTTCCCTGCTCTACGTGAAGGTCTCCTTTGCCGAGTCGCTGCGCAAGAACCGCCGCCGCTTCAACCCCCAGCGCCCCGACAGCATCCTCGAGCACGGTCTATCCGATGAAAAATTGGAGCGCCTGTACCGCCAGGACGACTGGGAGGCGCTGGCGCCGGGGAATGGCGGCCTGCTGCCCATGGACGGACTGAAACTGCCCTACGGGGTCTTTGAGAACGAGGACGATATCACCACCGGCAAGCCCGACCTGCTCGGCGCCCGCCTGGAGGCGGCCTTGAACGCCCTGTGGGAACAGTCTCACCGACGATGACCCCCGAGATCCTGACCCTCAAACTCGACACCCTGGCCTACGGAGGCGATGCTCTGGGTCGCCTGGAGGATGGCCGCCTGGCCTTTGTCCCCTTCGCCCTGCCCGGCGAGACCGTGCGCGCCCGGGTGGTGGAACAGCGCCGCGGGCATGCGCGCCTGGCCCTGGTCGAGGTGCTGCAAGCCTCGCCGCAGCGCATCCAGCCGTGCTGCATCCATTTTGGCCAGTGCGGCGGCTGTGCCTACCAGCATCTTTCCCATGCCGATCAACTTGCCTTCAAAACAGCCATCCTGGGCGACCAGTTGCGCCGCATCGGCAAGATCCTGCAGCCGCCGCTGGGGCAGGCAGTCGCCAGCCCGGGAGAGTGGTACTACCGCAACCAGCTCCAGTTCCACCTGACCCGCGAGGGCAAACTGGCTTTCATCGGCGTGGACGGGCACAGCCGCCTGCCGATCCGCGAATGCCACCTGCCGGAACCCGCCCTGGGTCTCGCCTGGCCCGGACTGGAATTCGAGCCGGGACTGGGGCTGGAGCGCATCACCCTGCGGCTGGGGGCGCAGGACGACCTGCTGCTGGTGCTCGAATCGCCGGAGCCCCCCGAACTGGAGACCGAGGCGGGTCTGTCGGTCGTCCACCTGCTGGACGATGAGGCGGTGGTCATGGCGGGCGAGGAAAGCCTGGCAATGGAGGTCAACGGGCGCTCCTTCCAGGTCTCCGCCGGGGCTTTCTTCCAGGTCAACACCCCGGTAGCTGGCAGGATGGTCACCCACCTGTTGGAGCGCCTGCCGGTGGACTCCCGGACCACCCTGCTGGATGTCTACTGCGGGGTGGGGCTGTTCAGCGCCTTCTTCGCCGCGCGGGTCGGGCGCCTGGTGGGCGTGGAACTCTCTCCCGCCGCCTGCGCCGACTTCGCCGTCAACCTGGACGAGTTCGACAACGTGGAACTCTACCAGGCTCCCGCCGAGGAGGTCCTGCCACACCTGGACATCCACCCCGACCTGGTCCTGCTCGACCCGCCGCGCGCCGGACTGGATAAGCGCGTGCTGGATGCGCTGCTCGCCCAGGCTCCGGCGCGCCTCGCTTACATCTCCTGCGATCCCTCCACCCTGGCACGCGACGCCGCCCGCCTGCTGGCGGGAGGCTACCGCCTGGTGGAGATCACCCTGTTCGATATGTTCCCGCAAACCTACCACCTGGAAAGCATCAGCATCTTTGCAAGAGGAGAATGATCGATGAACAAACGCCTCGTCCTGGTCACCGCCTGGGGGGTCATGCTGCTGGTCTCGACCCTGCCCGATATCCTCCTCCAGGAGGTCTTCAAGACCTCCCTTGCCTGGCTGTTCCCGGCCAAACTGGGCCTGCTGGCGCTCGCCCTGCTCGTCAGCCTGGTCTGGAAGCCCCTGCGCCCCCTGTGGCAGTTGTTCCTGGTCTTCCTGCTCTTATACCTGGCAGAATTTGGCATCTCCCGGCTGGAGGAGAGCACCGCGTGGCAGGCCCGTTTCGCCAACACGGCTCCCTTCGTGGTGAGCATGCTCGGGGTGCAGCTCCTGCGCATCCTGGTCGCCGTGTTCATGGTGCTCGTCATGCTGGCGCTCAAGCGCAATTTCGCCGCTTTCTACCTGGTGAAAGGTGACCTGAATGCCACCGCCGCGCCGATCCCGCTGGTCATGACGCAGCCTTCCACCTGGAAGAAGCTGGGGGTCATCCTCGCCGTGTGCATCACCGGCGGGACGCTGTTCTTCCTGGTCATGGCGGGCAGGCCCTCGCTCGCCGCCCTGGGACTCGCCCTGCCCATGCTGCCGATGATCCTGCTGCTGGCTGCCATGAACGCCTTCAGCGAAGAGATGAGCTACCGCGCCTCCATCCTGGGCGTGCTGAACGGTGTGCTCAGCGCCCCCCAGGCGGTCATGCTCGCCGCGGTGTTCTTCGGCATCGGGCATTATTACGGCGTGCCCTACGGCATCATCGGCGTGGTCATGGCCTGGTTTCTCGGCTGGCTGCTGGGCCGGTCGATGACCGAAACCCGCGGGTTCTGCTGGGCCTGGTTCATCCACTTCCTGCAGGATGTCGCCATCTTCTCCTTCATGGCCATCGGCTCGGTGACCGCCGGCGGAGGCTGAACCTCCTGCTGGATACAGTGTGAAATTGGATTAAAAAGAACCTCCCCCGGATTTTTTCGGGGGAGGTTCTGGGAGGGGGGAAGTGTATGCTTACTTTTCGCCCAGGTTGTTGACCTCGCCTACGCCAGACTGGTCCAGGTTCACCTGCGGGCTGCCGTAGTAATCCACGTGCCCGGTGCCGCTGATGCTGACCTCCAGCGTCTCGATCACCCACAGGGTGGCATTTCCCGCCCCGCTGATCTCGACGACCGCCGACTGGCTCTCCAGGTCGCCCGCCTTGTATGTCCCGGTGCCGCTGATCGCCACGTGCTGCTCCTCCACCTGCCCCGCCAGGGTGAATTCGCCCGCGCCGCTGATCTCTGCTTCCAGCGTGTTGGCGCTCAGCGAGTCGATCTGCAGGCTGCCTGCGCCGCTGATCGTCGCATTCAGGCTGTCCGTCTCGAACGACTCCGCCTGTATATCCCAGGCGCCGGACGTGCTGATCGTGTTCAGGTCGATGACATGCAGGGTGACACGCATCTTGGTGGGCAGGATCGAGACACGCCCGTCAAAATCAAGTCCCACGAACAGGGTGCCGCCGCGCACTTCGCTGGTGACATATTCCATCACGTCATCATCCGTCTCGATAATGATCGACTCGCTCCCATCCTGGATGATCTCCACATCGCCCGCGCCGCTGAATTCGACCGCTGTAAAGCCGCTCACCTGGCGCGTCTCGCTGACCAGGTCGCCCGAGCCCCGGGTGGGGATGAAGTCGAAACTGCAGGCGCCGATGGTCAACAGGATGGCTGCCATTCCGATGTAGATCTTGAATAGTTTTGTGTTCATTTTTTCTCCTTGTGGTTTACTTGCAGATTGGATCTCTCTGCATTACTCTACGCCGGATGATACCCAAAGGGTGCATTTTCAGCCTATCCGTTGCCTATCCTTTGGCTGAATGGATCGGAGCAGTTGGGCATCAAAAAGCATTCTCCGCCCGCCGGAGGCAGGAAAGGACTCTTAAAACAACCGCACGCGCATTAAAATTAAATGCCATTCCTCCTCCTGCATGCTATAATCGCGGCAACCCCCTGCCAGCCGAATCGAGCCCATGTCCTTCACTCATCTTCACGTCCACACCGAATATTCCCTGCTGGATGGCTTCTCGAACATCAAGAAGCTGGTGGCGCGCGCCGCCGAACTGGGCATGAGCTCCCTAGCCATCACTGACCACGGTTCCATGTGCGGGGTGATCGATTTCTATGACCGCGCCAGGGAGGCCGGGATCAAGCCCATCATCGGCGTGGAAGCCTACATGGCTGCCCGCACAATGGCCGAGCGCGACCCGCAGGAGGACAAGAAATCCACCCACGTGCTCCTGCTGGCCGAGAACCAGGTCGGCTACCAGAACCTGCTCAAGCTCGTCTCTGCCGCCCAGACCGAGGGCTATTACTACTTCCCGCGCATGGACAAGCAACTGCTGTCCAAATACGCCGAAGGGCTTATCTGCACCTCCGGCTGCATGTCCGCCGAGATCCCGCGCCTGCTGGAACAGGGACAGGTGGACAAGGCGCGCCAGACCCTGGACTGGTACTACGATGTCTTCGGCAAAGAGAACTTCTTCCTCGAACTGCAGGAACACAACATCCCGGAACTGCGCACCATCAACCGCCAGTTGATGGACCTGGGTCCGCGCTACCAGGCGCGCTACATCGCCACCAACGACGTCCACTACATCAACCGGGAAGATTCCCGCCTGCAGGATATCCTGCTTGCCATCCAGACCGGGAAACTGCTTTCCGACCCCGACCGCATGCATTACGAACCGGAAGCCTTCTTCCTGCGCTCTCCCGCGGAGATGGCCGCCCTGTTCGGCGAAGTGCCCGAGGCGCTCTCCAACACCCTGCTCATCGCCGACCGCTGCAACGTCGACCTGGGCGTCAAAGAGTACCGCCTGCCGCAGTTCACCGTCCCCGAGGGCACCACCCCGGAGGTGTACCTGCGTTCGCTGTGCGAGGTGGGCGCGCAGGACCGCTACGGCGAGCGCGCCACCAGCGAGCAGGTGCAGACCCGCCTGGACTATGAACTGGGCGTCATCCATCGGATGGGCTTTGATTCCTACTTCCTCATCGTCTGGGACCTGTGCCGCTACGCCAGGGAACATAACATCTGGTACAACACGCGCGGCTCGGGCGCCGGCTCGATCGTCGCCTTCACTCTCTTCGTCACCCTGATCGACCCGCTGCAGCACGACCTGCTCTTCGAGCGCTTCCTCAACCCCGGGCGCGTCTCCATGCCCGATATTGACCTGGACTTCCCCGACAACCGCCGCACCGAGATGCTGGAATATGCCGTCCACAAGTACGGGCAGGACAAGGTGGCGCAGATCATCACCTTTGGCACCATGGGCGCACGCGCCGCCCTGCGCGACGTGGGGCGCGTCATGGATATCCCCCTGCCAGAAGTGGACCGCATCGCCAAGCTGGTGCCGAACATCCCCGGCAAGCCCACCACCCTGGCAGATGCGGTGGAAGGGACCCCGGAGTTGAAAGCCGCCTACACTTCCGACCCGCGCCTGCACGAATTGATCGATACCGCCTGCAAGATGGAAGGCGTGGTGCGCAGTGCCGGCACGCATGCCGCCGGGGTGGTCATCTCCGACAGGCCTCTCACCGAGTACCTGCCCCTGGCGCGCCCGACGACCAGCGCCGAAGACACCCCCATCAAGACCATCACCCAGTTCGAAATGGGCATCCTGGAAAAGCTCAAGATGCTCAAGGTGGATTTCCTGGGCCTCGCCACGCTGACCATCATGGCCAAAGCCTGCGACCTGATCAAGATGCGCCACGGGGTGGACTATACCCTGCGCAACATTCCCACCGACGATGCCGCCACCTTCAAGTTCCTGGGCAACGGCAACACCCTGGGCGTCTTCCAGTTGGAAGGCTCGGGCATGACCAAGTGGCTCGTGCAGATGAAGCCCACCTCGCTGGAGCATGTCATCGCCATGGTGGCGCTCTTCCGCCCCGGTCCCATGGAGTTCATCCCCGATTACATCAGCCGCATGCACGGCGAGTCGAAGATCGAGCTGCGCCACCCCTCGATGGAACCCATTTTCCGGGATACCTACGGCATCCCCATCTACCAGGAACAGATCATGCGCGCCGCGGTGGAACTGGCGGGCTACTCGGGCTCCGAGTCTGACGACCTGCGGTCCGCCATCTCCAAGAAGAAGGCCGCCGAGATCGTCAAGCACCATGTCAAGTTCGTCGAGGGCGCCGTGACCCAGGGCATCCCCCGCGAGACCGCCGAGGCCATCTTTGCAGACTGGGAGGAATTCGCCCGCTACGGTTTCAACAAGTCGCATGCCGCCGATTACGGTTTTCTGGCGGTGCAGACCGGCTTCCTGAAACTGCACCACCCTGCCGAGTATATGACCGCCCTGCTGACCATCTCCATGCACGAGACGGAAAAGGTGGCGCTCTACGTCAACGATGCCCGCCAGATGGGCGTGGAAGTGCTCGCCCCGGATGTGGATCATAGCGATTGGGAATTCTTTATCGAGGACCTGCCGGAAGGGAAGGTCGCCATCCGCTTTGGCATGGGCGCCATCAAGAACGTCGGTCAGGCTTCTGCGGAATTGATCGTCCAGGCGCGCCGCAAAAGCGGTCCCTTCCTGGACCTTAACGACTTTGCCCGCCGGGTGGACCTGCGCGCCGCGGGCAAGCGTGCCCTGGAGTGCCTCATCAAGGTCGGCGCGCTGGACAAGTTTGGCACACGCGCAGCCATGCTCGAGGGTCTCGACCAGATCGTCGCCGTCAGTAATTCGCATTTCCGCGCCGAACAGGCCGGGCAGATGTCGCTCTTTGGGGCGCACACCGGCGTGACCGAGCGCATCATCCTGCCGCTGGTCCCCGAAGCCGAGCGCCGCGAAAAACTGGACTGGGAACGCGAGCTGATGGGCATTTTCATGGGCGAACACCCGCTCACCCCCTACCTGGAGGAGATCCGCCGCGTGGTCACCCATTTCGCCGGCACCCTGGGCGAGGCGCGCCACGAGGAACTCACCCGCGTGGCGGGCATGGTCAGCAGCATCCGCCCGCACCAGACCAAGCAGGGGAAGATGATGGCCTGGGTGAACCTCGAAGACATGACCGGGACGATCGAGCTGGTCATCTTCCCGCGCACCTGGGACAAATACCAGTTCGCCCTGGAGGTGAGCGGGGTGATCGTGGTGGAGGGCAAGGTGGATGCCCGCTCCAGCCCGTCCAAGGTGCTGGTGGATAACATCCGCACGCAGATCAAGATGACCGAGGCGGCGCAGATCCCGCTCCAGCCGCAGCCTTCCGCCGCGCCGCGCAAGCCCGCCC
>JBGSVI010000096.1:0-8693 GCA_041753035.1 Anaerolineales bacterium | reverse complement strand
GGTTCAGTTCGCACAGCGCCTTTGCAGGCAAAGTGCTCCAATTACCCGCCGGTCATCTTTGACCGTTGGATGGGCCAAAATCTTTCTTTTTTGTGCTACTTTTTATCGAATCGCATCTGATTGCACAACCGTTACGCTAGGAGAGAATAATGAACGACGAACCCATTCATGTTACTGATGCAACATTTGAGAAGACGGTACTGCAGAACCCTCTTCCCGTGATTGTGGATTTCTGGGCGCCCTGGTGCGGTCCCTGCAAGGCAATCGCCCCATTGCTGGATAAAGCCTTGAAAGAAAACGTGGGCAAGTTCATCATCGCTAAAGTGAACACCGACGAGAACGCTGAGTGGGCTGGAAAGTACGGCGTGCAAGGGATTCCCACCTTGTTATTCATGTTCAACGGAAAGATCCTCCATCGCCAGGTGGGGGTCTTGCCTGAGCGCATGCTGCGCGAGGCGATTACGCAATTCCTGGAACTCGCCAAGTAAGATCCGATTATCTTCACCCATTCCGATAAGAAAAAAGAGACTCCCCATAAGAGTCTCTTTTATTTGTCGTAGAATTTCTGCTGTTAATCTTCCAAGACTCGTTCAATCCTGGCCCCCATTTGGCGCAGTTTACCATCCACGTTCTCATAGCCGCGATCGATCTGCCCGATATTGCGGATGGTGGTCTTTCCTTCGGCAGCCAGGGCGGCCAGAAGCAGGGACATCCCGGCGCGGATATCAGGGCTCTCCACTTTCTCCCCAAAGAGCCGGGTGGGGCCGTTGACGATGCACCGATGCGGATCACACAGGATGATCTGAGCGCCCATGCTTTTCAATTTATCGGTGAAATACATGCGACCCTCGAACATCCAGTTGTGGAACAAGACACTGCCACGCGACTGAGTCGCCACCACAATGGCGATGCTCATCAGGTCGGTTGGGAAAGCCGGCCAGATATTCGTTTTGATCTCCGGGATGACGCCTCCCAGGTCGGTTTCCACCTTTAATTTCTGATGAGCAGGCACAATGATGTCTGCCCCTGAAATCTCCCATCTCACTCCCAAGCGTCGGAAGACCATACGGATCATATCCAAGTATTGCGGTCCTGCCTTGCGGATGCGGATCTCGCCCCGGGTGACAACAGCCGCACCGATAAAACTAACCACCTCGATATAATCCGGTCCGATGGAGAACTCGCCACCATGCAGGCCGTCCACACCCTCGATCGTCAGTGTATTCGAGCCAATGCCTTCAATATGTGCCCCCATTCCAATCAGCAAATGGCATAACTCCTGAACATGTGGCTCGGAAGTGGCATTGCGCAGGGTCGTTTTCCCCTTCGCGGTTACAGCAGCCATGATCGCATTTTCCGTGCCGGTTACAGAGGCTTCGTCCAGAAGTACATCCGCACCATGAAGCCGTTTTCTGGCGATGAAATCAAAGGAACGCTTGTAGCGCACCTCAGCACCAAGCGCCTTCAGCGCCAGCATGTGCGTATCCAGCCGGCGTCGCCCGATCACATCCCCTCCCGGGGGTGGAAGGTGCACTTCGCCGCTGCGTGCCAACATCGGGCCGGCAAGTAAGATAGAGGCGCGAATCCGGGCACACAACTCCGGGTCAAGAGAAGCGGGGCGAACTGCACTCGCGGTGATCTTCCACGAGTTCTGCCCCAGGTCCTCGATCTCGACTCCGAGGCTGGCAATCAGTTTGCGCATATCGCGGACATCGCGGATATCCGGCATGTTGTGGAGGATGACCGGTTCCGCGGTCATCAAGGTTGCCGCTAACATGGGCAAGGCAGCATTCTTATTCCCTGCAGGGGTGACCTCGCCTTTCAGGGGGATCCCCCCTTCGATGATGAACTTCTCCATAACAACCTCCTGCGCATGGCGCGGTCGGATTGTATGCTACTTTTCCCAATCCGCCAAGGAAACAGTATTCAGCCACACTCCAGCATTCACAGGCTTCCCGGCACCAGGTACCATTTTCCAGATATAATCAGTGCATGGACTACCTGATGCTCATCATCCCTTTACTATCCGGCCTGCTCAGCGCTTCGCTGGTGAATTACCTTGCCGATGTACTGCCGCGAACACGAAAATTCAGTCATCCGGTTTGCGGTGAGTGCGATGCACAGCAAGATTGGTGGCACTACCTTTTGCTAAAGCGCTGCCCCCGATGTGGAACCGCCCGCAGCAAGCGCACCTGGATCGTGCTCATCGTGATAGCCGGTGCGTCACTCCTGTTGTGGATCTTCCCCAGGCCCAGTATCCCAATATATCCGCTGGCGATGCTGTTGTTGACCTTCTGCAGCCTGGTAGCGGTCATCGACCTGGAGCACCGCGTGGTTCTGCACCCGGTGAGCATCTTTGGCGCAATCCTTGGATTGGTATTGGGAACCCTGATGTGGGAGCTTGCCCGCGCGCTGCTGGGTGGTGCAGTTGGCTTTGGGATCATGCTGGCATTCTACCTGCTGGGCACTGTGTATGTCAGGAGGATGGCCAAGAAGAAAGGTTTGGATCCCAATGAAGCCGCGCTTGGGTTTGGGGATGTGAACCTGGCAGGGATACTGGGACTCGTGCTCGGTTGGCCGCTCATCATCCCGGCATTATTCATTGCCATCCTTGCGGGCGGCCTGGTCAGCCTGTTCATCGTGGTGGGGATGTTGATCACGAAACAGTATCAACCATTCACCGCCATCCCCTATGCCCCCTTTCTGCTCCTGGCAGCCTTATTCCTATTATTCCGCTAACTCACTTCGCCATCATCCTCCAATGTTTCCTCCGAGTCAAGGGGAGGCAATGGCGCAGTGCCCAGGCGGTACCCAAAACCGCGCACGGTGCGCACCCAGAGCGGGTGGGACGGTTTTTGCTCCACCTTTTTGCGCAGCAGCAGGATATAGCGCCTGACCAGGGATGAATCCTCCCGGTCAACTCCCCAGACTTCGTGCATCAGGTCATCATCAGAGATCACCCCACCCTTGCGGCGCACCAAGGCCTCCAACAGGCGGAATTCAGTAGGCGTCAATTCCAGGGGTTCACCCCCGACGGTCACCTGGTATTTCTTCAGGTCAAGAACGATATCCCCATGCACCAGGACTCCGGCGCGCTCGTCGGTTACGCGCAAACGGTTCAAGACAGCCTGGATGCGGGCGACAAGCTCAGCAAAACTGAAAGGCTTGGTAACATAATCATCCACCCCCATGCGGAAACCGCGTAATTTATCCGCCTCGGTCGCCTTGGCGGTAAGCATGATGACCGGCACGTCAGTCATCTCGCGCAGGCGGGCACAAACCTCCCAACCGTCCATCCCAGGAAGCATCACATCGAGAAGGATCAGATCCGGGCGCTCGGCATAGGCCAGGCGCAAGCCATCCTTCCCATTCGGGGCATCAAACACATCAAAACCACTCTCACGCAAGAATTGACTCAGCAACTGGAGCAAAGTCTGGTCATCATCGATCAGCAATAGTTTATGCTTCATGGCGTCACCTTCAGGTCGAAATAGAATCGCGCGCCTCCACCCGGCGGCACAGCATAGTGCAGGTCGCTCTCCATGCGGAGCAGGAGTTTCCGGGAGAGGTAGAGCCCCAACCCATAGCCGTAGATGGCCTGAGAATCATGGACATCCAGGCGCTGGAAACGGCCAAAAAGGAGGCGGCGTTTTTCAGGAGGAATGCCAGGGCCAGCGTCAGTCACCTGCACGCGCAACTTGCGCCCCTGCCGCAGAGCTTCCACCAAGACAGCACCTGTTGTTGCATATTTGAGAGCGTTGTCAAGCAACTGGGTCAGGATGCTGTGCAAAAAGCTTTCATCCGCCAGCAAGGCAGGCAGGTCAGCGGGGATCGCGATCTGCAACCGCTCTGCTCCCGGCAAGATTGATAGCGAACGAAGCACATCGTGAATAACCAGGTTCAGGTCCACCGGCTCGATCTGAGCTTCCAGGCGTCCTGCCTCCATGGCGGACAGGTTGAGGATGTTCTCGACAAAATGGGTCAGGCGCTGCACTTCTTTCTTCATCAACTGCAATGCCAGCCTGTCTTCGGGACGACGGTCGGGGCGTGCCAGGATGAGTTCCAAACCACCATTCAAACTTGTGAGCGGCGTCCTGAGTTCATGCGATACCATGGACACGAAATCGCTCTTCAGTTGGTCAACGGCCTGAAGCATGATGTTTTGTTCCTCCAACTGCTGGTAGGCAATTTGCAATGTCGTTGTTCTTTCGGCCACCTTTGCTTCCAACCCGGTGTTGAGATCTTCCAGCTGCCGCCAGGCTGTCTGCAACTCTGCATAGGTCTTTTGCAGCGCTTCCTGCTGGCCTTTTTGAGCGCTGATATCGTACATCACACCGGCAATATTCCTTTTCTTTTCTCCGGTGATGATCGGATTGATCGAAAGCAGGTAGGTGCGATCGGTATTATGAAGATGAACTTCCAAGCTGGCAGGTTTATCAATGCCGTGTGCAAACAAGTTCCCGGGATGCGAATCGCCTACCAGAATATCCTGCAAAGAAGGCCTGGTTGTGCGCTCACCCATCATTCTCTCCATGGCCGGGTTGGCAAGCAGGAGCATGCCCTGGCGGTCACAGATGAAAGTCGGTTCAGGCAAACCATTGAACAACTGCCAGTACTTGAATAATTCCACCTCCCCGGCACGCACACCCAGGCGGACGATGAGTCCCATGCTGAGCAGCAATGCCGTCCACAAGCCAAAATCGGAGACCGTACCTCGCAAGCGCCAATCGGAGAGCACAAACCAGATCAAGACCAAAACTAGGATGACCGGCATAGCATTCTGCAGCCTTGTCCAGAGGTCAGGTCCAGGATCTCCCTGGGGAGTATCTCTTTCGGGCGTTGGCACAACGAGGACACTGATGCAAAAAACAAGCCCACCCACGATCCAGCCAATGCTTTCCCAGCCACCCGGCTGATACCCTGAGATCAGGGACTGGTAACTGTAAACAATATCCGAGATCAGGAATGCCAGGAGGCTACCGCCCCAGAAGAGCGAAGTGCGGCGCGCCCCGGGGTTGGAGAGCAGCGTGTTGAAGAGCACGGTCAGCAGGACCAGGTCTGCCATCGGATAGACCAGCGGCAGGAATTGAAACAAACCGCCAGGAGCAGACTGGACAAGGGGACGGGCAATCACCAACCAGCCGAGGACGACCACCACCCCGGATGAAATGGCGGCATCCAGAATAAAGCGGAAACGTGAGGGGAGATAGCGGCTTCCGGACGGGAAGAAGATAAGTGCCAGGGACATGAGGGGATAGGCCAAAAAATTGACACCATCGGCCAACGAAATAGCAGGCATGGAAATGCCGCGAAAAACGACATAATAGAGACGCAGCAGCCCTCCGGCAAACCAGCACAACCAGGCAAAGCCCATGAACACCCAGGAACGGCGGATGGGCGCGGCAAGATGGCCGCGCGTTGAGAAGAGCAGGAGGGAAGCAGTGGCAAGCGGGATTACCACTGCAAGGCTGCCAACCAGGCTGCGGCTGGACGACCCGGGAGAGCGCAGGATCAGCCAGGTGATATACACCCCCAGGAAGAGACCAGCTTCCAGGAGACTGCGCCTCCAGGTGAGATGCCCTGCGACCAACTTGAGCGGAAATTTCTCCATCCAGACTATTATAACTACCTTCGCAAGATTCTAGCGCATTGACCGATACCAAAGTGCCTCAACCTGATATTCGACCTTTCCTACTCCCGCATGCGTCTGCGGGAGTAGTGCTTTATGGCTTTCTCAAAGATACTGTTGGCAAACTCGAGTAAAGGTGCAGAAGACAACCGTATGGGTGGGATAAATCGCTAAGCCAAGTTCAAAGACCAGCTTTTTTGGTGTCGTAATTGCGGTCGTTTTCCTGCCAGCCAGTGTGCAGTGCGCTTCAGGTTAGCAGCACAACCGGCGAAAATGGCCTGCAAGTTGCGTTTCTTCTGTCCGGTGTACCGACTAACCCGCATGCCATGCCCGCGCACGAGCGCGGATAAACTGCCTTCCACCCCACTACGATGTTGGTGATAATCTTTTTTGAAGGTTTCCTTTTTTTGTCGGGTACGCGCCAGTTGTACGAGATCATAATGGATGTTCATACCCACAGTTCGTCCGCCTTTGCCAGTACAACAACGGGCATGCAGCGGACATGCTGCACAGACTTTCGGGGGAAAATGAAAACACCAAGTATTCACAACCAGGCTCGGATTGCGGGCTTGGTGCCCCTGAGGACAGGTGGCGATCTTATTTTCTGGATCCATTTGGAATTGAGCCTGTGTGATCCCATCTGGTAACCGGTCTTGCGGGGTGACTACTTCCGGCAAGGGGCCTAGCAGGTCTATCTTCAGATCGCTGCTGTGAGCCAGGTTCGGTCCGCTCATGTAACCTGCATCTACATAATGTTCACCTGGTTTACACTGGCGTTGGATCAGTCGATCTTGAATGAGTGGTAGTTCTTCGTAATCCGTCTGATTTCTATGGGTGGCCACCATATCCGTGATGATGTGTGGGTACCCTTCATCCTCTGTTTCGGTTACTTGGACCTTGTCGCCCAACCATTCAAATTTGCGTTTGCGGCTGTAGCGAGCTTCTGGATCATGAGGCGTCTGAATCTGGGTATGTCCATCATACTTTTTCAAATCTTTATAGACCATCTGCCCTTGCGCTTCTCGAAACTGCTGTGCCCATACGGTGCTGAAGACTTGCACTTCTGGCAAATCCTGCAACTCCGCTGGTGTACCTCCATCATTTAGCCGTGTTATTGACATTCACCAAAGTTGGTTAAGTTCGAGACCTGCATGGTGAAAGAAACCAAGCAGGATATCCGGTCGCTTTCGCAAACGAGAAAAGCCTTTGTTCAGACTGCTGCGAATTTCGGCCTTTGAGTGGAAGATAGCGTTTTTCATGCGGCGTTTTACGTTTCCGTGGCAACACTCTTCTGGATTGAGTTCGGGTGCGTAAGATGGCAAGTACTCAACATGAATTTCAGGATGTTTCTCCAAGTAGGCTTTCACGAGCAAGGCTTTATGAGTTCGAGACTGATCCCAAATCAAGATAATCGGTCCATCGATATGTTTTCGAAAGTGCTCCAGGCCAGTCAACAACTTCTCAGCATCAATGGAATCATCAAAATGCTGTTTGTAAATCTTGCCAGAAATCGTCAAACCAGCCATTGTAGAAGTTTCGCGCCGAAAGCGACCGTGTCTTTTCAATTGCGGAGTTTGACCTTTGGGTGCCCAGGTAAAACTCACTGGTTCCACATAGGAGACCCCAAACTCATCTTCAAAGACGATTTCTGCGCCGAGCTGCTGCGCCTTTTCTTATCCTTGGCCAATCCTGTTTGAGCCAAGCCAGGATCAATTCTTCATCCCGTTCGATAGCGCGTGGGTCTGGTTTCTGCACACTCCAACCCATATCATCCAATAAGCGACTGATGTAATTTTGATGATAAACAACACCAAATTCGCGCTCGATCACTTTTTTCACCCGTGCCTGGGTCCATTGCTCAGTTGGAAACCCTGCGGCGATGGCTCCTTGTTTCAACTTCTCAGCCAATTGCTCTCTCGCTTCCGGGTTCATCTTCGGTGGCCTGCCTGTAGCTTTACGCATTTCCAAGGCATGCAAACCATTTTTCTGCAGTTCTTTGTTCCACTTGCTTACCGCAGCCTCGCTGACGCCCAGAGTCCGGGCTATTTGTGCCTGCGCCGTTTCACCAGCATTCAGCATTCGGACGCCTTCTGCACGCCCTTCCGCCATTTGATTTCGTGTTAGTTTTTTGGGTAACCATGTCATTACCCAATATTAACCGATTTATATGAATGCCAATAGTAGCCACTCTCCATCATGCTCAGACTCAAATGTTTGAGCAAGCCGCACATGCTGCGCAAGTACCTGGTGATACCGCCTGAAAACTAACCGCCCACCTTGGTGGATGAAATGATAGCCAAGATAGACTCTCCTCAAGGCAGGTTGATCTACGCCAGGCGCCTGGCCATCGTCGAGCCAGTTTTCGCCAACATACGCATTCAAAAAAGATTGGATCGCTTTACCTTGCGCACCAAGGCCAAGGTGGATGTGCAATGGAAGCTATTTGCTCTCGTGCACAATATTGGCAAGATTCACAGATATGGGTCGGCTAATTGAGAGCTTTGCATTGAATACAAGTGCGTCAGGCAATAATCAAGCCGACGAAGTAGATAATCCCTTTATTGAGTGCTGAAATCTCGTGTTTGGATATAATTCAAGTAGTCAAAATGATGTTTTTCGACAGTCTCGTTGGGCAGCAACATATCATGTGGGGGTTCTGCGATCGGTTTCATTATGTGCTATGATAATAGACAATAGCATAGATTCATTTTCAAGGAGGAAAATATGAAACGCCAACCTTTGACAGCAGTGTCCTGCTTTTTTGTTATGGTTTTGGTAGTAGGTTTGGCTTGTTCTATTCCTACAACTCCAACAGCTTCAATACCTCCGACTACAACTCCAACGCCTCCGATATCTTCAGATGAAATTCTCGTTGTCACCGGCTCCGGCTCTCTCATCGTTTCAAGTGGAGAAGCTGGTGTTCTAACCACCGACAGCGGCGCGCAGCTTGAGATTCCCAACGGCGCGGTACCTCCTGCGGAGGACGGCAGTCCTGGTATAGCAGAGTTTAGATTGGATGCGGATTCTTCGGCGGCAATGGTACTGTCAGCCGAATTCTCCCAAA
>JBGSVI010000095.1:0-5026 GCA_041753035.1 Anaerolineales bacterium | reverse complement strand
CGGCGTGCTGCGCGGCCTCCTGCCCGTCTCCCCGCTGGAGATCCGCGAGAACGGGCTGCGCTTCCGGGTGGACGTGGAGAGCGGTCACAAGACCGGCTTCTACCTCGACCAGCGCGACAACCGCCTGCGCCTGCGCGGGCTGGCCGAGGGGCGCCAGGTGCTGGACTGCTTCTGCTATACCGGCGGGTTCACGGTGAACGCCCTGGCGGGCGGGGCGCAGTCGGTGCTCTCGGTGGATGCCTCGGCAGACGCCCTGCGGTTGTGCCGCGAGAACGTGGCGCTCAATCAACTCCCCACCGCAGCCCACACCATGCTCGAAGGGGATGTCTTCCAACTGCTGCGCAAGTTCCGCGACGAGGGGCGTTCCTTCGACCTGTTGGTGCTCGACCCGCCCAAGTTCGCCCCCACCGCCGCGCAGGCAGAGAAAGCCGCCCGCGGCTACAAGGATATCAACCTGCTGGGCTTCAAGCTGCTGCGTCCCGGCGGGCTGCTGTTCACCTTCTCCTGCTCAGGCGGGGTGGAGGCACCTCTCTTCCAGAAGATCGTCGCCGCCGCGGCGCTGGATGCCGGGGTGGAGGCGCAGGTCGTGGCACATCTTTCCCAGTCACCCGACCACCCGGTGCGGCTGGACTTCCCCGAGGGCACCTATCTGAAGGGGCTGGTCTGCCGCAGGGAGTGAGCTGCGGGCCGGAATCGAAAACGACCAGCCAGGTGCGCTGGTCGTTCGGCTTTAGTAGGGAGGCGGCTCAGTCTTCGCCCAGGGAGAGCACCGAGCGCAGCAGGCCGGCGATCATCACGCCCAACTGTGCACCCTTGCCCGGGCTGATGGATAGGGGGGTTCCCTTCTGCTCGGCGCGCTTGGTGAGCAGGAAGGCGGCGCCAAGACCGACCAGGGCGCCAACGACACCGCCAACCACCAGCGCCTGTGTCTTCCAGGCGGTGTCCGATCTTTCAAGGGTTCCGTTCTCTGCAGTCTTGATCTCTTCCATGGGTACTCATCCTTCCAGGCGGAGGTCCGCCGCTAACGTTTGAACATCTTGAATAGGGTGCGGATGGAGGCGCCGACCTGGTCGAGCCAGATGAGCGGGCGGGCGGCGCTGTCTGCCAGGCGGTGAAAGCCCTGGGCAGCCTGCACGAACAACTCCTGGGCACGGCCGGTGTAGCGCGGGGCCGCCCGGGAGAGGCGCCCCAGCCCGTAGATCGCCGCCCCAAGGACGATGACCAGGGTCAGGGTGATGAACAGGGCCGGGAAGAGCATCCAGATCAGCGAGACATCCCGCCACAGCCCGGTATCCGCACTGCCGCCAATGGTGACGAACAGGGCAGCGGTGATGATCATGCCTGCCCCCAGCAGGAGGGGGATCAGGATCTGCCAGGCGAACTGGCGCCGGTGGGCACGCAGGGATGGGGAGACGGGGAGCGGTTGTTCTTCCATGCACGTATTCTAGCACAAAAAAGGGGCAGCGGAAAAAAGGCCGCCGCCCCTTTCACGTCAACACTTCACCGCAGGGAGCGGTTCACTTGCGATCGATGGCATCCACGGCGGCGATGGCCGCCACCTGGACGATCGAATCAACCTCGTCCCCGGTCTGGAGGACGTGGATGGGGGCGCCGACGCCGACCAGCACCGGGCCGATGGCCTTGGCATTTCCCAGGCGGGAGAGCAGCTTGTAGGCAATGTTGGCCGATTCGAGCGAGGGGAAGACCAGTACATTGGCATTCTTGACCGCGCTGAAGGGATAGCGCTGCTCGATGATCTCGGCGACCACGGCAGTATCGGCCTGCATCTCACCGTCCACCGACACGCCGGGCAGGCGCGCCTTGGTCAGTTCGACTGCCTTGCGCACCTTGGCAGCCAGCGGGTGCTCGGTGGAGCCGAAGTTGGAGAAGGACAGGAAGGCGACGCGCGGCTCCAGTTCGAGCTGCCGGGCGAAACCAGCCGCCAGGGTGGCGATCTCGGACAACTCCTCGGCAGTGGGGTCAATGTTGACCGTGGCATCGGTGAACAGGTAGACGCGTTCGTTGAAGATCATGATGTAGACACCGCAGACCAGGCCGGCGCCCTTGCGGGTGTGGTGGATCTGCAGGGCCGGGCGGATGACATCCGGGTATTCGGCGGTGAGGCCGGATACGAAGGCATCCGCATCGCCCATCTTGACCATCAGCGGACCGAGGACGTTGGGTTCGCGCACGCGCTTCTGCGCCTTGGCCGGGGTCATGCCCTTGCGGGAGCGCAGGTCATAGTAAGCATCGGAATAGGCACCCAACTTGGCGAAATGATCGGGATCGATGATCTCGCACTTGAGATCGAGGGTGAGGTCGGCGGCCTTCTGCTGGATGACCTCGGGGCGACCGATCAGGATCGGCTTGGCGATGCCCTCATCCTGCACCTGGACGGCGGCACGGATGATCTTGGACTCTTCGCCCTCGGCAAAGACAACACGCTTGAGCGGCTTGGCCGACTTGGCCTTGTTCATGAAGAAGTAGCGCATGCGGGCGCCCTTGCCCTGGCGGAAGGCGAGTTGTTCGCGGTACTCGTCGATATCCACCATTTTGCGGGCGACGCCGGTCTCCATGGCCGCCTTGGCGACGGCGGGGGATTCCCACAGCATGACGCGCATATCCAGCGGTTTGGGGATGATGTACTCGGTGCCGTATTTCATGGTCTCGACGCCGTAGGCACGCAGGACGTAATCGGGCACATCTTCACGGGTCAGGTTGTAGAGCGCCTTGGAGGCGGCGAACTTCATCTCTTCATTGATGCAGCGGGCGCGCACATCCAGGGCGCCGCGGAAGATGAAGGGGAAACCAAGCACGTTGTTGACCTGGTTGGGGTAGTCGGAGCGCCCGGTGGCGATGATGGCATGCGGGTTGGCTTCCTTGGCGAGTTCATACTTGATCTCGGGGTCGGGGTTGGCCATGGCACAGATGAAGGGGCGGTCAGACATGGTCTTGACCATCTCGGGGGTGAGCACGTTGGCGATGGAAAGACCGAGGAAGACATCGCAGCCGCGCACCGCATCCGCCAGGGTGCGGCGGTCGGTATCGATAACGAACTCTTCCTTGTACTTGTTCATGCCCTCGGTGCGGCCCTTGTAGATGACCCCGCGGCTGTCGAGCATCATGATGTTCTCTTTGAGGATGCCCCAGCGCATGGCAAGCTTGGCGCACGAGATCGCCGAGGCGCCAGCGCCGGAGATGACCATCTTGACTTCGCTGTGCTTCTTGTCGAGCAGTTCCAGGGCGTTGGCCAGGGCAGCAGAGGAGATGATCGCGGTGCCGTGCTGGTCATCGTGGAAGACGGGGATGTCGAGCATGCCCTTGAGGGTCTCTTCGATATAAAAGCACTCGGGCGCCTTGATATCCTCCAGGTTGATGCCGCCGAAGGTGGGAGCGATGGCGCGGGCGACGGCGATGACCTCGTCGGGGTCGTGGGTGTCGACTTCGATGTCAAAGACATCCACATCGGCAAAGCGCTTGAAGAGCACGCCCTTGCCTTCCATGACCGGCTTGCTGGCGAGGGCGCCGCGGTCACCGAGACCGAGGATGGCGGTGCCGTTGGAGAGCACGGCCACCAGGTTGCCCTTGGAAGTGTACTCGTAGGCGGCTTCGGGGTCCTTCTCGATGTCGAGCACAGGGACGGCGACGCCGGGGGTGTAGGCCAGGCTCAGGTCACGCTGGGTGTCCATGGGCTTGGTGGGGACGACTTCGATCTTGCCCGGTTTTCCATTGAGATGGTGGTAGTCACGGGCTTCCTGATCAGTTACTTTGGCCATAGATCCTCCTGTTGGAATTTGCTTGCTCAGCACTATCATTATGCCATGAAGAAATCGGGATGAATAGTTCCTTTTGTCACATTGAAAGGCAACGGGTGACCCAATTTGGCGATATTCTTCAAGGAAAAAGCGGGGATTGCATGCGCTCTATAAAACGGTGCGGGTGACCTTGCCGGCAGCATTCATTGTATCCACGCTTCAACAATGGTCATATAATAATGCCGGGATGCGGACCACATCAGGCGGCAACCCCACCCACAAGGAGGCACCATGTCCAATAAGGTACCCGACTGCCACATCAGGCAGCAGGGGAGCCCGGTCCTCCGGGCAGGCAGGCGCTGAATGTCCAGTTTCACCCGCACGATCCCGGCCTGGAAGGGGAAGGAGTTCGTCCGTGCGCTGCTGAGGGAAGCGGATGGATTCTTCCCACTGGCCTACAAGCCAGCCAAAGCCAATCCTGGTGACTTCATTTACCTCATCTTCAGCGGGCAGATCGTGGGGCGCGCCCGCATCGCGCGGATCGACCCGGCTGACCCGCCGCTGAGCGAGGCGCCGTGGGCGAAGTGGTTGATCCGCTCTACGGGGGCATGGCAACGTCCACCACGGAACATCCCGGCGCAGGGACACCAGAGCGTGCGCTACCTGGAGACTCAGGGGCTGGCGCACCTGGATGGCGAGCGCTGGTGACTCCGGCCACTCCCTGATTGGTACACAACGCTACAGGGTGCACACCCTCCCGGTACACATGGCAGAAGTGTGGGTGGAAAATGGGGGATTCTGCGGGTGGCAGAGGGGGGGATGCGGCGCGAGAATGGGGGAAGGACAATGAGAGGAGTGCAGAAATGGACGATACCCTGGCAGGTGCATTGAGTCTGATCGAGGCAGGCGAACGGCTGGAGGCGCGCCGCCGCCTGGCAAGTTTGCTGACCCGGGAACCGCTCAACGAGGCGGCGTGGGTGTGGTTGGCGGAGTGCCTGGAGTCGGCGCAGGAAAAACGCTTCTGCCTGGAGAAGGCTGTGGCGATCCGAGGCGGGAAGGGGGGAGGCGAGGAGTTGGAGGCAACGCGGCAGATCCGCAGGGTGGGAGAGGAAGCGCAGCCAGTTCCTCAGCCCATTGAAGAAGCTGCATGGCAAGAAAGTGAGGATGCCACGCTGGTGGTGCCCGCAGCCCCCCGGCGCGTACGAAATACCGCCAATCTCGCCGGCGCGGCCAGCCTGGGGCTGGCGATGGCGGGCTGGCTGCTGGGCACC
>JBGSVI010000094.1:0-51704 GCA_041753035.1 Anaerolineales bacterium | reverse complement strand
TCAGCAGATCAGATGGAAGGTGGGCAAATTCCTGCACCCCTGCTGGTGTTTCGAAAAAGTCTCGGGCAAGCAGGCCGCGATAGTAGAGCAATTCGGTTGCAGAGACCGGATGAAGGAAATATTGCTCCCGGTCACGGCGTCCGTGACCTGCATCGCGCAGTTCTCCATGCTGGCGCGTGAACGCCGCCCAGGGAATTCGTCCGCCTGCCGCGATGAGGGTTGTGAGGGCTATATGTGCCTCTGTAGGGAGAGAGTCCACCATCTCAAGGATGACCTGCGGATCCAGCATGGCAGCCGCCAATTCATCGGCAGCGGCGTTGGTGTCGCTGGCAATCAATTCCAATCCCCAGAATGAGGCGATTATGCGCAGGAAACCAATATCCTGCTTGTACAGAGAATGAATGAGATCAGGCATGACTGGTCTGCGCTACCTGGAAGCGGTTACCCCCGCTGCGTTTCGCTAGGTAGAGTGCTTCATCGGCAGCACGCAGCAGACCAGAGGCGCTGCGTGCATGCCGGGGATGCACCGCGATTCCCCCGGAGATCGCCATGTGCGTGCTGTTTCCTCCAGGCAATTGGATTGACAGGTTCTTCAGGCGATCCTGGATCTTTTCGATCACCATCAGGGCTTGGGTCAAGTCAGTCTCCGGCAGCAGGAGTGTCAATTCGTCCCCCCCATACCGGGCGAGGAAATCGCTCCCCCTCAGGACATCCCGGAGCGTAAGGGATACCTGCTTCAGGACTTCATCACCAACATCATGACCGTGGGTATCATTAACGAGCTTGAAACCATCCAGGTCCATCATGATGGCACAAAAATCCTTCGCATGGCGCGTGGAGCGCTTAATCTCTTCTTCGAGTCGTTCATCAAGGGCACGACGGTTCGGCAAGCCAGTAAGCATGTCTATCCGCGCCTGCTGGCTCACCGCCTGGTGCAGGCGGGCATTGATGATCGCGATCGCCGCCTGGTCTGCCAGCAGGGTGAGCAGGCGTATCTCCGCCCGGGAAAATTCCCCGCAGCGTGTCCGCGCCAGATTCATTACCCCGATCACCCGGTCCCCCATCTTGAGGGGAATGCCGATGATCGATCCCATCCAATGCGTGGGGACATTTTTGTATAATTCGTGCTGCTGGACATCTTCCACCACCAGGATCTGCTGCGTAGACGCTACATGATAGGTCAAGCCATCTTCTCGAGGCTCAGCAAAGACCTCGTTCTTGGTGCCATCCACTTTCAGGGAAGCGCCGAAAACGATCTTCTGGTTATTGTATAAAAAGATGTGGGCGTCATTTGCATCCTGGACCAATTTCATCGCCTCCAATACTACCCCATCTAGTACCGCTTGGAGGTCGAGACTCGAAGTGAGATTCAGGGAAATGCGCTTTATCGCATCCAGTTCGGCGGCCTGTTGTGAGATGAGCACCAGCAGACTGTTGTTGTCTAGGAAACCCTGCACAAGGCGCTCGGCACACGCATTATTTTGGCCAGGGAGCGTTTCCAGCGTTGCCAGCAGGGCTTCCAGCAAGCCAAGCAGGTTTTGCCTGATCTCTGCGGGTGTGCCATTTTTTTCCATCTGCTGGCGTACAGAGGCAAGAAATGTTGTCGAGGAATCCACTTCGTTTCTCCAATCCATGTCAAATGTATCATGATTAGTAGAACAATTCAATCCATGGAAATCTTTTATTCTCCTCGGAGAGATGAGAACCAAACCTGAGCCGCAATGAGTAGCCGATTAAATCACCGTCTTCCCATCCCAAAGGCTGTATAATTGTCATAAGGAGATCAAACAATGGATGTTAATCAACCCACCCGCCCTCCACGTGCCACGCCGCTCACCCCGCGAAAACGGGCCATCCTGGTCGGCGCCTCCAGCGGGATCGGGGCTGCGCTGGCGAGGCAGTTGGCCTCCGAAGGCTGGACGATCGCCTTGCTGGCCCGCCGCATCGACCGGCTGGAAGCCCTTGTCCGAGAGATCAACGTTGCAGCCGGGGAAGTACGTGCGCTCGCGTATCTCCACGATGTCTTCGATACATCCTCGGTGCCGGTACTTTTACAGAGCATCATTGCCGATCTGGGTGGCCTGGAAATGGTCATCTACAATGCTGGCATCGCCCTGCCAGGGGGCATCCGGCACTATGATTTTGAGAAAGACCGGACCACCACCGAAGTCAATTACCTGGGAGCGCTGGCCTGGTTGAACCCTGCTGCAGCCATTTTCCAGAGCCTGAAAGGCGGGCACATCGTCGGCATTTCCTCTGTGGCCGGTGACCGAGGAAGGATCGGGAACCCGGCTTATAATGCTTCCAAGGCTGCCCTGACCTGTTACCTGGAAGCCTTGCGCAACCGGCTGACACGCTGCGGCGTTCACGTGCTGACCGTAAAACCCGGTTTTGTTGCCACCGAACTGACCCAGGGGCAGAAAGGAATGTTCCTGGTGGCTTCCCCTGAAAAAACTGCTCTCGAAATAAGCAGGGCCATTCAGAAAGGGAAACAGCAGCTCTATACCCCCTGGTTCTGGAGCTGGATCATGTTGATCGTGCGCCATATCCCCTCCTTCATTTTTCGTCGCCTGAGTTTCTAAAGCCACTCGCCCATTCCATATTTCATGAGCATAAACCTGACGTACGATAAATATACCCGGCTCGAAAACTTCGGCCACTCCCTGCATTCTCCTGCCTGCCTTTTCCGCCCCAGGTCCAGCGATGAGATTCCTGCGGTGTTTACGCTGGCACTCGAGCGTGGATTGACCGTCACCCTGCGGGGTGCCGGACGCAGCTATAACGACGCCGCGCTGAACGGCGGCGGGATCGTGCTCGATCTCACCGCGCTGGATCAGATCACCGCGTGGGATCCGGAAACAGGCCTGATCACTGGCGGGCCGGGGGTGACCCTGTGCCAGTTGTGGCAGACAGTGCTTCCCGCCGGCTGGTGGCCGCCGGTCGTCTCCGGCACGATGACCACCACCCTGGGTGGCTGTTTGGCTGCCAATATCCATGGAAAGAACAATTTCCGCATGGGACCGATCGGCGAACACGTGGTCGAGTTCACCGCTTTGCTGCCGACTGGCGAAGAAGTGACTTGTTCACCGCAAAAGGATACTGACCTGTTCTACGCGATGATCAGCGGTCTGGGGCTGCTTGGTGTGTTCACTTCCATCACCCTGCAGATGAAAAAAATGCATTCCGGCTTGCTGCGCGTCCACGCCTGGAATGTGCCTGACCTGAAGACGCACCTGGAAGAGATCCTCAACGTTGCCCCCGAACATAATTACACCGTTGGCTGGTTGGATGCCACGGCTGGAGGCAGAGGGCTGGGGCGAGGCCAGCTCCATGCCGCCGACTATCTAGCCGATGGCGAGGATCTGCATGCTGCTCACACGCTGCGGGTGGAAACCCAGACCCTGCCTGATCGGTTGTTTGGGCTGATGCCCAAATCATTGATCCATTATTTCATGGCACCTTTCATGAACAACTTCGGTGTGTGGGGCGTCAACACCGCCAAGTTCATCATGGGAGGGCGCGATAAAGTATATACTCAGACCCATGCTGCCTTCCATTTTCTCCTGGATTACGTCCCCGATTGGGAACTGGCCTACAGGCAACTCATCCAGTACCAGTCCTTCCTGCCCAAAGAGAATGCATTGGAAGCCTGGAGAGAGATGCTTTCCCTTTCACAACGAAAATCCCTGCCCTCCTACCTGGGGGTCACCAAGCGCCATCGCCCCGACAAGTTCCTGCTCTCGCATGCCGTGGATGGTTTCTCGTTGGCGCTCGATTTCAAGGTGACTTCCTCAAACCGCCTCAAACTGGCTGAACTGCTCCAGGATTTCGACCGCATCGTACTGCAGGCTGGCGGGAGACTCTACTTCGCCAAGAACAGCGAAACCAGCGCAGAAACAACGGCTGCATTCCTGGGTCAGGATGTCATGACCAGGTTCCGCAACCTCAAACAGCGCTGCGACCCGGATGTTATATTGGAATCCGATCTCTATCGCAGGATATTTTCAGCAAATGGGCAATAAGGTGATTTGACTTTTTTCCCCAAACTCTGTACACTTAGAGAAGCTAAGATCAGGCTATATCCAAGGAGGCAGCATGTCACAATACCAATTCGTTATGCGTTCCGGTCCGACCCCTGGCAAGGTGTACCCGGTGGATGGCAGCGAGATCAGCATTGGACGCGATCCCGGCAATACCGTATCCATTAACGATGCCGAGATCTCGCGCAAACATGCCAGAATGGAGCTTCGCGGCGGGTCTTATGTCATCCAGGATTTGGGTTCTACGAACGGAACCTTCGTCAACGGGAATCGCACCGCGGGTTTTCATGTGCTCAATGCCAACGATATTGTTTCATTTGGCGAGAACATCGTGCTCATCTACGAGGCTCTCTCAGATCCAAACGCCACGATGATCTCTTCATCCAGAGCGCCCAAGACCGCGGCCGCCATCCAGAAACCCGCCCATGCTTCTGCTCCTATTTCATCCCCTGCCCCGGAGCCAGCCTTCTCCGGACACGTACCGGCCGGTCCTGCGCCTGAACCGCCAGTGAAAGCCAATAAGAAAGGCTCCGGCAAGATCGTACTAATCATCATTGCCGTGGTCGTGGTCTGCATCATCCTGGGATGCATATCATTGCTCATCTGGATCGACGCAGATAAGACCGGCGCACGTTGGTGCCAGTACCTGCCCTTCATCGCCCGCATGCTTGGGGCAGCCTGCCCGTAGGATTTTAATTTGTTCAACCAATTGCAGGTCACAACCCCGGTACATTAATTGACCGGTGGTTGTGACCTGCATGCATTACGGTTCCAGGCGTTCCAGGAGCCAGTTGGTCCAGACCAGGCTACGCCTGGCATGGTCATACTCCCCACTGAACAATTCATCATGGATCCGGATCAACATACTCTCCACCAGGTGGTTCTTCCAGGTGCTCGGACGGCGGGTGAGGTCCGCCACAATGCCCATATCGCGCATCGCTCGCCCATCCGGCAGCCAGGCGGTCAGGAAGAATGCAGAGGGGTCCAGCAGGGATTGATAACGCCGTACAGCATCGAAATACGCCACCGTCAGCTCCAGGTCTATGCGAATGTCGTCTGTGATTGGCTGGATGGAAAG
Organism: Anaerolineales bacterium; assembly: GCA_041753035.1. Taxonomy (GTDB): domain Bacteria; phylum Chloroflexota; class Anaerolineae; order Anaerolineales; family Villigracilaceae; genus UBA877. The sequence goes on along the minus strand of JBGSVI010000094.1, from coordinate 46,586 downwards.
GTAGTCAAGAAATGCAGCCTCCATTTCCATCAGGGAGCGCCCAAACATCTGGAAAAAAGCCTCATCCAGCACCTGTGCTTCGGATATTCCCTGCGGATAAGGGATCGTACGGTAGAACTCGATGAAAGCGGATGGACCGTAGGTTAGGTTCAGGAATTGGATCAGGGCGGCGGCTTCCAGGTAGCCAATATCATGCTGCTGATTGTAAAAATCATCCGCCAGATCGGAAAGAGGGATGTACCAGCCCAGTTCGAGCAAGGCCGCGGCACGCGGTCCGATCGGCTCTGGCTTGAAATGCCCTCCGCTCAGGTAAACCGCCAGCCCCTCTTGCAGGATGGATGGCATGTATTCACCGCCGATCCAGTTATCATAATAGTGCACAAATTCATGGTGCAGCACCAGTTCCATCTCATTCCCCACATAATTTTCGTACAGGTACGAAATGTAAACGCCATCCCAGGCAAAACCACCATGACCGATCACGCGCGGCATAAAGATGAGCGGGATCCTATCCTGCAGGGTTGCGCCTACCTGCGCGGCAACCAGATCAGCTTGTTCGTCTGCCAGGGAGGACAAATAATCAATATCCCGGGCGGCATCCGTACCTGTAATGTAGTACAGGGTGCAGCAGTCAGTTGTAGTGGAAGCCCAGACCGCTTCGGGACCTGGAGGTGGGACCAGGGCTGTGGGGAGAAGAAGAACCTGTTCCTCCCACGATGGGCCGTTGGATAGCTTGAAAGTGAGGGAATATTTGCCTGCCTTCAATCCGCTGGTATCCCAGGTCCACCATAGGGTGGCCTGCTTGCGCTGCCCAATGCCAAAAGTGGTAAAGGGTGCCGAACCAAGCACAGTATCTCCAATTTTCACCTCGACAACCTCAGAACTGAATTCCCCCGACGGTGGAAGGATCTCAAAACTTACCCGGTCTCCAACATAGAGATGCCCATCGGGATGCATGATCACCGCGTATCCGTCGTTCTCGCCCTGAGGAGAACAGGAAACGATCAGGAGCAGGCACAGGATAAAAAGAGCGGTTCGGCGCATGTACTGTGATCCTAATACAGGGCTGCCTTCATCTTTTCCAGCGCCTCCTGCAGGGTCTGGCGCGGGCAGCCGAAATTCAAGCGCACGAAACCATCACCACCTGTACCGAAATCCGCTCCCTCATTCAGGGCTACCTTGGCTTTGTGCAGGAAGAATTTATGTGGAGAGCCTTCGATCCTACCATCCCGGATCAGCGCATTGCAATCCAGCCAGGCCAGGTAGGTTGCCTCCGGAACCGTGATCCGCACCCCGGGGAATTCCTGTGTAATGACATCGACCAGGAGGTCGCGATTGGCTGTCAGGTAGCTGCGCAATGCTTCCAACCAGTCATCACACTCCCCGGAATAGCAGATCTTGGCTGCGATCAGGCCAAGGCTGTTGACATGCATCGCCATCTGCTCCATAGCCTTGCGAAAGCGTATCCGCAGGTCATCATCGGGGATGATGGCAAATCCACAGAACAACCCCGGAACGTTGAAGGTCTTGCTTGGGGCGATCAGCGTGATGGTGCGTATGGCAATCCTGTCATCCAGCGAAGCCACGGGCACATGTTGCGCACCGCCCAGCAGTAATTCAGCATGGATTTCATCGGAACAAATAATGGTTTCGCTCTGTTGACATGCACTGGCTATACGCATCAATTCCTGAGCTGAAAAGACCCTCCCCACTGGGTTGTGTGGACTGCACAACAGGAACATACCGGTATGGACGCCGTCCGCATTGAACGCCGCTTCCAACCCATCCCATTCGACCTCATACTCCAGGCGTTTCCCCTCTGCATGGCAGATCAATGAATTCTGCTGGAGGCGCAGACCACGCAGTGCATGCACTGCAAGGAAAGGCGGGTAAACCGGGGGCTGAACCAGGATGCCATCGCCATCTGCACAGACAGCAGCCGCCGCAGCGGTGAACCCGGCGATCACCCCCGGGGTGGCAACCACCGCCTCAGGGGGAACTCGCCAGCCATACAGGTGCTCCAGCCGCGTAGTGACTTGTTCTGTTAGTTCCCGGTCCGGGAACTCGTAACCGAACACGCCATGCTCCACGGCACGCTGCAAGGCAAGGCGCACTGGTTCAGGCGCTGAAAAATCCATGTCCGCGACCCACAGCGGGAGTACCTCCGGCCCAAACAACCGCCACTTGATGCTGTTGGTTTTTCGCCGATCGATGACCTGATCAAAATCGTATTTCATGGCAGCTCGCTCGAGCGATCATCAGGACCTTCACTTATGATGTACAGTGGGCGTCCTTTGGCTTCATCGTAAATGCGCCCCAGGTACTCTCCCAGCACACCCAGCGAGATCAACTGCACCCCACCCAGGAACAGGACCGCGATCAGGGTGGTGGCTTGTCCTTCAAAGAACTTGGAGCCGATCAACCTTAGGAACACGACCACTGGGATGGCAATCGCTGCCAGACCCGCTGATGCAAAGCCAAAATAGGTAGCCAGTTGCAGAGGGAAATATGAGAAACCGGTGATGGCATTCAATGCCAATTTAAGCATTTTCTTGAATGGGTACTTGGTCACCCCGGCAAAGCGCGCTGCCCGCTTATAGGGCACGCCGATCTGCTTGAAACCCACCCACGCCGACATGCCGCGCGGGAAGCGGTGGCGCTCACGCATGGTCTTGAGCACATCCACCACTTTGCGGTCCATCAGCCGGAAATCGCCAGTATCCACCGGGATTTTCACATCCGTGATGCGGAAGATGACCCGGTAGAACAGCAGGGCGCTCAGTTTCTTGAACCACGTCTCGCCTTCGCGCTCAGAGCGCACCGCGTAGACCACCTGGTAGCCTTCCTTCCACTTGGCGATCAAATCCGCAATGACCTCCGGCGGATCCTGCAGGTCGGCGTCAATGATAATTACCGCATCGCCGCGGGCATGGTCCCAGCCGGCGGTGATGGCGATCTGGTGACCAAAGTTACGCGCAAAGATCACCGGGCGGACATGCTTGTCCTGCTCTGCCAACTGCCGGATGGCTTCGGTTGAACCGTCGCTGGAGCCATCATCCACCAGCACCAGTTCCCAGGTGCCGGGCAAAGCAGACATCGTCTCCTGCACGCGCCGGTAAAGTTCTGGCAGGTTCTCCAGTTCATTGAAAATGGGAGCAATGATCGAGTAAGTGACAGTCATTTTGCCTCGTGTTTCCTATTTTCGCGGCGTTTGATCATCGGGCGGATGGGCTCAGGAACCGTTTCCGGCAGGACTTCTGGGAAGGGAGGCAGGCCCAGTACTCGCCGGCGAAGGTAGTCGAAGGTAACGAACAGGGTGGCTGCTACCGGGATGACCAGCAGTGCCCCCAGGATGCCCCACAGAACGGTTGCCATGATAATAAAAACGAACACCAGCGGTTCGGGCATATGGACACTGCGCCCCATGATGATCGGCCGCAGCCAGAAATTCTTGATTGCGATCAGAACCAGGTAAACCGCCAATACGATCAGTGCCACGCCGATGTTGGGCAGTTCGATCCAACTGGAACCTTCCAGGAGGGCAACCGCCATCGCCAGGACTGCTGCCAGCAGCGGGCCCACATCCGGAATGAGGGTGAGAAAACCCGCCACGATGCCCAGCACCAGCGCACCAGGCAGCCCCAGGATCGTCCAGGCGATGGTGAACACCACCCCGACGATCACCATCAACAGGATCTGCCCACGCAGGTAGTTCATCCAGACAGAACGGATGCGTTGGTAGAGTTCTTCGACTTCAGCGGTGGAATCGGGTGGAAAGGAGCGGATGAACCGTTCTCTCAGATGAGGCCATTCCGAAAGGACGTAATAGACCGCCACCAGGGTTACGATGATCCACAGTGCACCCATGGATGTCTGCTCGATTAACTTTGGGGCATTCTCTGCCAGGGTTGGCACCAATGCGGAGCGGAACTCATCCAAACGGACTGCGAAACCACCTAGGTCTATCGAATATTCCATGATTACCAGGGGCTTGGAGAACCAGGCGATCATCTGGTTGAAGACAGCACCAATATCTCGAATGATCTGCTGGACTTCCCCCAGGAAAAAGGTCATGCTGGCTGGCGCACCGAACATGAACAACACGCTGAAAGAGAAGGAGATGTTGACTGCCGCGCGGCGGGAAAGCCGGGTATGTTTGGTCAGGTAATTGACCGCTGGGTTGATGAGATAAGCAACGAACGCGGCAACGATCATCGGCTGCACCACCGGGCGGATATACCACAGGCCAAGCGCCAGCAGGATGACGAGAAAAACGAACACAATATAGCGCAGAGGTACACTCCAGGGTTTGTTGTTCATAAAATATCCTTGATCGCCTGGAGGGTGGGTGCGATCACCGGCGCTGCGGGCACGGCACGCATCGCCGCGCGCACATCCTTGAGGCCAGAGCCGGTGTTCAACACCAGGATGGGGTCTTCTGCCGTGATCAGGCCAGTTCTTACCGCTTTGACAAGCCCGGCATAGGCCGTTGCACCAGCAGGTTCTGCAAAGATACCCATCGGCCCCAGTGCGGCGATGCCCTGCAGGATTTCATCATCAGAAACCAGGATATAAGTACCACCGGTTTCACGCGCAGCCCGCACGGCACGCACCCCATCGCGCGGCAGGTCCACCGAGATGCTGTCGGCAATGGTCTGGGCCGAGATCGGGATGATCGTCTCGTTCCCGGCATGGAACGCATTGGCGATCGCAGCCGAGCCTTCCGCCTGGACTCCGATGATGCGCGGCAGGACATCCAGCCAACCCAGGGCATGCAGGTCCTTGAAACCCTTGTGAATCCCGGAAATGATATTGCCATCTCCAACTGAGACGAACACGGTGAGAGGCCTTCCGGCAGGCGGAACAGTGCGATACCACTCCCAGATCTCGAAGGCGGCGGTCTTTTTCCCCTCAGCGGTAAACGGGTTGTAGCCGGTATTTCGGCAGTACCACCCGAACTCGGCTGCCGCCTTAACTGTCAGGTCAAAGGCATCATCATAACTGCCATCCACCAGCAACACCCTGGCGCCAAACACCAGCAATTGGGCAACCTTTGCGGGGGGGGCAGTCTTCGGAGCAAAGATGATCGCCTTCTGCCCCACTGCAGCAGCCATGCCAGCCAGCGCAGCCCCGGCATTGCCTGTGGAAGCGGTAACCACCACCTCTGCAGCCACCTGGCGGGCGCGTGCCACCACAATCGCACTGGCGCGGTCCTTGAATGACGCCGTAGGGTTGCGGCTTTCATCTTTAAGCCACAACTGCTGGAGACCTAGTTCCCCAGCCAGGCGCGGCAGGGCAAAGACCGGCGTCCAGCCAGCAGCCCTCAGCGGGGTGGCTTCACCCCCAGGGTCAGACACCGGCAGAAGCGGCAGGTATCGCCACAGCGATTCTTCACTGCTGTTGATAAGCGCTTCCGGGCGATACTTCCGCCGCAATTCTTCATAATCCAATACCACGTCCAGGTTGCCGCCGTCCACCGGGCAGGTATAGGTCACCTGTCCGGGAAGGTATTCCTTGCCGCATAATGAGCACCGATAGCCAATAAATTTTTCCATGGATCCTTCTCCCTCGCCTTGAATTCGATCACCAGGCATGGTCACGCCTGCGAGTATTATAGCGTTACTTGCACCCAGGAGCCATCAAGTCCAGCTCTACACCTTTCATCTGCTCTTCCCCACGGGAGCTCTCTTTATTCCCCACAGGAGCTGTTCCTGGTCAATGGGCAGGCTGTCCACGCGCACACCGGTGGCATTGTAGATCGCGTTGGTGATGGCTGGGATGGTTGGGATGCTGACGATCTCGCCCACACCCTTCGCGCCATACGGTCCATCTTGAGTGGCATGTTCGACCACGATCGAGGTGATCTCCGGGGTGTGGACGATGGACGGCATGCGATAGCGCGCCAATCGGTCGGTGACCACCTGTCCTTTTTCCATGATAAAGTGTTCGGTCATTCCATTCCCGATACCCATCATCACCCCGCCTTCGACCTGGCTGTTCAACCCCAAGGGGTTGATCGCTGTGCCCACATCGTTTGCGGTGACTACGCGCACCACCCGTACATCGCCAGTCAGGGTATTGACCTCCACCTCGGCAGCCTGAGCGGCGAACGAATAGGCAAAGTGCATATCCCCGCCCTCGCCAAGAGGCTGGGTCTGCGGTGCCAAATACTCATAACAGGCCTTCGACTGCTGCCCGGCCAACTCCATTTCCCTGGCGATCTCGCCCAGGGCAACAGGAATGCCATTTACCTGTGCCAATCCCTCGATAAAATTGATCTTCTCGGGGGGCAGGTCGTTCTTTTCCGCCAGGAAAGCGGTGATCGCCTGGCGTAAGGCTTGCGCAGCCAAGCGTGCAGCGTTCCCGGTGACATACGTCTGCCGGGAAGCAGTGGTGGGTCCACCGTCCGGGGTCAGACCCGTATCCATCACCAGCACGCGTACGCATTCTGGGGGCAGGCTGAATTCCTGGGCAACGATCATGCGCAGGACGGTCACCAGGCCCTGTCCCAGTTCGGCAGCCGAAGAGCGCACTTCCAGCATCCCGTCCGTGTACAATTGCACCTCGGCCCCGGATCGATCCGGCGCCCCTCCGCCCAATCCGGTGTTCTTATACGCCGCGGAAAAACCCCACGCCCGCAACAGGTGTGGCGCTGAGGGGACCGGGATCGGGGAAAAAGGATCCCGTCCCGGGGACTCTGCATTTACGATGCGCAGCATCTCCGCTTCCACCTTGTCAATGCACTCTACCAGCCCAACGCTTTCGCGCAGTTCCTGTCCCGTGTTCGTGATGCTCCCCACCCGCAGGGCATTGTCCCGGCGCAAAGCCACGCGATCCAGGTGCAGTTCCTCGGCCAGCATGTCCATCATGCTCTCAATGGCAAACGCTGATTGTGTGACCCCGAAACCGCGGAATGCCCCGGCAGGTGGATTGTTGGTATACATGGCATAACAATCCGCCCGGACATGGGGGATTTCATAAGGACCGGCAGAATGCGTGGTCGCTCGGGTGAGCACTTTCTCCCCCAGAGAAGCATACGCACCCGTGTCCCCGTAAAGCTCGGTTTCCACTGCGACCAGTTTTCCATCCCGGCGAGCACCCATTTTTACCCGGATGCGGGTGGCATGGCGCTTGGGATGGACGATCAGGCTCTCGCGGCGATCGAAGAGCAGTTTCACCGGCCTACCAGTGATATTTGCCAGCAGCGCCGCGTGGATCTGCCCGGCAATATCCTCCTTGCCTCCGAACCCCCCGCCCATCAACTGCCCGATCACTCGGACGCGTTCGTCCGGCCAGCCCAGGGCGCGCGCCACCTGGTTGCGGTCCGAATATGGGATCTGTGACCCGACATAGATCTCCATCTGCCCGTCCGGCTTGGGCACGGCAATGCTGCATTCAGGTTCCAGGAAGGCGTGGTCCATGATCGGTGTCTGGAAGATATGCTCCAGGATCACCTCTGCCTCAGAAAATCCCTGCTGCATATCACCTTTACGTACCTTGATATGTTTGAGTAGGTTTCCCCGTTCATGCAGCACCGGGGCCTCAGGCTGGCGGGATTGTACCGGGTCGCTCACCACCGGGAGTTCTTCGAATTCTGCTTCGATCAAGCCGACTGCTTCCAGCGCAGTCTGGCGGTTCTCAGCCGCCACGATTGCTAGTGCGTCGCCAACATAACGCACGTGCTCCCCCACACCGACCAGGGCAGGCCAGTCGAAGATCACCAACCCGTGGTTCTGCTCACCAGGAATATCATGGGCAGTAAGGACAGCCGCCACCCCCGGCAAGGCTCGCGCCGCTTCCACGTCAAGACGGCGCAGGATGGCATGCGGCACCCCCGCACGCCGGACAGCAGCATGTAGCATCCCGTCGAAGGTCAGATCGTCGGTGTAGATCGCCTTTCCGGTCACTTTTTCCACCGCATCCGGGCGAATATGGTTCCTGCCGATCACCTCATGTTCCCGGGAGGATTCCTGGATCACTGGCGGCGGGAGTGCTTCGCCGGTGCGCAAGGCTTGGGCGGCAGACAAAATGGCTCTTTCGATGGACGGATAGCCCGCACAGCGGCACAGGGTATCCTTGAGTGCGTAGCGTATGTCTTCCGAAGATGGTTCCGGGTGGTTATGCAGCAGTGCCAGGGAAGTCATGATCAACCCCGGCGTGCAGAAACCGCACTGCACCGCGCCATAACGGATGAATGCTTCCTGCAGCACATGCATTTTCCCCTCAGCAGCCAACCCCTCGATGGTCAGGATGCGCCTGCCTTGCGCCCGCTCGGCGGGATAGATGCAGGACATCACCGGGTCGCCGTCCACCAGGACAGTACAGGCTCCGCACTCTGCTTCACCGCAGCCGATCTTGGTACCGGTCAGGTGCAGCCGGTTGCGCAGCAGTTCAGCCAGGGTCTCTCCAGGCATCGCCTGGATTTCGTAAGGCCGTTCGTTGACAGTGAGGGTGAGCGTATGGATCATCGGGTAACCTGTAAGATCGAACAACGCTGCCAGGCACTTTCGAGCGTATCCTGCAGCAGGACACCCACCAGGTGGCGGCGATAGTCGCCGGTTGCCCGGTTGGGACTGGTGCGGAAACTCGCCTCTGCGAGCAAGACCGGGATGGCAGCCTCGACCACCTCCCTGCTCATGGTTTTTCCCTGCAGAAACGCTTCGGTCTGTGCCAGCCGGTGCGGCACAGGTCCCGAAGGCCCGGCAGCAATGCGTACCCGTACGATGCGCTCTGCATCGCCCTCCACCCAGGTGGATAGGTTCAGGATCGGCAGGGCGATGCCTTGGATGCGCATCACCCTTCGGAAGGCGGATGCCTGCCCGGGGCGCCTGAGCGGTACGCGGAAACCCACAACAAGTTCCTTGGTCTCCTGCAGGATCGACCTGCCCGGTCCCAGGAAGAGCGAGGCGAGTGGCACCTGGCGCTTGCCAGTTAGGCTGGCTAACTCCACCTGCACATCCAGGCACATCAGGGCAATGGTGCCATCTGCAGCCGGCAGGGCATGGGCTACATTCCCTCCCAGGGTGGCAACGTTGCGCACCTGGGGTCCGCCGATCAGCCGGCAGGCCTCCACCAGCGCCTGGGCATTCTCCTGGACAAGCTCTGAAGCATAGAGACGGCTCAACGGAATGGCAGCACCGATGAACAAGGCATCACCCAACACCTTCAACTCGTTTAATTCGGGCAGGGATGCCAGGTCCACCAGGGTATGCACGCAAGCATGCCGCCCCTGCTGCAGGTCGAGCATCAGGTCAGTACCACCAGCGATCGCACAAACCGGGCCGGGGGAGGAGTTCAATGCCTGCAGGGCTTCCTGCAGGCATGCAGGACGCAGGTAGTTTTGCCAGAGTCTCATCATCAGGCACCTTCTTCCAGGAAAGGGTTCATTCCGTCCAATGATATATGGAAATGACGGTGCCGCAGACCAGGAAAGCCTGCGGCAGCTGCGTCAAGCCTCACCAGCGAGTGGCGGCTCAGCGGCCTCTTTCTCCGCGGATATACGGCGTTCCCAGTGCTGCTGGTGCGCCCAAGCGTTTTCGCATGGCATCCCGTGACCCGATCACCAAGACGATGATGGTGAAAGCATACGGGAGCATCTGCAGGAAGAAACCCCAGTAGGGGTTATAGTAGAACGGATTGGCCATCCCCAGGATCATGGTGGGACCCTGGATGTCAAGGATCAGGCGGCGCAAGGCACCAAAGGTGTACGCACCCACGGCTGCCCGGATGGGGTTCCACTGCGCAAAGATGACCAGCCCCACCGCGATCCAGCCCTGCCCGGAGGTGGTCATTTCGCTGAACCAGCCCGGAGCGATCGCCAGGCTGATGGTCACCCCTCCCAGGCCAGCCAGCATGCCGCCAACGAACACGTAGAAATAACGCATGCGAAAAACATTGATCCCCAGTGCATCTGCCGCCGCAGGGTATTCGCCCACGGCACGCAGGTGCATTCCAGGGCGCGTCTTGTTGATGAAATACCAGGAAAGCGGGATGAACAGATAACCTATATACACCAGGATGTTCTGGCTGGTGAAGAAGATCCGTCCAAGGATGGGGATGGACGTGAGCACAGGAACAGAGATGGATGGCAGCAGGGCAACCGTGCCCGCCTTGCTCAGGCCTTCGCCAAGCACCAGGCTGAGGCCGATGCCCAGGAAGGTGAGTGCCAGCCCGCTGACCACCTGGTCGGCATGCAGGGTGATGGCGATGAAAGCATGCACCAGGCTCAGCAAGCCTGCTGTCAGCATCGCCACCAGCACCCCCAGCCAGGGATTGCCCGTGGCGATTGCCACGCTGTACCCGCTCATCGCCCCCAGCAGCATCATGCCTTCCACACCCAGGTTCATCACGCCGGAGCGCTCGGCGAAGATCTCTCCCAGGGTGGCAAAGAGCAGCACCGTACCGGTTCCCACGCCCGCCTGTAAAATGGTGATCACATCCATGTCACGCCTCCTCCCCCACGCGCTCAATGCGCACGCTGTATCGCATTAAAAAGTCGCTGGCGATCAGGCAGACCAGGATAACCCCCTGGATCATCTTGGGAATCCCCGAAGGTTGGATCTCCCGCCCGGCCAATAGCAGGGCGCCAAAAAGGATCGAGACCACGATGCCCACCAGCGGGTTCAATTTGGAAAGCCAGGCAACGATGATCCCGGTGAAACCATATCCGGCTGCGATCGGGGAGGTTTGTAAGCGGTGAACCACGCCTGCCACCTCGGACATGCCGCCTAATCCTGCCAGGGCGCCTGAGAGGATCATCACCAGGACAGTGGTGCGGGTGATGTTAATGCCCGTATATCGCGCCGCCTGCGGGTTGTCTCCGATCAGGCGGATCTCATACCCCCAGCGGGAACGAAAAACAACGAACCACAAAATGACCGCTGCCACGATGCCGATCAGCAAGCCGGCATGGGTGGTCAGGCCACGCAGGAAGGGCAGTGAATCGGCAAAATCTAGCAAACGCGGCATCCAGGCATTCTTTGGGAACATGCGGCTCATCTGGAAACCGCCCTCCGTCCAGACTGCAAAAATGAAATAGTTCATCCAGGAGATGGCGATGTAATTCATCATCAGCGAGCTGATGATCTCATTCACATTCAACTTCGCCTTGAGGATCCCCGGAACGAAGCCCCACAAAGCGCCGCCCAGCATTCCTGCCAGCATCATCACCGGGATGACGATATAGCCCGGGGTCTGCTCGGGGAAGATCGGGATGAGCACAACCGCACTGGCTCCAAAGGCGCCCATGATGAACTGCCCTTCAGCACCAATGTTCCACAACTTCATCCGGAAGGCGATCGAACACGCCAGGCAGGTCAACAGGATCGGGGTGGATTTGACCAGCGTATCCGAGAGTACCCCGATGCTTCCAAACGAAGCCTTGGCAATGTGGGCGTAGGATTGGAACGGGTCACCGCCCACCAGGGCGATCACGATCCCGCCAATGATCAGGGCTACCACAATGGCGCCCAGCGAAAGCACCACCGGGTACCAGCGTGGCGGTTCGCTCAGGCGTGGTTCCAGGTGCAATCGGAAAGGGAACGGTTTTCGTGCGGCGGCAGTGCGGGAAGGAGTCTGTTCAGGCATGGAGAAGTACCTTTCCGGTTTGTACTTTTTCAAGCGGTGTGCCGGTCATCATCTGTCCGATGGTCTCGATCAATTCCGGGGCTGGCTCGCCGGACTCGATCTTCAACTCACCCATGATGCGCCCCTCATAGATCACAAAGACCCGGTCACTGAGAGAGAGCAGCTCCTCCAGTTCCTCCGAAATGAGCAGGATGGCTGCCCCATTCGCACGTTGTTCCAGCAGCAGGTTATGCACCCCTTCGATGGCACCGACATCCAGGCCGCGTGTCGGCTGGACAGCCACCAGCAGGGAGGGATGCCCGGAGATCTCACGCGCCAGGATCACCCGTTGCAGGTTGCCTCCAGAGAGCAGGCGCACGGGGGTTTCGATGGTTGGCGCGATGATATCGTATTCCGTTTTAAGACGGGAGGCGAATTTCTCTGCCACGCCCATGTTCAGGAAACCATGCTGATTGATCGGCTTGCTGCGATACTTCTTCATGATCACGTTATCAGTCACGCTGAGGTTTGGGGCGGTACCCACGTGCGTGCGGTCTTCGGGGACATGCGCAATGCCACGCGCAATACCAAACATGGCAGACTGGTTGCTTACCGGTTCGCCGTTCAGGGTAACTGAACCCTGTCCGCATTTACGCAAGCCGGTGATGACTTGGGCAAGTTCACGTTGACCGTTTCCGGCCACCCCTGCCAGGCCGACGATCTCTCCGGCGCGCACATTCATGCACAGCCCATTCAAGGCTTTCAAGCCCTTGTCATTCTCTGCGCAGATGTCTTTCACCTCGAGGACGATCGGCCCCGGTTCGACTGGTTTTTTATTGACATGGAAGACCACATCACGCCCGACCATCAGTTTCGCCAGGTCCTGGCGCGTGATCTGGTGTGCGTCCAGACCGGCTGCGGTTACTTTTCCCTTGCGCAATACCGTGACCCGGTCAGCGATCGCCATCACCTCTTGGAGTTTATGGCTGATGAAAACAATGGATTTCCCTTCAGCAACCATGGTCCGCAGGGTTTTGAACAGGTCTTCGATCTCCTGCGGTGCCAGGACTGCAGTGGGCTCGTCCATGATCAGGATATTTGTCCCCCGGTAGAGCATTTTCAGGATCTCGATGCGCTGTTGTTCGCCAACCGATAACTGCCAGACCTTCGCGCGTGGATCCACGTAGAGTCCAAAGCGTGTGCTCAACTCGGCGATGGTGCGGTCATATTCGCGCAGGTTGAGCAGAAAACGCGGCTTGTCCAAACCAAGGAGAATATTCTCCGTCACTGTCTGCGAGGGAACGAGCATGAAGTGTTGGTGTACCATGCCGATCCCCGTCCGAATGGCATCCCGTGGGGAGTTAAAATTCACCGGGTTGCCGTTCACCTTGATTGTGCCTGATTCAGGGCGGTAAAGCCCTGCCAGGATATTCATCAATGTGCTTTTTCCAGCCCCATTTTCCCCCAGCAAGGCATGGATCTCGCCAGGACGAACATCAAAATCCACATGATCGTTGGCGACCAGCCCGGGAAAACGTTTTACAATTTTACACATCTCAACCAGCAGGGGAGATGTGTCTGTCGTCTGTGTCATATTCACGGGTTCACTCCTGCAAATAGCAACTTTCTAGCCTGCCGTTCATCGCGCCCGTTCGGTGATTCCCAGTCATGGAAGGGCCAGACCCATAAAGGGTCTGGCCCAATTGTTCAAGAGTTGTCACTCACCCGGGAGTTCAGCCGTAATGCCTTCTGCCCACCACTTCATACAGTAGGTGCAGCCCAGCCCATATTCCGGGAAGGCGTCCAGGTCCACCTGCTGCAGTTGCTCGCCGGCAGGCACGATCAGGTTGCCATTGTTGTCATTGATCGGGCCGGAGAACACGTCAAAGCGGGTGAACTCGCCAGCCAGCATTTGCGCCAGGATGGTGCGTACTTCCTCGATGACTTCTGCCGGAAGTTCGGCCACGCCGGGGGTCAGTTCCTGACCTTCCATGAAGCCATACAGGCCCAGGGCTCCGGTCTCAGCATCAAAGTAATCCCAACCTGGGACATAGGTACCGGCGATGACACGCTCGGTGATCGACGAGTAGATCGGACCCCACACCCAGTAGGGGGCGGTCAGGCAGCGCTCAACCTTGCAGGAGCCATACCAGTCATAGGTGACGCCCCACTTGCCAACTTCCTGCGCCACATCCGCCACGGCGGGGGTATCCGCACCGGTGAAGACGACCTGCGCACCACCGGCGAACAGCGAGGCAGCCGCATCTCTTTCGATCACGGGATCATGCCAGGTGTTGATCCAGCGGATATCCATGGTGCACTCCGGGCAGGTCTGTTTCATGCCCAGGGCGATGGCATTGCCCAGGCGGATCTCTTCCGGGATCGGGAAGGTAGCCATGTAACCAAGTTTTGGATTGCCATCCAGTTTGGCTCGCGCACCCGCCAGCATGCCCGCCAGGTACTTCATGTTTTCCATGGCGCCCATCAGGTTGCCAAAGTTGGTCATGTTGGACTTGATGCCGGTCAGGTGGATGAACATGGAGTCCGGATATTCCCCGGCGACCACTTCCATGGCATCTCCAAAGCCGAAGGAGGTGCCAAAGATCAGGTCAAAGCCCTTGCGTGCCAGGCTGCGGAAGACCTGTTCAGAATCCGCACCTTCAGGAACATTCTCGATGTAAGCCACGTGCACATCGGGAACATTTTCTTCGATGTACAGCAGGCCTTCATAATGCGCCTGGGACCAACCACCATCGTCATGGGGGCCGATCAATACCATGGCAACGTTGAATTTCCCATTTTGGATCGCAGGGATCTGGAAGCCGCCAACGGTCTCGACCTTGGGGGCGCATGCCGTGGCTACCATCACGAAGACAACGGCCAGGACAATGAGACGATATGCATTCTTACCGAACATTCGCTAATCCTCCTTGAAAAGTTTGACAAGAATAGGTAAAACGACAATCATACTTCCACGAAATATGTTCTGTCCGTCACCTCCTTGTGTTTGATGGATTGGGGAGAAACCAACACCAAGGATTCTATCATGAATCTTTCCTGCTTCTTCAGGGAACGATCCACGTTCCCGTTTCTCCCTTGAGAGCACGACCGATATTCTCCGGGTTGGTGATCAGTGCCTTGGCCGTAGGATTGGCCTCCATGAACCAGATCACAGCCTGGATCTTGGGGGCCATGGAACCCTTGGCAAAGTGTGTCCCCTCTGCCAGGTATTGTTTGGCTTCTGCCAGGCTGATCTGATCCAGCCATTTTTGTTCAGGTTTTCCGAAATTGAGTGCCACTTTTTCCACCGCAGTGGAGATGACGAACAGGTCCGCCTTGATCTCGCGCGCCAGCAGGCTGGAGGCAAAATCCTTGTCGATCACCGCCGCCGTACCGGCGTACTCACCCTCGCCTTTGTCGATCACCGGGATGCCACCACCACCAACCGTGATGACGACCACGCCGGCATTCAACAGCGTCTTGACCGATTCGAGTTCCACCACTTCCTTGGGCAGGGGAGAAGCCACCACACGCCGCCAGCCGCGCCCGGCATCTTCCACCACGGACCAGCCCAGGTCCTTCTCGCGCCGCTTGGCTTCCGCCTCTTCCATGAAGCCGCCGATCGGTTTGGATGGGTTCTGAAATGCCTTGTCATTCTTATCTACCAGCACCTGTGTCACGATGGTCGCCACTGGCTTCTTGATGCCGCGGTGGTACAGTTCGTTCTGTAATGTCTGCTGCAGGGCATACCCGATGGCTCCCTGGCTGTCTGCACCGCAAACATCCAACGGGACCTCGTGCATCCCTTCCACCTTGGCAGCGATCTCCGAACGCCGCAATATGAAACCTACCTGCGGCCCATTGCCATGCCCGATGGCCACATCCCACCCGGCTTCGATCATGTCCGCGATGTGATAGGTGGTTTCCTTGGCAGCCTGGTATTGATCCTCTACGGTCTGGTGTTTGCCATCTTTGATCAGCGAATTGCCTCCAATGGCAACCACAGCGAGTTTTTTGTTCATCTTTGCTCCTCTCCTAGCCCATCGTGAGGGCCATGACGGCCTTTTGGGCATGCATGCGGTTCTCAGCCTCATCATATACGACTGAATGCGGACCATCCATCACGCCATCGGTTACCTCGATGTTGCGATCAGCAGGCAGGGGATGCATGTATATGGCGTCCGACTTGGCCAGCGCCATCTTGCGTTCATCGGTGATCCAGTGCGAGTACTTCTTGATGATCTTGGCGCCTTCCTCCGGGTCGGGGGTATGCACCATGGCACCCCAGGACTTGGCATACACGATATCCGCATCCTTGAAGGCGGCTTCCATATCGTCCACCACCTCAAAGCCAACCCCGGCTTGCCTGGCTTCTTCCTTTGCCTTTTCCATGATCTCGGGCATCAGCTTGAATTCCGGGGGGTGCGCCAGGACGACATCCATGCCAAAGCGCGGCATCTGCAGCACGAGGCTCTGGGGTACCGACATCGGCTTCTGATAAGAAGCTGCATACGCCCAGGAAACCACCATCTTCTTGCGGCGCAGGTCACGACCTTTTTTCTCGATGATCGTCATCAGGTCAGCCAGGCACTGGAAGGGATGGTAGATGTCGCACTGCATGTTGAGCACGGGGACGCGGCTCGCCTTGGCGACTGCATTCAGGTAGCCATTGCCAATGCCCCAATCCACGTGGCGAATGGCAATGCCGTCGTAATAGCGGCCGAAGATCTCGCCGATCTCCTTGGGTGTATCGCCGTGGGAGATCTGTGTGGACTTGCTTTCGATGAACGCGCCGTGCCCGCCCAGTTGGGCCATGCCCGCTTCGAACGATCCTCGTGTGCGCGTCGATGAGAAAAAGAACAGCATTGCCAGCACCTTGTCACGCAGATAGGGATGCGGTTCGTTCAGGGCACGCTTGCGCTTCAGATCGAAAGCCACGTCCAGGACTGTCTCGACCTCTTCTTTTGTGAAATCCAGGTCACCGATCATGTCACGACCATGAAGGTAGGTTTGCATATTTTATTCTCCTTGGTTATTCATAGTTTTCTTACCTGCATCCGTCCGGGTTTTGCAGGGTCACACCCGTAGAACCTCGACTCCTGTAAATCGGCCTTCTTCCCATTCCAGTCGGATCCCTTCACAGCATTGGACGGGATCACCCAGGGAAGATAGTTCTGCCTCGGGAAGACAGGCCACCGCGCTTAGTTCCACCACGCCGCCGTGGTTCACCACCAGCGCCGCTCCACCTTCAGGCAGCGAGTCCGCCAATTTGGTATAGAATTCTGTCAGCTGCTGTACATAAGTATTTGTCGCCTTGTGCTGGTGATTGGCAGCCGAATACTGGGAAAAGCTTGCCGGCCAGGGGCATTCAGCATCCACATCCTCTCCCATGCTGGAAAGCAATTCGATTTCTTCATCCACGGCATAGCCCATGGCGATTGCTGTTTGAAAGGCACGTGGCTCAGTGCTGGTGACCACGCGGTCGAATTTTCCCAGCGCTTCCCCAACCTGGCGGGCCAAGGTGACACCCTGTTGGGTTAAATTCACACCAGGCGGTTTACGCACAGAGTGGCGGCGAATTTCGATCCTTTTCATCGGTTCCACGAGTTCGACGTTTCCCGGTCTCCTCCCGCTCCTTCTCTCCATTTCTGGGTACTGCGCACAAACGGGAGAGGCAGAGCGGGAGGGCGGAAGGTTGAAGATTATTCCATGGCTCCCAGCACCAGGGCCAGCAGCGCCATGCGCATGACCACGCCGTTGAAGGCTTCCTGCCAGTAGCGCGACCAGCGGGTGATATCCACATCCACCGGCACTTCATCCATGCGCGGCAGCGAGTGCAGCAGGATGGCATCCGATTTTGCCTTGGTCTCCAGCAGTTCACGCGTGATCTTATAGTTGGCTGGGGTCATCCCAACGTCTTTCCCAGCACGCTCATCGCGGCTCTTGGTGTAATCCGGCTGCACGACCGGCTCGACCAGAATGACATCCGCCTCCGCGATCGCCTGCTCAACATGCTCCACCTCGCGGAAGTTGACGCTATACTGCTTCAGTTCCGCCTTGAAATCCTCGGTCAGCGACATGTCGGGTGGGGAGACGAAGGTGATCGGGCAGTCGAACTGACTCAGGGCATAACCAAGCGAGTGCATGGTGCGCATGCGCATATCACCCACCGCCAGCCAGGTCAGGCCATCGATGGTGCCCTTTTCCTTGAGCACGGTGTAAAGATCGGTCAGGATCTGGGTGGGGTGTTCGCCCCAGCCGTCACCGCCGTTGATGATCGGGATCGAAGCCCACTTGGCAGCTTCTTGCGGCGCGCCTTGCTGGAAATGGCGCATGACGATGACGTCACCGTAGAATTCCAGCATCTTGACCGTGTCCTTGATCGATTCCTGGTAGAAATCCCCGGCGCGGGTCATCTTGGCATCCGAGAAACCGGTCACATGCCCGCCCAGGCGGTGCATGGCGGATTCATGCGCCAGGCGCGTGCGGGTGGATGGTTGGTAGAACGCGGTGACCAGGGTCTTTTCAGCCAGCAGGTCACTGTTCCGGCGGCTGACCGCGATCGGCTCAAGCTCCGCCGCCACATCGAACACATGGAAGAACTCCTGACGTTCAAACTCTTTGAGGGACAGGATGTCCCGACCAGCAAAACTACGCATTTTTACCTCCAGTTTGGATTAGGTTTGTTTTGATTTTCAGAGGACGGTCATCCGCTTGCTGAAGACGGATGGCTTTCTGCTGAACAGCCCTTTTCCCGGGCCAGGGAAGTTCAACCCACCCGCCGCACCACGTGGAAGCGGAAATAACCGGGCAGGAAATAACTGAGTGAAATATCCACCACACGCCCCTCATCAGAGAACAGATGGGCCGAAAAGTGGAGCAGGACATCATCCCGCTGGATCTGCATGGCACGCGCCACTTCCGGGGTGGCGCCAATTGCTTTGATCTCCGTCCGCGATTGGGTTAATTTCGGATTGCCGCGGCGGAGCAGCAGGTCAAGTACCGAGCCGGTGAAACCTGCCTCCAACTCGGCGAGTGGGAGCACTTCAGCCGGCAGGTTATCTACCAGGAATGCGATCGGGCGGTTCTCGGTCAGGATCACGCGTTTCACCCGCGTCATCGGGCTGTCCGGCGGGATGCTCAACGCTTCCGCCTCTTCAGGCGAGGCCAGTTCCTGGCTGAGGTGCAGTTCTCCCATCTTGACCGGCAGGCTGATGCGCTGGGCCAGGGTTTCAATGCTGGCAAGCACCTCCAAACCGCTGTCGATCACTGGAACCTGGGAAACCACAAAGGTGCCCACGCCCTGGCGCCGGCGGATGAGCCCCTGCACTTCAAAGGAGCGCATCGCCTCACGCAGTGTCGCCCGCGAGACCCCCATGCTGCGCGCCAGTTCCGGCTCGGAGGGCAGGCGGCTCTCGGGAGGCAGCCCGGCGATCATCTCTGCCAGTTCAGTTTTCAAACGATAAAAGGGGAAATTACCCATTCTGAACCACTCCTGCTGCTTCCACCACAGGTATGAATTTGAAGGTGTTCACATCCACCAGGCCTTTGTTCGAGATGCGCAACTCGGGGATGACCACCAGCGCCAGCAGGCTCAGGGTCATATTTGGGTTGTTGATCTCGCAGCCACAGGTTCGGAAGCCTTCCAGGATGGAACGTGCTTGCGCGGCTACTTTCTCTGCACCCTGGTTGGACATCAATCCGCCGATCGGCAGTTCCACCAGCCCGATCACCTCGCCATCCTTGACGACCACCTGCCCGCCGCCGATCTCCGCCAGTTTGTTGGCCGCCTGGCTCATGCAGTGCTCGTCGGTACCCAGGATCAGCATATGATGGCAGTCGTGGGCCACCGTCGAGGCCACCGCGCAGCTTCCGTGCAGTCCAAATCCGGCAACCAGTCCGACTTGTACCGTCCCGGTCCCGTGGTGGCGTTCGGCCAATGCCAGCCGGACAACCTCTTCGTGTGCCCGGAAGTCGATCTGCCCCTCCACGACCGGGAATTCCAGCTTCAGGTGGCGTGTTGGTGCCTGGTTCTCGATCACCCCGATGACATTGCAGCGCACCCGCTCTGCATTGCGCAGTTCCCGGGGGAGACGCACCTTGAGATCACCGGCTTCCAGGGGACGTTTGAAGTGGATCGATTGGAGCACCCAGGCAGGGTACTCCACCTCCGGCAGCGTCAGTACCAGTTTTCCGCCCTGGGCAGCCACCTGCCCGCGGGCGATGACCAGTTCGGGACGGAAGTCCTCCAGGCTGTCCACCAGCAGGATGTCAGCCCAACGCCCGGGAGCGATCTGACCGATCTCCATTCCAAGCCCAAAATGCTCCGCCGTGTTGATCGTCGCCATCTGCAGGGCGGTCAGCGGTGCGATCCCCTCGGCGATGGCATGTCGCACCACGCGGTCCATGTGCCCTTCGCGTACCAGCGTCCCGGCATGGCAGTCATCCGTACACAGCAGGAAATGCCGCGCATCAATCCCCAGGCGGGTGATTGCCGCTGCCTGGGCAGCCACATCCTGCCAGGCCGAGCCATAACGCAGCATCACTTTCATCCCCTGTCGGATGCGCGCCAGGGCGTCCTCCAGGCCGGTTCCCTCGTGGTCATCCTGCGCCCCACCGGCTGCGTAGGCGTGAAATGCTTTGCCCAGGTCATGGGCGGCATAATGCCCGCCAATGGTCTTGCCGGCCTGCCGGGCGGCATCCATTTCCGCCAGCGCCTTCTCGTCTGCAGCCGCCACGCCGGGGTAATTCATCATCTCGCCCAGGCCGATCACCCCTTCCCAAGCCAGTGCCCCGCGCACGTCATCAGGCGTGATCTCTCCGCCGGTGGTTTCCAGGTCCGGGGCGGAGGGCACACACGAGGGTACCTGCACCCAGACATGGATGGGCTGCCGGGCGGCTTCGTCCGCCATCAGGCGCACCCCTTTCAATCCAAACACATTGGCGATCTCGTGGGGGTCAATGAACACTCCGGTCGTGCCGCGCACAGCCACCGCACGGACGAACTCTGTGACCGTGAGCATGCTCGACTCGATATGCACATGTGCATCCAACAACCCGGGAACCAGGAACTTGTTATCGGCATCCACCACCACGGTGTCCTGGCAAATGGTATGCCCTGCATCCGGACCGACATAGGCAATATGCCCATCCACGATGGCAATATCGGTATCCGGGACGAATTCTCCGGACTGGACGCATACCCAGGTGCCCTTGCGCAGCACCATGTCGGCTGGTTTTCTGCCCATGGCAACGTCGATGAGATTCTTGGTCAGGGGTTGCGACATTTTCTCAGTCTCCCATTGCGTTCCTGGCGTATCATCCAGCCAGCAGTCTTTGAGCTGCCTTGTTATGGGCGGCGATCATTTTTTGTTCATCCACCGTGACCAGTTGCCCGTCGCGCACCACGAACCTGCCGCCAACGACCGTGTGCGTTGTCCGCCTCGGGTGACAGAACACCGCCGCGGCTATCGGGTCATGCAGGGCACCCGCATAGCCCAGGTCGTTCAGATCGAGGGCAAAGAAATCTGCGCACTTGCCTTCTTCCAGGCTGCCAATATCGCTCCGGCCCAGCACCCTCGCCCCGCCGCGCGTGGCGAGATGCAGGGCTTGCCGCGCGGTCATCAGTTTTCGGGACGGGTCATTCGACAGCGAGAAGCCGGTGATGCCTTCTTTTAATCGTGCCAGCAGCATTGCCTGGCGGGCTTCTGCCAGTAGATGGGAACTGTCGTTCGATGCCGAACCATCCACGCCCAGCCCAACCTTCACACCGGCTGCCAGGTATTCCCTGATTGGCGCGATCCCGGACGCCAGGCGCATGTTCGAAGAGGGGCAGTGCGCCACACCACAGCCGCAGCGGGCAAAGGTCTTGATCTCCTCACGATCCACATGAACGGCATGTGCGAACCAGACATCCTCCCCCACCCAGTCCACCGACTGCATGTACGCTACCGGGCGGTGCCCGAATTTCTGCAGACAGAACTGCTCTTCATCCTCCGTCTCCGCCAGGTGCGTATGCAGGTGCACGCCATACTGCCGTGCCAGCGCCGCAGACTGGCGCATCAGTTCCCCCGTCACCGAGAAAGGCGAGCACGGCGCCAGCACCACCTGGACGACCGCCCCGGGCTTCGGGTCATGGTAGGTTTCGATCAACCGCTGGGAATCCCGCAGGATGTTCGCTTCGCTGTCCACCACCGAATCAGGCGGCAGACCGCCTTTTGACTCACCCAGCGACATCGAACCGCGGGCTGCCTGCAGGCGCATCCCGATCTGGCGCGCTGCCGCGATCTCATCATCGAGTTTTGACCCGTTGGGAAATAGATAAAGGTGGTCGGAGGCAGTAGTGCAGCCGGAGAAAGCCAGTTCCGCCAGCGCGGTCTGGGTGGAGAGGAAGATATCCTCCGGGGTCAAGCGCGCCCAAATCGGATACAGCGTTTTTAGCCAGTTGAACAGGTTGGCATCCTGCGCTGCCGGAACAGCACGCGTCAGGGTCTGGTAGAAATGGTGGTGGGTATTGACCAGTCCTGGCAGTAAAAGCTGACCGTGCAGGTCAAGCACTTCATCCGCCGTGGTCGGCAGTTCGCTGGTCGGGGCGACTTTCTCGATAAAGCCATCCCGGATAAAAAGACCACCCGCGGGGATTTCCCGTTGGTGGTCATCCATCGTGACGAGGATCGCAGCATTCTTGACAAGAAGTGTGCCCATGGAAGGCCTCTGATGAACAGTTTTAATTGTCTGACAACTTCACCCCTAGTGTAGCAAAAAAGAGAGGCCCTGTCAATTGCCTGACAACTCATTTCCTGGCGAGAATCGTCACGTTTTGGATTATAATCAAGTTGTCTGACAACTTCCTACTTCTCATACAGGAGTCCCCCTAATGACCACGATCGACCTCACCATCCATAAAGACCGCCGGGCACGTGCCATCCAGCGCGCCCGCGAGCGCAACATCATCATCCCAACCTTTGCGCAAATGAAGGACCCCTCCAGGATCCCGGCAAAGATCAAGGCAGAACTCAAAGGGATCGGATTATGGGACGTGCACCCGCGCAACCTGTTTCGCATCACGTGGAAGAACGAACCCGTCTCCAGCGGTGGTGGTTTCGGTGGTGTGAACTGGTTGGAACTGCCCTCCTCCCTGACCGGTGTGCGGGCGCGCATCATTGTCCTGGTGGGCAAATGGTTCCCCACCGGGGCGCACAAGGTCGGCGCAGCCTTTGGCTGCCTGGCGCCGCGGCTGGTGACCGGTCAGTTCGACCCCACCACGCAGAAGGCTGTCTGGCCCTCCACGGGTAACTTCTGCCGCGGCGGCGCCTATGACTCAGCCTTGCTTGCCTGCACCTCCATCGCCATCCTGCCGCAAGGCATGAGCCAGGAGCGCTTCGATTGGCTTTCCGGGATCGCTGGTGAGACGATCAAGACCCCCGGCACCGAATCCAATGTCAAGGAGATCTTCGATAAGTGCTGGGAACTGCGGAAATCCGGCCAGGACCTGATGATCTTCAACCAGTTCGATGAATTTGGCAATTACCTGTGGCATTACGAGGTCACCGGGCACGCCATGGAAGAAGTGGTCCGCCAGGCTGCTGGCGCAAAAGGTGTTTACCGGGGCTTGGCCTCGGCAACAGGCTCCGCCGGCACGATCGCCAGCGGTGATTACATGAAGCAGTCGTATCCGGGCAGCGTGATCGTTGCCAGTGAAGCGCTGCAGTGCCCCACCCTGCTGGAGAACGGCTTCGGCGCGCACCGCATCGAGGGCATCGGCGACAAGCACGTGCCGTGGATCCACAACTCAAAGAACACCGATATGGTCGTTGCCATTGATGACACTGCCGTGGTCAACATCTCGCGCCTGTTCAATGAACCTGCCGGCAGGAAATTCCTTGCTTCCCGGGGCGTCCCGCAGGCACTGATCGCCAACCTCGACCTACTCGGCTTTTCCGGCATCTCCAATGTTCTTTCGGCGATCAAGGCCGCCAAATACTACGAGATGGATGAAAATGACATCATGGTCACCGTCCTGACCGATTCGATGGAACTGTACCAGAGCCGCCTGAAGGAAATGCATGCTGAATTCGGTGAGTACTCCACACAAGACGCCGCCGCTGACTTCGCCCGTTACCTGCACGGACAATCCACCGACAACCTGCTTGAATTGCGCTATGAGGATCGCCGCCGGGTGCACAACCTGAAATACTTCACCTGGGTGGAACAGCAGGGCAAAACCTATGAAGAGATCATGAAGATGTGGAATGAGCGTGATTACTTCACCGGGGTTCAGAAGCAAGCCGATGAGATCGATGAATTGATCGTGGAGTTCAACCAGGAAGTTGGCCTTTAGTTTTCTTGCCACGCAAATAGCTTGAAATCCCAATATTCAGCTGTGCCCAAAGCTGGACGATCTCCCAGCCTTGGGCTTTTTGTCCCTTTCTTTTCGTGCTAGAATCAAGCCACTATTGAATATGAGGAGAAAACCATGGCTCTCATCCAATTTACCCGTAACAACCGTGACCTGAGCACTGAAAAGGGATTCCAGTTCGAATTCTACTGTGATCGCTGTGGGAATGGCTACCAGACTCACTTCGAATCATCCACCACCGGTGCGGTCAGTTCAGCCCTGGATACAGCCAGCAGCCTGCTCGGCGGAATTTTTGGCAGCGCGGCTAACGCCGCACACACTGTTCATTCAGCAGCATGGGAAAAATCGCATGATGGAGCCTTTACCCGCGCTGTGGAAGAGGCCACACCTCATTTTCAGAAGTGTAAGCGCTGTGGACATTGGGTGGATGAGGATTGCTGGAACACAGAGCGCGTCTTGTGCAAGGATTGCGCCCCAGATTTGCAGGAGGAATTCTCCAACATACAAGTCCAGGCTGCGATTAATGATGCCCGCGAGAAGGCCGAAACAGTGGACTATGTCTCTGCAGAAAAATTCAAACAGACGATTGTCGCATCCTGTCCTCACTGTGGAGCAAAAGTATCGAGTGGCAAATTCTGCCCGGAATGTGGAAAGCCGCTGGTTGCTGAGAAGTATTGTGCGGGTTGCGGGGTGAAGATCAAAGCAGACGCCAAATTCTGCCCTGAATGCGGGGCCAAGCAGGAATAAAGATGAGTGCGGACGCAAGTCCGCACTTTCTTATCCGTTTTTTTTTTGTAAGATAACCCCTGCTGACCCCCACCTCCCTTGGACTGGTCTGCCTGCTCTCGTCCCCGCATCACTTGGAAATTGCACGCCTGCTCGGGTGGTAGCGCATCCCCTTTCGTGGTGGTGGATTTCCTGGCTTTCTACCAGACAGGTAGTTTTGGTGAACAGGCCGGGCAGATCGAATTAATCGCTCCGGTGCGTGGCCATGAACTGACCAAGCGTGTAGAACTCCTGCGTGACCAGCCCGATCCCTCGCACGCTGGTGATTTGAAATGAAAAAAACCTCCGGGATCAGATCCCGGAGGTTTTTTTGCTTAGGGTTGAAATTGCCAGCCTTGATTACTAATGCCAGGCGGTGCCGTCCTTGCTGTCCTCGATCACCACGCCAAGCTCCTTGAGCCTGTCCCGGATCAGGTCCGACATGCTCCAATTCTTTTGCTTGCGCATCTCGGTGCGGATCTCTATCAGCAGGGAGATGAATTTTTTGGCATCTCCACCGCTGGATCTTTTTTCCTCCAGGCGCAAACCCAGCACGCCCGCCAGGGAACACAGGGTTGCCCGGGCAGGAGCAAGCTGATCGTCTGTCGCACCCGCATCACGGGCGGAATTGATCCGCCGCACCAGGTCGAACATCGCCGCCAGTGCACCCGAGGAGTTGAAATCATCATCCATCGACTCGCTGAATGTCTGTTGGGTGCCCTCAGACTGGGAAACAAGCTCTGTCACCGCTTCGGGGGAGAGGCCGTGTGCCGAAGCTGGTGCCGGGCGCAGGCCGGAGCGCAGGCGTTCCAGCCCCTTTTCCGCCGAATCAAGCGTTTCTTCGTTGAACATCAGCGGGGCGCGGTAGGAACCGTTCAGCACCAGCATGCGCATCACCTCCGCCTCACGCTTGGAAAGGAATTCCTTGATGCTGATGATGTTACCCAGCGACTTGGACATCTTCTCGCCGCCCAACTGCAGCATGCCATTGTGCATCCAGTAGCGGCAGAACGGCTTGCCGGTAAACGACTCGCTCTGGGCGATCTCGTTCTCATGGTGCGGAAAGATCAGGTCGTTGCCGCCGCCGTGGATATCGATCTGCTCACCCAGTTCCGCCAGGTTCATCGCCGAGCATTCGATGTGCCAGCCTGGGCGGCCCTTGCCCCAGGGGCTATCCCAGGCAGGTTCGCCGGGTTTGGCTGCTTTCCATAAGGCAAAATCCATCGGGTGTTCCTTCAGCTCTTCCACATCGATGCGTGCCCCGGCCTGCATCTCCTCGATGCGCCGCCCGGACAGCTTCCCATAATCTTCATCCTTCGTCACCCGGAAATACACATCGCCATTGGACGCGGGATAGGCATACCCTTTGTCGATCAAGCCCTGCACCATCGCCTGAATCTTGTCCATCGTCTGGGTGGCGCGCGGGTTGGATGTGGCTGGAAGGATGTTCAGGTCGTTCAGGTTCTGTTCATAATCATGGATATAACGCTGCGCCAGGCGCAGAGGGTCTTCGCCCAACTGGTTGGCGCGGTTGATGATCTTGTCATCCACGTCGGTGAAATTCATTACGTGGTTGACTTTGTAACCACGGTATTCCAGATAGCGGCGGATGACATCGAACACCAGCGCCGACATGGCGTGCCCCACGTGCGCGTCGTTGTAGACGGTCACCCCGCAGACGTACATCCTGACCAGCCCCGGTTCTAGGGTCTGGAATTCTTCTTTCTTTCGAGTGAGGGTGTTATAGACTCGCAGCATGGGATACTCCTTGATGAATGGTAAGGTCAATTATACCTAACGAATACGGCGGATGGATACCGTCGGGGAAGGAAAAGGCGCGGGGTTGCCCGCGCCTCTGAGATCAGTTACGGATCGGGATCAATCTTCTGACCGGGCGAAGATCATCCGTCCCGCCGCAGTCTGGAGCACCTTGGTGACCGTCACATCCCGGGTCTGCCCGATGAGCCGGTTGCCGTTCTCGATGACCACCATCGTGCCGTCGTCCATATAGCCCACACCCTGGTTGGATTCCTTGCCTTCCTGGATGATGCTGATGGTCATGCTCTCACCGGGCAGGACCACAGATTTGACCGAATTGGCCAGTTCGTTGATGTTCAGGATGGAAACGCCCTGCAGTTCAGCCACGCGGTTCAGATTATAGTCATTGGTCAGGATCGGACACTTCAATTGCCGCGCCAGGATGACCAGTTTATCGTCCACCTCGCGTACACCTTCCACGTCAATATCCGAGATGCGCACCACCACGCTGGAGGCTTTCTGTAGTTCGGAGAGCACTTCCATGCCGCGCCGTCCGCGCGCCCGGCGCAGGTTGTCGGACGAATCGGCAATGTATTGCAATTCATTGAGCACAAAGCGTGGAATGAGCAAAGTGCCGGGCAGGAATCCCGTCTTGGCAATGTCCGCCACTCGCCCATCGATGATCACACTGGTATCCAGCAGGACCGTGCGGTTCTGGGACGGATTGCTCTCCCCGCCTTCTTCACGCTTGGCCCCGAGACCATTCAAAAGGTTACCGATATCGGTTTGGCGTGTGACGAACAGGGAGACGCCAAAATAACTGAACAGAAGCACCCCGATGAAAGGAAATACCTTGCCGAATGGGTCCGGCAGGAGCGAAAGCGGGAAGGTCAACAGGGCAGCGATGATCAATCCCAGCACCAGTCCGATCGTGCCCGCAAAGAGCGTCTCAGCCGCCAGTTTGGCAACCAGGGTGCGCAAGGCACGGATCGGTCGGCTGGTGAAATACGGGGTGATCACCAAACCGAATAACGCGCCTACCAGGCTGACAGTCAGGGTATAGATCATTTGAGATTCCGGGTTTAAGCGCCCCAGCCAGTTCCCCCAGTACGCCCCTAGGAAAGCAAAAGTGACCATGCCGATCAAACGGAAAACAAAATCAGCGCTCATGGATGACTCCTCTTCGTAATAAATAGGTATTCAATAATAATGAAAGCATCATAGCATGCATGCATGCGGCCGTCAACTCTGCCAGATACGGCTTTCTCAAAGTAATGACTGCGCAATGAAAAAAATGACTTTTCTCGGTTATGCTTTTGTGTGAGGCACAAATCCATAGCACGAGGAATATCATTTTTTCACTACTTTGAGAAAGCCCAACGCGCACCGCCGCATGTCGAGCGAGGGGCGGGTCTTCCCGGTACGCGGGTGGGATCCCTGTTTTTCACCCTGAAACCGAGCTCCAATTTTCACCGGCTGGAAACTGTCCGCCGGCCTGAAGCGCTCTAGGCTGTCTGCACCTGAGCTTGCTTGTCGAATGAAATTCTAGGCAACAGCATCGGCACGAAAAGCATGCCCAGTCCCAGCAACCAGGACAGGAAGATGCTCAGGATCGAACGCGTGACGACCATCCCGCCCACCTGGAAAACGGCAGGGGAGAAGAGATCCATCCGGAGGAGGTGCGCGACCAGGGCAATCCCCATTGCCACGGTAATCCCCAGGGAAAGGGCGGTCAGGCGTCGTCGCAACGACGGTTGGCGAAGATAAACCCAGGTGCTAAAAAGGAAGGGAAGGATGGTGAGCAGGATATAAAGACCGCCATTGGCGATCTCTTCGTACATTCCGATCACCAGAGTGAAGGCTCCGCCGTACATGGCAAACGAGATCAGGCTCCAATCCTTGCGCACCTGCTCGAAGAAAATGCTGGTCAGGGCGATTTTTCGGGCCAGCCTTAAGCTCAGAAGGGTGGCCGCAAATAGTACAACGAGATACAGCAGCTCGAAGGCAGCCATTCGCAGCCACCACGGCCCCTGCATACCGCCGAAGAATAGATCCTGGAGACCGAGCAGGTTCAATGCAAGGAAGACTGCGCCGGCGATCAGCACACCCGCATACGGCATGGACCAGCGCGGCAGCCGGACCAGCATCCCGGCAATCCCCAACAGTGCCAGGGCCAGGATGATCAAGCCCATCAATCCAAGGCCTACAAGAGGGGAAAGACCCGCCTCCATCGCCTTGAAAGAAAAGGTTCCCAAAACGAGGCAGAGCGCCAAGAATGGCAGGGAGGCCAGCAGGATCTCCTGCCACGAGCCAGGTTCATGGATGAACCAGCGAACCAGTCGTTTTTGCATGATTAACGGTCTCCTTTCCCGCGTATAAGCGGCCCATAACGCCAGAGGGAGAGCACCCATTTCCCGCAAGGTAAGACACAGTGGCTGCCCAATGCCAGCCCGAGCGGCCTCTTTGATCCTGAGGGCGAATACCGCCTTCATCTCCTCGGCGAAGTCCGCTTGGAAACGCCGGGGGTAGAGCGCCAGGAGCTGTGCGTACAATCGTGTGAACCAAAGGGAGGCATTGTTCATGAATGCCTCTCGACCGCCGTTGGGCGCTTCTGGTCCAGCATCCTCCGCAGGCGGTCAAACTCGGCATGCAGCACCGCCAGCCCATCCCGGCTCAACCGGTATGCTTTGCGAGACCGCCCCGACTCTTCTGGCGTCTCATCCGGGAGACGTTCGAGGAGTTCCTGGTCCAGCAGGCGCGTCAAGGCCTCATACAGGGTGCCATTGCTCAAGCTGATCTTACCATCGCTTAGACGCTCCACATCTTTGATGATGGCGTATCCGTGTTTCTGGCCCTGCGACAGGCTGAGAAGGATGAAGAAGGTCGGCTCTCGTAGGGGGAGGAATTTTTCCGCGTCCAGGGCGCACCACCTTTCTGAATGCCAATCCGGCCTATATGTCGGTCACCGACCTATAGTATAGCATGGCTTGGATCGAACGTCAACCAGCGGTAGGAGAAGGGACAGGGCTTTCACAAAGATACTGTTGGCAAACCAGATGTGGGGGTAGGTATGGGCACCACTTTGGGCAATCCCCGGGTTCAAGCAGGAGTTGGTTGTTTCGCCACTCCCCACGGCTGATGATATCTTTTGGGTCATGCTCCTGCCAGCCAAGAGCGACTCTTTCTAGGTTGGCCGCCGAGCCGGAAAATACAGCTTGTAGATGGCGTTTGCGGTTGCCGAAGTAGCGGGACACCCGCATCCCATTTCCACGCGCCAGGGCGGAAAGACAGCCTTCCACACCACTGCGGTGTTCATGATATTCTTTTTTGAACGCTTCCGTCTTTTGGCGCAGGCGAGCTTCTTGCAAGAGGGGATACGTGAGACCGACACAGACCGTGCGGCCTCTTTTCCCGGTGCAGCAACGTTCACGCAAAGAGCAGCTTACACATACATCATCCGGGAAGCGAAAACGTAGTATTTCTTCGCGGTTGTACTCGAGGCTTGCTGAGAACCCAGCCGGACAGGTGGCAGTTTGCTTCTCGGTGTCGATCACCAACTGGCTTGTGGTGATGCCGTTGGGGAGCTTGGATTGATTGGACATCACGGGACAAGGAGGACCGAAAAGGTCGATCTCCTTTTTTTACAACTCGGAGAAAGACTTTGAGAACACCCTACTCTGCCAGAGAATTGGCGTTGCCCCCGCCTGGCGGATCAGGTGGTCCTAGGAGTTCCCAAATCGCAGGTAGAAAGTGAATTCTGATAGCCCCTGATAGCCGGGAGGGTTAAAATGCAGGATGATCATTACGTGATAATCTCCTATTCATAGAAAGGTGCTTCATGCGCGCAGTTGCCATCCTCGGTATCGGTCAGACCAAGATCAGCGAACAGTGGAACCGCTCCATCCGCCAGATCGCCGTCAAGGCGATCCGTGAGGCGTTGCAGGATGCCGGGCGCGGATCGGTTCAGGGTATCTTTGTCGGAAACATGATGTCGGGCATCCTCGACATGCAGAACAACCTCGCCGGATTGGTGGTGGATTATGCCGGTCTGAAGGATGCAGAGGCGGTCAAAGTGGACGCCGCCTGCGGTTCAGGTGGTGCCGCCTTCCGCGCTGGATTGATGGCTGTCGCCTCCGGGGAACTCGAGTCAGCATTGGTCATGGGCGTGGAAAAGATGACCGACCGCCACCCGCACGAGGTGACTGCCGCTCTCGCTACCGCCGCCGACGCCGATTACGAGGTGGAGATGGGCGTCTCCTTTGTCGGTCTGAATGCCCTGCTGATGCGGCGTTATATGCACGAGTACGGCTGGAAGCATGCCGATTTCGCTCCCTTCGCCATCAACGCGCACGCCAATGCCATGCACAACCCCTTTGCCCGCCTGCACCATCAGATCACCGTGGAGGACTTCGAAAAGTCATCCATGATCGCCACACCGATCAACCTGCTGGATGCCTCGCCGATCGGTGACGGAGCCGCGGCGATCTATCTCGTCCCGGCAGACAGCCTGTCAGGCTCCGGTCGCATAGTGGTCGCGGGGTCGGCTTCTGCCACCGACACGCTTGCCCTGCATGACCGCCGCGACCCTTTGTTCCTGACAGCAGCATTCCAGTCGGCGCAGGAAGCCTATCGCCAGGCGGGGATCAGCCCGCAGGACGTGGATGTTTTTGAACTCCATGATGCCTTCACCATCATGTCAGCGCTTTCGTTGGAGGCTTGCGGCTTCGCCGGGCGCGGCCAGGGCGTGCGTCTGGGATTGGATGGCGACATCCTCATTGGTGGACGCATCCCGGTCATGACCCGCGGTGGATTGAAGGCTCGCGGCCACCCGGTGGGTGCTACGGGTGTCTATCAACTCGTCGAGGTGGTGCAGCAATTGCGCGGTGAGTGTGGCGAGACCCAGGTAGCGGATGCCCGCATTGGCATGGCCCAGAACATCGGTGGCAGCGGCGCCACCATCGTGACCCATATCCTGAAGAAAGAATAACCCGCTTCCCCGCTTTCGACCAGCCAAACCATCCTACGCAGCAGGAAATCCAGGGCGCAGGATGGTTTTTATTGTACAATATCATCCATGAAACTTAAGTTCACCCGCTCCCTGATCCGCTTTTTACTGCGCCTGCTGACCCGCATCGAAGTGCGTGGCCGGGAAAATGTCCCCGCCACCGATAATTTCATCATCGCCTCCAACCATCTCGGCTTGGTGGACGCCTTCCTGCCTTTCTACCTGCTCGACAACAACAACCTGTGCCTCCTGGTCGGCGAAAAATGGGAGCAGATGGCGATCATGCGCTGGCTGGGCAAGCGCTTGAATTTCATCTTCGTGGATCGCTTCAACCCGGATGTGAAAGCCATCCGCGAGGTAATTACGCGCATGAAACACGGCGAGGTGCTGGTGATCACCCCCGAGGGTACTCGTTCCAAAGTTGGACACCTCATCGAGGGCAAGCAGGGTGTCAGTTACCTGGCTGCCAAGTTGGGCTACCCGATCCTGCCGGTAGGCATTGCCGGCACCTTCGATTCGGCCTTCTTCGGTCAGTTGAAGCGTCTCCACCGACCCAGGATTACCGTGACCGTCGGCCCGGCTTTCAACCTGCCTCCCCTTCCCGCCGAAAATCATGGGCGCAGCGAGACCCTCGCCGCAGATACCGATGAGATCATGTGCCGCATCGCCGCCCTGTTACCCGTAAAGTACCGTGGTTTCTATGCCAACCATCCCCGGCTGAAAGAACTGGCAGTCGAATCTGTGATACCGACCTCGGCAGGCTAACCTTTGGGCTCGCAGGGGGTTGTACTGTCTGAGGAAATACATGAAAAAAACCACGCACAAGATCTTTCTGTTCGTCATTCGCACCCTGCTGCACCTCATTGCCAGGGTGGAATTGGTCGGTTTTGGGAATCTACCCCGCACCGGAGGCTACATTATCGCCTCTAACCACATCGGCAGGTTGGATGCCTCCCTGGCCTACTACATCCTTGACCGACCGGATATCATCATGGTGGTGGCGGAAAAGTACCAAAAATACGCCTTTTACCGCTGGCTCACCCGCCTGGTGAACGGCATGTTCATCGATCGGCACAACGCTGACATCGGGGCAATCCGCGAGACCCTGCGGCGATTGCGGGCAGGTGGCGTCTTCGCCATCACCCCCGAGGGGACGCGTTCAAAAAGCGGCAACTTGATCGAGGCAAAGCCCGGCGCTATCTACCTGGCATGGAAGGCTGGCGTGCCCGTGCTGCCAGTCGCTCTGACCGGCACCGAGGATGCCGTGGTGGTGGAACGGCTGAAGCACTTCAAGCGCCTACAGGTCAAGGCGGTGGCAGGCGAGTTCTTCACCCTGCCCGCCGAAGTGAAAGGCGCTGACCGGGATGCCATCATGCAGCGCTATACCGATGAGGTCATGTGCCGCATCGCTCTCCTGTTGCCGGAAGACCGCCGCGGTGTCTATGCCAACCATCCCCGCCTTCAAGAACTGCTGAACGAGTAATGAAAATGGCCAGGTCGCAATGACCTGGCCATTTTCATTCTTACCGTGGATCCAGCACCCTCCCCAAAAAGAGCAGGGTTCCGCTGGGCACATCGCGTATCGCGAACAGGAACGGATGGTCGATGGTGAGTTCCACTCCCTCGGGCATCATCGAGGTTAACGCCATGATCACGATCGTCGCCGCCGCGGCCTCAGTGCCTTTCTCATCCACAGCGATGAAAGCCTTGTGCAATGCATCGCTGATATACAGGTCCTGTGCCCCATCCATGCCGGAGAAATCTGCTCTTCCAGGGTCGAAAGCGTCCGGCATGCCCATTGCGACCAATAGATCGCTCAACCCGGTGGAAGTCTCGAAGGTGAACTTGGGCATGGACAGGATGACGCGCTGCGGTTCTAGGGCAGAGACGATCTCGGCATACAGTTCCGGGGTCAGCGCTGCCTCGAAATCTTCGAATTTTCCCTCATCCGGGACGATGAGCAGCATATCCGCCAGCCCGCCGCGGTAAGGTAAGGCAACCGCTTGCCAGCCGTCCCCGGACGCGTAGGCATAAGTTGTCTCCTGTTCCATCGTTGGCACGGTCACCGTGCTGCCATCCAGCAGGTGGAATTCCCGGTCAGAGGTATCGTTGGCCTCGAACTCGTGTTCCCAAGTAGCCTTGAAATAGATCGCGTTCGCCAGCACAAGCCGGGTGGCGCTGTCGAGCACACCGGGAGCCAGGATATCCTGGATGCGTTTGTGTGTCTGGTCGGACACCCAGTCATTGATCTGGCGTCGGGCTGCCTCGGCATTGCCTTGGAAATCCACCAGGCGCATCCCCGCCCCGTAATTGACCGCCAGCAGGTCGAGGAATTCGGGCAGGAAGGGCCAGTCCTGCTCCCCCCACAGCGCATTGGCGATCGTCAGGTCGAAGCGGTCATCCTTGTCCACACCCGCTGCCTGCTCGGGTCGCCGGGCAAGTTCGAGGTCGAGTGCGTTGAAGGCGGGATGCAGCGCTTCGGGCGTCAGTGTGAAGTGGAAAACATCCGCCATCTGCACTGCAGTCTCGCTCCGCGCACCGGCGTAGGTCATCGTAAAAGCCAGCGAAATGCTGTACGGGGAAAAGACAAGGTTCTCCGGGGAACTGCGCATCGACTGGTAAAGATCAAAGGCGAAGGCGCTGTTCCCCGCCACCAGTTGCCCGGAATCTGCTTCTGGAACTTCCGGTGCAGTGTTGCGCGACAGGCTGGAAGCAGCCACCTGCCCCCCGCTGCAAGCCGAAAGCACCAGGTTGAGCGCCAGCAAGACGCCGAATAGGATGGCTGGATGTTGTTTCATTATCTCTCCTTTCAGAAAAGAAACGATGGATGATCTACCTCTTTATCTAGATGATTTCGCCTCGAAAAAAGTTCCCCGCTCAGAGACACGGTGCACCGGGTTGTCGCGGCAGGAATTCACCCATCCCCGCCCTCCCCAGCCACCTGCCACCGTCCACGATCAACCTGCCGCGCAGGAACACCTTCTCCGGCATGCCGGTCAATTCCCAACCTTCATATAAGTTATAGTCTGTGCGCTGTTGGGAGTACGCCACGCCGTACTTGACCGTACGCTCTGGGTCCCAGAGCACCAGGTCGGCATCCGATCCAGGCAGCAGGGCGCCTTTGCGCGGGTACAGGCCAAAGATCTTGGCCGGATTGGCCGAGACAAGGGCGACGAACTGGCTGGGAGTCAACCGCCCGGAGCGCACCCCTGTTGTCCACAGCACCGGCAGGCGGTCTCCCACGCCGGGCAGCCCGTTGGGGATGCGTGTGAAATCCCCCGCGCCAAGTTCTTTGCCCGGGATGGCTATGGGTTGGTCTTCATAGGTGATCGGGCGGGTGCCATCCGCAAAAAAGGCACAGTGATCGGTGGCAATGACCTGCAGGGTGCCATCGCGCAGCCCCTGCCACAGGCGGGAGTTATCCGCCTCAGAACGCACAGGCGGGGAACACACCCACTTGGCTCCGTCCGGGCGGCGCAGGTCATCCTCGCTGAAGAACAGGTACTGCGGGCAGGTCTCGCCCATCACCCGCACGCCCTTCTGACGGGCGTAGTCGAGCATGTCCACCTCTCCAGCGGCGTTCATGTGCACGATATACACCGCCGCCTGCGCCTGTGCCGCCAGCGCACATATGCGCAGGGTTGCCTCCACCGCCCCCCAGGCGGGGCGCGTCCGCGCGTGCCATTCGGGGGATGTGTGTCCGGCAACCAGCGCTTCTGCAGTCAGCCGCTCGATCACATCGCCATTCTCGCAGTGTGCCAGCACCAGCATGCCGTTCTCCGCTGCGATGCGCAGGGCGCTGAAGATGGCTCCATCGTCTATGCGCAAACGCCCATTGTAGGCAGTGAACACCTTCAGGCTGGTGATGCCCTCGCCTGCGAGGGCAGGGATCTCCTTTGCCACGGCCTCATCGAAGCGGGTCAGGTTCATGTGGAACGAGTAGTCAATGGCTGCTTTCTCGGTCTTGCGCCGCCAGGCTTCCACCGATTGGCACATGCCGGGCAGGTCGAAGGGTACGAAGTCGATCACCGTGGTGGTACCGCCGAACGCCGCCGCCTTGTGCCCGCTATAATGGTCGTCCGAGCAGACCGTGCCGAACATCGGCAGGTCAAAATGGGTATGGGCGTCCACGCCCCCCGGCAGGATCAGCCGCCCTCTGGCATCCACCACTTCCGCTTCGGGCGCAGTGAGCCCCGTACCCACCGCAGCCACCTTGCCATCACGGATCAGCAGGTCGGAAGTGTATGCAGCCGCCTCGGTGACCAGCGTGCCATTGGTGATCAGGATTTCATTCATCTTCACCTCAGATCCCATCCCGCAGCACCGGGCAGGTCATGCAGTGCCCGCCGCCGCGCCCCTTGCCAAGTTCAAACCCGGGGATGGTCAGCACCTCGATGCCGGCCTGGCGCATGCGCGCAATGGTGTGTGTATTCCGTTCATAAGAGATGACCACACCGGGTTCGAGTGCCACCGTGTTGTTGGCATCGTCCCACTGCTCGCGCTCTGCCTGGTAACGGTCTCCGCCGGTCTCCACCACGTGTAGGTGATGCACACCTAGCGCATCCCCCACCGCGGTTAGGAAGTCCTTCTCCCGGGTGACGTGGAAATCGCCCGGCTTCTTCCCCGGTCGCAGGCTGATCGCCCGTATCTGCTCGATGACCTTCGGGAACAGGGTGACGCGGTCCCGGTCCAGCAGGGTGAACACGGTGTCCAGGTGCATGTGGGCGCGGTCTTTCGTCATCACGCACGCGATTACGCGTTCTGCGCTCCCCGCGCTGAACAGCGCATCCGCGATCTGCTCGATCATACTCCCCTGGGTGCGCTCGGACATACCGATCAGCACCGTTCCCTTGCCGATCGGCAGCACATCCCCTCCCTCCAGTGCTGATCTACCAAAGTTCTGCATGTTGAATTCCCCATCCGTGGCATTGGGATACCAGAAGGGGAAAGCGCCATCTTTGAACAGGGGGTGGTGGCGGTAGATGGCATACATATTAAGTGACTCCCGCCGCCGCGCCGGCCAGTACATCGGGTTGACCGAGACGCCGTTATAGATCCAGCAGGAGGAGTCGCGCGTGAACAGCGTGTTGGGCAGCGGCGGCAGCAGGAAAGAGTCCAGGTCATCCAGCGCCGCCGCATGCAGCGAGATGCGCGCAAACGCCTCCCATTCCAACCCGGCTTCCGCCGCCGTCAAACCCCCGATCAGGTGACGCGCCAGTGCCTCGGGGGACAGGCCCTGCAGGAAGCGCTGCACCTCATCCACCAGTGCCCACCCGACAGTGTACTCGGTGGCGACCTGGTCGATGATCAGTGTTCGTGCCTCAGGACTGGCGCGCAGTGTCTCGGTCAGCAGGTCGAGCACATAGAGCACCTCCACGCCACGCTCGCGCATCAGTGCCGTGAACTGGTCATGCTCCCACTGGGCGCGCTCGACCCACAGCACATCGTCGAACAGCAGGGCATCGTGATTGGAGGGGGTCAGGCGCTGCAGGCTCAGTTCCGGGCGATGGACGATCACTCGCCGCAGCTTGCCAACTTCTGAATGGACACCAAAGGATGACATGCGGGTTTCCTTTCTGCCGGTCAGGTCTGATTTTTGGGACGACTCAGCCCCGGTCACTCATCAGGTTTCCGGGTGTGGATTGGTTCCAGGTGTGTTCTTGGCTTTCTTCACGATCTGTAAGCGGATCTCCGGGTGATTGTCAGCCAGGTGATCCAGCAGTGCCCAGAGGAAGACAACCAATCCGGTCATCTCCAGGCCTTCCTCCACGGTGGCGATCATGCCGTACGTCAGGTCTTTCATGCCATAAAGTTCTGCATAATACCCCCCCGCCATTTCAACCCCGATCGCACCTCCCAGGTACAGGGCCGCGGCGACCAGGAAATTGCGCCGTGATCTGGAAGGGAGTTGGCGCAGGAATTTCAGAAAGAACAATCCCAGCAGCAGCACCAGCAGGATGCCCGGGATCACCCAGGCAAAATACAGCGGACCCGCCAGCCGATCTCCCAGCAGGTCACGCATCGGTTCGATCAACTTCTCGTGGACGGAGGAGGCTTCATCGTAGGCCATGAAAATAAAACCGATCGAGAGCACCGTCCATCCTAAGGCGTGCCTGCCTGGCATGCGGGCGTGTAGGACCGCCAGCAGGGCCAGCAGCAGGGCAGCCAATAGAAGGAGCAGGACCGAATAGAACGTGGGAATATTTTCTTCGAGATCCACATAGAAGAGCTGCACCAGCCCGTGGACATAGTCATGCCCGAACACGAATTTCAGCACCTGCCCACTGATGCTCGCAATGATCAGGAAGAGCGTCACCAGCCCCAGGATGCGCGCGATCATGGATGGTTTTATGGATAGTGTGTCCAGCTGAAAGGGAGGAGCTGTAGAATCTTTGATCATGGATTTCGCAACAAACGGAAGTGAAATCTCTGATGGTGATTATACCCCGCCCATGAGATCGCGATAGTCGCAGGTGTTATTATGGCAGGCAGTATGGATCTGATCACCGCATATCCATGTTGACCTTGAGCATAACTCTTCCCCCTGGCATCGATTTTCTTGACGAAATATTCATCTCCCGGTATAATTGAAAATCATTATCAATAGTAGGATTCATGTCCACTGAAACGGATCATTGGTTGGCAAAATTGAGATCACTGGACTGCCGCGTCACCGGCGCCCGTCGTGCCATCGTTGACGTCATGGTCTCTACACTGCGCGCCCTGACCCCTGTGGAGATCTATGACCTGGCCCGCCAGAATGACCCGCACCTGGGCTTGGTGACCGTCTATCGCACCCTTGAAAAGCTGGAGGAGTTGAGACTCATTCAGCGTGTCCATCAGGAACAGGGCTGCCAGGCATTCTTGAGAGCCGGGGTGGGACATCAGCATCTTCTCCTTTGTGAGCGCTGCGGACAGGCCGTCCTCTTCGATGGCGATGATTTGGATGCCCTTTTCTCCCGCATCGGTCAGCAGACCGGCTTCGAGATCAAGGATCACTGGCTGCAAGTTTCCGGCGTCTGTGCCGGATGCAAATAACCTGTACCCTGGGAGATACCCATCATGTGTATGTTCTGTGCCGCCATCCCTGTCACTGCCGCTACCGGTTTGGCTCTGGATTCAAAACAACGCAAGAAACATCAGTCTGCAGGCCTTTCGACACCGCGTATCCGCCTGATCCTTTTGGCGATGGTATTGATCATCTTTTTGTTGATGATCGCCTCGGCTTATTTCCACACCAAATTCCCCAGGTACTTCTAACCGTCACTATCGGGGCAGGAGGAGCCCCGATAAAAAATTTATCGAGTTATTGAAAATGAATATCTATATCAAATAGGAGAAATAATGAACAATAAACTCACACTCTTTGCGGGCATAATGGTGACCCTGCTTTTACTAACATCCTGTGGCGCTGGGACCACCTCCCCTGCCGATACCCGCCTGCAAGTGGTGGCGACCACATCCATCGTCGCCGATGTCCTCCGCCAGGTCGGTGGTGACCACGTGAACGTGACCCTGCTCCTCCCTCTCGGCACCGACCCGCATACCTTCGAGCCACGCCCAGCGGACGCCGTTGCCCTGGCCGAAACGCAGATCGTCTTCGCCAATGGCGCAGGGCTGGAGGAGTTCCTCGAACCACTGCTCGAAAGCACCGGGGCCGCCGACAAACTGGTCGAAGTCTCTGCCGGCATCGAACTTCTGGCTTTTGAAGAAGGTCACCACGAAGGTGAAGAGACCGAAGGGGAAGAACACCACCACGAAGGCGGCGACCCGCATACCTGGATGGACCCCAACAACGTGCTCATGTGGGTGGATAACATCCTCGCCGCCCTCTCTGCCGCCGATCCGGAACATGCTGCCGCCTACCAGTCCAATGCTGAAGCCTATGCCGTTTCGCTGATTGACCTGGATGCCTGGATCCGTACTCAGGTGGCGCAGATCCCCATCGAAAACCGTTCCCTGGTCTCCGATCATGCCGTCTTTGGCTACTTTACCGCCGAGTATGGTTTCACCCAGGTCGGCACGATCACCGGTTCCTTCAGCAGCGCCGCCGCCCCCTCCGCCCAGGAACTCGCCATCCTCGAAGATTCCATTCGCCTCTATGCGGTCAAGGCAGTCTTCGTCGGCGAGGCCGTCAATCAGGCTCTTGCCGCCCAGGTCGCACAAGACACCGGCGTGGAACTCGTTCCTCTCTACCATGCCTCCCTGACCGATTCAGACGGCCCCGCACCCACCTACCTCGCCTTCATGCGCATCAATGTGGAACGCATCGTCGAGGCATTAAAGTAGGCCTCAGGGTTGGGAGTGATCCGCCATGGACTCCTCCCCTGCCAGCAGGTATAATCTGCCCACCTCGCCGGGGAACTGCGTCCCGGCTTTTCACCACCAGGAGCAACACCATCACCATGAGTTCGAAGGCTTTTTTTACAGGTTGAGCATGAAGAATAAACTCTGGGTCATCCTTGGCACCTTCTTCGTCGGTCTGGCACTGCTGGGCGTCTTCCTGCCCATCCTGCCCACCACCCCCTTTCTTCTTCTCGCGGCGGTCTTTTACGGGCGTGGGTCACCGCGCTTCTATGACTGGCTGGTCAATCGTTCCTTCCTCGGCGACTACATCCGCAACTATCGCGACGGTCTCGGCATCCCCCTCCGCCAGAAAATACTCACCATCGCCCTGCTCTGGCTGACCATCGGTATCAGCCTGTGGTTCGCCAACGCCTGGTGGCTGCGCCTCCTGCTCCTGGTGATCGCCAGTGGCGTCACCTTTCATCTTGTAAAGATCAAGACCCGCCAACGCGCAAGACCCGCTCCACCCATCCCCGTGGAGCCGGAAGACCTCCTCGATCTACCCTGAGTGGACCTCCCGCACAACAAAAAAGGGTTGCCCGGAACCTTTCTCCGTGCAACCCTTTTTCTAATCTCTGTGAAGGCCTGTTCCAGCCTCACCTAAGAATCCCACGCGGCTGCTATTTTTCCGCCGGGTTCAGCATCTTCTTCGTCCCCGGCAGCAGCAGGTAGATCAATAGCCCGGTGCTGAACAGCGGTGCCGGCAGGAACATGGAAAACCGGTGCACTTCGACCAGCGCATTATGCAATCCCAGTGGGTAGCCCGCCAGCATCGACATGGCCGCCGCGAACAACCCCACCGGGATCGTCCAGGGTTTGTTCTTCAGGGCACTGAAGATGAACATCGCCCAGGCAGCCGCCCCCCACCAGCTCACCTGCTGTGACATCACGTACATGCCGTTCCAGAAGGGATCATCGTGTGACGTGGTGTACTTGGCGATGGGGGCCACCCCGTCGATGAAGGTCAGCACGTATGCCAACCCGGCGATGAAGGTCAGCAGGATGATCTTGCGGCTCACCCCACCGATCAGCAGCATGCCAAACCACAGGATCGCAGCCAGCAGGAATACCGAGATCGTCGGGGTGGCCAGGTGGCTGTCCATCGCTGGGATCATCGGAAAGAACCCGGCCAGCAGTTGGATCGTGGCCGCCACCGCGCCCCAGAACCAGGCCCATTTCTCCCGTTGGATGAAGCCGTAGAGCACCGGCAGCCACAGCGCGCCCGCGCTGATCCCCAGCCAGCCTAACACGGCATACGTGATGCGCACCGAGGTGGCCTCGTCCATCCTCCCTGCGCTGGTCTTGACCTCGATCAACAGGTTGTACTGGCTGGCGATCAGGTAGAAGGTTAACAACCCCGCCAGGATGCCCAGGCACGCGAGAACAATACCGATCGTACGATTACCTTTCATTTCATCCTCCTGTCAAATTCTATTGGATAGATCGATGGATCATTCGCCCGGCTCGGCTGCCAGAACAGCCCGGAACCTGGGAAAGAACAGCGTGAAGAACAGCCCGAGGATGACCGGCAGGCCGTAGGAATAATCCCAGGCGGTCGATTCTGTCATCGTCAGGCGGATGATCTGCATCGGCACATCGATCGCCACCAGTGAAGTGACCGAGATCAGCGCCAGCCACCAACCCGAAGGTTTGCGCGCCGCCAGCAGGAAGATGGCGACGAACAGCACTACCACGCAGATCCACTGGATGGGTTGTGACCATGCCAGCACCCAGGTTCCCAGTCCGTTGTACATCGGTTTCTCCGGGCGGGTGAGAAGCATGCGCAGGTTGCCGATCCCGACAATGAAGGCATGCGTGCTTAACATGCCGCAGAAGGTCAGCGCCAGGAATTGGCCCCATTTCAACCACGGATCCACCTTGCGCAGCAGGATCAGCGACCAGAAAAAGATCAGTCCGATAAAGGAGACCACCAGCGGGACGGGGAAACTGTCCACAAAGGAGACATACGGCATGAACATGAAGAATCCCCCCGCCGAGGGGAAGGCTGCTGCCAGCAGCGCGGCTGGGAACGCCCATTCTTTTCCTTTCCGGATCGGTCCTGCCAAACAAAGCAGGGCGATCCCACCGATGAAGATCAACCCCCGGTAGAATGGGAAGGCATAAGAGAACAACAGGATTCCGCTCGCATAAGCCGGCTTGTCAGCCGAGATCACCACCAATGCCGAAAGCACCCGTTCTAGCGAGAGTTGGATCAGGAAAGGTGCCACCGTGATCATGAAAATGCCGACCACGATTGCCAGGCCGGCCAGGACGAGTCGGACGTTCTTGGGTGTATTTTGCATCATCTTCTCCTTGTGGAATGGTTTCTATCTAAAACTATACCGAATAAGGGAATTTCTGTCTTTGCCTTAAGGCAATTCCGGAATATCGTATAATGATGGTATGACCTCCCCAGGGTTCGATCAATTCATAAGCTGCCCTCTCTTCTCTGCCCTCAGCGTGGCCGACCTCGAGCGTTTGCAGCGCATGACCGTCCTGCGCTCCATCCCTGCAGGCGGATACGTGACACGTGCAGGTGAAGACTGGCCATACCTGCTGCTTGTGCTGGAGGGCAGTCTGAACGTGCAAAAAGAATCCAGCGAGGGGCGCAGCCTGGTGGTGGCCGAACTGGGTATCGGTGAGGTCTTCTGGGGGCTGGCTTTCTTCCATGAAGGCATGCACAACCCGATGACCGTACAGGCGCATCAACCCTCCCGCCTGGCCCTCTGGCCGCGGGATGCCATCCTCCCGTTCCTCCTCGCCAACGGGTTGGTCATTTGGGAACTCTCCCGGCTCATGGTCAAGCGCATGCTCGCCGCCAGCGAGGTCATCGACGGCCTCGCCTTCCAGCCCGTGGCCGGGCGTTTGGCGCGTCTGCTGATCGATTTTCCCGGTCAGGGTACCAGCGGACCCATCGCCCGCTCCCTCACCCTGGACGAGATGGCTGCCCGCATCGGCTCGACCCGCGAAATGACCTGCCGTATCCTGCAAAAGTTCGCCGATGAGGGGCTCATCAAGATCACCCGCACCGAGTTCGAGATCACCGACCGGCCTCAACTTTCCACCCTCGCCCAAAAAGACAAATCCTGAAAGAGTAGCCTCGCGCGATGCAGTGCTTCGCCTGCTGACCAGGATTGGTTTTTTATAATTAATGTGACATATATCACAGATTTTATCTAATTAACTACTATGATCCCCCTATCTACACATAGGAAAGGATAAGAGTATGAGCGAGATCATCAACAACCGCCAGCAACGCATCGAGATCATGAAGGCTCTCATCCGCCAGCTCCATTCCGGGGTCACCGAAGAGAAGGTCAAAGCCCAGTTGGAAACCATGTTGGACGAGGCCGATTATAGTGACGTTTTCCTGATGGAAGTGCAGTTGGTCAAGGAAGGCATTCCCGCCGAAAGCATTCAAAATTTGTGTGACACCCACACTCGTGTACTCAAGAAACACCTTGACCTCCAGGAAACTCCGCAGACCATCCCCGGGCATCCCGTCCATACCTTCGTTCAGGAGAACCGCCTCCTCAACCAGGTCACCGGCCAGGCGCGCCTGCTGATGAAAAAAATGGATCCCCTCGCCGATGATGCGGATGCCACCGCCCTGATGCTCGACCTTCAGCAGTTGCTCAACAGCCTGATGGACGTGGACAAGCACTACCGCCGCAAGGAATACCTGCTCTTTCCCTTCTTCGAAAAGAAGGACCTGCCCGGTCCAGCCTTGGTCATGTGGGGCAAGCATGACGAGGTGCGTGGATCTTTGCACCAGACCATCGCTGGCTTGCAGCAGGTGGAGAGCATGACCGCCGCCAAGGCCAGGGCATATACCCTGTTTACCGTCGCCCCACTCCTCGAAGCCATTGACGACATGATCTACAAGGAGGAGAAGATCCTCCTTCCCACCGCCCTCGATCTTCTCACTGAACAGGATTGGGTCGAGATCTATCTACAAAGCGATGAATACGGCTATTGCCTCTATGCCCCGGAGTTCGAGTGGGCGCCTGAGGGCGGACTCCACGGCGAGAGTCTCAAGCCTGCTGTTGGTGGGCGCATCCAGATGCCCACAGGCAGTTTCTCCCTGGAGGAATTGGTCGCCTCCCTCGGTACCTTGCCCTTTGACCTGACCTTCGTGGACAAGGACGACACCGTGCGCTACTTCACCCCCGGCAGGGAACGCATCTTCGACCGCACGCGTGCCATCCTGGGACGCAAGGTGCAGTACTGCCATCCGCCCAAGAGCGTCCATATCGTTAACCAGATTGTGCGCGATTTCAAGGCTGGCAAACAGCAGCGTGCCTGTTTCTGGATCAACATGGATGGTCGCCTGATTTACATTTGTTACTATGCCGTGCGTGATGTCGCTGGTGGCTACCTGGGCACGCTTGAGGTGACCCAGGACCTCAGCGAAGTGCGTTCTCTCGAGGGCGAGCGCCGCCTGCTCATGTACGATGACTCTGTCAAGGATAAAAGGATGGATATCACCAGTCAAAGCAAGCTCTTCGACGTTCTCGAAGCCTACCCTTCCCTGGAAGAGCAGATCATCCTCATCGCCCCTCCTTTCAGGAATCTCAAGAACCCCGTCCTGCGCCGTACCGTGGGCAAACTTGCCAGCCTGGAACAGGTTGCCCGGGTCGGTGGGATGGAGGTGGACAAGTTGGTCAACACCCTACGCCGGGCAGTCGGTCAGTCGGACCTCGCCCCGGCATCAGCGGTTCCACTGGCGGTCGAATACTCTGCCTCACCGGATGACCCGGACTGGGTCGCGGCTGCGCCAAAGATCATCCTGGATGGGGTAGAATTATTGCACCGCGGTGAAGTACCCTTGGGTCGGGTCAATGCCCTGCTCGGAGAACTCCCCCCTGGTGAAACCATCCTGCTGGTGACCGATTTCGAGCCG
Source organism: Anaerolineales bacterium (assembly GCA_041753035.1). Classification (GTDB taxonomy): domain Bacteria; phylum Chloroflexota; class Anaerolineae; order Anaerolineales; family Villigracilaceae; genus UBA877. Next base: position 1,886 of record JBGSVI010000094.1, on the reverse strand, counting down.
CTGCCAATCATCGAAGCCTTGCGCAAGCAGAACCGCCGCCTCCACCACAAGGTGAACCCCCAGGATTCAGCTCAGCACCTCACCTATATCCAATAGCACCGCTCGTAACCCTCGCGAGGTCCCCATGTTCTACGATACCTTCAGTTCTGAGTATGACCGTTTTGTCAACTGGCCCGGCAGGCTGCAGGTAGAACTCCCCTTCCTGCAGGAGCAACTCGACCAGGCGGGTGCCCGCCGGTTGCTGGATTCCGCCTGCGGCACGGGCATGCACGGTATCGCCCTGGCTCAGGCCGGGTTCGATGTCTCCGGCGCTGACCTCAGCATCGGGATGATCGAGCAAGCCCGTCTCAACGCCACCCAGGCCGAACTCGCTCTGCGCTTCGAACCTGCTGGCTTCGGTGAGTTGGTCGCCTCCTTTGGCGCCCAGGGTTTCGATGCCCTGCTCTGCCTGGGCAATTCCCTGCCCCACCTGCTCACCCCGCAGGCGCTTACCGCCGCCCTGGACGATTTCGCCCTTTGTCTCAAGCCGGGCGGGCTGCTGCTCATCCAGAACCGCAACTTCGACGCGGTCATGGCAAACCGCCAGCGCTGGATGGAACCCCAATCCGCCCGCGAGGGCACCCGGGAATGGCTCTTCCAGCGCTTCTATGATTTTGAACCGGATGGCTTGCTCACCTTCAACATCCTCACCCTGCACCGCGACGGGAACGCCCCCTGGACCCAATCCGTGCGCAGCATCCCCCTGCGCCCCCTGCTCGCCGCAGAGTTGTACGCGCTCCTCCCCGCATCCGGTTTCCATTCGATCGCCCTCTACGGCGACATGACCGGCTCTTCCTTCGATCCCGCCCTCAGCAGCAACCTGGTCCTCACCGCCCGGCGATAAAGGTACTTTTTTTACTCCCGCTAGAGCACCGCCGATGGTTCTGGCATATTCGGGAGCGCAGCGAAGCCTACCCCAATAAAAAAACATCCAAAGAAGAAAAAAACCGGCCTGATCACCAGGCCGGTTTGCTCAGCATCGCGTCCATTTTACCCAGTTATCCCTTCATCTCTCGCGCAACATATCATACCCGCTAGGGTACCCCTGTGGGATTGACACTGAGGTTGCTCGGTAGCCAGTCCTTTCTATTCAATCATTGAGTTTGCGTAACTTGATAAGCCAGAGTCTGTACTCCTCACGGTTACCAAACGCGTTATCTCCCCATTCGAAAACAAGCCACTGCTGATTGGGCGAGACATCCAGATTAAGCCTTGATGGTTGGGCTGTTAGGTTCGCCATCGGGCATTCCTCGTTTTTTTCGCGCACAGGTTTGACTACCTGCTGAACGTATTCGAAGGGTAATTCCTATCTCGTGATAAGGCCCTTCTCCACCGCCGTGTTATAAACGTCCTCTGCAGTACCGGCATCACAACTAAATACAACACTTCCAAACCGGAAGTCAAGCATATCGATCACCACAGACCCAAAAGAAAATTGCCAACGAACAGCAACAAGACCGTGGAAAGTCGTCGCTTCTGGCTTGTTCCTCCGTAATGCAGCGTCGGCTATCTCTTCCGTGCTGTACTCACATATGGCAGGTCCGAGACTTACTTTCACCAGGTAACAGTAAAGTTGCTCATCACCAGGTTGGCCAGAACTCTTTTCATAGCCCTCCCCATACCCATCAGCCAGAGACTGGATCACCTCTATGACAAGTTCCTCTGTAGGTCTAGACGGAGGTATCGGTGTGCCAGGCGTAGTCGTGGGTGTAGGTGTTGGCTCAACCGTGCCCGTCGGTGTATGCGTGGGTGTTGGTAATAATATTGGCGAATCCGGATAACAAGGATCCGATAGATTCTCTGTGAAACCCGCTGCTGTCAGGTTCTGGCGCCAATCCCCAGTGGGC
>JBGSVI010000093.1:0-2878 GCA_041753035.1 Anaerolineales bacterium | reverse complement strand
GAGATTCTTCGCAATCCAGATAAACGTGCAGAGTATGATGGTCGGACCCATTATCAACGTTCCGGTCACCAGCAAGAATACAGCCAGCAAAATAACCAGCGCCGTGCCAATGAAGAACAATGGCAGAAAGAACGTGCAAATAGAGAACACGCAGAAGCTGTGCAAAAGCAGAGAATAAACCAAGTAGACCAAGAAATTTCGTTGATGAATCAAGAAATCAGCAAGTTGATTAAAGAACTGCCTAAAATGCCAACTCCTATTTTCGGTATTCTTTTTTTTATTGGTGGAGTCTATGGTGGCTTCTTTTCTCTATGCGCAATTCGGTGAAAACGATCAGTGAATTCGGTCCATGGCGATCATCCCGAGGAGAAAAGGCGCTGGCAAATTGATTGTACCTCAAGCGATCGGCATGCTCCGTTTTGCGCGGAGCTTTCTCTGAGATTCTCCTTTCAAATTCAATCGATATGCACTATGGACCAGACGGTCCAGGATCGCATCGGCCAGAGTAGGATCAGGAATGCGCAGATGCCATTCGCTGGAGGGGACCTGGCTGGCGATCAAGGTTGAAGAATGGCCAAAGCGATCATCCAGGATCTCGAGCAGATCCTGAGCATTCGGGACCGTCAGGGTATCCCGCATCCAGTCATCCAGGATCACGAGATCTGTCCTGGCCAGGCTACGCAACAGGTTGGAGTAAGAGCCGGTCTGGCGGGCCTGAGCGAGTTGGTATAACAAGCGGGAGGTGCGGAAATAACGCACCGAGAAATCAGAACGTATGGCAGCGGTCCCGAAAGCACAGGCGAGAAAAGTTTTTCCGCCTCCTGTGGGACCGAGGATGATCAGGGGGTGATGTTTGTGGATCCAATTTCCTTGGGCCAGCTCGAGGATCGTGCGGCGTTCCAGGCCACGTTCGGGAGAAAGGTCCAGGTCTTCGATGGTTGCCTGCAGAGGAAATTCGGCGGCTTTCGTCAGGCGCTGAATGCGGTTGTCGTAGCGTCGTAAGCACTCCCGATCCACCAGGAGCGCCAGGCGTTCTTCGAAAGGCAAGTCGGTATATTGGGAGTCGTCTTGTTGTTCGCGCAGGCCGTCGCGGAAGGCGGGTAAACGCAATTGCAGCAGCTTGTCGAAAAGAGGTTGGTTGAGCATGGGGATCTCCTCACGAATAATAGGGTTCACCACGGATGTTCTCGTGGGCGGGAAGTGGGGTCGCTTCTGCTTCGGCCAAGCTGGAAGCAGTGGAACCCAGAGCCTGCAGTTCGGCTTTGAGGTCGCGGTAAGTCAGCAGCCGGGCATCCAGCATGCGCTGGGAGGCAGTTTCCATAGCTGGTTGATCGTATTTGCGGGATAGGCTGAGGACCCCCATACAGGCGCGAAAGGCCTGTTCGGGGTGGCGCCGTGAAGACAGAATGGCCTGGACGAATTGGGCTGTGGCTGGGCCGACCTCCTGAGCCCAGTGCAAAAAACGTTCGGGAGACCACTCGGCGATAAAACGATGGTTGGCAGGCATGTGTTCGGGTTGGGTTGAAAATCTGCCGGAAACAGCACTGCGGGGATGGATTGCCACTTGAATCCCCTGGTGGAAAATCTCCACCATCCGTTCGGTGGCCCGGATCTCGACTTTTTGGTGGAGCAAGCGGCTGGGTACGCTGTAAAAGTGCAGATCGAAAGAGACATGGTAGTCAATATTCACCCGGGCGGTCTTCCACAGGGCGAATTCATAAGGTTGGTCAGGCAGGGGAAGCAGTGCCGGTCGGTCCAGTTCTTCGAACAGCTCCCGGCGCGACTTTCCAAACTGTTCCATCGTGCGCTCATTGAGGGCCGCCTGCAGAGGCCGCATCGCCTGATTGAGTTCTGCAATGCTGTAGAAGGTTTGATTGCGCAGGGGCGCTAAAACCCAGCGCTCGATATTCTGCACACCGTTCTCAACGGCAGGCTTATCTTTTGGTTTTCTCGTCCGTGTTGGAAGTACCGCGACCCCATAGTACTCGGCCATTTTCTGGTAGCTCGGGTTGAGGTCCGGCTCGTAGTAGCTGGGGCTCTTCACCCCTGCCTTGATGTTGTCAAGCTTGATGAGGCGGGGCAGGCCACCGAAAAAAGAAAAGGATCGCACATGCCCACCAATCCAGTTCGGCAGCGTCTGGCTGCTTTGCGCTTCAGCATAGGTGTAGCTGCTGGCCGCCAACGTAGCAACAAATATCTGGGCCTGAGTGATCTCCCCGGTTTCGGGATTCGTGATCGGGATGGTCATCCCGGCATAGTCCACTTCCAGTTCTTCGCCCCCTTTCCGCGGCACACGCATGGAGGGCGACAACTTCCCTTTCCAGCGCCGGTAGTATTCACAGTATTGGGTATAAGCATAGCCTTCCGGGAATAGTTCGTGGTACTCGATCCACAGAAGCTTGAGCGTGACCCCGCGTTTCCTCATTTCCCGGTGGACTGTCTCCCAGTCTGGTAATGCCTTCCGGGCTTCGCTTGACCGGACCGTCTCCGGAAACAACTTCCTGTACAGCTCCTCGTCATTCAACCCCTCCGGCAACGGCCAGCTCAGTCCAGCCCGAACCGCACGCTGAACATATTCACTGACCGTACTGCAGGAAATATTGCAGGCACGCCCAACCGCCCGATTGGACAACTTGGACCCCCATTTCAGACGAAGTATTTCTTGGATCTTGCGCACGGTTAACCTTTCCTGTGTCATCGCTACCTCCATGTGGTTCTGGAGGATAGCTTGCCACATTTTTGAGATTAACCAGCGTCAGTTTTTCTCCCCAGGCTAACTAAAAGTGTTCGGCATGGTCCGATTTAAGTGATCGGCATGCTCCGTTTTGGGTGATCGACATGCTCCGTTTTCAGTGATCGCCATGCCCCGAATTATGCA
>JBGSVI010000092.1:0-38986 GCA_041753035.1 Anaerolineales bacterium | reverse complement strand
GCCCACTGGGGATTGGCGCCAGAACCTGACAGCAGCGGGTTTCACAGAGAATCTATCGGATCCTTGTTATCCGGATTCGCCAATATTATTACCAACACCCACGCATACACCGACGGGCACGGTTGAGCCAACACCTACACCGACGGTAACACCCACCTTACCAACCTCCAATTACATTCCAAGCAGTCTGTTTCTTGATGAAACTGCGGATTTCCCTTTGTGCTGGAGTGGATATTTAAGCACGGGCATGACACCGTGCGATTCCCCAGCTGGGACTACTCCGACGTCTTCTGATATTGTCTGGCCCACAACCACCACCATTATCGAGTTTTCGCTCCAGGCGGATACCTGGTTGGCGCTTGAAGTAACCCGCGTGATTGACAACAAATACCCGGGCAGTCTGGGGGTCAACTTGCAATTTCTTGATAGAAATGGCGATTGGGCCGGCCCGCTGTCTCGCTATGCCCATATACCAAGCGTGGAAACAACAATTAGAAATGGCGTCCTGGAGGGAAATCCGGTTGACCCAGATTGGATGAATAAGATCACTTACGATGACCAATGGACTCCAATCGGGGCAGGCCAGTATCGCATCATTTTCTGGAGTGAGATTCGTTACTATAACGGCGCAGTAATTGGTTACATACCATCCAAGGGTACAGTCAAGATTTATTCTTTTGACAATGTTCCTCCACCCTGATAATGTTCATCCACCCACCGAAACCCCAATTACGACACCAGAAAAGCTGGTCTTTGAACTTGGCTTAGCGATTTATCCCACCCATACGGTTGTCTTCTGCACCTTTACTCGAGTTTGCCAACAGTATCTCTCAAAGTCGGAAAAACTCGCCTACGTTATCCCATAGGAAGGAGAAATGAAGTGAAATAGTGGTGCGGTGGGCGCGTAGCGCCACCGCACCACTATTTCGCATAATACTCCTCTCCCCGGTCTATACAATACATCGGGGAGGGGATGGGGGTGGGGGTGAGGCATTGAGCCAGGACTTTGAGAAAGCCCTGGTAGTGCTTTCAGGGGGATTGAATTTGTGAATACAATCATTATAATGAAATAAGGATCGGTCTATAGGTGCCGCCCTCCCGGTGGACAACAGGCTGGTCTAAGGAGGAGATTCTTCATGATCGCCCTTTTTTCCCGTGTCCGATTCATCTTGTTCTGTCTGTTCTTTGCGCTGGCGCTGCTGCTAGGTGCTTGTTCGCTGACCAAGGGCGGCGCCCCGGTCTGCGAATATGAGCAGTTGACCCGCCCGGAACTCAACTACCCGGAGATGTACAGCGTCATCGACGACACCACCCCAACCATCAACTGGGGTTACCCGGAAAGCGAATGCATCCCCGATTACACCACCATCGAGATTTTCGGCGCTGACCGTGATTACATTGACTACATGCACGGTTATGCCTACCCGCTCATCCGCTACGTGCCTGCGATTACAAGTTACACCTGGGAGGCGGGCGGCGAGCCAGGGCACTCCTACACGGTCTGGCTCTACCCTCAATCCGAGGATGACCGCTCAGCATGGGGCGGGCTGGCAGGCGCCTTCACCATCGGTCCACTGTGCGAGGCGGGCGATGCCCTCGGCGCGCCCAGCCCGCTGTGGTTCCCGGATGACTGGACCATCGATCCGAGCGCGGGTTTTGAACTCGAATGGGTCAACACGATGACCTGCTGGCCCGAGGGTAATTTCGTGGTGCAGTTTTCGCGCTCCCCCGCTTTCACCACTGTCATCGAAATGACCTCGCCCATGGAGGAACTGTGGGTCTACTCCTTCCTGGTGGAGGACCTGCCGATCCTGAACTGCACACGCTATTACTGGCGCGTGCGCGCTGAGATGCCCGGCAGCGATGCGGAACCTTGGTCGGAGGTGCGCTCCTTCGTGACCCACATCCCAATGACGATCTGCCGCGGCGACCTGTTCGGTCCCTGGATGGAGGATGAACCCATCAGTATCCCGCCCTGGTTCATCCCCGATGACCTCGCCAACTGCCGCTCGGGTCCCACACTGGATTATCCCGTCCTCAGCCTCCTGCCCGCCGGGCAGCAGTTCGAGATCCGCGGGCGCAACCTGGAGGGCGATGCCTGGCAGGTATTCGACCCGTCCATCGACAAGGCATGCTGGGTGGCGGGCAGCCTCGGGCAGGCTGGCGGCAATACTGGGTTCGTCAGCATCATTATCCCGGGACTGCCGCCCGAGCCCGCCGAGGATGAGACGCCCGCAGTCGTAGACTGCTCGCAGTACAGCACGGAATATAAAGCCTGCATCGCCAATCCCGCTTGCACCTGGCAGCCCAACCTGTACCCGGAGAGCCCATGCCGTAACAAGTGAGCGAGATCAAGAGGAGAGAAAAATGAAACATCCGCTGATCGCAGTTTTCATAGTACTGATGCTCCTGGCAGGAGTACTTTCCGCCTGCAACCTCGCACCTCCCACCTGCATGCCCGATGAAATGATAGCCCCGCTGCAAGGCGCACCGGGGGATTGGCTTTACAGCAGGTTAACCGTGCGGGAAGACCACGACCCTCCCCTGTTCACGTGGTCATACCAGGGCACCTGCATGCCTGATGAATACCGAATCATCGTCAGCCGAGCCACCAGCATGCCGCATGACCCTTTCTTTGAATACCTGGACCTTGTTGTTCTGGATACGCGGACAACGGGCGGCATCGGTGCCACGATTATCTATGAAGATGGCCGCATGGCAAACGCTTTCAGTTTTATGCCCGATACTGCTTTTGGAACCGGTACCTATTACTGGCGCGTGATTCCCTACAACGGCTCGATCCATGGAGAATACTCTGAATGGAAACCATTCCGCATAGGGCCGGTATGTACCAGTGTTGAGGAGTACACCATACCTGCAAGATTGATCTACCCCTCCTACGGGAGGTCGGTGCCGGGAGGAACGATTACTTTTAGCTGGCTGGATGATAATTCCTGCGTTCTCGGTGGCACTTTCCAGGTGGAAGTATCCGAATACACCACCTTCCCGGAGGAAGACACATACATCCTGCCAAGGGTGGGCGGAACAATCTGGACGGAAGCTACAGGGACGTTGAATGCGTGCACACAGTATTACTGGCGAGTCACCACCTTGTTACCAGGGGAAATTGGTATTCCCGATATCGGTCCCATCTCGGAAGTCTTCATGTTCACCACCTCTAATCGCGATGGAAGCGCATGTGAAGGACCTGCACCAACCCCCACGTCTGCTGCTGCATCAGGGGCTTTTGCCAACCCAATGGAACCCATCAACTGCCGCTTGGGTCCGACCGTGGAGTATCCGATCTTGAACATCCTATCCGCCAGGACGCAGTATGAGATACGCGGACGCAGCACGGAAGGCGATTCCTGGTTGGTGTTCGACCCGGCGATTAACAATACCTGCTGGATCTTCGGTGACCTGGTGGATGTGATTGGTGATACACGCGGTGTCCAGACCGTCATCCCTGACCCACCCTCCACCTCCCTGCCGGACGAACCCACCGCTGTCAACTGCTCGCAGTGGAGCGCTAACCAGCCAGCCTGCATCGCCAATCCCGCCTGCACCTGGCAGCCCAACCTGCACCCGGAAAGCCCGTGCGTCAATAAATAGGGCTTATTTGCATTCGCCTCGACCCCCTCTTCCATCACGCTGCTCCGCATTGGCGCCAAGTCCAACTCATCCATCGCCCGGTTCACCACTCGCACCAGGTGGTCTTCCGGGATCACTTCTTCCAGGTTCGGTGGCAGGAGGCATGGCTGATCCATCGCGTTTGGTTAAAATGCGACTTTCCTATGTCCATTTTTCATGCCCCCATTGAATCATGGCTATATAAAAATGTAAAGGGGCTATCCCTTATTATTAGGACAGCCCCTTCTGTTGATCTTGCCTTCCCATCGCATCCCTAGCAGTCGGTACAGATCGTCTTGGAGGGCGTGGGGGTGCGGGAGGGGGTAAATGTATTCGTACTGACATTGGTGGTGGGTGTATAGGTACGCGTCGGAGTGAAGGTGTTGGTACCCGTGGGAGTCGGCGAAGGCACCGTATTGGTACTGGTGAAGGTGCGCGTGAAAGTGCGCGTGAAGGTGGGCGTGGGCACCGTACTCGTGAATGTAAAAGTCGGCGTGGGCACAGTGTTTGTGCGTGTTGGCGTGGGCACAGTGTTTGTGCGTGTATATGTTAAGGTAAAGGTCGGCGTGGGCACCGTGTTGGTATTGGTGAAGGTGCGTGTGAAGGTGGGTGTGGGCACCGTGTTTGTACGGGTGAAGGTTCGCGTGAAAGTTGGCGTGGGTATCGTATTGGTGACAGTGAAAGTTCGCGTGAAGGTCGGCGTGGGCACGGTATTGGTGGGGGTGTAGGTGTTCGTGAAGGTGCGGGTACTGGTCCAGGTTGGGGTCGGCAGAGCGCTCACAGTGACGACACAACCGTTGTCAAGGTTCACGGTCAGGGCGAATGAGGAGGCCGGCACGATAGCAGGCCAGGCTGCGTCCACGTTGGAGAAGTCAAAGCGGAACTGCGCAGTCTCATTGGGAACCAGGGTCAGCGCATTGGTCTGCGCGGCGTTGACCGTGCCGAGTGACCAGGAAGTGGGTGAATTCGCATCCGCAGTCGAAGGGATCAAGGTGGAACCGATGTACCAACGGCGGAAGGATTGGGAGGGATTGGAAGCATCATAGGCAGCCCAGTCCAGGGTCCAACTCTGGATGACCGCCGTGTAACTGGAAGTGGAATTCCTGATCGAAATGGTCAGACGCGGGCGGCTGCTGGAGGTCGTCTGGGCAAAGGCGGTGGAGATATAGAACTGGGAGCAAGCCATGGTCGGGGTGAGCGTGGAGGTGCGCGAGTTGGTGGGGGTGCGGGTTATGGTGTGTGTACGCGTAACGGTCGGCGAAAGTGTTTTCGTGAAGGTATTCGTTGGAGTACGCGTAATGGTGAATGTCGGCGTGGCGGTATTGGGTTTCATGATCTTGAAGCGGCGCACCAACGTGACCTGCTTGGAGCCATCCGCAGAGGTGGCAGTCACGGTCATGTAGTAATCGTTCGTCGAGTTGAACAGGTTGGAATTAGGCAGGGAGGCAAAGAGAGCCGGATCCATCGTGGCGCAGGGTCCATTACCGCCAAAGGCGCAAAAGGCAGCGATCCCTTCGGTAGCACCCGGGATGGTGGCCGGACCGGAAAAGGAGAAGGTCACGTTCAGGATGCCGTCCCCATTGGTGGTACCCACATCCGGATCGTAGGCGATGGCCTCGAACGGGGTATCATCCAGGGTAACGATCTGCTGCCCATCCATCGAAGGCCAGTTGATCTCCAGGTACATAGGCTGAGGCGTGTTGGTATTCGTGGGCGTGGACGTCTCTGTGGGTGTATTGGAAGGGGTGAAGGTGAAGGTCGGAGGCAGAGGGGTATTGGTGGGCAGCAGGATCTGCGGCGGCAGGTTGATGAGGCGCGAGACGCGGAACTGCTCGACGACACCGGAATGGGAGGAAGCCAGGTGCACCATCGGCCACACTTCGTTGAGGAAGGGGGTCAGGTAGGGATGGTTGAAATCGACCATGACGATCACCGGTTGCCCCGGTTCACCGGGGAATTCGTCCGGCAGACAATCCCCATACTGCGCTGAACCCATGCGCGGCAGGATGGTCACAAACGGAGCGCCGGTGCAGACGGTGATCTTGAGGAAACCCGGGTCGCCCTGGGAAGCCCCCCCGGTGATGAACAAACCGGCGAGGAAACTGTTGGCCTCATCATAAATGGATTGCAGGCGCGCTTCGTTCTCATCAGCATCATTCTGGCAGCCCCCCACCGGACAATGGGCAGTGTCGAACTGCCCGGTGACTGCGTAACGCACCGACTGGCGGGCGATGTTCTGGATGAGCAGCCAGGCGGAGAAGAGCAGGGAAAAATCGATGATGGCAAAGACCAGCATCAGCAGGATGGGCAGGGCGATGGCAAATTCCACCATGCCCTGCGAGCGGCTTTTCCCCTGCCAGGCCTTTTTTCTCAGGTTCGAATAGATCGTTCTACGAGTAAGCATGGACCTGTCTCCTTATTGCGCGAGACGAATGGCGATGTTGTCGGCGATGCGCTGGAAAATATCGCGCAATTCATTGGCATTCGGAGCAAAATAATACAAGCCGGCATTTCCGGGTTCACCATCACCGGTGTTGGCGGCATATAACAGCAACTGCTCCCCGGCATCCGGGTCGCCAATGCTGGAACTATTGCATAGATTTCCAAGGCATATGGAGTAGATATACGCCTGTTGATCATAGGCAACAAAATCAACCATGTCGCGGGCGTAATCATCAGCATCGTAATTGTCCGGATCCCAGATGCCACCAGCATTCGCGCAGCGGGCAAGATTGCCGGCATCTGCACAATGGCGGGTACCGGTGTATGGATCGCGACACCACAAAGTAACCCAATCTCCTGAATAGGGTTGATCACCCCAGGTGGAGCGCGGACAGGCGCCCGAATTGGCAGCGCCGTCCGTCAGGACGACCACTGCCCAGAGGGCATTCTGCCGGATGGGGGGCGTGGCGAATTCATTCCCAGCGAGTTGAAAGCCAATGCCAAGATTCGTGGAGGGACACTGGCTGGGATCATTGATATCATCGTCAAAGGTGGAGGGGTCACGCGGATCATCGGGGAATAAATAGTCATCGCCGCAGGCAAAGCCTCGGAATTCACTACCATCATACACGCGGCAGGGCTGCCCGCCAGGGCATACGCCCTGACCTTCATAAACGGTCAAGCTTTCAATGGCAGAGACAATATCAGCTTCGATCTGAGCGATCTCGGCCGGGTCGGTGGTGGAATAATCAAGATCCGCAAAACTCAAGTTCGTTGTGCCAATCTTGTTGAAAGAGATAATCGACACCCGATCATAGGGGAAGAAAGTGGCAGCACGGACGAAATCAACAGCCGCCTGCTTGACCTCTTCGAAGGGGTGACACTCACCGGGCATGCCATCGCCTGTATCCTCGACGTTGCACACGCTCGGATCCCGCAGCGGGTCACCCACCGGGGCATCATAGGTCATCGATTCGCCGGTATCGATCACCAAGACAAGATCGATCGAGGCTGTCTCGGAAGTCGCCCGGGCGTTGACATTCACTGTTTGAATGCCGATCACCGGCAAGAAAGCCAGGTTGACCTCGGCATGCCCGATCACGCGCACCATTTTCCGCGGCGGGTTGGTGCAGATGTTGTTATTGTGGAATACGTGCCCACCGGGTCCCATCAGGGCGAGCTCGTCCGCATCGTGTGCGGTCAGCCAGACGGCATAGGTGGCCAAGCTTTCGTCACAGACCTCCAGGACAACCCGGGGATCGTCGATACCATTCAAAGCCATGATATCGATCGCCGAGCGGGCCAGCTGCGCATTTTCATAGTTTTCACGGAACTGCAGGGCAGCTGCCAGGGCGGCCGCATCAACAGCGCGGCGCAGGCGGGCATTGCCGATGAACATCAAGCCCACGTCCAGCGCCAGGCCGACCACCGCCACGAGGGCAACGATCGACAGGGCGACGATCACCAGGATCTGCCCCTTCGGCTTTCTAGAAAAATCATCGCGCATCCTGCGGGAGGAAGGTTTTCTTTTGTGCATCATTTCAAGGCCTCGGGGTGGGGGTCGGTTCTGCCGAGGAAAGTGGCATCACCGAGTACGTATAGACCGGGATGGGATCCAGGAAATCGGCAAAGATGGGCAAGCCCAGAACCTGGCTATAGTTGTAATAGACTTCGACAAGCAGGATGCCGGCTGGCGGAGCCAGTGCATCCATGACGTCCAGGATCTCGCTGGTGGTGAAATTTGAAGCGTGGTTCCCGTAACGGCTCCAGCCATCCGCATCCGGGAAACGAGCGATATTATTCCCGGCCACGCTGAACACAGAGACAACGATGTCATCGCCATTGGCAGCAACCATCACCACTGGACGCATGACGTTCTCGGTCTGGATGGCTGTGTTCTCATAAAACGAGAGAATAGATGTACCATCATTATTAAAGGCAACAGAGTTGGCTGAAAAACGTGCCCCTTCGCGGGCTCCATCCAACACGTGAAGGTAATTATTCATCAGGAAACCAAACTCTACCACGCCGGCAAGAACCAGGGCGAGGACAAGCAGGATGATCATCAGCTCAACAAAGCTCTGACCATGCCTGTGTTTGCGGGAATTCACGAGTAAACGTTTGATCATTTGAATCCGAAATGTTTAATAGATTAACACCACGGTAATAATAGCAGTATCATGCATGAGCGTCAACCATTGGGGAGGCAACTGTAAATCGACCCGGACATTAAATTCACACGAACAGGACATAGCTCTCAAGATTCACGCAGATACGATATAATCGCCCCAATACTCTTGATCCAGGAGGTGAAGCGACGTAATTTTTCCAGGGAAAGAAAGCGCATGAACCATCCGCTCCCGATTCGGATGGTTGACGAGGATGAGGGTTGTCCACTTCGCCGTGGAGCCAATCGACCAGCAACGGTCTCGAAAAAATCGAAAGTTCAGCGGAAGCCCTCCGGGGTACCATCCCCCGACACCTTTCCCTCCAGATCAAAGTTGCGCCAACAACACTCCCGGGTAACCGGCGAGGCAAACCGCGCAGGATGGCAAGAACCGCACCAATCTTTTCGCAGCGACCCGGAAAACCGACCGCGGTGGTAAGTGGTGCAATAAAAATACTGGAGGATCCCATGTGTGGAATCGTAGGTTACATCGGTCCGCGCGACGCGACGCCGATCATCCTTGGCGGCTTGAAGAGGCTGGAGTATCGCGGCTACGACTCGGCAGGCCTGGCAGTCTTACAGGATGGCAAGATCGAGATACGCAGGGAAGCGGGGAAATTATCTCAGTTGAATGGGTTGATCAACGAATCGCCCATCCACGGCTCACCGGGCATTGGGCACACGCGCTGGGCCACCCATGGTGCGCCGTCAGCGCGCAACGCCCACCCGCACCTTGGCGCAACCGGGCGGGTAGTCGTGGTGCACAATGGCATTGTCGAGAACTTCCTCGAACTGCGCGAGGAGTTGACATCTGAAGGCGTGGAATTCAAGTCAGACACGGATACAGAGATCATCGTCCACCTGGTCGAGCATCACCTGGCTGCAGGTCAAAACCTGGCGGAAGCAGCCCGGCGCACCTTCACCCAGATCAAGGGCGCTCACGGGATCGTCGTATTTTCCGCAGACGAACCGGAACACATCGTTTGCGCGCGGATCGGCAATGCAGGCGGCGTGGTGCTGGGCCTGGGACAGGGTGAGAATTTCATCTCCAGTGATATCCCGGCCATCCTTGAGCACACACGGCGGGTCATCTTCCTCGAATCTCACCAGATGGCGACCGTCAGCCAGGATGCGATCCAGGTGGAGACACTGGCGGGCGAACTGGTCGAACCCGAGATACACACCGTGGCCTGGGATTCGGTGGCGGCAGAGAAAGGGGAGTACCGCCATTTCATGCAAAAAGAGATCCACGAACAGGTGCGCTCGCTGACGGATACCCTGGCTGGCCGCGTGGATTTCCATGCAGGACGCATCCGCCTGCCTGAACTGAACCTGACGCCGGAAAAGGCAAAACGCATCGAGCGCATCTATATCACGGCCTGCGGCACCGCGGCGTATGCCGGGCTGGTGGGAAAGTACCTGATCGAGAAGATCGCCCGCATCCCGACCGAGGTGGTGATCGGCTCCGAGTTCCGTTACTGTGATCCGATCGTGGATGCGAGTACGGTGGTACTGGCGATCTCGCAGTCTGGAGAGACCGCAGACACCCTGGCGGCCATGGAAGAAGCCCGGCGGAAAGGCGGCATGTTATGGAGCATCGTCAATGCCATCGGTTCCCAGGCGATGCGCAGCGCGGATGGTTCCATCTCCATGCAGACCGGGCCGGAGATCGGTGTGGCCTCTACCAAGGCGTTCACAGCCCCACTGGTGGACCAGTATATGCTGGCGATCCTGCTGGCAGACCTACGGGGTTCCCTGGATGATATTGAGCGCCGAACACTCGTGGCAGACCTGCGGTTGATCCCCGACCTGGCGGGTCGAACGCTCCGGCATGAGGTGGAGGTGGAAAAGGTCGCATATGCGCTGAAAGATGTGCGCGACTGCCTGTTCCTCGGGAGGGGGATCAACATGCCCATCGCATATGAAGGGGCACTTAAAATGAAGGAAATTTCATATATCCACGCTGAGGGATATCCAGCAGGGGAAATGAAGCATGGTCCAATCGCATTGATCGATGAACACATGCCCGTGGTCGCCATTGCCCCGCGCGACCCCTTTTACGAGAAGATGATCAGCCAAATCCAACAAGCGAAAGCACGCGGTGGGAAGGTGATCGCGGTGGCTACAGAAGGCGACGACCTAGTTGCATCCATGGCAGACCATGTGCTGTGGGTGCCGGAATGCCCCTGGCTGCTGCTACCCGTGGTCACGGTGATCCCACTACAACTGCTGGCCTATCACATCGCGGCGATCCGCGGCCTGGATGTCGATCAGCCCAGGAACCTCGCCAAGAGCGTCACCGTAGAATAAGCAAAGTGCCCAGGGCAGCCCTGGGCACTTTGCTTATTCTATACGAAGTGGCAACGTAATCCGAATCGCAAGATCAGACGCACCAACTCGGGCGGCTTATTTCAACAGATATATCATCCCAATTGTCCCTGGTCCGCAATGGCTGGCGATCACACTGCCTGCCCGGGTGATGAGAACTTCCTCGGGTGCCGCCTGCCGCATGATCTCCCCCCTCAGGAATTGAGCATCCTGTTCTGCGGCTGTATGGGTGATGAACACACGCCGCAGGTCGATCTCTTCCTTGTGAGAAAGGAAATCCTCCAAGAGCAACTGCAACCCTTTTTGCCGGCTGCCGCGTGCCTTGGATTTGACACCCAGGGTGCCATCATGGCGGACCTCGATGATCGGGTGGATCTTGAGGACACTACCGGCGATCGCCTGCAGCGCTGAACAACGACCACCTTTGTACAGGTAGTCCATGGTATCGATCAGGAATGAGGTTCGCACCCTGGGCACACAAGATGATACTTCCTTATATATTTCCTCCAGCGACTTGCCGGCAGCGCATAATTCCGCCGCCCGCAAGACCAGCAAGCCGATCCCGGTGGAGAGATTGAGTGAATCCAACAAGCGAATATTCCCCCCTTTTTTCTCCTGAACAGCCAGGAGTGCATTTGGCATGGTTGCCGAGAGTTTTGAGGAAATTCCGATGAAAAGGATATCCTCCTGGCGAGCGAAGAAATGCTCAAATTCTCCTATTGAGGGGGCAGCCGTCTTGGGCAATGAGCCCACCTTCTCCACCAGGTGGAATAGTTTCTCCTGATCGATCTCAACGCGATCCAGGAATACTTCATCACCAATGGTGACATGCAGGGGGATCACCTCAATTGCATGGATCGATTCAATATCCATCCCCAGGTCGGAGGTACTATCAGTCAGGATGCGGGCAGTCATGGTCTTCTCCTATAACATTGTGATGCGGAGAAGTACTATACCCGATTTCTGGTCAGATGAATAGCATCCCTTGACCATGTTGCAGGATTTTCACAAAGTAGATTAACTACTTTTTGGCAATGAGCTCAATCTTCTAGAACGGCGGCGACCTAAAGGGTGCTGCGCGAAGGACGTCACAACTGAGCAACTAGACGCATTAATAATGGTAGGTTTGGTGGTTTGATTTTACTTCGTGAATGGCGCGGGGCTTGTTGCATCAATCATGAGATGATGAACACGCATTGCGGCAATCCTGTGGAGGCAGGGACAAGGTGATCGACCTGCCTGACCCTACGTCCAGTGTTCTGCTCCAACATGAAAGCGTCCATGCGGCATAATTCCGGGTGGTCGGCGATGATCGCCGAGAACGGACAATGACCAAAGATCAGGCGCGCTCCCTGCGCACCTGCCTCCCAGCGCGCCTGATAGTGAAGCTGGTTGAGATGATCGATAAGCGCCGACAGGCGTTTGGGGAGAGCAGCATCTTCTTCTCCCAAAAATTTTGAGCCCAACTGCCCCGCCAAAGCACGTAAACGGTCATCAGTTTCCTGCCCACTTGCCGGACCCAACCATACCATCAACAGGGCGGCAGCAAGCGAATCCAGACCATCTCCCAGCGTGCGCCGCGACAGGGCATAAACAAGCTCCGGCCTGCCCCGACCCATGTGCCTGCGAGCGATCACTTCCACGAAATCATTCGTTTCCAGGATGATCAAATGGTGGCGAATATTGGCACGCGTCATCCCGAGTGCCCGGCCCAAGTCGCTGGCTGTGGCAACCTGGTGTTTGCGCAGTTGCTCCATGATACGAATGCGTGTCGGAAGAGGCATGAGCCAATTATACCCATTAAACAAATATATATTTTCTTTATTCGATTGACTTCCATTCAGCGCTACACTATAATCCCCCTGCTCTTCCATTTCTCCCCCGGAGATCGCACATGCCTGCTGAAGAACTCCAATCCCCTGGTTACAAAATTCCCCTGGAAGCACAGAATTCGGTCACGATCACGTCCCTGGACAAGATCTACAACTGGGGCCGCCGGGCATCGGTATGGCCGATGATGTTCGGGTTGGCCTGCTGCGCCATCGAGATGATCTGCGCGGCGGCAAGCCGCTATGATATCGCCCGCTTCGGGATGGAGGTGATGCGCCCCACCCCGCGGCAGAGCGACCTGATGATCGTCTCTGGAACCGTGACCAAGAAAATGATCCCGATCATCGTCCGATTGTATAACCAGATGCCGGAGCCCAAGTATGTGCTGGCAATGGGCGCCTGCGCCTCCGGAGGTGGACCATTCAAAGAGGGTTATAACGTGGTCTCCGGAGTGGATAAATATCTCCCGGTGGATGTGTATGTGCCAGGCTGCCCACCCACGCCCCAGGCGCTGCTCAACGGCCTGATGAAGATCCAGGAAAAGATCACCGGCGAATCGATCAAGACGGCACGCTGGTATAAAAAAGGCCCGGACCTTGCTGAAATCCCGATCCCCATGCTCGGACCGGACCTGATCGATCCCCGCAAGATCGAGATGATCAATAACAATCTTGCCAGAGAGCAGGAGGCTTGAAATGACCACTCCAGTACTCTCTGAAACAAGCGACCTGGCTCTCCGTTTTCCGGGTGCCATCACAGCAGATGCAAGACCGGGCTATTCCGGTTGGATCGTGGAAAAAGACCGGCTGATCGAGATCGCCTCCGCCCTGCGGGACGAGATGAATTATGACTACCTCTCCTCCGTCACGGGAGTGGATTATCTCCCGGAGGAGAAATTCGAGGTAGTGTACCAGTTCTACAAGACCACCGGAGGACCGGGTGTTCTGTTGAAAGTCCAGGTGCCGCGCATTGATCCCGTTGAAGTGCCGTCGCTGACCGGGATCTATCCGGGAGCCGAGTTCCAGGAACGCGAGGCCTGGGACCTGCTGGGGATCAAGTTCACCAATCACCCTGACCTGCGCCGGATCTTGATGTGGGAAGGCTTTGAAGGGTTTCCCCTGCGCAAGGATTGGAAGGAAGCCTATTTCGACGAGGACGCCAAGCCGTTCAAGAGCCGCTGGCCGGAGGGACGTCACACGCCGGCAGAGAGCAAGAACCCTCACGGCGATAATATCAATTACCCTGTGGCTTTCGACCCCGAAAAGTGGGTCCCTGAAGGGGAAGAAGCCCTCTATGGCGCCCTGGCCGAATATAAGAAAACCGATGAAACTGGTTTTGGCACCGACCATATCGTGGTCAACATGGGGCCGCAGCACCCATCCACGCACGGCGTGTTCCGGGTGGCAGTCACCCTGGACGGGGAAACGATCGTCAGCCTCAAGCCTGTGATGGGGTACCTGCACCGCAACCACGAAAAGATAGGGGAGCGCAATACCTACCTGATGAACATCCCTTACACGGATCGCCTGGATTATCTCTCTTCGATGAGCAATAATTTTGGGTATGTGCTGGCAGTCGAAAAACTGATGAATCTGAAACCAACCGAGCGGGCAGACCATATCCGCGTGGTGATGGCGGAATTGACGCGCATCTCCAACCACCTGATGGCCATCGGGGCACTTTTGAATGACCTGGGAACCTACTTCACACCGATGCTCTATGCCCTGGAAGAGCGCGAACTGATCCTGGATATCTTC
Source organism: Anaerolineales bacterium (assembly GCA_041753035.1). GTDB lineage: Bacteria > Chloroflexota > Anaerolineae > Anaerolineales > Villigracilaceae > UBA877. The sequence goes on along the minus strand of JBGSVI010000092.1, from coordinate 24,832 downwards.
GAGGCGGTTGCAGGCTCACGCATGATGTGCAATTATTTCCGCTTTGGCGGGGTGGTACGGGATCTACAGGATGATATCATCCAGAAGATCAAGGACCTTAGCTTTGAGCGCCTGCCACGCCAGATCGACCAGCTCGAACGTTTTCTGAGCGAAAATGAAGTGCTGTTATCCCGCAGCGTCGGGCAGGGTGTATTGAAGCCCGAAGACGCCATCCGACTCTCTGCAGCCGGGCCGCTGCTGCGTGCTTCCGGCATCCCCTATGACGTGCGCCGGGCGGACCCCTATGGCATCTATGAGCGTTTTGAATTCGATGTTTGTGTGCGCCAGAACGGCGACATCTACGACCGACTGATGATCCGGTTTGATGAGATCCGCCAGAGCATTCGAATCATCCAGCAAGCGATCAAGCAAATCCCTGGCGGACCAGTGAGCGCAGTGAAACCAGCGTACCAAGTACGGGTCCCCCCCGGGGAAGCCTATGGACGAGTGGAAGGGCCAAAAGGAGAACTTGGTTTCTACGTCATCTCGAATGGAAAATCCGCCCCATGGCGCTATCATGTACGTTCCCCCTCTTTCATCAATCTGACTGCCCTTGGCCCGATCTGTGTCGGATTAAAGATCGCCGACGTGGTGGCTGTACTTGGCTCCATAGATATTGTGCTCGGTGAAGTGGATCGCTAGGCAAGGAGTGAAGCATGAATGAAATGTCTGGAAAGGGCATCCTGAAAGGGCTTGGCGTCACACTGAAGCGTTTCGTGGATACTTATGTTGATGACTTGAAATGGCTTGGAAAAAGATATGGAACCGCTGAAGGCATCGCCCATCGCTCCAGCAAGAATGGAAAAGGCATCTTTACGGTCCAGTATCCCGAAGAAAAATTACCGATGCCGGAAGAATTCCGCTTTGTTCCCTTCCTGGTGTATGATATCGGGGAGGACGAAGAAATCGTGATGCGCTGCACCTCCTGTGGGATCTGCTCGCGCGTCTGCCCGCCACAGTGCATCTGGATCGTGCGCACCGTCGATCCCATCACTGGCCGCCCCATCCCCGATCCTGCTGAGTTCTATATCGATGCAGATGTTTGCATGAACTGTGGATTGTGCGCTGAATACTGCCCGTTCGATGCCATAAAAATGGACCATGATTACGAACTGGCTTCCTTTGGGAGAAACCTGTTCGATAAGGAAAAATTGGCGAAACCAGCAGCCTACTACGACGGCATCCGACCGATCAACGCGACCCGGGAGAATGCCGCCCGCGCCGCCAAGGAAGCTGCCCGCAGCGGGCACAACGAATAGGACGATACGGTTGGTATTCAAGACCGAACTCCTCTTTCCTCCGAATTCCCTGCACGCGATTGCACAGGCGCGGGATACGGAATGGCAGGTACTGGTCAATTCGATAGAAAAATTGGGAGAGACATCAGTAGAACAAGCAGCGATGGTGCTGATGATCTCCCGGCTGGCCAACTGTTCTTCATGCACACCAAATTCCTTTCGCGCAACCGAGGGATGCGCGGCGTGTTCCCTGCATGTGCTCAAGCACTTCCGCAGCCTGGACGAAGAACTGCTTGGCTTATTCTTGGCAACGTGCCAGGAAGTTGATGAATATCTCCAAATATCTTGATAAGAAAATTACAGGTGAATAATGTCAAAAATAACCCATGAATCCGTTCTATCAGCACTAAGCAAAGTCCAGGAACCTGAACTCCATAAAGACCTGGTCACGCTCAACATGATCCGCGACCTGGAGATAAGCGTGGATGAGGTCAGTTTCACGATCGTCCTGACCACACCGGCATGCCCACTGAAAAACCGCATCGAGTCAGAATGCCGCCAGGCAGTACTGAGTGTACCGGGTGTAAAGACAGTCAATATCAAAATGGATTCGAGTGTGCCCAATGATGGCCGGGAGCGTGGTCTGATGAAACTGCCCGTTCGAAACGCCATTGCAGTGGCATCAGGGAAAGGCGGCGTCGGGAAAAGCACGATCAGTGTGAACCTGGCAGTCGCCCTGGCGCAGACCGGGGCACGCGTTGGTCTGATGGATGCAGATATCTACGGGCCCAATATCCCTACAATGATGGGCATCCACGATATCCCGGGAACGAATGAGAATAAATTGGTCCCCGCCGAGGCCAACGGGGTGAAGTTGATGTCGATGGGTTTCCTGGTTCGCCCGGGTCAACCCCTGATCTGGCGCGGACCGATGTTGAATTCCGCCATCCGGCAATTCCTTGGAGATGTGGAATGGGGTGAGTTGGATTACCTGATCATCGACCTGCCGCCCGGTACAGGCGACGCGTCCCTGTCACTCGTGCAGGCGTTGCCGCTGTCTGGTGTGGTCATCGTGACCATCCCACAGAGTGTCTCGCTGGAAGATGCCAGTCGTGGCCTGGAGATGTTCCGCACCCTCGAGGTTCCCATCCTGGGGGTCGTGGAGAACATGCGCGGCGAGTTCTTTGGATCCGGAGGAGGTGAAGATCTGGCGCGCATGGCAAATGTGCCCTTCCTAGGCGCAGTGCCAATGGAAGCACAGGTGCGAATCAGCGGCGATACAGGAGAACCCATCGTTGTATCAAGACCCGATTCCGAAGCTGCGCAGGCGCTCAAGAGCATCGCTGAAAAAGTCGCCGCCAGGGTCAGTGTCGAAGCTTTCAACAAGAAGAATGCCCCATCGATCAGCATCAACTAGTGGACAAGGCCAGCCAAAATTATGTACCACCGGAGTCTGCTATAATCAAACCCATGCAGCCACTTATTGTCGGAATCCGTTTCTCAGAGGTTGGAAAATCCTATCACTTTGAGGCAACCTCCTTCCCCGAGATCAAAGTCGGCGATCATGTAATCGTTGAAACCTCGCGCGGCAAGCAACTTGGGCAGGTCGCCGAGATCATCAAAAAACCGGTGCCCTCACCCGAGGGGTGGAAACCCGTAGAACGGATCGCCACACCGCGCGACCTGGTACTTCGCCGCATGTGGGCGCAAAAAGAACTCGAGGCGATGATCGCCTGCCGGGAGCGCGCCCATCAATTGAAACTCAAAGGCGTCAAGATCTTTGCAGCCGAGTTCTCCTTTGACGGATCACGCCTGACCCTGATGTACAGCACCGAGAGCGAGGAAAAAGTCGATCTGAAATCCCTGCGTCATGATATGCAAAAAATCCATCAGCAGACGCAGGTTGAGATGCGCCAGATCGGGCCGCGGGATGTGGCCAAGCTATTGGGAGGCATGGGGGCCTGTGGCCTGGAGTCTCGCTGCTGTTCCAAGTTCCTGACCGAATTCAGCCCTATTTCGATCAAGATGGCAAAGGAACAGGGCATATCGCTGACCCCGACAGAGATCACGGGAATGTGCGGGCGTTTACGCTGCTGCCTGGTGTATGAATACGAACAATATGCCGCGGCACGCAAAGAACTTCCCAAGCGCAATAAACAGGTGGTCACACCCATGGGAGAGGGAAAGGTGGTCGATGTAAACCCTCTCAAAATGACCATCCGGGTGGAACTGCCCGATATCGGCTGGCGGGAATTTCCTAGAGAGCAGGTGGATCCCTGGGACGAGTTGGAAGCCCTGCGCCGGAAATCCGAACAACCCCAACCGATCCAGGGAAAAACTGCATGAGCACCCCTCCCAGCTCCTGGGAAACGTCACAAACGATCCTGGTCATCCTGGCTCATCCAGATGACCCGGAGTTTTTTTGTGGCGGTACCCTGGCTTGCTGGGCACGCTTGGGTCACAAGATACACTACCTCCTGCTCACCTGTGGCGATAAAGGGGGCGGCCTGTCCGATGAGCCGCTTGTGCTCTGTGCGACCAGGCATCTAGAACAAGAGCGGGCGGCGGCGATCATCGGAGTGAAAACGATCCAGTTCTTAAACCGGGAAGATGGGTATCTGATCCCAAGCCTGGAATTGCGCAAGGAAATCGTGCGTGCCATCCGCACGATCAAACCGGATGTCCTGGTCACCTGTGACCCGACGAATCTTTTCCCCTCAACCGGATATGGTCTCAATCATCCCGACCACCGGGCGGCAGGCCAGGTTGTGCTGGATTCTGTCTTTCCGGCAGCGGGTAACGTACATTATTTTTCCGAGCTCTATCATGAGGAAGGACTGGTTCCTCATACCCCGCGGGAAGTGTGGGTGTCATTGACAGCCCAACCCACTGAAGTATTCGATGTGACCGACTTTTGGGAGACGAAACTGCGCGCCTTGAAAGAACATCGGTCCCAGATCGGGGACCCGATCAAATTCGAGGCGCGCATCCGCTCCCGACACACTGCCGAAAGCACGGACGATGATCCACGCTTTGAAGAAAAATTCCACGTGGTGAGATTTCGCCCGCCGCAATAATTGTAAAGGATCAACCTATGCCCACAACCCTTGATGAAGCACGATCTCTATTTGAATACACGCGCACATTGAGACGGGATTTCCACATGCATCCTGAACCCGGCTTCCAGGAATTCCGAACTGCCAGGATCGTTGCAGAGGAATTGAAGAAGCTTGGGCTGGAAGTAAGTACGGGCATTGGAGGCACCGGGGTCGTTACATTGATCGAAGGAACCGGCCCGGGGCCAGTCGTGCTGGTGCGGGCAGACATGGATGCATTGCCGATCACGGAGGAGACAGGCGCAGCGTATGCATCCCAAACTCCAGGCCTGATGCACGCCTGCGGACACGACGCACATACAGCCACCCTGCTGACAGTGGCCAAGATCCTGTGGGCGCATCGTGGCGAATTTCCCGGCAGCGTAAAACTGATCTTCCAACCGGCAGAAGAAGGCCTGGGCGGAGCTGAAAAGATGATCGAGGATGGGGTCCTGGACAACCCCAAGGTGGATATCGCCCTTGCCCTGCATGTGTGGAATGACAAGCCCGCAGGCTGGATCGGCATTCCGGAAGGAGCCGCCATGGCGGGCGGGGAAATATTCAAGATCAAGGTCACGGGGAAAGGCGGGCATGGAGCTGCTCCGCACCTGGCGGTTGACCCGATCCTGGCTGCAGCACAGATCATCAATTCCCTGCAAAGCATAGTCGCGCGCGAGGTGCCACCGCTGCAGTCCGCGGTGGTCAGCGTTTGTACCATTCATGGAGGTGAGACATTTAACGTCATTCCACCTGCGGTGGAAATGACCGGCACGATCCGCACCTTTGAGCCGAAGGTAAGAGCGTTGATCCTGGCTCGCTTTTCTGAACTAGTCACCTCGGTCGCTGAAGGCTTCCGGTGCAATGCAGATCTCGACCTGAAGCGCCTCACCCCGGCAGTGATCAACCACACCCCCACGGCCGCGATCGTAGAGCAGGCAGCGCACCGATTGTTCCCTTCGAGCCAGATAGAAACGACCAATTACACCACCATGGGCTCTGAAGATATGGCTTATATCATGGAAAAAGTGCCAGGCTGTTTCTTCTTCATCGGGTCGGCAAATGCAGAGAAAGGTTTGGACGCCAGTCATCATCACCCGAAATTCGATATTGATGAAAGCGTCTTGCCCGGAGCAGCCGCGTTGATGGCCGAGGCTGTTATGCTATTGCTTCATTCAAAATAAGAGGAGCCTCTCTTCATACACTTGTTGGCGTCGAACGCAAAAAAGTGAACAAGCTATTCCGCAGGGATATCAAAAGTGCTCAAAGGGGGCGACTGGTGGCGCGCTTGATCATCATCAGCGCGGCCTTCAACCTGGTTCTACTCCTGGCGAATTTATACCTGTGGCTATCCAGTGGATCCAAAGTAGACCGGGGATATTTCCTTGTGGGGATGGTCGGGTGTTTCCTGATCCTGGGAACCTGGTGGATCAATGATCGCGGGTATGTGAACACTGCGTCCCTCTTCGTTTTAGCCCTTTACATGGGCAGGTTAAGCCTCGTTTCGGAGCCGGACAGGTTCGCCAGTGCCTTCTGGGCATTCATGATCCCGATTATTATTTCCAGCTTCATCTTGCGCCCGAAAAGCTCCTTCCCCACAGCAGGCATGGCGGCGATCTTGTATGCGCTGGTAAGTGTCCGCCTTGGCCTATTAGAGTCGCCAGATATCACCCTATTTAAGTATTTCCTATTGTTTTCCCTAGCCGCGGTATCCTACTTCATGGCGTCCCACCTGGAACGCAGCATGGCGATCATGGAAGAGTCCGAGGAAAAATATCGCACACTGTTCAATGATCTCCCGATCGGGCTATATCGCACATCTGACCTGGGTGAAATCCTGGATGCCAATCCTGCATTTCTAAGACTATTCGGGATCCCGGATATCAATGCACTCAGGAAATTAAGGGCACGCGATCTCTATGCGAATCCAACCAGCCGCGAAGAGTACTTGATAAGCATAAATGAAAAACCAACCGTGGAAATGCAAATGCGCCGGCTGGATGGTACTGAATTCTGGGTGACCGATCATTCCCGGCCGTTTCTTGATGAACAAGGTAATATCCTTTATTACGAAGGCAGCCTGATCGATATTACTGAGCAAAAAAAGGCCGAAAGCGAATTAAAACAACTCGCAATCACCGATCCCCTTACCGGCCTGCCTAACAGGCGATTCTTTTTCTCGCAGGCTGAACAGGTATTTAAGAACATCAAACAACCCAAGCACAACCTGGCCATCCTGATGCTGGATATTGATCATTTTAAGAATGTAAATGATCACCATGGACATGCAATTGGCGATCTTGTCCTTCATCATCTTGCCAGGGAATTACAGTCAAACATGCGCGCAAATGATATTTGTGGCAGATATGGCGGGGAAGAATTCGTGATCCTTGTCTCCAGGATCGATCGAGACGAAATCTGTCACATCGCTGAGCGTTTATGCAGGACCATTGAGGCGAAGCCTTACGAGACAGGCACGGTCACTATCAAGATCACCCTTAGTATTGGAGTGGCCATCATCGAGCAGGACACAGTTTCACTGGAACTCCTGCTCAAACGTGCCGACCAAGCTTTATACATTGCAAAACATGCAGGCAGGAACCGCTGGATCCTGTGGGATGCGGCACATGACAACCAGGCAGATTGCCCATCCTGATCCCTCTTACAGAGGAAGATGGATGCGCAATACTCCCTGATTGCGTATTTGTACTGGGAGGCATGCCCCTTTCCCAAATACTTCTTCCATATCAGATACGTACTCAGGAACCAAATTATCGGGCACATATGCCTGGATCGTTCCCGCGAAGCCACCACCGTGGACGCGCCAAGCGCCAGATCTCCCGAGAAGCTTCTCGCTATAAGCCAAAGCAAGAGGAATGTTCTGCTCCATAATACTGCTATGCGCAACGCAGTTTTGGAGCAATCTCCAGGAACTATCCCCGGACTGACCGACCAGTTCTAAGAACAGGTCAAACCGACCATGCTCCAATGCAGAAACCTGCGCAAGTACACGGCGATCTTCCGCAAAGAAGTGCATGGCGCGCAATATCGCCCGATCCCCTGCCACGCTTCTAATTTCAGGTAAGTTGGCATAGAATTTCTCTTCACTCACCTGGCGAAGGACAGTCGAACCGAAGAAATTCGCTACTGCCCGGTTCTCCCTTTTGATGGCAGCATATTCATCTGTCAACCCGGCGTGACTGCCACCTGTTTCGACAATAACCAAGGTATGACCACTGCTTCCCAGATCAAAGTGCACACGGTGCACAACCGGTTCTTGGGAATCGCGAAAATCAATCGAAACCAAGCCTCCCACCGCGCTGGTAAGCTGGTCCATCAACCCGCAAGGCTTATGGAAGTATTCTTTTTCAGCATATTGCCCAGCAAGAGCCAGCGTCAACGGGTCTATCCCACCTTCATTATAGAACGAATTCAGCATCTCCCCGATCAACACTTCAAAAGCCGCCGATGAGCTTAATCCCGATCCAGCAGGAACAAAGCTGGTGATGCAAGCAGTGAAACCACCTATCTTCAAACCATGCCTGACAAAGAAATGACAGATCCCCCTGACTAGTGCTGGTGATGTGTGATCTTCCTCAGGCCTTGGGTCAAGATCGTTGAGCTCAATCTCGAATGCAGGGAAATCATCGGAAATGACCCTGATCACGCGATCAGAAGTACCTGAGGCCGCACCCAAAATATCCAGGTTGATTGCAGCAGCCAGCACGCATCCATTCTCGTGGTCGGTGTGATTTCCCCCCAACTCGGTCCGACCCGGAGCAGAAAACAAAAAAACATCTTGTAGCTCATTGAAATGAAAATCAAACCTGTCCAACAGAGCCACAATACGCCTGTGTTGTGTCACAAGATTTTCCTGTGTGTCGCCATACAATGCAGACAATGAGGAAACCCCCCGGGGGCTATCCAAGAATAACTTGATCTGAGAAATAGCAGGCATCGGTCACCTCTTGTCCTCTACCACTCATCCGCCGCACGCAGCATGCCCCACGTTCAATCCATAAGAACACAAGCATGGAAAAGCCCTCATGGAAAAAATGAGGGCTTCTCTCGTATTGGGGTGCCCAGCGGGGGTCGAACCCGCAGCCTTCTGATCCACAGTCAGACGTTCCGCCATTGAACTATGGGCACCATGCTGAAAGCGGGCGGATTATACCACTGGCATCACGCGCTTTCAAGGATCTTTTTTACCTTGTCAGCAACTCCGCTGCGAGGAATAATTTCCTGAGTGGCAGAGGCCAGATCTTTAACGGTTACCTTCCTGGCGGCAACCTCATCAGGACCGAGCACCAAGACAACGCGCATTCCCATGCGATCGGCATATTTGAACTGCCGCGCCAGTTTATCGGGTTCAGGAACGCAGATCACATTCAAGCCAGCCAGGCGAAGTTCGGAAGCGAGTTCAAAGGAAGCCGGCATATATTCTGCGCTAAAGACTGTCACCATCACGGAAGCAGGTGTAATTGGCTGGCCCGGGATCAAACCAAGTTCTTCGAGGATGATGCTGATCACCACATCCCCCATGGCAAAACCAACGCCTGACAGCGGAGCTCCACCTACATCCGCGAGCAGGTTATCATAGCGTCCACCTCCCAGGATCGCCCTGCGAACACTGCCCGAGACATCAAAGGCTTCAAATATTGTCCCGGTATAGTAGAGAAGACCACGCATGATGCCGGGATCAAATTGCACATACTCTCTTGCCCCAAGCGAATCCAATGCCGAAAAAAGGCGTGAAAGTTCATCGGACCTTTGCCAACGCTCCTGATCAGCAAGCAATTCGATCAGGCCATCGATCTGTGTAGACGAAAGACCTGAATCGCTTGCATATGCTATCCATGCTGAAGGTTCCATTTTATCGCGGCGATCCACCAGAGTGGCAACCTCAGGTTTCATGCCTTGCTCAATCCCAAGGGATTCGAATTCTGCATCCATCAAGCGGCGGTTGTTGACCAAGATGTGGGCTTTCTCCGGGGCCAGACCGACTTCTTGTAGAAATGCGGCTGCAATGGCAATCAACTCAGCATCCGCTTCCGGCGAAGATACCCCCAGCATGTCAATATTCCATTGGAAGAATTCCCGGGTGCGGCCGCGTTGCATTTTCTCATAGCGCCAAAAAGGACCAAAAGACCACCAGCGCACTGGATAGGACAACTCAGCCTGTTTTTGAGCGATCATTCTGGCCAGAGACGGGGTTAATTCAGGCCGCAGCGTGATCTCATCCCCCCCGCGATCTGTAAACACGTAGGATTGCTTCTTAACCAGCTCTTCGCCCGATTTCGCTGTATACAGGTTGAGGGATTCAAGGAGAGGTGCCTCGTATTCCTGGTAACCAAAGCGGGCTGAAACGCTGCGAACAGTATTATAGAGCCAGTTTCTCACAGCCATCCTATCCGGATAAAAGTCACGAGTGCCCTTAACTGGCGGAATGATCGTCTTCATAAGAACCTATCCTTCGTATGTTGGAAATTTGGATCATTTTTTGATCCCGATCTCGATCATGTTCTCCACAACCCGTACCGGGTACTTTGGAATATCAGTCACTGCCGGTAGCCCAAGTGTTTTGCCTGTGCGAATATCAAAACGCGCTCCATGGCGGGGACAAACCACTTCGAATTGGTCCACTTCACCGTCCCCAAGGGGGCCGTTATCGTGGGTACAGACGTCGCCGATGGCAAAAAGCTTCCCAGCCAGGTTAAAAATCACAATCGCAGATCCATCCAGTTCAAAAAAAAGGCGCTCACCAACGGGCAGTGCTTCAACTGGTGCAACCGGAATATATTCCAATTGGCTGGGTTCAAGTGTAGAGTAATTGAACATGTTTTTTGTCCACTACATTATAGATAGTGCAAGAATACTACTCATCCAGATTGCTCTTATCGCCGCTTACCCCATAGATTCCTGCCTTGAGCACTTTTAGAGAAAGCAGAGCACATTTCAGGCGCACCGGGCCGAGTTCAATCCCGAGGAGATCAAGCAAGTCCTGCTTGGTCAATTTCTTTACATCCTCAATAGATTTGCCTATGATCGATTCGATCAACAAGTCGGCGGACGCTTGTGAAATGGCACAGCCCTTTCCGTCAAATCGCCCATCCGCCACCTTCCCATCTGTATCGAGTTGAAGGGTGATCTCGATATGATCGCCACAGAGCGGATTATCATCTTCAAAGTGAATGTCGCTGGGATCCAGGTGCCCGCGATATTGAGGGTTCTTATAGTGGTCAATGATGATTTCGCGATAAAGATCTTCCATCAGGAATTTTCCAATCAATAATCACTCGCCAAAAACCTTCTTTACCCTGTATAAGCCATCAATAAGCCTATTTACTTCCTCTTTCGTAGAGTAGAGATAGAAGCTGGCGCGCGTTGTTGCAGGGATCTCGAACTTCTCGTGTAACGGCTGGGCACAATGGTGACCGGCGCGAACGGCAATCCCGTCTCCATCCAGGATCTGAGCAACATCGTGTGGATGAATGCCTTTTAGCGTAAAAGCAGCCACGCCTCCTTTTTGCTTCGCTACGGGACCAAGAACAGTCAAACCAGGTACTTCCTCTAGCCTCTCAAGGGCATAAGCAATCATATCTTGCTCATGCGCAGCAATACGCTCCATGCCCACCATTTCGAGGTAATCGATTGCCGCCCCAAAACCAACCGCCTCGGCGATCGCAGGCGTGCCAGCTTCAAACTTGTGTGGCAATTCATTGGGCACAAAGGAGCGCAGATGAACGGTCTTGATCATGTCTCCTCCACCCAGGAAAGGAGGCATGTGCTCGAGCAGGGGCAGTTTCCCGTATAGCACTCCAATGCCAGTTGGACCGAGCATTTTATGCGCCGAGAAGACCATGAAATCCACATCCCAGGCCTGGACATCGACCGACAAGTGCGGTACAGATTGAGCACCGTCCACCAGAACTACAGCGCCTGCAGCATGCGCTAATTGTGTCATCTCCGCTACAGGATTGATCGTGCCAAGAACATTGGACATCCCGGTGAAGGCGACTGCCTTGGGATTTTCAGCCAGAAGAGTCCGATAATGATCAAGGTCGAGCAGGCCATCGGTCGTAACCGTTACAAAGCCCAGTTCGAAACCCAGTTCTGCAGAAAGGATCTGCCAGGGGACCAAGTTGGAATGGTGTTCCATCTCGGTCAAAACCACCAGGTCACCTTTCTTCAGGTTCACGCGCCCCCAGGAATTAACAACAAGATTGATCGCCTCAGTGGCATTCCGCGTGAAAATAACCTGTCTGCTTGAAGGCGCGTTAATAAAATGCGCCACCTTGTCGCGTGCTTGTTCATAAAGCAGTGTAGATTCTTCCGCCAGGGTATGCACACCACGATGGATATTCGCATTACACGTGCGGTAATAAATATCCATCGCATCGATCACTGCGCATGGCTTCTGGGCAGTCGCGGTGGAATCCAAGTAGATGAGGGGCACTCCCGGGCGAATTTCCCGCCTAAGAATGGGGAAGTCCTGGCGCAGGGAAGAAAAATCCAGAGCCATCAATATTCCAAAATCTCTTTACGCCCGGCTTTGCGCCCAGATCCCAGTGGGCGCAGGTGTTCAGAAGTTACGGGGTACCACAGGATCTTATCAGGCACCATCCAGCCATCGGTAAGGAATACGTTGGAACGGAACTGGACCGCGATCATTTTGTTATCCACCTGGACAACAATCCCCTTGATCCAACCTCGGACACGATCCTTGTTCTTCTCGTGGTCACAGAAAACCTCAACAGTTTCCCCAACTTCAAAATTATGATCGATGATGGGTGCGCGCATGTAAGTAACAGTCATTGGGCCTCTATAAAACAGTCATTATTCGTCCAGAATATGTAAATGTGAGCGGCCTATTCTCGCGCTATATGGAAGAAAATGCAAGCCCACATAGTCGGTTAATTCCTGGCAGTTCTCATTTTTCGTGAAATCACCTGTTGAAAGCGTTCGCGCACACCTGGAAAAGGGATGCGCTGCATGATCGGATCGAAGAATCCTTCAACTAGCATCTGTTCTGCAACTTGCCGGGGAATGCCCCGGGATTGCAGATAGAATAACGGTTCATCATCCAGTTTGCCCACGGTAGCTCCATGAGTACAGCGCACATCGTCCGCCAGGATTTCCAGGCCGGGAATGCTATCCGCACGGGAATCGGAGCTTAGGACCAGGTTGCGGTTCGCCTGGTACCCATCGGTCTTCTGTGCTCCAGGGGCAACATAGATCATTCCCTGCCAGATCGACCTGCTCTTCCCACACAGAGCTCCCTTGAAGAGTAGATCGGATGAGGTATTCGGTACGAGGTGATTTTGCTGCGTATCATAATCCAGGTGCTGATCCCCATCCGTGAAATAGAATCCGGACACTTTAGCCGTTGCGCCTTCCCCCACCAGATCCACTTCAGAAAAATTCTTAGTCAAGCGTGAACCGACTGCGCCAATGACCCATTCCAGATTTCCGTTCTTCTCCACACGTATGCGTTCATGCCCAAAATTCCACGCATTGTTGCCCAATGTTTGCATCTCGATGAACTGCAAATTCGCGCCAGAACCAACCCTGATCTCAACGATCCCTGTATTCAGAGAAGTAGCCTTCTGGTTAGGCGAAGAAGATTCGTGGCTATATGTGACAGATGCACCTTCATCCACCCATACAAGGATATGCGAAATATGCGCGAGGTCGGCTCCGGGACTCCAGTGGATACTTTGCAGCGGCTGTGCAATATTGATCCCCTTGGGAACATAGAGCACTATACCCGTTTGCGCCAAGGTAGATGCCAGAGCGGCAAATTTTCCTTCCTCGGCACGAACGATCTGTCCAGCCATGGCTTTGACCAATTCCGGATGCTTGATCTCCGCGGTTACCAAGTCGGTGAAGATGACCCCCATGCGTTCAAGCTGCGGATCAAGCTCGGCTTGAGTACCCCAGGGGGTAAGGATTACCCTTCCGCCGTGCCTGCTTGACACCAGTGGTTTCTGCAACCCCTTCGGCACTGGAGGTAAATCCCTTTTATCTCCCGGCGAAGGCAGGTGAAACTGGTCAGCGGGCAGACTGCGAAGGTCCGTGCGGCGCCATGCATCATCGCCGACAGATGGGAATGCCAGACGGGCATAGATATCCCATGCATCCTGCCTGTATTTTGATGATGTTCCAACAGGAATATCCTTTGCCGAAAAGATAAATGCTCCGGGTAAAGATGCTGCTCGATTTGATTGCTTGGAGGATATAATAATGCGGGAGGGCTTATCCATTTCAACCCACCGATCCTTCCATTTGAAGTTGGATCAAGCGATTCATCTCCACTGCGTATTCCATCGGCAACTCTTTCACCAGCGGCTCAATGAACCCAGAAACCACCATGGTCGTGGCCTCTTCCTGGGTCAGCCCACGGCTCATCAGGTAAAAAAGCTGCTCCTCACCAACCTTTGAGACTGAGGCTTCATGCCCGATGGAAACATCGTCTTCATCGATCTCGATGTAGGGGTAGGTATCTGAACGCGATCGAGGATCCAGCAGAAGAGCATCGCAATTAGCACTGGAGCGTACTCCCTTGCACCCCTTGTGCACTTTGAGCAAGCCGCGATAAGATGCCCGCCCGCCTCCCCTGGAAATAGACTTGGAAACGATCTTGCTGGTTGTATTTGGCGCAAAGTGAACCATTTTCGAGCCGGCATCCTGAACCTGCCCTGGACCGGCAAAGGCCATTGAGAGCATTTCGCCATGTGCACCTGGCTCCATCAGGTAACAAGACGGGTATTTCATCGTAACCTTAGAGCCGAGGTTTGCATCCACCCATTCGTGTGTCCCGTTCTCGAATATCTTGGCCCGTTGAGTGACAAGATTATAAACGTTGGTGGACCAGTTCTGAATGGTAGTGTAGCGAGATCGTGCGCCTCGTTTTACAATGATCTCGATGACACCGGAATGAAATGAGTTGCTGGTGTACTGAGGGGCAGTACACCCTTCCACGTAGTGCACCTGGGCGCCTTCGTCCACAATGATCAGAGAACGCTCAAATTGCCCCACATTCGCTGTATTCAATCGAAAATAGGCCTGCAAAGGTAAATCCACCTTCACGCCTTTGGGGATGTAAACGAAGGAACCGCCAGACCAGACTGCAGAGTTGAGCGCAGCAAACTTATTATCTTCTATGGGAATAACCGTGCCAAAATACTCTCGGAAAAGGTCCGGATATTGGCGCAGGCCGTCTTCAATGGAGAGAAAAATGACACCCTGTTTCGAAAGGTGCTCCAGGATGGAGTGATACACCATCTCAGACTCATATTGCGCCCCAACCCCAGCCAGGAACTTGCGCTCTGCTTCGGGGATACCAAGTTTCTCAAATGTATTCTTTATATCATCGGGGACATCTTCCCAAGAATTGGTCGATTCCTCGGTCGGTCTCACATAATAGAATATGTCATCCAGATCCAAGCCAGAAATATCTGGCCCCCACTGCGGCATTGGGCGCGACGTGTAATGTTTCAGGGCCTTCAGGCGAAATTCGAGCATCCATTGCGGCTCCCCTTTCATCTGTGAAATATTCTCAACTACCTCCCTGCTCAAACCCTTCTGGGACTTAAATACATAATTCTCCGGGTCATGGAAACCATATTTATAATCACCGATTTCTTCAAGTATCTTTTCGTCAGTGCTCATTTTTCTCCAGGCTGATACCTGCTATTCAAGTACTTCCACATATTTTTCTCGCACCCAGTCATACCCCTGTTCCTCCAAATGCAGCGCGAGATCAGGTCCACCGGATTCAACGATCCGGCCACCCAGCATGATATGAATAAATTGAGGCTTGATGTAATTCAGCAACCGCTGGTAATGGGTGATGATGAGCACCCCCAAGTCAGGGCCGGAAAGGGCATTGACACCTTCCGAAACGATGCGCAGGGCATCAATATCAAGACCGGAGTCTGTCTCATCCAGGATGGCAATCTCAGGTTTTAACGTTGCCATCTGCAAGATCTCGGCACGCTTTTTTTCGCCTCCAGAAAAACCATCGTTTATGTATCGCCCGGCAACACTCTGGTCCATTTTCAAGAGTTCCATTTGCCCCTTCAGCATCTTACGAAACTCGGGGATCGGGATTCCTTTATCTTCCGGGTTTGCTTCACGCCGACGCGAGTTGATGGCCGCACGCAAGAAATTTGCCACGGTTACCCCGGGAATGGCTACAGGATACTGGAAGGCAAGGAACAGCCCCTGGCGTGATCGTTCATCCACGCCCAACTCGAGTACATTCATCCCTTTGAACCAAACCTCTCCAGCAGTGACGGTGTAAGAAGGATGACCCATCAATGCGTAGGCAAGGGTGGATTTTCCAGTTCCATTCGGACCCATAAGTGCATGAACCTCGCCTTGCTTCACAGTGAGATTAAAGCCCTTAAGGATCTCCTTAGTTCCAACACTAACATGGAGATTCGAAATAACCAACTCGGACATAATTACTCCTTTTATCAGTCAGGCATCATTGTAGCAAATAAGAAATAAAAAGTCAATATTTATGATATTATTCTAATATATTATTGATGATCGGGATATTCCCGTTTGCACAGGTTCGAATCCAGTATAATTAACCTTGTGATAAATAATATCCTCAGCCCCAGTGCACAAAAAATACAAGCAGCGCTGCACAATGCTGGATATCCAAATATAGTGGTCGAATTCTCGGAAAGCACCCGTACTGCTCAGGATGCTGCTGAAAGAGTTGGTTGTCTATTGGGTCAGATCGTGAAATCGCTGGTCTTTGCAGGGCAGAATAGCGAAAAACCCATCCTTGTACTTACCAGTGGAAGCAACCGGGTGGACGAATCCCTACTTGCGGGGTATGCAGGAGAGCAGATTAAACGCGCGGATGCCGAATACGTTCGCGCCACTACTGGTTTTTCCATAGGTGGCGTACCGCCACTGGCGCATATAACACGACTGGAGACCTATATAGACGAGGATTTCCTTCAGTACTCGTCGCTTTGGGCAGCCGCTGGAACACCCAATGCTGTTTTTGAACTCACCCCTACTGAGCTTGAAAAGATGACCACGGGGAAAGTAGTCAGGGTTAAGGGTTGATCTGGAAGATCACTCTTCCAGGTCTTCCTTGATCTTCTTCTGGTATTTTCCTCGGTCATCGGTATTGAGTATCCGTTTGCGGATGCGGAAAGAAAGCGGGGTAATCTCAAGTAGTTCGTCTTCCGACAGGTATTCGATGGCTTCATCCAGGCTCATATTACGCGGAGGGGTCAGGCGGATCTCCATTTCACCACGCGCAGAACGAATATTGGTCAGGTGCTTCTTCCGGCAGATATTGAAGGGGACTTCCATGCTCTTGTTCGTTTCACCAATCACCATCCCCTCATAGACTTCCACTCCTGGTTCAATGAACATAGTGCCGCGCTCCTCTGCAGATTTGAGGGCATATGTGGTGGAAGTTCCGCTCTCCCAGGCGACGATGGATGCTGTTGTACGACTTCGAATGGCTCCTGCCATTTCGTCATAACCATGGAGAATCGTGTGCATTACACCCTCACCGCGGGTTGCGGTCAGGAACTGGTATCGAAAACCGAGCAGTCCCCGGGTAGGAACGATGTAAACGAGCCGGACGGTTCCCTGACCAGTATCGTGCATATCCACCATTCGACCCCGCCGTGTTCCCAGCATTTCCACGACAACACCAACCGTTTCGGAGCTGGTTTCGATATGGACTTCTTCATAGGGTTCCAGTACGGTTCCATCCTCAGCTTTATGGAAGATCACTTCGGGCTTGGAGACCTGGAATTCGTACCCTTCACGGCGCATCGTTTCGATCAAGATGCCCAGGTGCAATTCGCCCCTGCCCGAAACCGAGAAAGTGTCGGCAGTATCGGTGTCTTCCACGCGCAATGCCACATTGGTGCGCAACTCCTCGTACAAGCGCTCCCGGATCTTCCTAGATGTACCCCACTTGCCCTCTCTTCCGGTAAAGGGGGAGGTATTAACTCCAAAATTCATGCGCACGGTTGGCTCTTCAACCTGGATACGCGGTAAGGCAATTGGGTTTTCAGGATCAGCCAGGGTATCCCCAATGGCAACAGCCTCCAGACCTGCCAGAGAGACAATTTCTCCGGCCTCAGCCTCTTCCACCTCCACCTTCTCCAACCCTTGATGGATATATAAATAACGTGCACGTTCAGGCAGTTTTTCACCGCTGAGAGTCAGGCGTGCCAGGGGCTGGCCAACTTTGATGCGACCCGCAAATATCCGACCAAGAGCGGTCACGCCGCGATAATCATCATAGCCAAGCGTTGTCACCAATATTTGGAGAGGTGCGTCCACATCCACTTTTGGCGCGGGAATGTGGCGCAAGATAGCCTCGAATAACGGCTGAAGATCGGGACCCAAGGCAGGAGTCATTCCAGCCTGACCACTGGTTGCCTGGGCATAGATGATCGGGAATTCAGCCTGTTCGTCTGTGGCTCCAAGTTCAATGAAAAGATCGAACGTCTGGTTGAGGACACGTTCCGGTTCTGCGTCTTTGCGATCTACCTTGTTGACCACGACTACTGCTTTATGGCCCATTTCGAGTGCTTTTTTCAAAACAAAACGGGTCTGGGGCATAGGACCTTCTGCAGCATCCACAAGGAGAAGAACACCATCCACCATGTTCATCACCCGTTCCACTTCGCCACCAAAGTCAGAATGTCCGGGGGTATCCACGATGTTGATCTTCACTGTTTCCCCGGTCACTGGATCCGGGATGACAATTGCAGTGTTCTTTGCCAGGATCGTAATCCCACGTTCACGCTCCAGGTCATTAGAGTCCATCACGCGCTCCATTACTTGTTGATTTGCGCGGAACGTATGCGACTGGCGCAATAATCCGTCCACAAGAGTGGTTTTCCCATGATCAACATGAGCAATGATGGCAATATTTCTCAGGTTTGTTCTTTCAATAATCATAGCATCTCACTTTAGCATACAAAAACCCCGGTGTAGAGACCGAGGTTACGGCATCCGCATTGTATCTGGCATGTTGTGCGCTAGTTATCTTATCAGATTGTATCGGTTTTGGGTAGAGGCAAGGGTTAAGATAATTCCCATGATATAATAACACCCGTTATGTTCCATTCGGATCCCGGCAAGTCCCTACTTTCGATCATGGTGGTTAGCGGTTTTTCGTTCATCTCCACCTTATCGAATCGCGCCTGCAGCTCGTTGAGTTCACTTCAGTAAATCATTCTTTCTGGTTATCATCCAAAACTGCCGCAGGTGCCCTGCGGCAGTTTGTATTGATACGATCGGAGACAACATGATATCCATCAGCCTCGACCATATCACCCTTATCCTGGGTTCAAAGACAATATTCCGTGACCTCACCTGGGAGATCCAGAATGATCAGAAGATCGGCCTGGTTGGCCTCAACGGCGCGGGAAAATCGTCTCTGTTCAAATTGATCATAGGGGAATTATCCGCTGAACCAGGTGGAAATGTCGTTCACGCCCGGGGCCTTACAGTGGGTTACCTGCCCCAGCAGCCTGAGTTCAACCCCGAAGTGCAAGCTTTTCAGTTGGCCTTGGACGGCAACCCAAGGGTCTCTGAACTGAAGAATTCGCTGGCTGACCTTGAATCCAGTCTCGGCAATCCATCTGTGTATGAAAATGATGCCGCTCTCACTCGGATCCTGGACATGCATGCCAAGAACCTGGAAGAGTACGAGTCCCTGGGAGGAGACACATACCCTGAGCAGGTACGCATTCTCTTGCGGGGATTGGGCCTCCCTGAAGCTGATTTCACCAATCCAGTCGGTGTTCTTTCAGGAGGGCAGAAGAAGTTAATCGGGCTTGCACGCCTTCTGCTAAATCGACCTGACGTACTTCTGTTGGATGAACCCGACAATCATCTCGATCTGCCCGGAAAAGCCTTCCTCGAGAAACTCATCCGTGAATATCCAGGCGCGGTGGTACTGGTCTCGCACGATCGTTACCTGTTGGACTCAGTCGTCACCCACATTACGGAGATCGAAGAAGGGCGCATAACCTCATTCACAGGGAACTACACCGACTTCATTCTCGATAAACAGGAAAAAATAGCCCGTGCCGAGGAACTCTTCCAGATCCAAGAACGCGCCATTGCCCGCATGGAGATGGCGCTGAAACGCTATCGACTCTGGGTGCAGGTCAGTGACAAGTTTGCCAGCCGTGTCCGCTCCATGGAGACACGGATAGAAAGAGTCGAACACCTCGATCGTCCTTCCGGGGAACGTCGTCGGATAGGCCTGGAACTTAATGGGTGGCGCGGCTCGAACCAAGTTCTTGAGATTGCCAATGTGCAAAAATCCTACGCCCGTCCGTTATTTACTGACATCAGCCTGATGCTTCGCCACGGGGAACGCGTCGGGCTGATCGGTCCAAACGGTGCCGGTAAGTCTGTTCTTCTGCGGCTTATCCTCGGCAGCGAAATCCCGGACGCGGGAGAGATCAAGATTGGGCCGAGTGTCAAAATTGGGTATTACGCCCAAGAGCACGAGACACTCAACCTGGAGATGACCCTGATCGACACTGTAAGGCGGGCGGCCCATATGAGCGAGTCCAATGCTGTAGCATTCCTATTGCGCTACTTGTTTCCCTACAAACAAGCCAGCGAGAAAATTCAGACCCTCTCGGGTGGGGAACGCAGCCGCCTGCAATTAGCATTGCTTGTCCTTTCGGGAGCAAACTTCCTGCTACTCGATGAGCCAACGAATAACCTGGACATTGCATCAGCGGAAGTGTTGGAAAACGCACTTGAAGATTTCGTGGGAACCGTATTGGTAATCTCACATGACCGCTATTTCCTCGACCGGACTGTCAACCGCATCCTGGCATTGGAGAGCGGAAAGGTTAAGGAATATATCGGTGGTTATAGTGATTATGAGGAAAAAAAGAAGCGGCTGAAGTTATGAACTCACTTCAACCATTCGATCTGTAAAATATTTGAGCAGGTTTTCTGAAGCGTTGATGCAGTCCCAATGTCTGGAAACACCTGCTCTATCGATCTCCCATTTCCTTATCATCGTACCGCAGGCGCAGAAAGCAGAAACATGATCGATAGAAAATGCGCCAACGCACCCAGCAAGACAAATATGTGCCAGACCTCATGAAAGCCGAATTTCCCTGGTAGAAAGTTGAACAGTTTCGCTGCATAGACCACGGCTCCAAGGGTATATGTGACACCTCCGATAATCAACCATGCCATCGCCGCAGACGGCAACACAGTCGGCATCTGCGGCGCGGCCAGTACGCACAACCATCCCATCAGCACATACATACCCGCATTTAACCAGCGCGGTGCGCCCAAATAGAACACCTTTACCGCGATACCTGCCAGGGCGATCGCCCAGATAAGCGTCAATAGTCCCCAACGGAAGAAGCCAGTGAACGCGATCATGCAAAAAGGGGTATACGTCCCAGCAATGAGCAGGAAGATGGCGGAATGATCAATTTTTCGCAATATCTGCAGGGTGGCTGGTTTTCCCTTCGCCAAGTGATAACTGGCACTGGCGGAGAACAAAGCCATAAGGCAAAGACCATAAATGATGACCGAGACGACTTTAGCTGTCCCACCCCAGGCGAGGCTCAGCAAAGCAACTTGGCCTAAAAAAGCAGCTATCGCTCCGCCCAGGTGGGAGAGTCCGCTAAAAGGTTCGCGAAGTTTAGAAAGCATAGGAGACCTTTCAGGTTGATGATACCCGCAGACCCCAAAAACAACCTATCGCCCCGCTACCAAAATGCTACCGTTCAAGGAATAATGCTTATGAACTGATATCCGCCTCACGGGAAAATCGCCCATGAGGCGGATATCAGTTCATCAAATTTGATCTACGCAGGCACTTTATGTGCCCTCTTCCCACGAATTCAGATACTTAACCTGTTCTACGGTCAATGTGTCGATCTTAACTCCCATAGCTGCCAGTTTAATGCGTGCAATCTCAGCGTCCACTTCCGGCGGAACAGTATACACTCGTTTCTCAAGAACAGAAGCATTCTTGACCATGTACTCGGCAGCCAATGCTTGATTGGCAAAAGACATGTCCATTACTGAAGCCGGGTGGCCTTCGGCAGAAGCCAGATTGATCAACCGACCATCACCCAATATATTGATCTTGCGACCATCCCTGGTTTCATATTGATCGACGAATGGGCGCACAAGCTTCGGGGCTCCTTTGGACAATTTCGCCAAGCCCGGGATATTGATCTCAACATTGAAATGGCCGGAATTTGCCACGATCGCACCGTCTTTCATCACCTCAAAGTGGTGTGTATCGATCACGTTGATGTCGCCGGTCACGGTGCAGAAGATATCCCCAATTTTCGCTGCCTCCATCATCGGCATCACTTCAAACCCGTCCATGGTGGCTTCTAGCGCTTTTAGTGGGTCAACCTCTGTGACAATGACCAAGGAACCCATCCCGCGCGCCCGGGAAGCCAGGCCGCGTCCACACCAGCCATAACCGGCAACAACAAAGCGTTTCCCCGCCAGTAGAACATTCGTTGCGCGGATGATACCATCGATCGTGGACTGACCTGTGCCATACCGATTATCAAAGAAGTGTTTGGTCATGGCGTCGTTCACTGCGATCACTGGGAATTGAAGCATCCCGTCAGCGGCCATGGCACGCAGACGGATCACACCAGTGGTGGTCTCTTCAGTACCGCCAATTATGGTAGGTAACAGCTCGCGGCGGTCTTTATGGATGGTAGAAACCAAGTCTGCACCATCATCCATGGTTATATGTGGCTTATGATCCAATGCAGCACCGATATGCCGGTAATAGGTCACATTATCTTCACCCTTGATCGCAAAGGTTGGGACTTCATAGATATTGACCAGGGCGGCTGCCACATCATCCTGTGTGGATAGCGGGTTGGATGCCGTCAGGACAAGGTCTGCTCCCCCGGCCACCAAGGCACGCGCCAAGTTGGCAGTCTCGGTGGTGACATGGAGACAGGCCGAGAGACGAACACCCTTGAGGGGCTTTTCCTTGGCAAACCGCTCGCTGATCTGGCGTAATACAGGCATCTCGCGTTCTGCCCACTCAATCCGCCGCCTACCACCTTCTGCAAGGTTCTTATCTTTAATATCAGAATTGCTCATGTTGAACTCCTTTTCATAAAATTCCTTCGATTTTCACTACGGGAAACCAGCAAGAGGATCAAATAAATCCTCTTGTTCTTATTCCATATCATTTAAACGGCCCTGATCAGTAAAGTGCTCCCGGAACCGTATAATAAATTCGGGAAGCGTGTAAGTATGAGTCTGTGTACCTTTCTCCTCCAAACAATACACCGCGGCTAATGAGCCAATCTTTCCGCATAGCTCCAGATCAAAACCATGAGCGTATCCGGCCAAGAAACCACCGCGGAATGCATCACCCACGCCAGTTGGATCCACCACCTGGCGCTCAGGAACTGTAGGAATGAATAATTCTGTATTGCCGGTATAGATCGAAGCGCCATCTTTTCCGCGGGTCACCACCAATACCTGCACATGTCCAAGGGTTTGCGCCAGGTTCCAGCCCGTTTTCTTCGAGACCAGGTCAAATTCATAATCATTGACGCAAAGGATTTTTGCGCCATCCATATCGCGAGCCAGTTCAGATCCTTCCAAGCGCAGGATCTGCTGGGATGGGTCGTACAGGTAAGAGAGTGAAAGTGAGCGACACTCTGCGCAGAATTTTGTCATGGCATCGGGAGCATTCGGAGAAATGACCACCAGATCCGGTCGTTGGGCTACTTCCGCCAGGCTCTGATTGGCTGCAACACCCATAGCGCCTGGATAGAACGAGGCAATTTGAGCATTAGCTCGGTCAGTCGTGGCGAAGAAAGATGCCGTGAACAAGCCGGGTACTACTTCCATCAACATCGTGTCCACGCCGGACTTGTCCAACCAGGCGCGATACTCCAAAAAGTCTTCACCCACTGTCGCCATCACGCGCGGACGCTGTCCTAGTAAAGCCATGGTGTATGCTATGTTAGGCGCTACACCACCACGCTGCCGTGACATCCCATCGACAAGAAAGGACAAGCTGATCTTTTCGAGACGTTCAGGTAAAATCTGGTCCTTGAAATAACCCGGGAAGGTCATCAGGTAATCGAAGGCGACAGATCCAGTGATCAAGATATCCATGTCAATAGTCCTATTTGCAAGTTCTTCATCAAGGGTTTACACACCTGGGAAGGGTTTCGGTGTAAGGATGTTTAATGATCCCATTCTCGGTTACGATCGCAGTGATCAATCGGTTAGGGGTTACATCAAAAGCGGGATTACGAGCTTTCGCTCCAGTTGGTACCACTTGTTCACCATGGAATTGAATGCCAAGTACTTCCTCCGGGTCACGCTCCTCGATGGGAATCGAGCTTCCATCCTTGATCGACAGGTCGATCGTTGAAATGGGCGCCACCGAATACACTGGAACGTGATTATCGTGCGCAGCCAGGGCCAGCATGTAAGTGCCGATCTTATTGGCAATATCACCATTGGCAGCGATTCGATCTGCACCGAACAAGACCTTCTGCGCTTGTCCACTGTACAAAAAAAAGCCTGCCATATTATCCGAGATAATCTCATGTGAAATGCCGTACTGAGCCAGTTCCCAAGATGTCAACCGAGCACCCTGCAGGCGCGGGCGGGTTTCATCGACAAGAACATGAATACGCTTTCCTTCCTCGTGTGCTGTACGGATCACCCCCAAGGCAGTGCCCCAATCCACCACGGCCAGCGCGCCAGTGTTGCAATGATGGATGATGGTATCCCCATCGTCAATAAGGGCGGAACCATGCCTGCCCATGCGCTTGTTCACTTCCACGTCCTCATCCGCAATGGACTGGGCTTCTGCCATGATACGTTCCTTGGTTTCCGAAACTGAATCTTTAGCATCTCTTACTACACGCATTATTCTCTTCAGCGCCCAAGCCAAGTTGATCGCTGTTGGACGAGAAATAACCAACCCTTGTTCAGCAAGGTCGAGGTCCCGTTTTAATTGCGCGTGGGTCTGTGCTTGAGAATGCTGGGCAGCCAGTGCCATCCCGAATGCAGCTGCTGCACCAATCGCCGGGGCACCACGAACTGTCATGTTCCTGATCGCCTCAGCAACTTCTTGATAGGTATTTAAGGAAACAACGACCAATGCCCCGGGCAGGCGGCGCTGATCGATCAATTTGAGTGCACCCGATTCCCAAAAAACTGTGCGCATATCACATAAAATAACGCCCTGGGGGCGTTTGCAAAGGTAGTTTATCATGGCAAGGATGGATTGGCAAGCATTGACACTGGCATGCTTCTCAATTATAAGCACTGCTATGTTCAAGAAAACTATCATTGGATTGCTTCTATTCGTCCTGATGACATCCTGCATGCCTGCCAGTGCGAACCCATCCACACCAACACCATCCACCCTTCCAGGAACTCTTCTCCCCAGCCCTATCCTTT
>JBGSVI010000091.1:0-88764 GCA_041753035.1 Anaerolineales bacterium | reverse complement strand
TGTGATCAAAAAGGCCAAAACAAGGCAAAATCCAGCCACTGCGAGCCCATAATCACGTTCTGATTGACTGCATCGGTTGTTAAAGTTCAGGTTTTTCGTTAGCGCCTCTGTGGCGCTTAGTTCACTACTCTAAACTCAAGTAGCCAGGCTTCTACATCTTTAAACATCATTTCCCGTTCCGGGTCGTTGTGGCTCTCGTGGAAAAAACCTGGATAGATCTTGAGTGTCTTGTCTTTCGATGATACCTTGTCATACAGCACCTTGGCATCACCCGGGTCAACTAACTTGTCCTCGGTACCCTGCAGGATGAAAATGGGCAGGCTGATCCGGTTTGCTTCCGCCGTGAGGCGCTGCATTGCTTTCAACATCTCAGCCGCCAGCCGCGCCGGAGTTTTGCCTTGAAAGACCAGCGGATCGTTCACATAAGCTTTCACAACTTCCGGGTCACGTGAGACTCCTGCGGCGTCCAGCGGTACCAGCCCGGCTTTTGGAGCAATGGCAGAGAAAACTTTTCCCAGTGTGACGGTCATCGGGGTGATATTTGCCGGCACTCTGACCAGCGCCGCAGAGATGATCGCTCCTGTGAACTCTTCCTGGTGGTCGATCAGGTAATTGCAGGAGATCAAGCCGCCCATGCTGTGTCCGTAGAGGAAGATCGGCTTGCCCGGCTGCCATTTCTTGATCTCCTTCACATAAGTGGACAATGGCTCAAAGAAATCCTTGAATTCTTTCACCATCTCGCGGTCGCCATCCGATTTTCCATGTCCAATATGGTCAAAGCCATACACGGCATACCCCAGCGGTACGAACCGGTTGACCACATTGGTATACCGTCCGCTGTGCTCTCCCAGCCCATGTACGATCACTAATACCCCCTTCACCTCTCCCTCGGGCACCCAGGATTGTTGATAAATGACCGTCCCGCGCACGCTGTTAAAACTGCCATCAATATGGATCATCTTCATCTCCTCTGGAATGATTTTTTAAAGTATAGCACGAATAGGCAAAACCGGAGTATTGGCATACGTTTCTGTATCCTAGGGTTGCCTTGCCTGCCCTGAATTGGGATCCACCATCAGGATTGATGTATCCACCGCTTCAAAGTCGTCCCCGCTCACCACGTCCAGCAGGTGGAGCATCTCGTTATCCCAGCGCGGGTCTGGTGCCCCGGAGAGATACCAGTCAGCGCCGTTATCAGCCAGGACAATTCCATAAACCTGCATGGCGCGCAGCAACACTTGCATTTCCGCTGGGAAGGGAGTCATGTCGAATTCTACCCTCAAGCGGAAACGCGCTCCCATGGGTGGGATGTTAGGGTCATCATTCGAGGTCAAATGCCTCGCTGGCCAGATGTAGCCATTCGTCTGGCTGGCTGTGAAGCGCAGCGCATGTTTGATCTCACCAGCAGCCACCTCATCAAAGCGCACCAGGCCTGGCAGTATCGGCAGCCCGGCGGCATCCGCTGATGTCCAACCCGCCGGACGTAGCGCATTCGAGGTCAGTTCCCATATAGCGCCGGAGCCTGCCGACCAGTTTCCATCTGCATCGCTGGCATCGTAGATTTCATACAAGATGCACTCCGCTGTATCCACCACCAGGATGTGGTGGTCGCTGCCCCATTCGCGTTGGTAATCCTCTGGGATGGGGTAGGGGCCAGCATCGGACTCTTCCGGGTAGTAGAAATCGAATTGGAAGGAGCGCACATTGGCATCCGCAAGGTTGTATGGGATCCCGATCGGACCGCCATCCCAATCCCCGGAGCCGAAATCCATGTGCAGTCCCGTATTCTCTCCTATGCTTCGCCCCCAAACTTCCGAGCGCGCATGGACGGGAAGCCAGTCAACGGGGGTATTCCAGAAATTGTCTGCCGGGAATAGCGGGCACCCACCCAGCGTTGGACCATCCCCTGTGGATTCTGGCAATCTCTGTGTGGCTGGAAGGGTTCTGCTTGGGGATTCCTCTGGTAGGTCTGTCGTGCTCCCGGATCCTTGTGGGATGCAGCTGGTTACCATGCACACGAGTAGTAGCATGCCGGAGATTGGATATCTTCTCATGGATAGACCCATTCGTCAAAAAGCGGGGTCAGGTTGCAGTTGCAAAAACTTTCGGCAAGTGTCTTGAATCCCTCCGTGGTGGCGATTCCCCAGGAATACTGCTGCACATAGGCACGCATGAATGCATCGAATGTCTCGATTCCCATGGTATCACGGAGCGCCAGGAAAAAGAATGCGCCACGTCCATAGATGATTGAGACATATTCATACCCGGGGTAGGCGCTGACCGGCAATCCGATCGGAGTATTGGGATCAGCTGCCATATCCCAGTTGGATTGGAGATCATATTGCAGGTAGGATTCGGCTTCGCCCGCGCCATACTGGTCAAGATAATATTGCCAGGTTGCAAACTGCGCCAGCGATTCGTCCAGCCAGGGCTGGTCGAGAGTGTCATTGCCCACCAGGTTGTAGAACCACATGTGGGCAGCCTCATGCACAATGATGGTCTCTAAAAAGCTTCCCCAGCCAAAAGCATCCTGGGCGATGGAGGTCATTCCCGGGTATTCCACGCCTCCCGCTGAGGTGATGATCGGGGCGATATCGAATTCGGTGTAGGGATACGCCCCGTAGCGCTGGCTGAAAGTATCAATTACTGCAACTCCGAAATTCAGCGCATTCTCCGCTTCCTGTTCTCCCGCCGGGGCATAAGTGTTGACCGTCACTTCACCGATGACCTGGCTCTGCTTTACCCAGTTCGAACTGGCTGCCAGGTAAAAATCGCGCGCCGGTCCATTGGCGATCAGGATTTGCTGCTTGCCCCCGGTTTCACTGCGTTCCAATTCGATCCCGGCAGATACAACCACTAAGTTGGCGGGGGCATCCACGGACACCAGGTAGAAACTGGTGTCTGCGAACAGTGGATCGCCATCCAGGTCGGGAACCTGGTTGTTCCAGCCTTCCTGGTTGTATACCAGCACGGTGGGGTAGGCATGCGCAAGCGAGAGGATCCCGCTGTTGTAGCCGAAGATGCCGTAATAATAATCTCCGCCTCCGCTGGGGATCTCCACCTCGAACAGGATGCGCAGGGTCACTGCCTGCCCAGGCTCGAGTGGATGGGTCAAGGGCAGGCGCATCAACCAACCCTCGATGATGGGTGTGATGGGATGCCCATCGAGTTGGGTCTCCAGGATGGTCATTTTCCCGCCAAGAAGTTCCGGGAACAGGGCGATGTCGATCTCTTCAAGTGGAATTACCTCGGTATTCGTGTAGCGTATCTCCTCTGCTCCCTGCAGTTGCCGGAGAGGATCGTTCAGGAGGATCGCTAGGTGATAGACTGTTGCTCCCGGCAGACCGGAAAGGGCTGCCTGCCCGAATGTGGACAGGTTGAAACGGAAGGGTTCGCGGTCTGCCCAGCCATAATTGAAAGGTGCTGCATCCCAGGAGAACTGTACCGTTGGTTGTGAGCTTGTTTCTTTGGGAAATTGGAGAGCCTGCGGTGTGCGGCTGGGTGTGACATTAGGAATTGGAAAGGGTAGGTCTGTGAACTGGCAAGCGAGCAGGGACAGGGTCAGCGCAAGCGAGCAGAGCAGTAGTTTCTGCTTTGTTATTCTTTCTTTATAACGGGCAACGAATTGTCGAAAATGCAGGTTCATCGGGCTTCCAGGTATGGTTTGATCTTCTCAATCAGAATGGGCAGGATTAACCGGTGATCGGCGGGCTCGTCATCGACCTTCACACGAATGACCTTTCTTTCCGGGACGTTTTCCAGCCAGCGTTCCAGGAGCGCTTCCAGGAGGGGCAGGTCTTCCAGCGTAGCGATCTCCAGTTCGCGGTCTCTTTCCAGGAAACGACGGGCGATCGTCTCAACACGGGCAGTCAGGTGGATATAGACATCCGGGTCAGGCAGGTGTTGGCGCAGGGTGGCATACAACCGCCTCAAAAGGTCCAGTTCCTGCCCGGAAAGATATCCTTTCTGGTGGAAGAGATGGCTGAAAACATGGAAATCCATCTCCAGGCCTCCGTCCAGGATCCCGGCTTGCGTCCCATTCCGGATGACAACTTCCTGTTCGGCGCGTAAAAGGAAATAATCCACCTGGTTTGCCAGGGCTTGGTGGGCTGTTTGTTTGAATGCTTTTTGGAAAGGCCGCTCCTGGTGTTGTTCCAGTCCGGTCATCAGCCCGGCTTTCTGTGCCAGCAGGCGGGTCAGCGTGGACTTGCCGACCCCGGAATTACCCACAACGGTGATGAGAGCTGCCATTCGTTTGTTGTGGATCGATCACTTCTTCGCTGCCGCGATCGCAGCCCGGATCTGCTCAATATGCGATTGCGTGTGCGGCAGCATCCCGTTCAACATCACGCTGCCCACATGCAGGTAGTCTCCCTTGCGCTGCACGAAATCCGCAGGTAAGTTCTCCAGGTATGCCACCACCTCATCTGCCAGGCGCTTCATCTCGTTTATCATCCCGGACGCACCGTTAAATGCAGTCACGGTGGCATCGATATGGGCGGAAATATTACCGCCAAAATCATCCGCATTGCGTTCATATCCACCGAGCAAGTCGTCGATGTTTGCCAGCCAGTTCCTTTCGGTATGGATCAGGTGTGCCAGGGTTTGCTTGGCGTTCCATTCGCCTGGTGCGGGGCATTGACCTGCTTCATTCTCGCTGACGCCCGAAAAGGCGGCTTCCAACTCGGTGAAGGCTTGATCGTATTTCGCCCGCACCTGTCTCGCCAGTTCACTAGGCTCCCAGGGAATGTTTGGCAGCGGGCGGCGGGTGAGCTCCATCAGCACCGCGTGTTTTTCCGCACCGCGGTAGAAAACCACATCCACCTTGTCTCCACCCTTCTTGCCTTGCAGCGCCAGTGCCAGGGTGCCAAAATCATTGCTGATCGTTTTTCCATCCAGGCTGACGATGACGTCATCCTGCCGCAAGCCGGCTGCATGAGCGCCCATCCCTTCCGCAGCCTCAGCCAGGCGGACGCCCTCGCTGACTGGGATGCCGGATGCCTTGGCGATCTCCGCGCTAAAATCGCTGATCTGGATGCCCAGCATCGGGCGGTCATAAATGCGCTTATCCAATCCCGTTTCCAGCACGGAGGCCAGGTTGAGCAGGGTGGCATCCCATTCCGCCTTGAATCCAGCTGCGCGCTTTTCCCACTCTTTTCCGTCCGGGACGCTGTGCTCCAGTGTCACCTGTGTGCCATCGTTTACCGCTTCCAATATAACTAGTACCGTGCTGGCATCTGGTTCCGAGCGGGATCGCCAGGAAAATTGAACGAGTTTATTCTCCTCAAGTGCCAGGTATTCTCCGGCGGAGTAGAAATCCCCGTTCCACCACAGGTACATGCGCCCTCCCGGGCGCGGTGTCACGGTGGCAAAATCGCACAGCCATTGGCGCAGCAGGAGCGAGCGGGTGAAGGAAAGGTACACCTGTTCCAGGGTTGCCCTGACGAATTTCTGTGAGCGTACAGTTGTGGTCATTAGTTACCTCCTTTTCCTAGCGGGCGGGATGGATCTTCCATCCATTTGCGAATATCCTGTGCATGTTCTTCTTCATGTTCCCGAAACATCTCTACCAGGAAGGTAAGCGTGGCTTTCTCACCCCATGGCACGATCAACGGTTCGAGGAACTTTTCATCAGGGATCTTTTCGATCAGGGTGCGCAGCACCTGTCGGGTTAGCCGCCATTCCCGCAGCACCTGCTCATACTCCAGGTCATGGCGGGTGGTCACCGTGCGTTCATTGTATTCGTCCAGGCTTCGAATAGCATCCACTGATGGCGGTCTCCCAACAACATGGGCGCGCAACGAGTCGATGGTCGCATCATCCCAACCGGTCATGTGCGCCAGCATTTCCTTGATCGTCCAGCCAGGGTAGATCTCCTGGTCGGGGTCGATTGTCGGCAGGATCTGCTCAATGCTCTCGCGGGTGGTGTCAAGGCGGTGCAACAAGAAGCCTCGTTCAGGATTCGCCATGGTTCCTCCTTTGGATGGCAAGGTGAGTGTTTATAATTGTGACTATAGCATTATGCCCGGTGGACGACAAGGTACTTGCGGGGGATTTTTACGGTCATCACACTTCCACTTGGATCGCAGAGCCGCTTTCATAGCGGCGCAGCCCGGCGTGGAACACCAGGATTGCCAGCGAAAGGAAGCCAGTCGCCCCCAGTGTCATCAATCCTAGGGTTGACCAGGTGAATTGCTGCACGAACCCCGCAGGCACCGCTCCCATGAAGGCGGCTGGGATGACCAGGAACAGCACCACTTTGGCTGCCTGGTTGAAGATGGTGATCGGGTAAAGGGCGAAGGTGATCATTGCATTGACTGCCAGCGCTGTGAAGGTTCCGCCGGTTCCCAGCCAGAATGCCAGTGATTGGATCGTCACCAGGAAAGCGATGAAGACCGTGGTTGCCAGCAGAATGCCCACGAGAAAACGCCCCAGCCCATCCAGGCTCAACTGTCCGGAAGCGAAGTAACTGATGAAACCATAGAGGAAATCGCCCATTCCACTGGGTACCATGCGGCTGGCGAGCACATGCAGCAGGGTCGGCCGTGGCAGAGAGAGGTAATAATCCAACCGTCCCTTGGCGATGATCTCTCCCAGGTTGAAGGCATTCCCAAAGAGCATGCCTGCCAGCCCAAATGCCGAGGCAGAGATTCCAAAGGCGATGAACATGTCGGTCAGCGTCCACCCACGCACGGAAGGAAAGCGGTCGAAGAAGATCATCCAAGTAATGAAATAGATACCGTCGTTCACGATCATGCCGATGCTCTGCGTGAGAAAGGCCGCGCGGTATTCCATCGCTGCCGAGAGGTTCATCTTCCACAGGAAAACAAGATACCTTAGTTCACGCATCATTCTTCAGCCGCCGTTGATTGCCAACCTTCTCAGGCCGCGTGCATATGCCAGGATCAGGAGTCCTCCCATCAGGACAAGCCACCCGGCCTGGTTGGAAAGTAGTTGCAGGAAATGACTCCACTCGGGTTTGACAAAGATGCGCGCCGGTGCATACATCATGTACGCAAAGGGTAGGGCTTTGCTGATTGACTGAAGCCAAACGGGGTAAAAATCCAGTGGAATGAGCATTCCCCCCAGCACGAAGGTGAATTTTTGATAGATCCACTCAAAGGGAGCGACTTCTTCGGAAACAAAGGCAGCCAGCCCAATTAGCGCGTTGAAACAAAAATGCAGCAGCCAAGCTCCCGCCAGCAGGATGGCTGCCAGGGGCCAGCCTGAAATTCCCGGGGGCGGTCCTGCCATTGCCCACACCAGCCCTCCGCCCAATAAGAAGAGCATGGCCATTCGTGGCAGGGATTCTCCCAGCCCGGCGAAGAGTTGATAGATCAAAAAATCATATGGCTTGTTGAGCAGGTAGGCGATGGACCCATCCTTGACCTGTTCCGAGATCAGGCGGGCCAGCCGCGGACGTCCCAGTTCGAGGGTCTCTGCCAGCAGGAAGTACCAGATCGCCTCCCGCAGGGAGAGACCGCTCAGGAAACCGGTGCCTGATTCGGAAAACGCCACTGCCCATAGTTGGAAGAATATCCACATGAAGATCAGGATCATCAGCGCCCGCGTGATCAGTTCTGCAGGATATGCCAGGTTGTTGAGCAGGTTGATCTTGAAGATCGCCAGGTATTTCTTCATGCGCTACCAATGATTTTTCTTGTTCCCGACGTGATATCAACTCGCGGTTTGATAGATACTGGCAATAACTTCTTCGAGCGGTGGATCAGAGATGGTGATATCCACCAGGGTCCCTGCCGCTGATAAGGCTGCCATTACTTGTTCTACCGCGGTGTGGCGTGTTTCGAAGCGCAGTTTCACCCCGTATCTTTCTCTTGCCACCTTGACCGTTTCTGTGCCAGGGATCTGGAAATCCACCGGCACCTGCTCGGCGTAACGCACTTCGACCAGTTTGCTGGTCAGATGTGAGCGCTTCAGTGTTGACACCTTGTCCTGGTACACGATCTGTCCATGGTTGATGATGATCACGCGTTTACATAGTGCTTCCAGGTCCCCGGCATCATGCGAGGTCAGCAACACTCCCACGTTTTCGTGAACTGCCATTTCACGTATCGCGTCCCGGATATGCTGCTTGGCCACCACATCCAGCCCTATAGACGGTTCGTCCAGCAGCAGTAGCTTGGGTTTGTGCAATAGGGAGGCAGCCACTTCACAGCGCATTCGCTGTCCCAGTGAAAGTTTCCGCACCGGAATCTGCAGCAGGTCCCGGATCTCAAAGGCTTCGGACAGTTTACCGATGCGTTTTTTTGCCTCCCGATCCTCCAGCTCATAGATCTTCCCGAATAGGGTGAACGTATCGATGGCGGGGAGGTGATACCATAGTTGTGGGCGCTGTCCGAATACCGTCCCGATGTGGTAAGCCAGTTTCCGGCGTTGTTTCCAGGGAATGAAACCGAGTACTTCCGCTTCTCCTGAGGTGGGGTAGAGGATGCCGGTCAGGATCTTGATCGTTGTGGATTTCCCCGCCCCGTTTGGGCCGATGAATCCCAGCAGTTCACCTGCTTCCATCTCGAAGGAAAGGTTGCGCACTGCTTCGACCGTGCTGTATTGTGGTCGTACCAGGGAACGCAGGCTGGCTGCCAGCCCTGCGGCTTTGTGCTTGGTGCGGAAAGTTTTGGTAAGGTTTGTGACCCGGATGGCAGGCATGGTCCAATTCCAACTTGTTCTTATTCTTGGATTGATCTTATAACACTTCGCCCAGGGTGAGCGAAACACACTGGGCGAAGCCTCACAAAAAAAGGATATTCCCTAGAGAAAGATATTTAAGCTTTACAAGGTGCGCATGTCCACCACGCGGATGACCAGGGGTTCAATCAGTTTCTTCAGTGCCTTGGTCTCCACACCTTCCACTTTGAGCGTGAACAGGGCCTGGGAGATAGTATCGCCGGCAAAAGATCCAAAGGCGATAATATTTCCGCCTGCCTGGAAGATCGCCTGGCTTATCTTGGCGATGGTACCGGGTTCGTTGGTCACCTGGACGGTCATGCGGATGCCCTTGTGGCGCGCGCCAAGCAGTTCGGTGAACAACCACAGTAGATCCGACTCGGTGATGATTCCGGCAATGTCTCCATCACGCAACACGGGCAGGCAGCTGATCTTTTTATCTGCCATGATCCGCGCCGCTTCCTCGATGGGGGTATCTTCCGTGGTGGTGATGACCTTCTTGGTCATCACGTCTGCAACGGTGATCTTGTTCAGCAGGTAGTTGATCTCCCACACGCTCAAGCTGGTTGCCTTGGATGGGTTGGCGTTGAGCAGGTCGTTCTCTGTGACGATTCCTACCAACTTGTTCTTCACCACAACCGGGGTGTGGCGGATCTTCTCCCGGCGCATCAGGGCCAGGGCATCGGTGACGGGTAGATCGGGGGTTACGGTGATCACGCGGGATGTAATGCGTCTTCCTACATTCATTTTGGTCTCCTTTTGAATACCTGAATTGTACTGTTTGTGCTTGGACTGCGCAAGCCTGTTGCTACCCCGGCAGTGCATCCGGGCGCAGGTGCAGTCCTTTGCGGAAGGCGTAGAACGAGATGATCAGCAGCGGGGCATGCAGCAGGATCCAATAGACCCCGTCTGCTGGTGTCTGGATCAGGGAAATGAATAACGAGATGCATCCAACGATCAGACCGGTAAAACTCTGGATACGCAGTAGGGGCAGGTTGACCCGGGGAAATGCGAATACAAGCACGCTCAGGTAGATGGGCGTAAGCATGCAGAAGGCGACCGGGGCAAAGCCATAAATAAAAAAGGAAGGCGAGAAATTCCAAGCCTGGTCCGGATCCCAGAAGGCGAACACTGCCAACGGCAGCAGCCACCAAGGACGCAGGCCTCCCCGGAAGGAGAAATCGGTTTTTTGGATGAAGGCTTCCCAAACCCACAGCACGATTACTGCAGAATACCACAGGAAGATCTCTGTCAGCACCACTCGTCCGTAGCGATAGGTAACCACGGTTGCCTGCGTGAACACTGAGAGGACGAAATTGACCGCCACGAATAGGGCAAAGGCTCTCCCGGCACGTTTTTTGAACAGCAGGAGCAGTAACAGCATCGCCAGGATGAGTCCATGCAGGATTGGCATCCAATGCGCATAGAATATCTTGTAATCGAACAGAGCATATGCTACATGGTAAGAGAATTCTTGAAGCTCGAACAGGTAACCAAACCCTCTGGCGGTCAGAGGCGGTAGGCTGACCGGGATGAGGATCAGCAGTAGGTAGAAGATCCTCTTGCGTGTCAGCAGTTCGATCCGGTCATACAGGCTCATGGGTTCCGCTATCTCTCATCCGATCCAGGCCCCATGCCACGCCAGCAAGGTCATGGAAACTTTCCCACTGCTGACTGCATGATTCTGCCAGTCCAGCAGTCCATGCACGAGGCGTCCGTCTTCCCACCCCAGCACCTGGCAGGGGATCTCCAGCCTGCGAGCATGGCTGGTTGCATTGAGTACGACCAGCACCTTGTCCTCGCCCAGGAGGCGGGCAAAGGCGTAAATTCCTTCTTCCATTTCGAGGGGCAGGAAGTCGCCACGCCGCAGGCAAGGGACCCGCTTGCGCAGCGAGATGATCATCTTGACCCAAGCGCGCAGTTCCTGGTTCCAACTGGCTTCCTTCCACGGGAAGGCGCGCCGGCTGTCGGGGTCTTTCCCTCCTTCCAGTCCGATCTCGTCGCCATAATATAGCGCTGGCGCTCCGGGGAAAGCCATCTGGAACAGGAAGGCGAGTTTTAATTTTTCAATATTGCCGCCCATCATGGTTTTGAATCGTTCGGTATCATGGCTGTCAAGTGGGACATACATCGCAAACAGGTTATCATGCGCATAGGAACGCATTACCGCCTGGACGCGCTCGCCGAAACGCTGGGTATTCTCGTGTCCCTGCAGCAGCGCCAGCAGAGCATCCCGCACCGGGTAATTCATCAGACCATCAAAATGCGTCTCGTTCGCCCATCTTGGGTTGATATCCCAGATCTCACCGATCAGGCAGGCGTCCCGGTTCACACCGCGTACCACGTTGCGGAACTCCGCCCAGAACCCATCATCGTCGATCTCATTGGGCACATCCAGTCTCCAACCATCGATCCCCTGTTCAAGCCAGTAGCGGGCGACCTGGAAGATATATGTGCGTACTTCAGGGTTGTTGGTATTCAGTTTGGGCAGGGCCTTGTGATTCCACCAGCCCAGATAGTTTTGTGGATCGCCAGCACCATAGGCATCCACTGGGAAGCGCTTGATATAGAACCAATCCCTGTAGGGGGAGTGTTCGCTGTTCTCGAGCACATCGTTAAAGGCAAAGAACCCTCGCCCACAGTGATTGAACACGCCGTCCAGTACCAGGCGAACCTGGTTGGCATGGGCGACTTTGACGAGAGCATGGAAGTCGTCCAACGTACCCAATTTTGGGTCGATCTTAAAATAGTCGCTGGTGTTATACCGGTGGGTGGTGCTGGCCGCAAAGATCGGGTTCAGGTACAGGGCATTGATGCCCAGGTCGAGCAGGTAATCAAAATGCTGGATGATTCCCCGCAGGTCCCCACCCTGGAATCCCCAGGAAGTCGGCGGAGAACCCCATTTCTGTACGTTCGGGGGATCGTTCTGCTGGTCTCCATTTGCGAAGCGGTCGGGGAAGATCTGGTAGAAGATGGCGTCTTGGAGCCAGTAGGGAGTGCTCAAGGTGGTTTCTCCTGGTGAAGATGGTTTTCTAGATCGAGAGGGAAACTGCGCAGAGCCAGGCGATGGTGGAAAGGAATACACCCCATTCCAGGGTTGGCAGCAGCCTGAACCGGGCATGGTCGCTTTGTTCTTCGGCTTCAAGCCCACCGGCTGCCTGTTTCTTGCGCACACGCAGGGTCAATTGGATCAGGAACCAGGTGTAGAAGAAAACTGCAACCAGACTGAGCCAGTTGATCCACTTGGGGAATCCTGCCTCCCCGGAAGGTTGCAGGAGCAGCGCGAGGCCAAAGAAGAAGATCATCACCAGCCCGCCCCGAAAGAAGGTCATTGCTGCCTTTGTATGTGACTCCAGGTTGTTCATTGGAAAGAAACCCACGGCAGTCACGCCTAACGCTGCGATGATACCTGCTGCCATCCCCAACCATCCAGTCAGGCTGTTCAGGAAGATGCCCAACCAGACCACGCAGGGCAGCAGGCACATGCCTCCCAGGATTAACCCAAGATTAAAGATCCACGCCCCCCTGGAGACCCCCACGTCACCCAGTTCTGAGATGAAACGGTTGAACAGGGAATATCTTTCTCCTTGTTTGCCACGATAAAGGATCACCGATACCACGATTGTCCCAAGGACGATGCCTGTCCCACCGAGGCCGAGAAGGTTGAAGATGAGTTGCGACATGCGGGCTATTATAGCCGGAAAAGAGACGGGACTGGCAGGAATTGGAGCCAGCTAGCGGTTCATCAGGTCTTCCAGAAGTTCTGCTCCGTGCAATCCTTTTCCCCGCGCCACTTCACCATCCTGCACCGTGAACCAAAGGTTCAGTTCGTCTGATTGCTGGAAAAAACGGATTCCGATATACCCCGGCTGGGGCCCAGGGGTTTCCTCGGGGGAAAAGGTGTTTAGAACGGACAGGATCTTTTCCAGGGTCTCCCCCAGGGCAGCGCGATCGCTGAGGTCCTTCACTTCCACGCTGATGCGGAAATCGGTTTCCATTGCCGCAAAAGAGGTCACTTCATTGGTCTGGCTGTCGATGCAGTTTTCACCATACGCTTCGGCGATCACACTGATATTCTCCAATCCGGCAGCTTCCAGCCTCGCCTGCACCTCCTGCCCCAGTTCCGGCAACAGTTGGGTGGCCCACATCCAGGCGCAGAGGCGCGGCTGCAGCGGTGCCTCGGTTGCAGGGGGTTCTTTGTCCAATAAAGGCACATTCCCCACCTCCTGAATGGGCAGGTTGCAGGCGGTCAGCAGGAGGACACTGAAAAGCAGGATCGCAGGTTTTTGCATTTTTTATGGGTTGGGCAGTAATGGGGCAGGTGGTTGTCTGCCATCAGGACAATTCATCACCTTCAGGCTGATGTCGTCTGAATTAACCGTCGCTGGTCCGTGTTGTTGGCCATTGGGGAACCAGTCCGTGACCATGTATTGTCCAGCTGGTAAGGTTCCACTCACCGTTTCACCGCTGGGAATGACTACCTGTTCGCTGAAGCCGGATCCATTTTCATCTTCCAGCCTCTGGAATTGCCACCGCCAGTCACCGATCATGTCTCCCATGTTCACATCGGTGCAGTTGTTCGTCAGGCTGAAGGTCAACAGCCTGGTATTGATTTTCCCCTTGGCTTCGTCCGGGATCACAATCCCGCCATCTGGAGGGATGGCTGACGTCTGTCCTTCCAATGCCTCGGGGCTGATCTCTTGCCATTCCTGGTAGTCCCCTTCGCTCATCGGTTCAGGCTCTGTTGGTGCTCTTTGCGGATCGGAGATGGAAGAAGACTCGCCGCCTGTGAGTTCCACGGTTCCGTGATCATTGCCCAGCGTGCAATGCCCTTCCATGCAGGTGATCTCCATGCCAACCTGTTCGCTATATTCGACTGACATCAGGCTACCGCGTACCGTTGCCAGGCCGGAGGGGGTCTCGATTTCCAGCCTCCCGGCGCTTAAATTGATCCACACTTGGCCGAGGAGAAGTTGTAACATGGAAAAGGGTCCCTGGTCATTATCTTCCAGCGCTACCAGGGTAAAGATCGTCTCCGGCCCGATTCGGATGATGGTGCCATCCGGGGTTAGGTCAAGGCGTGCTCGCCCATTGCTACCGCTGTGTGCTTCGCCTCCGATGGTCACGACTTGCCCGGTCAAGGCCGTCTGGAGAGCATCGTCTGCACTGCGGCGCATCTGGACATCATTCAGTATCAAGGTGAAGGTGGCATTCCTTGCTTCCAGGGAAGCCGGGGGGTGCCCCCGCAGGCACTCAGCAGTAGGGTCACACACAAAAAGAGGAATGAATAATGGTGCATCTTGCCTTGGCTTTCTGTTGGCTTGAGTTTGGCTTGGATTCTACCACTTTGGACCTCTCCGAGGCTGTTTGATTATCTTGCAATCGAATCTTTCACCCGATGTGAGTATGGAATGACCGTATTCACAAATGGCGTGTTTAAATTCTTGAAAATATGCAATTTGTGACCGGGACGGGTATAATTCGCCCATTCTTAACCACCCAGGAGCCAGGCATGAGCAAGAAACTTACCGGTGCGGAAATCCGCCAGTCTTTTATCGATTTCTTTGAGGAACAGGGCCACACCTTCGTCCCCTCCGCTTCGCTCGTCCCGGGGGGCGATGCCACCCTGCTCTTCACCAACGCCGGCATGGTCCAGTTCAAGGATGTGTTCCTGGGTACCGACAAGCGCCCCTATACCCGCGCAGCCAATTCACAGAAATGCCTACGCGTCGCCGGCAAGCACAACGACCTCGATGAGGTCGGTCGGGACGATTTTCACCACACATTTTTCGAAATGCTCGGGAACTGGTCCTTTGGCGATTATTATAAGAAGGAAGCCATCACCTGGGCCTGGCAGTTGCTCACCGATGTCTGGGGACTGCCCCGGGAAAAGCTCTATGCCACCTGCTTCAAGGATGAGCAGGGCTCCATCCCCACAGACGAAGAGGCTGCGCAGATCTGGCAGCAGCAGCCGGGCATGCACTCCGATCACATCCTCTACTTTGGGCGGAAAGAGAACTTCTGGGAGATGGCCGAAACCGGGCCTTGTGGACCCTGCTCCGAGATACACATCGACCGCGGCGAGGCATTCGACAACCTCGCAGGTAAACCGCACCGTTGCGGGGTGAACGGTGAATGTACCCGCTTCCTGGAATTGTGGAACAATGTATTCATCCAGTATAACCGCACCGGTCCAGACAACCTGGAACCCCTGCCCGCCACTCACGTGGACACAGGCATGGGCTTTGAGCGCATTGTCTCCGTGCTCCAGGGTGTCGACTCGAACTACAAGATCGATCTCTTCCAGGGGGCACTCGAAGCACTGCGCTCTCTCACCGGCGATTCGCCTGCGCAGATGCTGGTGAATTTCACCCCCTACCGTGTCGTTGCCGACCACACCCGTGCGGCTGCGTTCCTCATCGCTGATGGTGTCGTCCCCGGCAATGTGGGGCGTAACTACATCTGCCGCATGATCGTGCGCCGTGCCGCGCGTTTTGGCACCAAGCTCGGTCTGCACGATCCATTCCTCGCAAAGGTGGCCGAGGCCATTATCGTTTCCTATGGCGACTTCTATCCGGAGTTGCTCAGCAGCCGCGAGGCCATCCTCGATAATTTAACCCGCGAGGAAAAGCGCTTTGCCCGCACGGTGGAATCCGGCACCGCCTACCTGCAGGGTATGCTTGACGATTTAAAGAGGAATAATAAGCAGATTCTGGAAGGGGGCCGAGCTTTCGATCTGTATGCCACCTACGGCCTACCGCTGGAGATCGCCCGCGACATTGCCCGCGAGCAGGAAATGGAAGTGGATGAGCCTGGCTTTAAGGCTGCCATGGAAGAACATCGCCTCGCCTCCGGCGGCGGTAAAGCGATGGGCCGCATGGGCGGCGAGGACGCCGAGTTCTATACTTCTGTACTTAGAACCCTGGTCAAGGGGGGACAACTGGGCAAGGACGGTGTGGCCTATAACCCCTATGATTGGCTGCAGGTGCAGGGTGCGCTTCTGGCACTGGTCTCGAATGCTGAAATGGTCACCACTGCTGGGGCGGGGGATCGGGTCGAAGTTCTCCTACCAAAGACCGGCTTCTATATCGAATCTGGCGGTCAGGTCTCGGATATGGGTTGGATCCGCGCGGCCGATGGTTCCTGGGAGATCGAGGTGGACGAGATGCGCAAACCTTCCGCAGGGGTGATCATTCACCAGGGCGAAGTGGTCTTCGGACACCCGAAGATAGGTGACGAGGCTGTGGCCCTCGTTGATGCAGTCCGCCGGCACGACATCATGCGCAATCACACTGGCACACACCTGCTACATGCCGCCCTGCATCAGGTGTTGGGCGGGCATGCCGTCCAGGCGGGTTCTCTGGTTGCACCAGATCACTTGCGCTTCGATTTTAACCACCCCGAGTCGCTGACCGGCGAACAAGTGGAGCGTGTCGAGCGCCTGGTCAATGCTGCCATCGCCGCCGATTTGCAGGTCATACCGCGGGAAAAGGCACGCCAGCAGGCGATCGACGAAGGTGCCATGGCGCTTTTTGGTGAGAAGTACGGCGAGACAGTGCGTACGATCACCATCTCCCCGCCTTTCAAGGAGGATCCTCATTCTTATGAACTATGCGGTGGAACCCACCTTGAACGCACCTCAGATGTAGGTCTCTTCCTGGTCGTTTCCGAATCATCCGCTGCGGCTGGCGTGCGCCGCATCGAAGCGGTGACCGGACGGGGCGCATACGAGCTGGCAGCCCGGCGATCCCGCCTGCTCAAGCAATCCGCTCTTGCCCTCAAGTCAGCCGTCGAAGACCTCCCGGCGCGCGTAGATCTACTCCAGGAGGAGTTGGTCCTCGCCCGAAAACAGGTTGCCCTGCTCAAGACTGAATTGGCGCTGGCTGCTTTCGCTGCTCAACTCGATCGCGTGGAGATGGTGAATGGTGTTCATTTGCTGACCGCCCGGCTCGATGGGATTGACAAGGACACCCTCGCTTCCCTGGCGGATAAGTTCCGCGAGAAATACCCCTCCAACGGCATCTGTGTTCTCGCTGCAGCCAACGGCGATCAGGTCATCATTATGGCGGCTGTCACCCATGATCTCATCAAACAGGGTTTCAAAGCAGGCGAACTGGTTGGTTATTTGTCGAAACAGTTAGGTGCGGGTGGTGGCGGAGCGCCGCATCTCGCCTTTGGCGGGGGACGCGACCTCTCCAGCCTGCCCTCAGCCCTGGCAGGTGTACGGGCATGGGTGGTAGGCAAGCAAGAATAACCTTGGGGGATTTGTGTCATCGCGAGGGCGGTGTTCTCCCGCCTGAAGTGATCTCCTGGAACTTTTTCCAAATCTGTTGATTTGGAGATCGCTTCGTGTCTTCCTCCCCATCGTTCTGCCGTTATAATGGAGTGCGATGAAAACGCATGTCATCCACCTGGTTGGACATGATGATATTGTTTCCGTGCGCGACAAGATGTCGTGGTCGAAGTCGGAACGCATCCTGCTCGTCTTTCCTGACCATGCGCGCATCCTGCCGCGCGACCTCGACCTTCTCCTTCTCAAGCGGCATGCTGCTCATCTTGGTGCCCAAATGGCGCTGGTCGCCTCCTCCCGCTGGGTGCGAATCCACTGCACCCGCCTCGGCGTGCCAGTCTTTGCCGACCTTGCCTCTGCCCGTAGTGCAGAATGGGGAGGCGCTGTATCCCTGCCGCATCCTTCCCGCCACCTTCCTCGGATCGACCTGCGCCTCCGACACAAAGCGCTTTCTCCCGACCAGCCTGCCTGGCGGATTTACTCCCCCGTACGCTTGCTCTTCTTCTTGCTTGGGTTTTCTGCCGTCCTTGCCATCCTGGTCACCTTCCTCCCCACCGCTTCGATCGCATTGGTCCCCGAAATGCACTACCAGGTTGTCAGCATCCCGGTGCATGCCAGTTTGGATGTAACCGATGTCGCCCTGGCTGGGGCGGTCCCCGCAGACGCACTTACGCTCCCGTTGCGCGGCAGCCAGACGATCGCCTCCAGCGGCCTAACATCCATCCCGATTGGCTTTGCCGAAGGGTTGGCGCGCTTCGAGAACCTGAGTGTGGCCTTGGTTGGCATCCCTGCCGGGACGGTGGTGCGTACACTGGATGTCCCCGCCTGGCGCTTTGCCACGCTGGAGGATGCCATTCTACCCGCCGGAGTGGGGCAGACGCTGCAAATCCCCGTGCGCGCCCTCGTCGCCGGACCGGGCGGCAACCTCCCGGTCGGGGCGCTTGCTTCGCTCGAGGGGCTGCTAGGCGCTGACCTGGCGGTCACCAATCCCCAACCCTTCACTGGCGGCAGCGATGCACAGGTGCCCAGCCCCACTCCAGCAGACCAGGACTCGTTACGCCTGATGCTCCTGGATGCCCTGGCGAAGAGATGCCAGGAGAACCTTCTCCCCCTGCTCCCTCCAGGGGCGGTCACTTCGCCGGATGCTCTCGAACTGCAAGTGCTCGCTGAGACATTCCTTCCTGGCGAGGCGCAGCCGGGAGAAACGCTGTCCCTGGTAATGGATGTGGAATGTACCACTCTGTATACTGACCAGGCCGATCTGCAGGCTCTTGCCGTCGCAGTTCTGGATGCCAATCTTCCAGTTGGTTTTACCCCTCTGGATGCACCCATTCTGGAACAAGGTGGCATGACCCTTGAGTCGGGAACCCTGCGCTGGGAGATGACTGCCAGCCGCCCGATCCAATTGCAGGTCGATCCGGCTGCGATCGGCATGCTGGTCAATGGTCAGCGCCCCAGTCAAGCGGTCGAGACCCTGCAAAGCTCACTGTCCCTCGGTCAGCCTCCCTTTATCTCCCTCCAGCCCAACTGGTGGCCCTGGCTGCCAGCCATCCCCTTCAGGATTACTATCCTGGTCGGGCAGTAGTATTGGATTTACTCTTCATGCGCATCCTGGCAGTGGACCACGGCAGCAAACACATCGGCCTCGCCATCAGCGACCCGTCCGGAACCCTCGCGGCACCGCTGGTTGTCATCCAGCATATCGCCCGCTTGGTGGATGCATCCCGCGTGGCAGACCAGGCCTGTCAGCATGCTGTAGAATTGATCGTCATCGGTCAGTCGCTGGATGAGCACGGAGAACCGAACCTGCAGGGTCGCCGTTCCGCACGTTTTGCGGAAGCCCTGCGCTCCCAGGTGGACCTGCCCATCGTCTTCTGGGACGAATCCTTCACCACGCAGGATGCCCGCCAGGTACGCATCCATATGGATGTCCCCCGCCGGAAGCGCCTCGGGCACCTCGACGCCTTGGCGGCAGCCGTCCTGCTGCAATCCTACCTGGATGCCAACCATCCTTACTCTGACCGGTGACCATGAAAAAACGCTCCTGTCTCTCTTTGGTTCTGATCACAATAAGCCTGCTGGCCTTGCTGTTTCTCGCCCTCGGCACCGCTGTTCCAGTTGCTGCAGGCAGTTCCTTTGGAGCTCCAGACCCGGCGCTCAACCCCTGGCAGCGCTTCAATTATGGACTGGTGCTCCTCTCCCGGGGTTCCGCCTTGGCGGTCCCGCTGGATCCAGATGGAACAGAACAGCTATTTGTCATCGAAGCCGGGGAGGATGCACTCACGACCTCCAGCCGCCTGGTGGCGCAGGGGCTGATTGCCGACGCACGCACCTTCCGCATTTACTTGGCCTGGACGGGTATGGATTCCTATATCCAGACGGGTACCTTCCGCCTCAGCCCGGCGCTCTCTGCCGAGGAGATCGCCGCCATCTTGACCTCCGCCAGCCTCACTGAAGTGAAGTTCACTGTGCTTGCAGGCTGGCGCATGGAGGAGGTCGCTGCTGCCTTGCCGACCTCCGGTCTGGATATCTCCCCGGATGCCTTTCTCACTGCTGCTGCTTCTCCCGTTGATCTTCCCGCTTTTTTGCCTCTGGGTGCCTCTGCGGAAGGGTTTCTATTCCCTGATGCCTATACTCTGCCGCGTTCCACTCACGCTGATCAACTCGTCTCCTTGTTATTGCAGACTTTCGCTTCTAGACTTCCCCCAGAGTACACGGTTGCTTACTCCACACGTGGCCTGACAGTTTACCAGGCGGTCATCCTGGCCTCGATCATCGAGCGTGAGGCTGTGGATCATAACGAGATGCCGCTCATTGCCTCGGTCTTTTTCAACCGACTGGCGGTCGACATGCCCCTGCAGACCGACCCTACCGTCCAGTATGCCCTTGGTTTCAACGCCCTCCAGTCCTCCTGGTGGACTACCCCGTTGAGCACCGCAGATCTGCAGGTCACCTCCCCTTACAACACTTATCTCTTTCGCGGTCTGCCTCCGGGTCCGATTGCCAACCCCAGCCTGGATGCCCTGGCGGCTGTCGCCTACCCGGCAGAGTCCCCGTACTATTATTTCCAGGCCAGATGTGATGGTTCAGGGACACATAATTTTACCGAGACCTACGAACAGCACCAGCAAAATAATTGCCCTCGCTGATTAAAACGAGGGCAATTA
Source organism: Anaerolineales bacterium (assembly GCA_041753035.1). Lineage (GTDB taxonomy): Bacteria > Chloroflexota > Anaerolineae > Anaerolineales > Villigracilaceae > UBA877. Next base: position 68,622 of record JBGSVI010000091.1, on the reverse strand, counting down.
TGAACATACGATGCTGAATGTCTTTCAGCCAGGTGTGTTGGGTTCTGGGGTAGTTTTCCCTTGGGACGCCTTATCAGTTTTCCGTGATTTCAAGAAATAGGAGAGCACCCAGGCTGCCAGGCCAACCATGAGCAGCAACAGTGCCTGCAGAACGACCCGTTCGGTCAGTGCATGCGCAATGTAGGCGAGTAGATCGTGTCCCAGGCTGGCAAGCTCAGCAGGCAGATAGGCTGGGAAGCGCGGGAAGATATATTGATTCCATGCTCTGTTCAACAGTGGCTCTGCAGCCATCCCCAACCCCAGTGCGATCGACCCTGAGAAGAAGAACGGGATTCCCCACCAACGCAGCCAGCCCTTAAGCGACCGAACGGCAAAGATGGTTAGCAGGAACAGGAACAGTATCGGTAGCAGCAGGCTTACCCGCAGCACAAAACGTACGACCTGAATCGCTTTCTGCGGATCGTCATTGAGTCCGAACGGTCCGGGGTTGTTGCTCGGAGGGCGTGCTGAGGCTGGCTGGATCAAGGTGGCAGTATTCGGGATGGCTTCGCCCAGCAGGGTATCGATCGCCTCTTGGAAAAGTGGCAGGATGAAATCCAATTCCATCTCTCCCGGGTTGCACAGGGCTAGTTCCCCGCCGAGTAATCTGGCCAACTCATCCAGTGTGCAGGCTGGTTGCGCCAGCAGCAGTTGCTTGACGGCTGCAATTCCTGCTGGGCCGGATAATCGGTCTTTTAATGGAAGCAGGGATATCGTGACCGCATCCACCTTGCCTTCAAGATAGGCCTCAAACCCGTCCAGCGCTGATTCACTAATCGTCTGCATCACTTCGGGCGGCAGAATGATCGCCATCAAAGCTTGCCAGTCCTCTTCATCCAGGTTCTTGAAATAGTCGGGCATCCCACCTTGTTCACCCTCCCCTTGTTCTCCCTGTGAGGGGGCTTGTTCGAATTGATTGAGACAGACCTGGATGGCTTGCTTCTCTGCTTCTGTGGGCTCCTCCTGTTGGCTGGCAAGCACCGCGTAGCGCTCACTGCCAAGCACCTGCAGGTAACATTGGTGCAGCTGGGACGGAATGTCCTCACAGGTGACCGGGTTCTGCTCGCACGGGTTGTACGACATGCTCGTGATCAATATTCGCCCAAACAACCCCGGCATTTTTTCGTAGACATTCATCTCCAGCAGGGCGGTTTTGTAAAGATTCATATTGAACAGCTGGCTCTCCAGGTTTGCCAGCAGCAGGGTTGCCACTGCTGTGATCACGAACAGAACTGCCGAGATACCAGCCAGCAACTTTCCCACAACAGTCAGGAATTTCTTCATGCCAACCTCCAATTACTGATACTGAGTTGAGTATGCCTGTGTTCAGATGAGATCAAGATGCATCCTTCAATCGATGTTCAGCGATCTCCACGTAATCCTGAGTGATCGTGCGTTCCAGAGATCCCCCCAGGAGCAGGATCAATTCTGTCGTGCAGGCAGCTTTTTCTTCCGCATCCCGGCGGCTCCAGGTGCGGCTCTTGACCTCCAGAAAACAGCCCAATTCCGGTGTCTCCACCTGGTCGAGATTGATGAAAAATTCCTCACTCTTGTAAAGGATCATCCAGCGCAGGCGGTTTTTTTCGATTGGGATCTCGCTGCTCGGCTTGAAGTATTCGCGGTAGAAGCGCAGGCTGTTCGTTGCGGGGGCAAAATAGCGGATGCGTGAAAGCAGCACATCATGGGCAAAATCGCCCTCCCTGGCTGGGCCGATCAGGGTCAACCGGGCGCGCACGCCAGTGATGCGCTCCTTCTCATCAACGCTCTCATCTTCCCGGTAGCGCAGCCAACCTTGGGACTGGTCTTCAAAGTGGAAGTAAACATCATGCTGGTGGTAATGGCGTTCGCGCAGCACCTTGATGCTAGGATCTTTGATCGCTGCAAGCACCCTCTCTGGTGCATCCAGTTTCACCTTCACCTGCACCTCAAAGGATTCCTCTTCCGCCGAGCCGCCCAGGGCGATCAATTTGGAGAAGACAGACTGCTCCCGTTCGATCAGGAAGATGTCCATCCGCCGGGCAATTTCCTGGGCTTCCTGACGCAATAGATCCTCGTTCAAGGTGAGCAGGTTTCTGGCAGTCATTAACCATTTGCCGTTGACCATCACGTCGGTCACATCTGAGGCTTTTGCTGCATAGACCAATTGAGCATAGGTGTTATCCGGGTCCCTGCGGAAGTGCGGCGAATTATGCAGCGGGTGGATATCCACCAGGATCAGGTCGGCGCGTTTCCCCGGTATCAGCGAGCCAGCCAGGTCGGCGATATGCAGCGCACCAGCGCCTATCCGCGTAGCCATCGACAGGGCCTGTGATGCTGGGACTGCAGTCGGGTCGTTACACACTGCCTTGGCAACGAAGGCTGCCAGGCGCACCTCTTCGAACATATCCAGGTCATTGTTGGACGCCGTTCCGTCAGTACCGATCCCTACGTTGAGTCCGATATCCAGCATCTTTTGCACCGGGGCGAAACCGGAGGCAAGCTTGAGGTTGGAGGATGGGTTGTGCGCCACGCCGGAACCGGCATGCAGCAGGGTGCGCATCTCGCCCTCATCAACATGAACACAGTGGGCGGCCAGCACCTTTGCCTCGAACAAGCCTTGTTTCTTGACATAGGGGATCACCGGCATACCCACCTCGTGGCGCATGTTTTCCACCTCCAGGGTGGTTTCTGCCAGGTGGGTATGCAGAGGGACATCGAACTCGGCTGCCAATTGTGCGGTCTGACGCAGGATCTCGGGCGTGCAGGTATAGGGAGCATGTGGTGCCACCGAGGGCACGATCAATTCATGGCCCTTCCAGCGCTGGATATACTCGCGTGCTGCAGCGAGTGAATCTTCAAATGATATTGCATCAGGGGATGGGAATTTAAGCACTGTCTGCGAACAGACTGCTCTCATCCCGGCTTCTGCTGTGGTTCTTGCCACCACATCCTCGAAGAAATACATATCTGCAAAGCAGGTGACACCGCCACGGATCATCTCTGCGCAGGCTAGTTGTGTTCCCAGGCGGACGAAATCAGGGGAGACGAATTCCCTCTCCACCGGCCACATGTACCCCTGGAGCCACACATCCAGGCGCAAGTCATCTGCCAGGCCGCGCATCAGGGTCATTGGCACATGCGTATGGGCGTTAATCAGGCCGGGCATCAGCACCTTTCCCCCGCAATCCAGTTCCTGTTTTCCCGTATAGGCGGCTCGGATCTCCGCACTATCACCAATTGCGACGATCTCGTTGCCGAGTACTGCGATGCCGCCGCATTCGTACTGGTGCATTTCCTCGTCCATGGTCAGAACCAAGGCGTTATGGAGCAGGTTGTCAACGTTTTTTTTCATGGGTCTCCTTATGGCTTCCAGGTGACAAGCACTTCCAGGACTCGCAGGTTCATTTCGAAGTCGGTATCGGTATGGTTCGTCAGTTCCACATCCAGGGATGGGATGCCATGCTCATCGGCCCAATCGGTGAATCCGCCGGTATACAGGCAGCCGACATTCACCGGAGGATAGGGATAGGTGGTCACGTCTGCGATCGCCTGCGCAAAACGCAGAGTGCTTTCTTCTGCCGGCAGGCCTCCGGGAAAGATCCCCAGGGCTGCGCTGTGGTAATTGATGATCGCCTCAATATTGTGCTCCAGGATGAACGCTGCCAGTGCCTTCGTCTCTGGCTCAGAGTTGGGTCTGCTCCCTCCGCTGACGTAAGTGTTGGTCCAGCAGTTCTGCCGCGGCCAATCCTTTTGCCAGTTGGCATCCCAGTTGCGGTTCAGATCAACATTGTTGGCATTCGCTCGCCCAAGGTCATTGTGCGCACGCGCTTCACCGTCCGGGTTCAGGTTGCGCAGGATGTACAGGGTCACCTCGGTGGGGATTACCTCCGGGTGGGCAAGAATGTGGGTCATCAATTCATCTGCCAGTTGGATCGTATTATATTCGTTTCCACCGTGCATCCCGGCGACGATCAGTCGTTCCGAAGGACCATTCCCAAAACGGTACACCTCCAGTGGGCGTTCCTGTACTGATAACCCGATCACGATCGGTCCCTCGCTGAATGGGATCGGGGTGAGCGTGCTGGTTGGGGTCAGGCTTGCCGTTGGGGATGCTGTTGCAGTTCGGGTCTGCGATGGTTGTGGCGTGGCAGTCGCTGTGGTAGTTGGGGAAAAGGTGGGACTTGGCGTGTGGCTGCTTGTCAGGCTGGGGGGAAAAGTTGGTGAAAAGAAGATTGCTTTCACCGGCTCTACGGAGGTGACCATCCAAGCGCTGATCAGAAGGATTGCCATCACCAGGTTGGCCAGCCAGAAACCGATTACCAAGTGTTTCAACTTCTGGGTGTGCACTTTATTTTCCATTCGATCCGCTGCGCCGCAGCCAGTCAAGCCCCAGGTTGACCGCCCAGCGCGATAGGTTGCCTGGATGCCCGCCGTAGGCTAGGTGGCGATTTTCAATCCCCTGGGGGGTGATTAAAGTCAGTTCAGCGACCATCTCTCTTGGGAACACCGCAACTCCCAGGGCAGCCAGGGCGCCCTTCTCGTGCCTGGTTTCTTTCAGTATCTGTTCCAGATTCATATCCGGGTTGGAGCAGATATCACCACCCAAGAAGACAGGGTTTCGGCTTCTTTCCAAGCGTCGTTTGAGCATGCCTCCGGTATTGATCTCCACGCAAACCAGGTTCCAACCTTGCTGGGAAACTGCCCGTAGCGCCGCATCCTCCAGCGTGTCATTATCTGCTCCAAAGATATCCTCTCCCAACCGGCCGCGCAGGTCTGCTTCCACCTGACCGATCATCTCATTTGCTTCAGGGCTGCTCCCAGCCTTGGCGGTGATGCGGATGGTCACGATACCGGAATGGGCGCTCAACCCTACGGTGGGATTGGCGAGGGTCTCCAGATCCCCGATGCGGTCATCCAGGGCACCCTCTCCCACGCCGCTGACCTGCAGGTTGCGCACCCGGATGACCTCGGTTAGTGCAAACCGTTTCTGCAGGTAGGGGACCACGCTCTCCCTCAGCAGGGTTTCCATTTCTCTCGGCACGCCTGGCAGGCAGACCAGGGCTTTCTCTCCGCTTTCTACGATGAATGCTGGAGCTGTGCCGACGGGGTTATCGATCGCAATGGCGAATTGGGGCAGGTAAGCCTGTCGTTTCTGGTTCTCTGTGGGAGTGCGTCCATAGCGGGCGATGGTTGCCTTGACCTGTTCCCATAATTCCGGTCGGTATTCCAGGAAGACTCCTGCAGCCGAGGCAGCTGCTTCCCGTGTGGGATCATCCACGGTGGGACCCAACCCGCCGGTGGTGATGACGAAGTCTGCTCGTCCAAGGGCTTCTCGCAGTAGGTTGGCGATACGGGCAGCGTTATCCCCGATAGTCTGGGAACGGTACAAGTTCACACCCAGGTCGCGCAAAGTGCGGGCGATCACCCCGGTATTGGTGTCGGCGGTTTCACCCAGCAGAAGTTCTGTACCAATGGTGATGATCTCAGCGGTGGTCATGGTTCTGTCTCCAGGGCTAGTTGCAAGGCTGTGACCGGTATGTCCAGGCTGTGATCGTTCTGCAGTCTGGCTGCTTGATCGATCCCCTGCAATAGAAGCATGATTGCGCTCTTCGCATCCGGGATCGGAGGAATGAATGGAATGCCTGCGTCTCCCAGCACACCTTCAAGTACGCTTGTGGATCCCGGGCAATCCGGCCCGACCACTGCCAGCAGGTCTGCCTCCTGGACGAGGGAGGTGGCCGCAATCAGGAAACTTCTCTCACTGCAGTCACTACTTTCCTCGATCAGGTTGACATCATGTCCAAGCACATCTTCTCCTGCTACTGCCCGAGCCATTTCCAGCTCTTCCACTCCTTGCGTGGCAAATTCTCCCTGGGTGGCAACGATCACCCCGATGGTGAGCGGCTCTCCCTGTCCGATCCTCACGCAGCCCAGTGGATCTGAACATCTGGAATAAACAGGTGAGCAGGCACAGAACAGCAGGATCATGGATGCAAGTAAAAGGGTTAAGAGGCGCATCGGTCAGTCTCTAGTTTCGATACTGGATTCTACCGCTACATATTAAAAATGGGCGAGGAAACTTCCTCGCCCATCCAATTCATTGATCGTGGATCAAATGCCCAGGTAAGCCGCTTTGACCTTGGGGTTTTCAGCCACTTCCTTGGCTGGACCGGAGAGGAAGATACTGCCTGTCTCCAGCACATAGGCGCGGTGCGCCACCGAGAGGGCGATCTGGGCATTCTGCTCCACCAGCAGGATGCTGGTGCCCTGTGCATTGATCTCCTTGATGATGCTGAAGATCTCTTGCACCAGGATGGGGCTGAGTCCCATGGAAGGTTCATCGAGCAGGATCAGCGATGGTTTGCTCATCAATCCGCGCCCGGTCGCCAGCATCTGCTGTTCTCCACCCGAGAGCGTCCCACCCAGTTGAGTGATGCGTTCCTTGAGCCTCGGGAAGGATTTGAATACGCGCTCCATCAACCGGTTGATCTCACTCTTGTCATTGATGATGTAAGCCCCCATCTCCAGGTTCTCCTTGACAGTGAGGGGGGCAAAGATCTTGCGCCCTTCAGGAACATGGCTGATTCCTTTGCGTACGATCTCTTCGGCGGGGGTCAAGGTGATATCTTCGCCCCGGAAGGTCACTGTTCCCGAGCGCGGCCGCAGGATGCCGGAAATGGTGCGCAGCGACGTGGATTTCCCTGCACCGTTCGCGCCGATCAGGGTGACGATCTCGCCTTCTTCGATATTGAAAGAGATGCCGTGCAATGCATGGATTGCGCCATAGTAGACATCGAGGTCTTTTACTTCAAGAAACATGTCAGGCTCCCTTTCCAAGATAAGCTTCAACTACTTTGGGATTGTCCTGGATCTCTTTGGGGTTGCCGCGGGCGATCACCTCGCCAAAATCCACCACCGTGATGTGCTCACAGATGCCCATCACCAGGCGCATCTGGTGCTCGATCAGCAGTACCGTGAGCTTGAACTTTTCACGGACGAAGTGGATCAACTCCATCAGTTGCGAGATTTCCTTGGGGTTCATCCCTGCAGCTGGTTCATCCAGCAGGAGCAGGCGCGGCCCACAAGCCAGCGCGCGTGCGATTTCCACCCGGCGTTGCTCGCCATAAGGCAGGTTCCGGGCGATCTCGTTTTGGAAACGGGAGAGTTTCATGATCTCCAGCAGTTCCTGCGCCTGTTCGACGATCTCATTCTCACGCCGGTCGAATTTGGGTGAGGAACTGATGCTGTCGAACAATCCATACCCGCATTGGGCATGGAATGCAATGCGCACATTATCCAGCACGGTCAGGTTGTTGAACAGGCGGATATTCTGGAACGTACGTCCAATGCCGGTCCGGGTGATCTCATGTGGTTCGAAGCCGACCAGGTTGATCCCGTAGAACTTGATCGTTCCGCTGGTGGGGAGGTAGATGCCTGTGATCTGGTTGAAGATCGTTGTTTTCCCGGCACCGTTCGGTCCGATCAGCCCAGCCAGGTCACCTTCGTGGATTACGATGTTGAAATCATTTACTGCTCGCAGGCCGCCGAAGTACTTGTTCAACCCTTCGACTTGAAGAACAGGCGTTTTTTCGTTGGTGGTGTTCATGCCTTTTCTCCTTCATCTGCTTTTTCTTTCCGCATGGGAATGACAGCCCTCTTCAGGAAACCCCATTCCACGGTGCCGAGCAAGCCTTGGGGACGCACGAGCATGAGCACCAGAAGGGTGAGCGGGTAGAGCACATAACGCCACGAAGGAGCTTCTGGGCTGATCTTGCCCAGCACCTCGCGCAGCAGGCCTTCAAGGAAGAAGATCCAGCCAAAGGAAGCCGTGATCGTTCCGGTCATGCTCCCCAGCCCGCCAAAAACGATGATGATCAGTGGGTTGAAGCCAACCAGGAAATCGAAGGCACCCGGGCTCAGGAAGCCGATGTAGTGGGCATACACCCCTCCGCCCAGCCCGGCGAAGAATGAGCCGATCACAAAGGACAACAATTTCGTGCCAGCGACATCGATTCCCATCGAGCGTGCAGCAGTTTCGTCTTCACGAACAGAAATAATGGAGCGACCATGTGAAGAGCGCAAGATGTTCCGCATGATGATGATCACCAGCACCATGAAAAAGAATGCCCAGAACCAGGTCGTCAGCTTGGGAATGCCGATCATACCGCGCCCGCCGCGCATTTCCGGGAACGGCAGGAGTGTATCCGTATTGACCATCAGGGTATAGATCACGATCGTAAAACCGAGCGTGGCAATGCCGAAGTAGTCCGACCCAAGCGAAAGCACCGGAAGGCCGAACAGGAAACTCACGATCGCCGCAAACGCACCGGCAAAGATTACTGCCAGGAAGAAGACCACCTGCAGCCAGATTCCCTGTGCCAGAGGACCCGGAATCAAGTTGGTGCCAAGGGCTGGGTTGATCAGTGGAGCGATCACTTTCCCTGCCATGAGCGCCACATACCCGGCTGCGATCACCCCGATCAGGTAGAGTGTGAACGAGGAAAGCACCGGCATGCGCCGCAGGTTGGAAGTGAACTTACCGATCGCCCAGATGACCACACCTGCCAGGATCACGCCGATCCCCAGGACGACGAGTCCGGCCGAATCGCCATTCGTCCAGCGGTAAGTCACATCCGCTGCCGCATAGGCGCCAATGCCATAGAACCCCCACTTCCCCAGGCTAAATTGTCCATTGAAACCATAGATGAGGTTCAGCCCAAGGGCGACCATGGTCATGGTGCAGGCCTGGTAAAGCAGGCCGCTGTCAAAGTTGTTCAGGATCTGTACGCCGCCAAATTTGGTCAGAGCAAGCTGAATGATCCCAAATGCGACTATCACGCCTAAGGAGTTGACTGCCAGGCTCAGATCGACTTTCTTCTCCTTGATGGTGATCGGTTTGACCTTGACTCCCATCACCCAGAATAAGCCATAGAGGTAGGCAATGACCGCAATGATCTTTACAATGGAAAAAAGAATGGAAAGGTTCATGTCTGCCTCAGGCCTTTTCTTGTTCTGGTTCGCCGAAGATGCCCGTTGGGCGGACAAGCAGGACGATGATGAGGATGCTGAAGGCGATTGCGTCGCGCATGGGGGTTGATATATAACTTGCTGCCATCGATTCAGCCTGCCCCATGATCAACGCTCCCACGAACGCGCCGGGAATACTGCCGATCCCGCCCAGGACAGCTGCAACAAACGCTTTCAGACCGGGATAGACCCCCATCAGCGTCCGGATGGACGGGTAGGCGATGGCATACAGCACGCCCCCCAGGGCGGCGAAGGCGGCACCAATCGCAAAGGTGAAGGAGATCACCCGGTCCACCTGGATGCCCATCAAGCGGGCGGTGGGCTTGTCGAAGGATGTCGCCCGCATGGCAATGCCGATCTTGGTCCTGCGTACCAGGAATTGCAGGAACAGCATCACTGCCAATGTCGCCAGGATGATGATGATCAGGATGTTGGATGCAGTGACTGCTCCTTCTGGTGGTGATTCGCCCGGAGCAAGTTTGTGGATCCCGCTCTGAAAATACCAGGTGACCACTTTAAAGGGGCGCGTGTAGGGGACAAAACGGGCAGAGAAAACAAAGTTCAATAGCCCGAAATATTCAAGGAAAAAGGAAACACCGATTGCGGTGATCAGCGCCGCGATGCGTGGTGCATCGCGCAGTGGTTTGTAAGCCACTCGTTCGATGGTCACTGCCAGGGCTACGCACACGATCATGCTTATCAGGATGGTTGTGCTGGTGCCGATCGTCAGCCCAAGGCTCTCACCGATCCCCGGAAAAACTTTCAAGGGCCACTGGTGAAGATTGAATCGGTCGATGGCAAAGAAACTGACAAATGCGCCCACCATGAACACGTCCCCATGGGCGAAGTTGATCAACTTGACGATCCCGTAGACCATCGTGTAGCCCAGGGCGATCAATGCATAAACAAATCCAAGTTGCAAGCCGTTGATCACGTTCTGGAGAAAGAGGTTGGGTTTATCGAACAAATTCTGGATCAGGATATAGCCTACAACCAGGGCAAGCAGGATAATGGATGATTTTCCTATCCAGGCAAGGAAGGAATTTTTTGCGACGATGATCGGCGGTTTTTTGGGTCTGGCTTCAATTTGCATCGGAGGCATCCTCCTACTAGGAAGTTCAGATATGAAAAGATGGGGCAGCCGCAGGGGCTGCCCCATTTTATGCATCAGGGTTTAGGGATTGACGAGCGCTTCAAACTTGACCCCTTCGGTCGTCACTTTCAGGATCGTGGCCGACTTGATGGGGTTGTGCTGGTCGTCAAATGTGATCAGGCCGGAGACAGCGGCGAACTGGATCTTGTTCAGTTCGGTGACCACTTTATCAGTGTCATCGGCACCGGCGTTCTTGATCGCTTGCAGGAGCAGGTTGGTCGCATCATAGGCCAGGGCGGCCAGGGCATCGGGGGTCTTGCCGTACTTGGCTTCGAAGTCCGCGCGGAAATTCTGAACTTCGGGGCGGGGATCTTCGGGGGAATAGTGGTTGGTGAAATAACCACCCGCTGCCGCGGTCAGGTTCAGGTCGGACGAATCCCAACCATCACCACCGATGAACGGGATATTCATGCCCTTGTCTTTGGCCTGCTGGGTGACCAGGTTGACGATGTTGTAGTAGTCAGGCAGATAGACGAGGTCAGGCTGTGCATCGTTGATCTGGGCCAGGATGGCCGAGAAATCGGTGTCGTTGGCGGTATAGGAAGCCTCGCCGGCGATCGTGCCGCCGAGCTCGGTGAAGGAGGTCTTGAAGGCAGCCGCCAGGCCAACCACATAGTCATTCGCCTGGTCGATCATCAGGAACGCCTTGCGGGCGCCCAGGTTCTCATAGGCGAATTTGGCGCCGACCAAACCCTGGAACGGGTCGATGAAGCAGGCGCGGTAGATGTAGTTCTTGGTGACGCCATTGCCATCCACGGTCACACTTGGGTTGGTGGAGGTGGGGCTGATCTGGATAACCTTGGCTGCGTTCGCGATCTCAGAGATCGGAATGGAAGCCTTCGAGCAAACTTCACCAATGATATAGTGAACGCCGTCCTGGTTGACGACCTTGTTGGCCGCGTTGACTGCCGGGTCAGGCGTGCACTGGCTGTCCTCAACGATCGGGACGATGGTCATGCCGAGAACGCCGCCATTGGCATTCCACTCTTCAATGGCCAGCAATGCGCCGTCGCGGGTCATTTCGCCAAATGTCGGAACTGCACCAGAAAGCGGGGCTAGGATGGCGATCTTCAGTTCACCACCGCCGCCGCCACCGCATGCCGCAAGCAGCATGACGCTGGCGACCAGCACACTCAATAGCTTGAATGACTTCATATTATATTTCTCCTCCGGGAATGTTTGGACAAACAAAATTCAACATCTGGCACGCGCCAAATGCCTCCCTGATGGCAGGGATGTACGGACAGTTGTTCTGCCTTGTTCTGACCTACCACCTCCTTGGATTAAAGGATGTTGAAAAATATAGTTGGATACCGTGAATTTGTCAAGTGAAAAATCCCACTGAAACAAGCATGATATCCTGGTGCTTGACAAAATCTGGGTTGTGAATAAAATCCAATCAGCGTTAATATCTGGCAATTACTTCACGAGGAAAGGCTGATCCCCAAAATGAAGAATCCCATCTTTAGCAACACAAGGTTCTTGTATGCGCTGTTGATCGTTCAGATCATTCCTCTGGTTCTGTTTCCTCCTTCTGTCTTTCAGTTGACCTCCCAAAAATGGTGGCTTCCTGTAATCCTGGTGTTGATGACCCTCATCGGCAGTATCCAGATCATTCGCAAATCGAATGCCCGCTGGCCGATCTACCTGGTGGCTTTTTCTCATGGCTTCAACATCATCAGCCGTCTCTTGATGCTCTTTCCTCAGACCACAGAGACCTCCACGTTCGATGGTCTCTACCTGGTGTTCTCGGTGATTGGCATGCTCTGGTCGGTTTTCATGCTTTGGTTGTTGGAACTCCCCCAGGTTCGCCAAGTATTGGTGAAATAACTTGAATTTTCAAAAACCAAAAACGGGCTGTCAACCAGCCTGTTTTTGGTTACATAGTGATCATGGATTTTGGATGGGAAATACTTCATCCAGCCATTGCAGTGGGTTCACCTGTACCCCGTTCGCCCACACTTCCCAATGCAGGTGCGGTCCAGTGGCGCGGCCGGTTCCCCCGATCATGCCGATCAACTGACCGGCTTCCACCCGGTCTCCAGCCTGCACGTAGATCTCCTCCTGATGCCAGTACCCCGTATAGATTCCCCAGCCGTGGTCGATGACGGTCGCATTCCCGCGCACGGCCAGCAGCCCCGTGAAGATCACCACTCCGGCTGCAGGTGCGTAGATATCATAGGGGTGACTCTCGGAACAGATGCCATAATCCACACCTGAATGAAAATAAATGAAATCACTCCCGTTGTAAGATCTGCGGTTCCCGTACATGGAGCGAACGCAGAAGTACTCGTCCACGGGAAGGCGGAACATGCCCTGCCAGTATCTTTGCGGGATGGCTGGAGCCACCAGCGCATACAGCATCTCGTTTTCCGGCTCTGTCACCGCCGGGTCGATGGTGTAGGGGTCCACCACCAGCAGCGGGTCCTGGCGGAAGTACCCGTCGCCAACCAGTACCATCTGTTCAAAGGATTGGCTGGTTCCGTCCGGCAAATTCAGGTCGATCCGCAGCGGATATAAGCCGGGGTCCAGCATGGCATGCACTCCCTGCAGTGCAATCCAAGTCCCAGCCTCTTCGGAAAAGAAATGCAGGGGATGATCCACTAAAAATCCACCAGGGGTGGTTTCCTGGTTCAGGGTCAGGCTGATCTGCACAGTTTGTCCCTGGGTGATGGGCAGGGGACTCAGCGAAAGACTGGCGATCGCTGGCGGGAATCCTCGACTTGCGGCATCGCTCTTTCCGTTTGGGATGGAGAGATAATCTCCCGGCAGCGCCGTGACTGCCACCCCCACCTTGTTGGCGCTGGCGATGCTCCAGGGTGTTGTCCCTTGACGGATGGCAAGTTCCAGGAGCGTCTCGCCTGGTTTCAGGGTGTCGCTTCCATTTGGCGGAGTTTCGCCTTCCTGTTCGAGCAGGATCAGTTCATATCCGGTGTAGAGTTCTGCCGGGCTGACGATCCTGTTCAAGCGCATCACCAGTTCTGGGTCGATATTCTGCTGGCGGCTTAGGCTGCGCAGGGTTTCTCCCAGTGCCACTGTCTCCGTGGCCAGGATACCGCTCATGTCCTCCATGCCGGGGATGACCAGCCTGCTGCCGATGAAAATATCCTCGCTCAACAGGTTGTTATAGCTTTTTAGCTCGGTGAGGCTGACGTTGAAACGCACGGCGATTGCCCACAGGGAATCCCCTGCCTGCACGATATATACCGGTCCGGGAGGTGGGTCAGTGGTCTGCGCTGCTGCAGGGCGTACCGTCAGCAGGAGAAGGCACAGGCTGAGGCTAAGGAAGATGCGTTTGATCATGGATGAATTCCACTTGCTCCCCGATCCGGAAATCGGTCAGCCGATCAGGATTGATTTCTAGGATATACTGAGCGGCTGCCTTTGGAGTATAGGCTGGTCTCCAGGCTCGCGCCAGGATGGTGTCTACAACCTGCCCGTCCCCATTGATCCACACCACCCCCAGGTCCATGAAAACGAACAGCATATGAATTGAAGCATCCATCCTACTGGCGCGTTTCTGTACCAGCAGCAGCCCTTCATGCGGAGCCAGGTTGTTGCGGAACATCAACCCGCGCAAACGACACAGGAAACTGGCGCAGTAACCTGCCTGCAGGGGTTGAGCTAGTGGGTTGTCCTTGTTTTGGATGTGGACGGTGTTCATAATATAAGAAGAACGGGGCGTTGATGTCGCCCCGTTCGCTCACTCCCCTCCGGGATTTCTCTTTTTCTCCAGTACCTTATCCACACTGTTCATCAGGTCCTGTGGACTGAATGGTTTGGCGATGTAATCATCTACTTTCGCAATGTGAAGGCCGAGAACCTTATCAATGCTCTGCGCCTTGGCAGTTACCACGATCACGGGGATGTTCTTGGTTTCTTCATTCGCTTTCATTTGTTGATAGACTTCCCAGCCGTCCATATCTGGCATCATCAGGTCAAGCAGCACCAGGTCTGGTTGTTTCTTATGCATGATCTCCAGGCCTTCTTTGCCACTGTTGGCGCCAGACACCTCGAATCCGCGCCGCGCCAGAATGAGCCGGATCAATTCGATCATTTCTGGTTCATCTTCAATGCACAAAATGTGTTTGTTGGGGGTATCTGTCATGTTTATTTTCCTGAACGATTGAAGTTTACCACAAAAGCATTTCCGGGAAAATTATGATTTGATTGCAGCAGGATCAACCTGTTCTTACATGCATGCACGATTGCGCAGTAGCGTAGCAGTTTTATGCTCTCCGGGGATATTCCAGTCTGCTATGCAGGGTATGTAAGAAAATCATATGAACTGTGCGCTTGGGTGGCACAGGCTTGGGGAGATTGGTATAATCGCTCCTGCATCTATAGGAGGTCTGAGTGAATTCACGCAACCAATCGATTTTTATCTATCTCTTACTTGGCATTGCGATCGTCGCAATGATCTATTTTAACGTTAATCGGAATTCTGACGGGGAAGGTCCCCTGTCGATCAATGAACTTGCCAGCCTGGTGGAAACTGGGACGGTACAGCGCATTGAAGTCAATGATGATAATAGCCTGCTGGTGATCGCCACCGGGGATGGGGGCACCCCGATCGAGCAAAAAGCCTACAAGGAACCGGAAACAACCCTTGTTTCCCAATTGCTTGCCCTGGGTGTTTCTCCAGAGAAGTTATCTCCGGAACTCATCAAGATCGAAGCCAACCCGCCCAGCCCGTGGAACGGTATCCTTACCCTGGCCAGTTATTTCCTGCCCATCCTGTTCCTCGGTTTCATGTTCTGGTTCATCTTCCGCCAGGCACAGGGCAGCAACAATGCCGCCATGGCCTTTGGCAAGTCAAAGGCACGCATGTTCTCCGGAGAACACCCAACGGTGACGTTTGACGATGTCGCTGGTGTGGACGAGTCCAAAGAGGAACTGCGCGAGGTGGTGGAATTCCTTAAGGAACCACAGAAATTCATCCAGTTGGGCGCCCGCATTCCCAAGGGCGTACTCCTGGTTGGGCCTCCCGGAACAGGCAAAACCCTGCTTGCCAAGGCCGTCTCAGGGGAAGCAGGCGTACCGTTCTTCTCCATTTCCGGTTCAGAGTTTGTGGAAATGTTCGTCGGTGTGGGCGCTTCGCGCGTCCGTGACCTCTTTGAACAGGCCAAGCGTCACTCTCCCTGTATTGTCTTCATGGACGAGATCGATGCCGTCGGTCGTCAGCGCGGTGCCGGATTGGGCGGCTCGCATGACGAGCGTGAGCAGACCCTCAACCAGATGCTGGTTGAAATGGATGGCTTCAATACCGATACGAACGTGATCATCATTGCCGCCACCAACCGTCCCGATATTCTCGATCCAGCCTTGTTGCGTCCCGGACGTTTTGACCGCCGTGTCACCCTCGACCGCCCTGATATGCATGGCCGCGAGGCGATCCTCAAAGTTCATGCCCGTGGGAAACCTCTTGAGCCATCCGTGGACCTGGCTTCGATCGCCCGCGGCACACCTGGTTTTGTCGGTGCTGACCTGGAGAACCTTGTCAATGAAGGCGCCATCCTGGCTGCCCGCCGCAACAAGAAGGCCATCAGCCAGGGCGAGTTGGAAGAAGCCATTGAGCGCGTGGTCATGGGACCGGAACGGAAATCACGCCTCATCAGTGCCGAGGAGAAGCGTATCATTTCCTACCACGAGGCTGGTCATGCCGTGGTCATGAATGCCATCCCGGAAGCCGACCCGGTCCAAAAGATCACCATCGTTGGTCGCGGGCAGGCTGGCGGGCTCACCTGGTATCGCCCCGAGGATGATCGTATCCTCATGTCTCGCAAGAAGATGATCGCCCAGTTGGCCGGTTCCCTGGGTGGGCGCGCCGCCGAACAGATCGTCTTTGACGATATCACCTCCGGAGCTTCCTCCGACCTGGAAACTGTCACCCGCATTGCCCGCACGATGGTCACCCGCCTGGGCATGAGCCCCGAACTCGGACAGCGCGTCTATGGGCAAAAGGAAGAGCTCATATTCCTCGGTCGTGAGATTTCCGAGCAGCGCGATTATTCCGAAGCAGTCGCCGAACAGATCGACAATGAAGTGCGGAAACTTGTCGATGATGCCTATGGTACCGCCTTGAAGATCTTACGTGAGTACCGCAGCCAGTTGGATTCTGTTGCCACCAAGTTGATTGATGTGGAAAACCTGTCCCGCGAGGAGTTCGAGGCCATCTTCCCGCCGCCCTTCCCCAAGAAGAGTGGCACGCCACAACCCGCATGAGTTTGAAAGTCCAGCAGAGTCACTGCTGGACTTTCACTATTCAGTGAGCAATTTCCTCTTGAGGATCTTCCCCACCGCGGTTTTAGGGAATTGATCCCGGAGTTCCACCTGCGTAGGAACTTTGAAAGGCGCTAATCGCTCCCGGCACCAGGCCTGGATCTCGCTCCCCTCCATCGTTTCACCGCTTTTCAATACCACCCAGGCCTTTACTGTCTCCCCGCGGTATTCATCCGGGATACCTGCCACCGCCACTTCGCTCACTTTGGGGTGCATGGCGATCACCTCCTCCACCTCTCGTGGCCAGACTTCCATCCCTCCCGGTTTGATCAAGTCTTTCTTCCGGTCCACAATGTAGAAATACCCCTCGGTATCCATGCGGGCGATATCTCCCGTGTAGAGCCATCCATTTCGCAGGGCGATGGCAGTCTCTCCGGGCATTTGGTGATATCCCCGCATCACCTGTGGGCTGCGGATAACCAGTTCACCCGTCTCTCCAGGCTGTAGTTCACTTATCCCGTCTGTCAGGCTGATTATTCTGGCCTCCACGTCGGGCAGCGGAAGACCGATCGAACCAAGACGGTTCTCCCCGCGCACCGGGTTGCAGTGGGTGGCGGTGGGCGCTTCTGACAAGCCGTATCCTTCAACGATGCGTCCCCCGGTCAAACTCTCGAATTTTTCCTTGGTCTGTTCCATCAACGCTGCCGATCCGGAAATGCACGCCTTGATCGTGGTCAGGTCCACCTTCCCGGCAGCCACATCGGGGTGGTTGTTGATGGCATTGTAGAGGGTCGGCGCAGCCGGAAAAAAGGTGACCCGCTGGGCTTCGATGGTCGAGATCAGGTTGGTGATGTCACGCGGATCGGGGATCATCACCAGGGTGGCGCGCAGCCTCAGCCCCAGCAGCATCCCGCATACCATCCCGTAGATATGATATACCGGCAGCGCCAGCAGGAAAACCTCTTCCTCCTCTTCCAGCGTTGTCATCCAGGCCTTGAACTGCAACACATTGGCAACCAGGTTGCGGTGTAGGGCTACGGCAGCTTTGGCAATGCCGGTTGTCCCCCCCGTGTATTGCATCAGGGCGACAGCCTCTGAGCTTACTTCTGGTAGTGTTATGTTTTCTGCCAGATGTTCCAGCCCGCTGGTGAGGTCATCGAACTTAATGTCTCCCGGTTGCACCTCTCTGCTTCCGGAAACGATCACCCGTTTGATCCCAGTCTGTGCTTGTGCGATCTTGATCCGTTCATATAGTTTTGCCGAGGTGAAAATGGTTTTGATACCGGCGTCATTTGCCTGGTGGATGATCTCTGGAGGGGTGTAGAGTGGGTTGGTGGCAACGACCGTCCCGCCTGCTTTCTGGATGGCAAAATAGGCGATCAGGAATTCCGGGCAGTTGGGCAGGAAGATGCCCACCCGCTCTCCGGGGTGGATTCCCAGCCGCAGCAACCCTTGGACGACTCGCTCGACGAGTTCAGTAATTTGGGCATAGGTATATGATAATCCTTCGAATCGAAGGCAGACGCGCTCCGGGCATAGCCGCGCACCCTCGTCAAGGAAGTGAATGAGTGGCACCTTGGGATATTCCAAATGCTCCGGAACACCGGGATCGTATTGTGCAAGCCAGGGTTTGTGGATCATGCGGATAGTATAGCGGAGACGGGAACGGGAGTCAAACCGGTTTTTTCAGGCGGCCTGCCAGCCACTCACAGGCAAGGAAAATACCAGTTGAATTGACCAGCCCCACACTGCTCAACACCAGGGCCCAGATCACCCGGTCGAGGATGGTGGGTTGGACAGTTGGTTCTCCGTTTCCAATGAGCATAAAAACCAATGCTATGACCAGTCCAGCGGTGAGACCGTCGAGCATGGCGCACCACCAGCGGGATTTCTTGCGTTCAAGTGCCCATTGGAGATATGCCGGTATGCGCAGAAAGACGATCCCTGCGCAGATGAAGTCTGCCAGGATGATTCCCAGGAAGCCAGGTGGCGTGGGATGGTCCGCACCGGCATAAAGCACCACCATCCAGAAGAGGAAGAATAGGGTGGCGATGCGTAAGGCGATCTTCTTGGGTGTCATCAGGATTCAAATCTCAAACCTCATCTTCTGATTTAACCTCAATTCCGGCTTGTTTGCACAATGCCGTGAATATTCCGTCGCCATCCACCAGTTGCCCGCTGAAACTCCCATCATAGATCTTCCCACTCCCACAGGATGGCGACCTGGATTTCAGGATCGCTGAATATGCACCAGTAAGTTGCGCCAGTTTCAGGGCTTCCTGGGCGCCGCGGGCGAACTCGGTGCTCACATCCTTGCCGTCCTTGCGGATTACTCTGCCTCCTCTGATCTCAGCAGGCAGGCGAGGAGTGGTCAAACCACCCATTTGTTCCGGGCATACCGGGATGGCTTTACCCTCCGCCACCAGCCGGAGAACAACTTCATTGGGCTTGGCAGCGCCATCATTGCGGCAGTGGATATTGGCCAAACAGGCACTGACGATCAACATTGTGACTTTCCTACTTTCTGTTTCGGTATCTATCACCTAATAATGAATAGCATGATAGCTGTGATGAGCAGAGCCAGGTAGGGTTTACCTCGTGGAGGAACGCGGCCCCTGGGATGGTTTGGGCGAGACTGGTCAACCCGCCGGTGAGTCTGGCTGCAAGCGCGACCACCCCGCTGGCGATGACCATACCTGTCTCCAAAGCGGTCCATTTCTGCCCCTCAAGTACCTGGAACAGGATTACCCCAATGAAAATTGCAGTTCCCAGGGCGATGAATTTATGAACATTCATCCTGGCTTGGTTGATTGGTTTTCCCGATCTGCTGACCCAATATCCGCTGATCAGGACGAGCACAAAGCAGACGGCGGCGATCACAGGGTTGCTGTGAGAGATTGTCATGCTTGTTTCCTTCGTTATTTGTCCTGTAGCCATTCCAATGCGCCCAGCCCGGCCCATCGCCCCGAGGACAGGCAGGCGGTCAACAGGTAGCCGCCTGTAGGTGCTTCCCAGTCCAGCATTTCGCCGGCGCAGAATACACCCGGCAACGCCTGCAGCATCAGGTGTTTATCAAGGGACTCAAATGTCACCCCCCCGGCACTGCTGATGGCTTCTTCCAGCGGACGTGCCGACTCCAGCGGGATGCACAGGTCCTTGATTGCTTCTGCCAGTCGGAAGGCGTCAGTGAAGTCATCCCTGGGGACGAATTCCCACAATAACCCGGATTTCACACCCTCGATCCCCACGGCTTTCTTCAGGTGACTGGAGTGGGAGCGGTTGCCGCGCCTTTCCGAGAGTCTCGCTACCAACCGCTCTATTGTCCAACCGGGAGCCATATCCAGGTGTAGGGTCGCCTCTCCCTGGGTATCGAGCGCATCACGCAGGAAGGCAGAGCAGGCGTAGATGAGACTGCCCTCCACGCCGTTTTCAGTGATGATGAACTCCCCCTGTTGCTGGAATGTCCTCCCGTTTACCCCCAGGAACTTGGCAACCACGGCTTTCACCGGTGCGCCGGCAAAGCGGGTGCGGAAATGCTCTGTCCAGCGAACATTGAATCCGCAGTTGGCTGGTTTGAATGCAGCTATCGTGATACCTCGCTTGGATAGGGTTGGGATCCACTTGCCATTGGAGCCGGTGACCGGCCAACTTGCTCCGCCAAGTGCCAGCACCGTTGCCCCACCTTCTGCAAGGTGCTCGCCTTCCGGTGTTCGGAAGCGCAGCCTGCCATTCGCATGCCAGCCAGTCCATTCGTTCCGGGTGTGAAAGGTCACTCCCAGGCTGTGCAGGTATCCCAACCAGGCGCGCAACAACGGCATCGATTTCATCCCCACCGGAAAAACCCGCCCCGAGCTCCCTACAAAGGTATCAACGCCTAATTCCGCAGCCCATCGCTGTACTTCTTTCGGGCCGAATTGGCGTAATAGAGGCTCGATCTGTTCCTGGCGCTCTCCATACCTGGTACGAAACTTCTCGTATGCTTCCGCGTGGGTCAGGTTCAAGCCGCCTTTGCCTGCCACCAGGAATTTCCTTCCCGGGGATGGCTTTGCCTCGTACAACTCCACCTGTATGCCACCCTCCGCCAGAACTTGCGCGGCCATCAACCCGGCTGGGCCGCCTCCAATTACAACCGCACTGGTCAGGCTGTTGGCTTTCATTATTATTTTCTATGCCTTGAATATTCCTTCCCCGTAGGCAGCCAGGATCTCGCCAAAATAGATGCGGTGGTAGTCTCGCGCTGGATAGTGCTTGTCTATCTCTGGAGTAAGGAAATGTTGCGGGTCAATGTCATCCCAGTAGATCTTGCGGCATTCCAGCACCAGGCTTGCCTCAACATATCCTGGCGCTGCGATCATGGTGGAAGCCGCGGGCGTCAGTCCGGATTCAGCGATCTTGTCTCCGTCCCGCCCCGATTTGGTGCCCAATAGTTTCAGGGCTGCATGGCAGTTATCCGGAAAGGCGCATACGGTAAATGTGTCGAAACTTTCCATGAATTGATAAGTGTACCGGGTGTGTCGCACCAGTATTTGAATGAAGGGGCGCCTCCAGATGTAGCCGATGCTGCCCCAGCCGATCGTCATGGCATTGAACCGGCATTGCGCATAGTCTCCCGATGTCAACAGCAACGATTGTACATCCCACAGGTGATGGATCCGGGTGGTGAATTCTTCGGTAGGAATGAGTTCTCGGGTCATTTTTTTCTCCTGTATCGTATGGATTGATTGGCTGGAGCGGGTGGATGCCGTTACGCGTGATCTCCGCCCAGGTGTTTGATGAACACCCTGCGGCGTTTATGCTGGCGTTTCTGGTAATATTTCCACTGTCCCTGCACATTGGTATTTGTCTCCAGTTCCGGGTTGGATTCCACATACTTGACGCCCAACTTGTTAAACACCTGATTGATGCGGTCCATCAGGATCGCGTTGACCCCTTTTGCCTGGTACTCTTTCCGCACTGCCACCAGGTATAGGTCAAAGCGTTCGTATGTCTTCAGTGCTTTTAGGATATGAATAAAGCCGAATGGGAACAACCTCCCGCCGCTTTTCTGCAGCCCCTGGGAGAGCGATGGCATGGTGACCCCAAAAGCGATCATCTTCCCGTTCTCATCCAGTACGATGGGGACAAAATCCGGCTTCACGAAGTCGAAATATTGTTTGATATATGCCTGCACCTGTTTCATGGTCAGAGGTACCGTGCCGTAAAGGTGGGCATAGGATTCGCCCAGCAGGTCAAAGAGCTGATCTGCATATTTCAGCAGGTCCTTCTTGCTCCTCGCTTCCAACATGTGCAGTTTGTAACGTTTCTTGCAGATTTCGGCGATGCGGGTGATGGTTTCATCCGGGGTTTCCGGGACACCTAGTTCGTATTCCACCCAGTCAATATCCTTTTGGTACCCAAGTTTTTCCAGGTGTCCGGCATAATAGGCATGGTTGTATATCGTGGCCATGGTGCCGATCTCCTGGAACCCCTCGATGAGCAATCCTTCCCTGTCCATGTCGGTGAAACCCAGGGGACCATGAACTGCATGCAGTCCCTCGGCATGTGCCCAAGTTTCCACTTCTCTCATCAATGCAGCCGACACCTGATCGTCATCGATAAGATCCAGCCAGCCGAACCGCAGGAATTTTTGCCCCCACTTTTCAATGTGCTTGTGGTTCAATATCCCTGCCACGCGCCCGGCAATGATCCCATCCTTGTATGCCAGCCAATACTTTGCCTCACAGTGTTCAAAGGCAGGATTCTTTTTGCGGCTCAGGGTATTTATCTCGTCAAAGACAAGGCTGGGAACGTAATACGGATTCCCTGTGTATAATTTCAATGGGAAGTTGATGAACCTTCGCAGGTCACCTGGTGTGACCACTTCTTTGATGTTGATCATGATCATTGCTCCTCTGATAGAGTGTCATTCACCGGTTTGGATGGTCGTGTCAAACTCATTCGACTGAGAATCCCGGAAAGCATAGATTTTTGATTTAATTTCTTTCTCCGTTGTTTGCTCCAGATCGAACCAGTGGATCGTGGGGTCGCTCAATTTGAACCAGTTGGCTTGCCTGCGAATAAAGACGCGTGTAACCCTCCGCATCTGTGCTTTTGCTTCCTCCATGGTGCTTTTACCCTGCAGCACGGCCGCGCAGTCACGATAGCCAATGGAAGTCATTGCCGGAAAGTCCGGCGAAATCCCATTTTCTAGCAACCCTCGTACCTCATCCAACAAACCATTGGTGAACATGGCTTCGATTCGGGCGTCCACCCGTGAATATAAAGTTGGTCTGGGTCTCGTTAATCCGATGGTCAGCAGCCTGTAGGGAGGCTGCAATCTTCCTCTCTGCTCCGAAAATTTCCTGCCTGTCAGTCGGATCACCTCCAGTGCCCGGATGGTTCGGCGCAGGTTGCGGCTGTCGATCTTTTCCGCCGCGGCTGGGTCCAGCTTGTTCAGTTCTTCGTGCAGCCGTTCTGCTCCTTCAATTTCAGCTTGGGTCTCCAGTTCCTTGCGTAGGATCGGATTAGGTGGGATGATCGGGGGCATCCAACCATGGGTCACCGCATGGATATATTGCCCGCTGCCTCCAACCAGGAAGGGGAGCTTTCCATGCGCATGGATGCTTGCGATGGCTTTCGCCGCTTCCTGCTGGAAGCGCGCCAGGCTCCAGGTCTCGCCAGGCTCGCTCACATCGATCAGGTGGTGTGGAACAGAGGCGCGTTCCTCGAGCAAGGGTTTCGCTGTGCCGATATCCATTCCCTTGTAGAACAGGCGCGAATCCGCCGAGACGATCTCGCCGTCGAATTCTTCAGCCAGGTGCAGGGAAACCTCGGTTTTCCCCACTGCGGTCGGGCCGACAATGACGATCAGGGGGGGCAGGCTCTGTTCAACCATTGACATTCTCGAAATGTTCGATCTCCGGAAATTGTCCTGCCTGCCGGGTGATGGCGATGATGTCGAATTGCCAGGTATCTGGGCTTTCCGGATGCTGTGCCAGGTAGGCTTCCGCTGCCATCAGCAGGAGTGCCTGTTTGCGTACAGTGATTGCACTTTCCGGGAAACCGAAAGTATTGCTGGATCGCATCTTGACCTCGACGAAGATCAAAACACATTCCTTTTCCGCCAGGATGTCGATCTCCCCATGCCGGGCGCGAAAATTCCTTCCCGGGATGGTGTAACCATCCTGCTGTAGGTAGCGGAGCGCCGTGTCTTCGCCCCATTGACCGAGAGTCTTGGTCCTGGATGTCATCCTTTGAATATTTCAGTCAGGGTGCGCATTCGGTAGCGCAGGCCGTGGCGTTTTTTCCCGGCATCAAAGACCAGGCGTTCGTAGTGCTCGATCATGATCTTTGTCGTGCGCTCAATGGCAAATTTTTCAGAGGACTTCTTGGCCGCAGCCCCCATTTTTTGCCGTAGATCCCGGTCCAGGCACAGGCGGGTTAGTTTTGCCGTGAATGCTGCCATGTCCTGGCGTGACAGGAATCCAGTGACATCATTTTCGATGGTGTCACCGACTCCCACAGAGTGGATCCCCAGCGCAGGCAGTCCACTTGCCATTGCTTCGATCAAGGACAGCGGGTGCACTTCTGTGACCGAGGCAGTCACGAAAGCGTTGCACATGGACAAGAGCCGCGGCATGGCATCATAATCCACCATTCCTGTGAAATGGATCCTGTCTCCCACACTGGTCTTGGCAGCAAGCTGCCGTAGGGTTTCCTCCTCAGGGCCTCCACCGATCAATAGCAGGCGGAGGTTTGCAATTGTTTCGGCGGTACCGGCAAAGGCTTGCATCAGGAAAGTCAGGTTCTTCTCCAGTGCCAGCCTGCCGCTGTATGCCAGCAGCACATCATTCGCTAAAAACCCGAATTCATGTCGGCAGTCAGCGCATGTCTGGCGATATCGTTGCAGTTCAACGCCGTTGGGGACGACCTCCACAGGTGTCTCGACGCCCAGTTCTTTCAGAACTATTGCCATGCCTGCTGAGGGGGAGATCACCAAGTCGCATGCCGCGCAGAAGGGGGGCATGTACGTCTGCAGGAAGGTCTCACTGAGTTCTTCCGGCAACAGCGGCAGGTAGGTCTGTGCATAGAGGTCATAGCGCGTATGGTTGGTGAACACCACGGGAATGCGCATCGGGCGGCAGTAGCGCAGCGCCAGTCTCCCACTCAGGAAGGGGTGGTGCACATGCACTACGTCCATACTTTGCAGCAGTTTTTTTGCCTTGTGGGCATAGCGAAAAGAAAGGTAATATCCGGTGTCGGTGATCGGCAGGCCGGGGGAGCGGATAATATTGCTCTCTTCGTCAACATGATCCAGGTCTCCAAAGGTAAAAATGAACACCTCGTGCCCGGCTTCTTCCAGGTAGCGCTTATTCAAGGCAATATAATTCGTAATCCCACTGACGTGGGGTTTATAAATATCAGCCATCATTCCAATACGCATCACTCACCTCAGCCTCTATCCTAAGTCAAGGAAGTGAGCCTGTCAAGGTGGGGTATAATTATCCAGCTAAAAATCCATAATACTGGATTCAACAATCTTTTTTAGGACTTGCAGACTTTCTATGCCCAACGCCTCATTATTATCACTTCCTCAGGATTATTGGACCGAATTCGCCCTATCCAGGTCCGATGTCGATTATGTCAGCAATTATCTGTTTGAGAAGGAAAACCCGCTCACAGAGCAGGAGATCGTTCCATTGCTGGTGGCAGAGCGCATTCGCATAGAGCGGGAGGCCTTGCTTTCCAAGAACCAGGGAAGCAGCTCCATTTATATTCCACAGGGACAATATCAACCCGGTGACCAATTGGCTTTCCCTGCCCTAGGTTGGCAGAAAGGTCGCGTGACTTCTGTACGCCTGGGAGTCAACCCTTCCATGGGTGAGTTTGATGTCATCGAGGTGGAGTTTGAATCCGGAGGCAGCAGATCCTTCGCCGCTCGTCTGGCTGATCACGCTTTGAACAACCCTCAGGATGCCATCCTTGAAGATGAGTCTCTCGACCCCGA
The DNA here is from genome assembly GCA_041753035.1 of Anaerolineales bacterium. Taxonomy (GTDB): domain Bacteria; phylum Chloroflexota; class Anaerolineae; order Anaerolineales; family Villigracilaceae; genus UBA877. Next base: position 43,216 of record JBGSVI010000091.1, on the reverse strand, counting down.
ACAGGTGATCGCATCCCATGGTGCCATTCTGGAGGCAGGCGTCTCTCGTGGTTTGCGCGCTGATGATAACCTGGTCCAGACAGCCGGACGCTGGTTTCCGCGTGCCCTGCTCATGGATATTGGTGTCGGGCATCTGAACCTGGCAGAAGCGGTCCTTGATGAAGCCTCCGGATCGCCTCTATCCACGCCTGCGCTGCTCGAACAGGTGGCTCTTCCGGGCCATGAAAAGCAAAAACTGGTAGAGTTCTCCATGAATTTTGCCCTTCAGGAGGATGGTCGATTTGATGAAGTCGGCCCGGCGGGGGAAGTCCTTTGGTGTCTCAAGCGCCTGGAGCCGTCTGATGTGCAGCAGATCCCGCTTCCGCTCCGATACATGGACATTCCATATGACCGTTCTATCCTTTCGCGCGATATGCTTGGCCTGGAAGCTTCTATTGATGATGAATTAGGCGCAGGCGAAATTCCCTCTCCTGAGGGGAACGAACTGACCATCTGCCTGACCTATCCACATTGGCGCTCCGGGACCCTGCCGATCTCGAGTCGCACCCGCAAGCTCTTCCCCACCGCATACGAATCGGAACGAGTTCGCTTCACGCTGGTGGATGCCAGGACAAAGGAAGAGATCCCTGCCTGGGTGGTCCGTCAGCATGGCTATGTCGCTGGATTGAAGAACTTCTTCCAGAAGAACGGCCTGATCCCTGGCACGTTGGTCACCCTGCGCCGTTCGCAGAAACCCGGCCAGGTGATCATCGAAGCGCACACCCATCGCCCGCAGCGAGAATGGGTGCGCACGGTGCTGGTGGGTTCCGATGGAGGGATCGTCTTTGCCACCCTCAAGCAGAATATGAGCGCGGAATTCAACGAGCGCATGGTGATCGCAGTTCCAGATATTGCTGGCGTGGATGGTGCTTGCGACCAGGTTACGAAACAGCGTGTGCCTTTTGAAAAACTGGTTGATCACATGATGCAGGAATTGACGAAGTTGAATGTTCAAGGACATGTCCATGCCCAGGAATTATATTCAGCCATCAATATCCTGCGCCGCTGTCCACCTGGACCGCTCATGGCATACCTGTCCCGCTCCCCACTATACAAACACGTTGGCGATCTGCACTTCCGCATTGCCGATTCGGAGGCAGACCATGAGTGAGATCAAGAAATTCAGCCTGCTCAAACCCACCCTGCAAACCCCTTTCCATGTGGATTTTTCATGGTGGCAGGCTACCGACAGTAACTGGCATGTGGCTCTTCATGACATGCTTTGCCCTGAACACCAGCAGGCTTTTGCAGGTCTGGCGGAAGGTCAGATGATCGATTGGGTCGACCCTGAAACAGCCGAAGTCCAGCAGTTGGATGGCCTCCAAACCACATTGATTAACCATTGTGCTCAACTTCCTGAATTTCTGGACCCGCACACCATCCTTGTGGAAGGTGTCTTCCGCTTGTTTCTCTCCAATGGTAATAAGCCCCTCACTGCCGAAGAGATCGCACTCCGCCTCAATCGTCCGCCAGATACGATCTTGAAAACGATTGCCGGGCAGCGTGTCTATAAAGGGATTAGGCCTTATAATCCCTGATCTGGAGATGGTGAACCTGCCCCTGTAGCTCAATGGACAGAGCACCTGCCTTCTAAGCAGTAGGTTGCGCGTTCGATCCGCGCCAGGGGCGCCACTTCTCTTCGGTATTCTTCCCGCGACGAATTGTAAGGGGAAAAGGAGGAAATGATGACCAATGAACGCTTCGGTCTTGTCAAATTCAGAGGCCAGGATGTGACCGTCGTTGGTCCCGACCTGACAGCAGGAGATGCCGCCCCGGATTTCGCCGTCCATGCGCAGGATTGGACTCTCTTTAAAGGCCTTGCGGATACTGCCGGCAAGGTTCGACTGATTGCCGCCGTACCTTCTCTGGATACCGATGTCTGCGACCGCGAGACGCGGCGGTTCAATATTGAGGCTGCCTCTCTTGGTACGGATGTCGCCTTGCTGGTAATCAGTACAGACCTTCCTTTTGCCCAGAAACGCTGGTGTGGGGCGGCTGGCGTGGAGCAGGTGATGGTACTCTCTGACCACCTCACCGCAGATTTTGGTATGAAATATGGCTGCCTGATGAAAGAGGTGCGCATCTTGCGGCGGGCGGTATTCGTGGTGGATCGCGGTGGCGTGATCGTCTACGCTGCCTATATGCCCGCCTTGGGTGTTGAGCCTGACTATGAGCAGGTATTGTCGGCGATTAAGGCCTCGCTGGAGTAGGAGCATTGCCATGTCAGCGCTGATTCGAAAATCTGATCTCGTTATGCAAAAGAAACCTGCCCGCATGCAGTCCCTTGGCTGGCAGGTTGATATTCGCTCCTATGCCTGGAGCCCGCCCACGGATGTGTTCGAGACTGGGTCGAACTTTGTCGTCCGCGTGGAATTGGCTGGCATGAATGGTGCTGACTTTCAGGTGGCGGTGAACGGACAGGCCCTCATCATCACTGGGACGCGTACTGAATCCCAGGAATGTCGCTCCTACCACCAGATGGAGATCCGTTTTGGCGAGTTCAGCACCAGTGTGGATCTTCCTCAGGGCGTGGATACCAGCCATGTCGAGGCTAATTATGCGGATGGTTTTCTGACCATCACCTTTCCCAAATTAAAAACCTACTGAGGTTTCCATCCAGGATTGATTATTCATGTCTGCAACACGCTGGCATTCAGGCTTGCTCGAACCCTTTGACTGGCTTCAAGAGACCGATTCGTCTCTTGAAGAGTTATTTATTCCCTCCATATTTACCCGTTTGCAGAAAAAAGAGGAAGCGGAGAAGGATAGCACGCCTTCTGCCACACCGGAAGAAGAAGAAGCCAAATTGCCAGAGTTCATCCCCATCCTGCCGCTGCGTGGTGTGGTGGTTTTTCCCCAGACGGCTGTCCCACTAACGATTGGCCAGCCTCGTTCCATCCGCCTGGTGGATGACGTCTCCATTACCACCGATAAGATGGTTGGCCTGGTAGCTTCCAGGAACCCTGAACTGGAGAACCCGGGGCCAGAGGACCTCCACCCTGTTGGTACGCTTGCCACTGTTCATCGCTTGTTCCGCGCCCCTGATAACACCATACGCCTGCTGGTGCAGGGGATGATGCGTTTCCGCATCCTGGAATTTGTCGGTCAGGAACCATATCTGAAGGCGCGCATCGAGATCGCTCCTGAACTGGTGGAATCTGGATTAGAGATCGACGCTCTGGCCCGCACTGCCCGCGATCAGTTCGAGCAGATTTCCCAGTTGACCCCTTCCATTCCTCGTGAATTGGTCGCCTCCGTGGTTCAGTTGGAAGATCCCCTCCAGACGGTCTACACGATCGCCAATTTCCAGCGCATAGATCTGCAGGACGCCCAGGCGATCCTTGAATTTGATTCCACCAAGGCCAAGTTGGAGAAACTGGTGGATCTGCTGGTGCGTGAAGCGGAAGTATTGACCCTTGGCGCAAAGATCCAGAATGAGGCCCGCTCCGGCATCGAGCAGGTGCAGCGCGAATACTTCCTGCGTGAGCAGATGAAAGCCATCCAGAAGGAACTTGGCGAGAAGGATGAACAGGCGGTCGAGGTGGATGAGTTCCGCCGGAAGATCGAAACCGCCAGAATGCCTGAAGAATCTGACAAGATGGCCCGCCGCGAATTGGACCGCATGGCACGCTTGCCAACGGCGGCAGCCGAATATGGTGTCATCCGCACTTACTTGGATTGGCTGGTATCGCTGCCTTGGAGCCTGTCCACGAATGATAACCTGGATATCGCGCATGCCCGCCAGGTGCTTAACCAGGATCACTTCGGGCTTGACGATGTCAAGGAACGCATCCTTGAATTCCTCGCCATCCGTAAACTGCGCCTGGACCGCAGGGACGAGAAAAAAGATGCCTCCCGGGATCTGATTCGCCGTGAGCGCGAAGGCGTGATCCTGTGCTTCATCGGTCCACCGGGTGTGGGCAAGACCTCTCTCGGGCAGTCCATCGCCCGGGCAATGGAGCGCAAGTTCATCCGTGCCTCGCTGGGCGGGGTGCGCGATGAAGCCGAGATCCGCGGTCACCGCCGCACCTATATCGGTGCCATGCCGGGGCGCATTCTGCAGTCCCTGCGCCGCGTGGAATCGCGCAACCCGGTCTTCATGTTGGACGAGATCGATAAACTGACCTTTGATTTCCATGGTGACCCCGCTTCTGCGCTGCTTGAGGTGCTCGACCCGGAACAAAATATCGAGTTTCGTGACAATTATCTTGAAGTCGCCTATGACCTGTCCCAGGTTTTTTTCATCACCACTGCCAACCAGTTGGAGACCATCCCCGGTCCGCTGCTCGATCGCATGGAGGTGATCCACCTGTCCGGGTATACCGAGACTGAGAAGATTGCCATCGCCCGGGGTTACCTCATTCCCCGCCAGTTGCGTGAGAACAGCCTCCATACCGATGAAGTCTCCTTCACGCGCGATGCACTGAAGGTCATCATCAACGAATATACCCGCGAAGCCGGGGTGCGCAACCTGGAGCGCAAGATCGGAGCTGTAAACCGCAAGGTGGGTACCCGCATTGCGGAAGGCAAGACCCGGCCCACCAGGATCACCCCGCGCGTGGTTCGTGAACTCCTTGGACATCCCATCTTCATGGAGAATGAAGAAGTCTTTACCCGCGCCTCCATCCCCGGGGTTGTTCCTGGTCTGGCTTGGACCCCCTTTGGGGGGGACATCCTTTTTATCGAAGCCACCAGTATGGCGGGAGCAAAGGGCTTTCAGGTGACCGGCTCAGTTGGCAATGTCATGCAGGAATCAGCGCGTGCCGCCCTCTCCTATGTTCGTTCCCACGCCGCTGAGATCGGCATCCCTGTCGATTTCTATGACAGGATGGATATCCATATGCATATCCCCGCTGGTGCCCAACCAAAGGATGGCCCTTCGGCAGGTGTCACCATGGCCACTGCCTTGGTTTCACTCATCTCCGGGCGTCCGATAAAACAAGGTGTCAGCATGACCGGTGAGATCACCTTGCGCGGCCAGGTCATGCCAGTTGGTGGCATCAAGGAAAAGATGCTTGCCGCCCACCGCGCAGGCATCAAGACCGTCATCCTTCCCAGGCGCAACCAGCTCGACCTGGAGGATATCCCCAAGGAGATCACCAAAGAGATGACCTTCATCTTTGCCTCCACGGTCAATGATGTGATCAAAGCCGCCCTGGAAAAACCTGCCCGCCCCGAGCGAAAGCCAAAGAGCAGGCCTGAAGGGAAGGAAAATGATAAAAGTTCTTCTGGCTGATGATGATTTCACCATGGTTGCCCTGCTTAAAACTCTCCTGGGTATGGTGGGTTTCGAGACCTCGTCTTTGTTGGACCAGAAAGGCGATCTGATCGATAATATTCGTCGCGAAAACCCAGATATCCTCCTCCTTGACCTTCACCTGGAAACGATCAGTGGATTGGAGATCGTTCGACAGGTACGTGCCACCGAGGATCTCAAGCACGTTCGAATCATCATGGTTTCCGGGATCGATAAATCCGAGGAATGCAAGGCTGCCGGGGCGGATGATTTCTTGCTCAAGCCCTACATGCCGGATGAATTGTTCGCCATGCTTCGTGCGGGTTCTCCTGAATGACACCCATCCATATTCGCGAGTTTTCATTCCCGCAGGACTACCCTGCTGCCCGGGAGTTGTGGGAAAATGCTGGTCCTGGCATCCAATTGCGTCGCTCGGATTCCCCTGAAGAGATATTCAAGAAACTGGAGCGTGATCCGGATCTCTTCCTGGTTGCCGAACTGGAAGGACGCCTGGTGGGCACCGTGATAGGCGGCTTCGATGGTCGTCGCGGACTTATCTACCACCTGGCAGTGGAGCCTTCCTGCCGCACAGGTGGATTGGGAAGCTTGCTGATGGAAGAGGTGGAGAAACGCCTGAGCGTCCGGGGCTGCATCCGGTGTTATTTGCTGGTTACGGCTGACAACGCAACCGCAATCCATTTCTATGAAAAGCGCGGCTGGTCACGCATGGAAACCGTATTGACTTATGGCAAGGATCTGTAAATGACCTTGCGCCTCGGTATTGTTACTGCTTCGGACCGTTCCTCTCGCGGCGAGCGCCCTGATCTTTCGGGACCGGCGCTTGCTGAGGTGGTTCGTTCGCAGGGCTGGTTGGTGGTTCGTCAGGAGATCCTCCCCGATGACCTGGTCATCCTGCGTGAGACGCTCTCCATCTGGGCTGACCGCGGCGACCTGGATGTGATCCTCATCACTGGGGGTACGGGCTTTGCTCCGCGTGATATCACTCCGGAAGCCACGCGCGCCGTCATTGACCGGGAGGCTCCCGGCCTGGCGGAGGCCATGCGCCTTGCCAGTTTGAAAGTCACGCCGCATGCCATGCTCTCGCGCGCGGTGGCGGGGATGCGTGGCAGGGTTCTCATCGTGGATCTGCCTGGGAGTCCGAAGGGAGCCATTGAGAATCTGCAGGTCATCCTGCCTGTCCTGCCGCATGCGGTGGAACTGCTGCAGGAAGACCCCACCGCCGAATCGCACCACTAACCGCCTCCCCGGTGGTATAATCCCGCCCGTTTGCTGATTTTGTATCCACTGATCAATAAGGAAAGAAAACAATGATTGACGTCAATTCGCTTCGCAAAGGTGTGACATTTGAACTGGAGGGGAATCTCTTTAAAGTAATTGAATATAGTCACCACAAACCAGGTCGCGGAAATGCCACCATCAAGATCAAGGCGCGCAATCTGCGCACCGGTTCCAACCTGGAAAAAACCTTCATCTCTGGGTCGCAGGTTCAGGAAGCCCGCCTAGACTTCCATAATGTTCAGTACCTCTACAATGATGGTGATAATTATTACTTCATGGACCAGGAAACCTTTGATCAACCTGGCATTGCCAGCGATATCCTGGGCGATTCGGTGAACTTCCTGCTCGAAGGCATGCTCTGCAAATTGACCTTCTATAAAGGCGAACCCCTGGATATCGAATTGCCTCTCACCGTTGACTTGAAAGTTGTTCATTCTGAGGTTGCCGTGCGCGGCGACACTGCCACCGGGGTGACCAAGAAAGTGACCGTCGAGACTGGCGCCCAGGTGCAGTGCCCCAACTTCGTCAAAGAAGGCGATACCATTCGGGTGGATACCCGTGATGGCACGTACGTGACCCGTGTCTGATCCACTCTTCCCGCCGTTTGATGGAGGACGGGAGTTCAAGGAATATGCGCACCCCAGCCGGGACGGAATGTAAATATTTCTATGGCGATTACCACCGCGGCCGCAACCAGGAAGAATGTGGCTTGCTTGGTTCTGCATGGATTCGTGCCTTGTGTTCCACCTGTCCGGTGCCCGGGATTGCCCGCGCCAATGCTTGCGAAACGATGCGTTTGCATGCTGAGGTAACCCGCCCGCTGGCCGCTTTCTTTCAAAAACGTGTCCAGGTAACCGCATTTTGTGAAAGGACCGCCCGCTCGGGTTTTGATCCGCACATCGGCTGCGGTGAATGTCATCCCCTCCCCCCCGAATTCAAGATCGGGAAGTGAGGGTAAAGTAGGGGGCTTGCTATCTCTGGTTGATATCCAGAAAAAGGATCCGGTCTGCTGCTCATGACAATTACGCTGCTCCTCGACCTTGACGACACCTTGCTGGATACCAACGTCCAGGCTTTTGTTCCGGCTTATTTTTCTGCTCTTGCTTCTGCTTTGGCGGATACTGTCTCACCAGATGTGATGTTACCGGCCCTCATGGGCGGCACAAAAGCCATGATGCAGAACGAAGATCCCTCGCTTACCCTGCGCCAGGTTTTTGATGCTTGGTTCTTTCCGCAACTTGGTTCCGATCCCAATGCACTGCAGGAGAAGATCGATCATTTTTATGATGAGATCTTCCCCTCTCTTGCCCATGTCACCCGGCAGCGCCCGCAGGCGATCGATTTTGTCCGTTGGGCATTCGGCGCTGGTCACCGGGTTGGCGTGGCAACCAATCCCTACTTCCCATTGAAGGCGATCCATCACCGCCTGCGTTGGGCGGGTCTTCCTCCGGAAGAATACAACTTTGCACTCGTGTCATCGTACGAGAGTTTCCATTTCACCAAGGAAGTAACCGCCTATTTCCCCGAATTCCTTGCTCAGCTCGGTTGGCCAGAGGGTCCGGTCGTCATGGTAGGCAACGACCTCGATATGGACCTCCTGCCAGCACGCAGCGCCGGGCTGCCTGTCTTTTGGTTGCGTGAGGGGCGCGATGATAGCCACCCTGATATTCCTCAAGGAAATTTTTCTGCGCTGCGCCTGTGGCTCGAAACCACCGATCCTGCAATGATCAGCCATTCTTTTTCATCACCTGGAACGATCCTCAGCCTACTCCGTTCCACTCCGGCTGCCCTGGATACCCTGGTGACCGGGATTGCGCCTGCTTCCTGGGCCAGTCGCCCGGCAGCAGAGGAGTGGTGCTTCACCGAGATTTTCTGCCATCTGCGTGATGTGGAGTTGGATGTCTACCAGCCTCGCCTCCGCAAGATCCTCGCTGAAGAAAATCCTTTCCTCCCTGGTGTCGTCTCGGATGACTGGGTGCAGTCGCGCAACTATGCTGCCCAGGACGGGCGTGCCGCCTTGCGGGCATTCCTGCAAGCCCGCCTGGAGACTTTGTCTCTTCTCGACGGTGAAGAGGATTCCTGGTCTCGTCCTGCCCGGCATGCCATTTTTGGTCCCACAACCTTGCTTGAATTGGCCGATTTCATGGCGGGTCACGATCGTGCTCACGTCCAGCAGGTTTGGAAGAATCTCCACGCATGACCCAATTGCACTTCCTTGATCCCAACCCTGAGGGTAGCCCTGCCGTCCTGCTCTTGCATGGTCTCGGCGCCACGGGTGCTTCCTGGACATTGCAGTTCCCCGCGCTTACCGCTGCCGGCTTTCGCCCTTTGGCGCCGGATCTACCCGGTTTTGGTGACTCGCCATATTCCGGTCACGGCTGGAGCCCACAGAGTGTTGCTGCGCAGGTGGCGGATATGCTGGAGGAAATGGATACCAACGCGGCGCATGTGGTCGGCCTCTCGTTGGGCGGGGTCATCGCCCAGCAGTTCGCTTTGGATTTTCCATCCCTCACGAAGAAACTCGTCCTGGTCAGCACCTTTGCTGTATTGCGTCCGGAGAACATGAACGCTTGGTTCTATTTCCTGAGGCGTGCTTTTTCCGTATGCCTGCTCGGGTTGGATGCGCAGGCTCGCATCGTTGCTGGGCGTGTCTTCCCGGGTCCCAGACAGGGTGCCTTGCGTGACTTGCTTGTGTCCGCGATCGCTTCCTCTGACCCGCGGGCCTATCGCCTTGCCATGCGCTCCCTGGCTTTCTTTGATTCCCGTAAGTGGCTTGGTCGGCTTGATCTGCCTGCTCTGGTGGTCACCGGGGCGGATGATTCCACGGTCTCACCGCTGCGCCAAAAAGAGCTTGCCGATGCTCTGCCTACTGCCCGCCAGGCGATTTTACCGAATGCAAATCATGCCGTGAATGTGGATCAACCGGAAGCATTCAATTGTCTGCTCTTAGAGTTCCTTGAATGAAGAAAACTCTACGCTGGCTTCCGTCTGTCCTGCTCATGCTCGTGGTCTTTGTACTTTCTTCCATCCCCTCCTGGTCTATGCCCGCCTTCGGCCTTTGGGATACTCTGGTAAAAAAAGGTGGGCATGCGTTTGGCTATGGTATTCTGGCTTTATCGTATTGGTTTGCCTTGCGCTGGGATCCTAAGCGCGTCTGGTTAGCTTTCCTGCTGACTGTCCTGTATGCGCTATCGGACGAGTTTCACCAGTCATTCACTCCTGGACGCCATCCCAGCCTGGTGGATGCCCTGGTGTTTGATACTGGCGGTGCTCTTGTCTTGCTGTCCGCTGCCTATTGGTGGCGAAACAAGAAGTGAGATGCGTATGCCTCTCACTCGAACTCGATCTCCAGTTCATCGTCTTCCTTCCACTCTTCCAACTTTTCTATCTGGATGTCACTGAACAACCCCTCCTGCCTGGCGTACACCCGGTAGCGTTTCACCAGTTCCAGCAGTGCCAGGAAGGTGACCACGACATCCAGCCGGTCAGGTTGATCCCCGATCAAGTCCCGGAAGGATGTTTTCTCTACCCCTCTCAATTTTTCGGTTAACCAGGCGATCTTTTCCCGGATGGTGATGCGCGGCGCGGTGATCACTGTCCCCAGCGCTTCCTTGTCCTGCTCCTCTTTGAACACCGCCTCTGCCGCTGCCATCAGGTCTGCCAGGCTGAGTCCCGAAAGATCCAGTTTCTTCTCCATCCTTGGAGGGGATGCCACGCGCAGGAATGTGCGCAGGTGGTTTTCCTGGCGGTCTTTAAACCAGCCAGCCAGTTCTTTGAAACGTTTGTAGATGCGTAGCTGGCGTGCCAGGGATTCGCCCGGGTCTTCCTCGCCCACTTCCCGGACCGGCGGCCTGGGCAGCAGGGCTTCCGACTTGATCTGGATCAACTTGGCGGCCACCACCAGGAAAGCCGAGACCTCGTCTGCGGGTACATGCATCTGGTGGATGTACCCCAGGTATTGGTCGGTGACCTGCGCAAGGGAGACCACGGTGATATCCAGTTCCGCATGCTCGATCAATTGCAGCAGCAGGTCAAGTGGTCCTTCATAAACAGGGATGGCTACAGAGTAATTCCCTGTTTGATGTCCGGCAATGTTCAGTTCCATGGCACGGGGATTATATCTTATAATTATTCCATGCCTTCCCAGTTGACCCATCTTGATAAAACCGGTCGCCTCCACATGGTTGATGTAGGCGCCAAGCCGGATACCGAACGCCATGCCGTTGCCAGGGGTGAAGTGGTGATGAAACCAGCCACGTTCGATCTCATTCGTGCTGGCAGCCTCAAAAAGGGCGATGTGCTCACCGTTGCCCAGGTTGCCGGCATTAATGCCGCCAAGCGCACCTCCGAACTGATCCCCCTGTGTCATCCCTTGCCCATTACCCATATCGAGGTTTTTCTGGACCTGGATGACTCCTTGCCAGGTGTGCGCATCACCGCCGAGGTGAAGACCACTGGCAAGACCGGTGTGGAAATGGAAGCGCTGACCGCAGTCTCGGTGGCTGCGCTCACGGTTTATGACATGGCCAAGGCAGTCGAAAAGACCATGCTCATCCGCAATATTTGCCTGGTCGAGAAACATGGTGGGCTCAGCGGTGATGTTGTGATCGTAGATGAGGACAGTCATGCCCTCGACCGGTGAGAATTGCCCATGAACCACATTCATATCCTTTTTTTTGCCAGCCTTCGTGATACCATCGGCACCCGCTCCTTGGAGATGGATGTCGCTGCTGGTACCTCCGTCAGCGCTTTGATCGCTTCCCTGGTCAATGCCTACCCACCTCTGGAGAGAATGAAAGACTCGCTCCAGGTTGCCATCAACCACGAATATGCCACCGGTGAACAAACCATCCCGGAGAATGCCGAGATCGCCTTCATTCCCCCGGTTTCCGGCGGTTGACTCCTGAAAGCTCCTTCTTATGGAAAATCCTACCATCACCTCGATCACCGACTCCCCCCTCGACCTGGACGCTCTCCTGGCCGCCATCACCTTGCCTTCCTCGGGCGCTGCTGCGATATTCACCGGCATGGTGCGCGGCGTCACACGCCATGGTGGAGAGCACCAGACCAGTTACCTGGAGTACGAAGCCTACCAGGGTATGGCTGAAGAGAAGATGGCTCAGATCGCTGGCGAGATGCGCCAGAAATGGCCTGATCTCCAGGGGATAGCCATTGTCCAGCGCATTGGCCGGCTCTACCCACAAACCCCCACCATCGTTGTCGCTTGTTCGGCTGCCCATCGCCATACAGGCATCTTCGAGGCTGCCCGTTATGGCATCGACCGGGTGAAGGAAGCAGTTCCCATCTGGAAGAAGGAAGTCGGCCCCCAGGGGGAATATTGGGTGGAAAGCGATCACCACCCACCTGAGAACACATAAGGAAACCCCTGTATCTTTCCCCGGAGCACACGAGGATGATCTGCACGAATTGCAGCCGCCCCTATCCTGACTCAGGTCTGCCTTTCACCTGCCCGACCTGTGGTGGCGTTTTTGACGACACCTCCAGTATGGCTTTCGATCCTGCCGCTGTGGACCCCTCCCAGCCCGGGATCTGGCGCTACCGTGCTTATTTTGGTCTTTCCTCCGCAGTGGAGCCCGTTTCGCTGGGGGAAGGGGGCACACCCTTGGTATGGGCAAAGGCTTTTGGCCGCAGGGTCGGGTTCAAGTGCGAGTATCTTAATCCGACCGGCTCTTTCAAGGATCGCGGCTCGGCGCTCATTGCAGCCTGGCTTTGCTCGCGCCGGGAGACAGCCGCAGTGGAAGATTCGTCCGGGAATGCCGGCGCATCTTTCGCTGCATATGCTGCCCGGGCTGGAATCAAGGCGCGTATCTTTGTCCCGGCAGCCGCCTCCGGTCCCAAGCGCCGCCAGATCGAAGCCCTCGGCGCTGAACTGGTCCCAATTCCAGGGACGCGTTCCTCGGTGGCCGAAGCTGTCCGCCGCGTAGCCGATCAGGGTGCGACGTATGCCAGCCATGCCTATCTTCCTTTCAACCTTTACGGATATGCAACCGCCGCTTATGAAATTTATGCTCAATTGGGTGGGCGGTTGCCTGGCGCATTGGTACTCCCGGTGGGGCAGGGCGGTCTGCTTCTCGGTCTGGCGCGTGGATTTGATGCGTTGCGCATAGGTAATGATTCGGTTTTGATCCCTCCGGTCCTGGTTGGGGTGCAGGCGCGCCGTTGCGCACCCCTGTGGGCCATGTTCTCTGGCGGCAGGGAAGCTCTCGGTTTTGTCACTGATAACCCAACTTTGGCGGAAGGGGTCAGGGTCAGTTGCCCGGTGCGTGGGGATTCAGTTCTCCAGGCGGTTGCGGATACCGGGGGAAGGATATATGCTGTCGATGAAGAAGAGATCCTTCCCGGGCGGGAAGCCCTTGCTCGGCTTGGTTTTTTTATCGAGCCCACCTCAGCCATCGTGTGGAGCGCACTACGTCAGGTCATCACGACCTTGCCCGATCCTGTCGTAGTGCTGTTGACCGGTTCGGGATACAAGTATGAAAACATCAGGAGTGAGCAATGACATCTGTCAAGAATTTTGGCGAAAGATTGATCTCCAACCTGGAGAAAGTGATCATCGGCAAGCGCTCAGCCATTCGCTTGACCGTGGTCGGTCTGCTTTGCCAGGGGCATGTTCTCATTGAAGATGTCCCTGGAGTTGGTAAAACCGTGCTCGCCCGCAGCCTGGCCCGTTCCATAAGTTGCTCGTTCAACCGCTTGCAGTTCACCCCCGATATGCTCCCCAGCGATGTGACCGGCGTCTCGATCTACAACCAGGGCAGCGGACAGTTCGAGTTTCGCCCCGGCCCGCTCTTCGCCCAGGTGGTGCTTGTGGACGAGATTAACCGCGCCACGCCAAAGACCCAGGCTGCCCTGCTCGAAGCAATGGAGGAGCGCCAGGTGACCGTGGATGGGCTCACTCATCCCTTGCCGCCTCCCTTCATGGTTCTTGCCACCCAGAATCCGATCGAATATGAAGGCACTTTTCCTCTGCCAGAAGCCCAATTGGATCGCTTCCTCCTCCGTGTTCGCATGGGCTATCCCGCCCCTTCCGACGAGGTGGAAATCCTCACCCGCCAGCAAGTCCAGCACCCTGTCGATACCCTGGATGCGGTCATCACGGTCGATGAACTGCTTGCCACGATCGCTGCAATCCGGCGTATCCATGTCTCTGATCTGGTGAAACGCTATGTGGTTGACCTGGTCAACCGCACCCGCCAGCACGAGGATGTTTACCTGGGAGCCAGCCCGCGCGGTTCACTGGGTTTGTTCCGCGCCGGCCAGGCACTGGCTGCTCTCGATGGGCGCACCTTTGTACTCCCGGATGATATCAAGGCAGTCGCGGTCCCGGTCCTTGCGCACCGTGTTATTGTGGGCCCGGCCGCCCGCCTGCGCGAGTTGACCGCCGAACGCATCGTCCAGGAGATCCAGGACACCCTGCCTGTTCCTGGCGGTGACTTCTCTCCTGCGGAGAAATGAACACATCTACTTCAATCCGCTGGCTCCTGATCATCTTGGCCCTCGGCGGGACGCTTGCCTGGGCTGCCACCGGGAATCCCGTTTTTATCCGCCTGGCGTATCTGGCTGCCGCCATCCTCGTTGCTGCTGGTCTCTGGTCTGTCTTCCTGGCGCGGGGCATCAGCCTGCAGCGCGATGCCCGCCTTCTGCGCCTCGGCGTGGGTGAGGTCTTTGAGGAACGCTTCAAGGTTGGGGTCAATACCTGGCCGGGATGCCCCTGGCTGGAGGTGGTTAACCGCTCCCCCCTTCCTGGCGCGGCCGGATCGCGCCTTCTCACCCGTATTGGGCGCCGAGAATCGCGCATCTATGTCGCCCGATCCCTGCTTACCCGGCGAGGTGCCTTTCCATTGGGCCCCACGCAGGTCTCGGCCGGGGATCCCTTTGGTCTCTTCCCGGTGGAGAAGAGCATCCCGGCTGCCGATACCTTGATCGTCCTGCCGATGACCTTCCCCATTTCCGAGTTCCCCCCTCCACCCGGCCTGCTCCCGGGCGGGAAGACCATTCGCACCCGCACTGCTGATGTGACCCCGCATGCTGCCGGGGTGCGGGAATATGTCCCCGGCGATCCGATGAAGCGCATTCATTGGCCCAGCACCGCTCGCCGCGGCCATTTCATGGTCAAGGAATTCGAGCAGGACCCGCAGTCCGATATCTGGCTGTTCGTCGATGCCCGGCGGGAGACGCATTTCTCCAGGGATGTCGGGCAGCTCCCCCTACTCGACGAAAAGCTTCTCCTGCGCCGGCCGAAGGTGGATCTTCCCTGTGATACCTTCGAATACGCTATCAGCGCCGCTGGCTCTCTCGCTCAGCATTTCCTGCGCAACCACCGCTCGGTGGGTCTGGCCTGCTCCTCCACCCGTTTCACCATCCTCTCCAGCGAGCGCGGTGAACGCCAGGTGGGGAAAATAATGGAAACCCTTGCCTTCCTCCAGCCGGATGGTTCGATCCCCATCCTGGGACTTGTCAGCCGGCAGGCCCGTCTGTTGCCTCTCGGCACGGGAGTGATCCTCATCACGCCCAGTGCACACCCGGAATTGCTCCTCGCCGTGGAAGACATCCAGAGGCGCAATCTGCGTCCCCTGGTTGTCTTGATCAAAGCCGAAACCTTTGGTGCGCCTCCCCAGGAATATGCTGCCCTCACCGCTGCCCTGCTTGCCATGAATGTCCCCGTCTGTACGCTGGGCTATGAAGATCAGTTGTCCACCCAGCTTTCCCTGCCGGTGGTCTATTACCAGCGCCCGGTCCTGCCCCGTTCCTATCTCGAATCCCACCTGTTCTGATCCTGCACCTGTCCGGGTTGATCTTCATTGTGGGTATTGTTCCCTGGTGGTGGATTATGATTTCTTTCCGGGAACATCAGACAGTTTGCACTTGACTTTCCCCTGATCCGGCTTGATACTTGGATAGAATCCCTACACATGGAGCAGATGATGAAACATTTCCTCGATATTTCCGACCATTCCTCTGAAGAATTCCAGGACCTGCTTGACCTCGCCATTCGCCTCAAGCAAGAGTACTTCGCAGGCGGTAATCCACCGCTCTTCAAAGGCAAAGTGCTGGGCATGATCTTCCAGAAGCCCAGCCTGCGCACCCGCGTCTCCTTCGATATGGCCATGCGCCATATGGGCGGGGATGCCCTCTACTTATCCCCGAACGAGATCGGTCTTGGCAAGCGCGAATCGATCGCTGATGTCTCCCGTGTCCTTTCCGGCTATGTTCATGCTGTCATGGCGCGTGTCTTCGAGCATGCCCACGTGCTCGAATTGGCCAAATGGTCCTCCGTGCCCGTCCTCAATGGTCTCTCCGATTACAGCCATCCTTGCCAGGCGATGGCCGATGCCCAGACCATCCAGGAGAAGTTCGGCAAGCACAAGGGGATCAACGTGGTCTTCGTTGGGGATGGCAACAATGTCGCCGTTTCCCTGATGCAGATTTCAGTTAAGTTGGGCTGGAACTTCACCATCGCCAATCCTGAAGGCTATGGCATGCCCGCCGCAGGCATCGAGCAGGCGCGCAAGGTTGCCGCCCTCACTGGTTCCAAACTTGCCTTCTTGACTGACCCGCAGGAAGCTGTTAAGGGGGCCCAGGTGATCTATACCGACACCTGGATCAGCATGGGACAGGAAGAGGAAGCCGCCCGCCGCGAGGTTGTCTTTCCCCCATACCAGGTCAATACCCGCCTGGTCTCCGCAGCGGACAAGGATGTCATTGTCATGCACTGTCTGCCCGCCCATCGCAACCATGAACTGACCGACGATGTTGCTGATGGTCCACATTCCGCCATCTTCCCCCAGGCGCACAACCGCTTGCACGCCCAGAAGGCGGTCCTCGCCCGGTTGTTTGGGGTGGCGTGATCTTTCTTTGGCCTCTCGACTGCGTGGCGCTCGGGGCCATCACTGATCAGAACAGGAAAAGGTGAAACCATGAACACGCAGGAATTCGTTCAACTCGAAGAACGTTACGGTGCGCACAACTACCACCCCTTGGATGTGGTCATCTCTCGCGCTGAAGGCGTCTGGGTCTATGATGTCGATGGCAGGAAATACCTCGACTGTCTCTCCGCCTATTCAGCCGTCAACCAGGGACACGTCCACCCGAAGATCCTCGCCGCTTTGATCGAACAGGCTGGCAAGGTCACCCTCACCAGCCGTGCCTTTCGCAATGACCAGTTGCCTTTGTTCTACAAGGAACTTTCTGAGTTGACCGGCTATGGCATGTCTTTGCCCATGAACTCAGGCGCCGAGGCCGTCGAGACAGCCCTCAAACTTGCCCGCAAGTGGGCCTACCAGGTCAAGAAGATCCCCCGTCACCAGGCCGAGATCATCACCGCCGCCGGAAATTTCCACGGGCGCACCATCTCCACCATCTCTTTCTCCACCGAGCCGCTCTACCGCGACGACTTTGGTCCCTTCACCCCGGGTTTTGTCACCGTACCCTACGGGGATGCCGAGGCGATTGCAAACGCCATCACCCCCAACACCGCCGCCGTTCTGCTCGAACCCATACAGGGTGAGGGTGGTGTCATCGTCCCGCCGGCGGGTTATATCAAGCGTGTAGCCGAACTTTGCCGCCAAAACAATGTCCTCTTCATCGCTGATGAGATCCAGACCGGGTTGGGACGCACTGGCAAGCTCTTTGCCGCCCGGTATGAAGATGTACGCCCCGATGTGACCATCATCGGCAAGGCGCTCGCCGGTGGTTTCTACCCCGTTTCAGCCGTCCTTGCGGATGCAGACATCCTGGGACTTTTCCGCCCCGGTGAGCACGGTTCAACCTTTGGCGGTAACCCTCTTGCCGCCGCTGTCGCCCGCGCTGCCATGCGTGTCATCGTCGAGGAGAACCTTGTCCAGCGTTCCTTCGACATGGGCGAATACTTCGTTGAGCAGTTGGCTAAAATTTCCAGTCCGAATGTCAAGGAGATACGCGGTCGTGGCTTGCTCATCGGTGTGGAACTGAAGAAAGAGACCGGCGGAGCGCGCCGCTTCTGCGAAGCCCTGCAGAAGAAGGGCATCCTTGCCAAGGAAACCCACGACTATGTCATCCGCTTTGCCCCGCCCCTGGTTGTCGATAAAGCCACCATCGACTGGGCGTTGCCTTCAATCCGTGAGGTCCTGAACATGGTGTAAGGCTGCCTGGAAAAAACCTGTGCTCCGGATCCAACCCGGAGCACTATTTCTATATCATCTACTGTAGGAGTCACTTATGGATTGGAAGCAGGTCTACAATTCCCGCCTGACGACCGCCGCTGAAGCAGTTCGCACCATCAAGTCCGGGCACCGTGTCTTCATGACCGGCAACGGTTCTGTGCCCCAGGAATTGCTTTCTGCCCTGGTGGAATATGCTCCACATCTCCACGATGTCGAACTCTGCCAGGCGTTGGCCATCTGCCCCTCCGACTATGTGAAACCCGGCATGGAAGAACATCTGCGGGTCAACAGCCTGTTCATCAGCACCAACGTGCGCAGATCTGTCTGGGAGGGCCGTACCGATTTCACCCCGGTCTTGCTCTCCGAGTTCACCCTGCTCTTCAAGAACGGGCAGCTCCCCCTGGATGTTGCCCTCTTGCATCTTTCACCCCCGGACGAGCATGGCTATTGCTCCCTGGGAGTGGAAGTGGGTCTTTCCAAGACTCCCGCGGAATCCGCTCGCATCATCATCGCCGAGGTCAACCCGCAGATGCCGCGCACCCTCGGCGATTCCTTCATCCACGTCAGCCAACTTACCCACATCGTTCCGGTGGATTACCCCCTGGTCGATGTGCCCATGGGGGATGCCGGTGACGAGATCTCCAGCCGCATCGCCGGTCACATCGCCGAACTCATCCCTGATGGCGCCACCCTCCAGTTGGGCATCGGTGCCATCCCGGATGCCGTTCTCGGTTTCCTCAAGCAGAAAAAGGACCTTGGCATCCATTCCGAGTTGATCTCGGATGGGGTCATCGACCTGGTCGAGGCGGGTGTCATCAACAATGCCCGCAAGACATTGCTCCCCGGCAAGATCGTTGTCGGCTTCGTTCTCGGCACGCAGCGCCTGTACAGGTGGGTCGATGACAATCCCCTGCTTGAGTTCCGCCGCACCGAGTTTGTCAACGACCCCTTCAACATTGCCCAAAATGACCGCATGGTCGCCATCAACTCCGCCATTGAGATCGACCTCACCGGGCAGGTCTGTTCCGACAGCATCGGCCCCAAATTCTTTAGCGGCGTTGGCGGGCAGCTCGATTTCATCTATGGTGCTTCCCGTTCAAAGGGTGGGGTGCCGATCATTGCCATGCCCAGCACCAACCTGATGAAGGATGGCACTGCCATCAGCAAGATCGTCTCCCTGCTCAAGCAGGGTGCTGGTGTCATCACCGGGCGCAACCACGTCCACTACGTCGTCACCGAGTACGGCGCCGCGGACCTGTACGGAAAATCCATCCGCCAGCGCGTCCATGCCCTCATAGGCATCTCCCACCCTGATTTCCGCGCCGATCTGGAGAAGCAGGCCCGCGAGCTCTACTGGATCTAACCCGGGATCTTCTTTTTCCTGTGAATTCTGCTTGCTGTGGCAGACTTTGAAAATGGGCTTTTTATGACAATGACAGGTATATAATATCCCCATGGACAGAAAAGCGAAGATCGTTGCCACGATGGGTCCCGCTAGCCAGACCGAGGAGATGGTCGAATCCCTCATTCTTTCTGGCATGGACGTTGCCCGCCTCAATTTCTCACACGGCACGCAGGCGAGCCACGCCGAGCGTATTGCCTGCCTGCGCTCCGTATCCCGCCGCCTCAACCGCCCCCTTGCCATCCTCCAGGACTTGCAGGGACCGAAGATCCGCGTCGGTGTCCTCCCCCAGCCGCTGAACCTTGTTGCCGGTCAACAGGTTCGCCTCTACCCCGAGAATGGCGAGCGACCGGATGGCGATTCCATCCCCGTCGATTTCCCCCAACTCTTCTACTCTGTCAAGGTCGGTGACCGCATCCTGCTCGATGATGGTCGCCTGGCGCTCCAGGTGCTCTCCATCCAGCGCAGCATCGTCACCGCCGAGGTGCGCACCGGTGGTGAACTCTCCTCCAACAAGGGCATCAACCTGCCCGGCGTACGCCTCAATATCCCTGCCTTCACCGATAAGGACGCCGAAGACCTGGAATTTGGTCTCTCCCAGGGTGTCGATCTCATTGCCATCTCCTTCGTCCGCCTGCCGGAAGATGTTGCCATGGTCAAACAGATCGTGTCAACCCGCCTGGGTGAACAAGCGCCCCTGGTTATTGCCAAGTTGGAGCGTCCCGAGGCGCTCGATAACCTCGATGGCATCCTCGATGCCTCCGATGGTGTCATGGTCGCCCGCGGTGACCTTGGCGTGGAAATGGCCCCCGAAGATGTCCCCGGTGCCCAGAAGCGCATCATCCAGCAGGCCAACCGTAAGGGCAAACTGGTTATCACCGCCACCCAGATGCTCGAATCGATGATCCACAATCCTCTGCCCACGCGTGCCGAGGCCTCCGATGTCGCCAACGCCATTTACGACGGCACCGATGCTGTCATGCTCTCCGGCGAGACCGCTGCTGGGAAGTACCCCCTGGAAGCCGTGAAGATGATGGACCGCATCGTCCGCCAAGCTGAATCGGATTTCGACCTCTGGGGGCACACCCAGGTGATACAGGCAAATGAAAAGGATGATGCCGTGGCCATTTGCCTGGCTGCCCGCGAACTTGCCCATGACCGCGACGTGGAAGCCATTGCCCTCTTCACCCGCACCGGGCGCACCGCCGTCCTGCTCTCTAAGGCCCGCCCCTGTGTTCCCGTGCTTGCCTTCACCCCCGTCGATCAAACGTACCGTCGCCTGGCGGCTGCCTGGGGTGTCATTCCCCACCATGTCCCCTGGGCGGACACGGTCGAAGATATGATCACCCATGTGGAAATAGCCCTCAAAGAAAAAGGCGCCATCCGCCCCGGCCAGCAGGTGGTCATCGTCTCTGGCTTCCCGGTGCGCGATTTCCCCCAGCCCAACATGGCACTCCTCCACACTGTCCGCTGAACCTATTCCTCACTGCCTGTTCTTGCTGTTCTGTTTTTCTTGATCTCCCCCCTGCGTTTCTTGCTCTCTATCCTCCGCCTGTTCGCACTCCTGCTTGGCTTGGTGGGACGGCGTTCCTTCGGGATTTCCAGCGCCTTCAACACCAGTACGCGCAGCCGCTCTACTGCATCCAGCCGGTTCTTTTCCTGGCTGCGATACCGCTTGGCTTCGATCACCAACACCCCCTCGCCTGTCATCCGTCTGCCTGCCAGCCTCCGCAGCCGTTCCTTCACCTCCTCCCGGAGCGCGGACGAGGCACCCACGTTAAAGCGCAATTGCGCCGCAGTTGCCACCTTGTTCACGTTCTGCCCACCCGGTCCGGAGGCTTGCACGAAGGTGATGCGCAGTTCATCATCGGGGATCTGCACCCCGGGGGTGATTTCCACGGTATCCCGTCCGCTTAGAACATCTGCGCGTTGATCTTTTCCAGCGTCTCTTGTTTTGGGCGCAGGTCCTTCTCGCCCAGCCGGTTGAGCGCCGTTTCGACCAGGTTGAAAGTGTCTATCAGGGTTGGTTTCCCCGTGTCGATATAGATGAGTCCCGTCACCAGCAGGTTCTCGCGTTCCGCCTCTTCAAGCATCTGGAAGGCTTTGCTGCGGTCGGTCGGGTCGTAATCCTTCTCCAGTTTCTTCAATACCACAGTCGACCCGTCGTGCATCGTCACTTCCCGCACCTCGCCAGCCTCGAATTCTCCCGGGAGTTCGATCTCTTCTAGCGCCGGCACAAAGGAGATCTCGTGCAGCGGGGCTTCGTGGTCTTTTCCCCAGGTGTACGAGTGGATCGCGTTCTCCTGGTTGTTGAAGGTCACACACGGGCTGATGATGTCCAGCACGGCGATCCCCCGGTGGCTCAGCGCCGCTTTGAGCAGTTCTTTCACCTGCTTGGGATCTCCGGCGAAGGAGCGTGCCACAAAGGTTGCCTTGGATGCTAGCGCTTCCATGCAGATATCCACCGGCATGTACGAGTTGGTTCCCTGGTGTTTCAATTTCAAGCCCACTTCCGCTGTCGCCGAGAACTGCCCCTTGGTCAGACCATACACCCCGTTGTTCTCCACGATGTAGGTCATTGGCACGTTGCGCCGCACCATGTGCTTGAATCCCCCCATCCCGATCGATGCTGTATCCCCATCCCCGCTGACCCCGATCGCCCGCAAGGTCCGGTCGCCGAACATAGCTCCGGTGGCGATGGATGCCATCCGTCCGTGCAGGCTGTTGAATCCGAACGAGCGGCTCAGGAAGTAGGTCGGGCTTTTCGATGAACAGCCGATGCCGGAGAATTTCATAATCCTTTCCGGTACGATATCCAGTTCGTAACACGCCGCGATGATCTGGTTGGCGATCGAGTTGTGCCCGCACCCTGAGCACAGCGTCGTCGGTAACCCCTTGTAGTCGCCTTTTCCCAGCCCGGCTTTGTTCACCGGACCGCTATTTGCTGCTGGCTGTGCTGTCATTTCTTCTCCTCCTCGTTCAGGATGGCTTCCTGTAGCCATTTCGCTGTCAATGGCAGCCCGTCGGAGTGCGCCGCCGAATGCAGTTTTGCCGCCTGGTCGGGCATCACCGCCCGCAGGATTTGGCACAGTTGCCCGTCCCGGTTTGCCTCTACGATATGGATCCGCTCATGCTGCCTGACGAATTCGCCCACCTCCTCACTGCAGGGCAGCGCCCGCAGGCGCAGGAAGTCGCTCTTCAGCCCTCGCTCCTTCGCCAGGTGCGCCCGTGCTTCCACCACTGCCGGCTCGCTCGAGCCGTAGGCGATGATCCCCATCGTTGCGCCTTTCATTATGTCAACCATCGGGGCGGGTACCAGCCCGCGTGCCGTTTCGAACTTGCGCTTCAGGCGCTTCATCATCTCTTCCCAGGTTTTGGAATCCTCTGTGTAGCGTGCCTGTTCATCATGCCCGGTCCCCCGCCCGAACCATGCTGAAGCCCGGTGTTGGTTGCCGGGCACAGTCCGGTAGGGGATGCCATCCCCGTCCACGTCCTTGTAGCGCCCCCACACGCCGTTGCGTTCTTCCAGGTCGCCTTCCCACAGCACCTTGCCGCGGTCCATTGGTGTTTCCGGGTATTGGAACGGTTGGGTCATCCACTGGTTCATCCCCAGGTCCAGGTCCGAGAGCACGAACACCGGGGTTTGCAGTCGTTCCGCCAGGTCAAAAGCCATCCAGCCGAATTCAAAGCACTCTGTCACTGAGCCTGGCAGTAGGATCACCTGCTGGGTATCGCCATGGCTGAAGAAGTACACCTCGCTCAAGTCGCCCTGCGCCGTGCGCGTCGGCAGCCCGGTGGACGGACCGATGCGCTGCACGTCCCATACCACCACCGGCACCTCCGAGTAATATGCCAGCCCGGCATATTCGCCCATCAACGTCAGCCCCGGTCCCGAGGTCGATGTCATCGCCCGCAACCCGCTCCAGCCCGCTCCCACGGTCATCCCGATCGCCGCCAGTTCATCCTCCGCCTGCAGCACCGCGTAGGTGGCTTTGCCATCCTCCGCTTTCCGCAGTTGTGGCAAATAGATGTTCAGTGCTTCCGCCAACGAGGAGGCCGGTGTGATCGGGTACCACGCCGCGAACTGCACCCCGCCGTAAATGGAGCCCAGTGCCGCTGCCGTATTGCCGTCCGCCAGGATCATGCCTTCCGTCTTGTCCAGTGCTTCCACGCAGAAGGGGTCTCTTTTCTTCAGGTTTTGTCGCGCCCACTCCGCCGCCGCCTGGATGACGTTGAAATTGGACGTGACCGGCGCTTCCTTACCATTGAAATGGAAAGACAGTGCCTGTTGGATCGCCTGCATGTCGATCCCGATCATCTCCGCCAGGATCCCCGCGTAGACCATGTTGGCAATGTAATCTCGCAGGCTGGGCGAAACGTCCGCCGCCCGGCTCAACGCCTTGACCGGCATCGGGTAGATCGCGATATCCTCCCGCTCCAGTGGCATCTTAATGTCATCCGCATAATAGAATGCCCCCCCGGGCTTCACACTTGCCAGGTCTCGTGCGAACGAGGCCGGGTTCAGCGTCACCACCACCTCCTGCTCCTCCCGCCGCGCCGTGTACCCCTCCCCGCTTACCCGGATCGTGTACCACGTGGGCAGCCCCTGGATGTTCGACGGGAACAAGTTCTTTCCCGAGACCGGGATCCCCATCTTGAACAACGCTCGCAGCAGGGTCACGTTCGCAGTCTGTGACCCCGAGCCGTTCACCGTCGCGATCGTGATGCTGAAATCATTGCACACATTTTCTGGCATGATTGCTCCTCTACGACATATAAATCTGACAAAAACACGCTGATTGATAATAAATCATTCATGGACGAAGGTCAAGGTTAACCCCTTCAGGTTTCCCCTTATTCGCTCCCGGCGCTCCTGGCGATGTACCACTGCATTTCTGGTATGCTATCCTCGCCTTCCTCTGCTCCCATGAACCTCGCGGCTACTTCCCCAAAATCCCGAATTGCTTGTCCCCGTCAAGGTTTCCTTGTATAGATCATTAAACAGGAGGGATGATTTGGGGGAAGGTTGGGATGGGGTTTTCCCTCAGCGCATCTTCCTGGCCTTCTTCCAGAGCAGCGCCTACTTAGCATCATCCCAAAAGGTGCAGCATCTTGAAGGGAGCGCCTTCCGCTGCTCCCGGCGGCGGGGACGCCGCTGGTTTCTGGTTGTGCCTCCGCCATGAACCAACCTCTCCATGCTTATCCGTGTTCAATTCTTTTCTACTATCTGCTCACCCCGGGTACTTACTGATTATAATAACCGTCTTGTATCTGGTGATGGCGTCATCACCCACCCACAGCGGAAAGGACTCCCTCATGACCATGCTCGCCAAAGCGCTTTCCATCCAGGATCTTCTCATCGATTGGCGTCGTGACTTCCACCGCCACCCCGAACTGGGTTTCCAGGAGTTCCGCACCTCCGACCGCCTCGCCGCAATCATGACTGGCATGGGCTTTCACCTTCGCCGCGGCGTCGGGTGCACCGGCATCGTTGCTGATCTCGGCACTGGCTCTCCCTGCCTCGCCATCCGCGCCGACATGGACGCCCTGCCCTTGCAGGAATGTACCGGCGTTGACTATGCATCTCAAGCACCTGGGCTGATGCACGCCTGCGGGCACGATGCCCACCTTGCCTGCGCTTTGGGAGCCGCCAGCTTGCTCTCCCGCGAAAATTTCTCCGGTATGGTCCGCTTCCTTTTCCAGCCCTCCGAGGAGGTCGGCGATGCGGAGGGGATTTCCGGTGCTCCGCGTATGATTGCTGACGGTGCCATGCATGGAGTGGATGCGGTCATTGCCCTGCACGTTGATGCTGCATCTCCCTGTGGAACCATCTCCACCGAGGTAGGCCCCGCCTCCGGTGGTGTCGATTCGTGGTTTGCCTCCATCATCGGGCGGGGCGGGCACGGCGCCCTTCCCCACGAGACTCTCGACCCGTTCTTCCTCACTGCCCAGGTGATCAATGCCCTCAATGCAATTGTCTCCCGCCGCCTCGATCCCTTCCACCCCGCCGTGGTCAGCATAGGCTCCCTGCATGGCGGTCACACCGAGAATGTCATTCCCGAGAAGGTCACCCTCTCCGGTACCCTGCGCTACACCGAGAAGTCCGTCCAGCAGCAACTCCATACAGAGATTCGCCGCGCCTTTGAGGTTACACGTGCCCTGGGCGGGGGCTATGAACTTAAGATCGAACTTGGCACCCCTCCGCTTATCAACCACCCCCTCGTAAATGATCTCGTTACCTCGGTTGCCCGTGACTTGCTTGGTGAGCAGAACATACTCCCCTGGCAACCCACACTTGGCGCGGAGGACTTTGGTTGTTTTCTGGAACATGCTCCCGGTACCATGTTCGCCCTCGGTACCCATTTCCCTGGTATGAAACAGGTCGGTTTGCACAGCCCCTATTTCAACATCGATGAAGCCTGCCTCCCCGTTGGCGCCGCCATCTTCGCCGAAACCGCCCTCCGCTACATCCACTCTCCCACCTCATCATAACGCTGCCGAGTCCATATTTTCACGTCTCTTTCCCAATCTGTGCCCTTGCAACGATATCGTCCTTGCAGAGGATGTCCCGGTGCGCGTCTAGGAGTAGGTGTACTTTGCTGGTAAACCCGTCGTGACAGTCAGACCAGGCAATCAATTCTTCCTTAATTAATTGTTGTTGCGAGAAGCCGTACTTTGGCGACGGTATCGTCCCCGCCGAAGGTCCCCGCAGGGAGAAGGGGACTCGATACCCTCTCCGGCGATATTCCGGGGCGGCGTCTCTGCGGCATCATCCCCCCTTTTTATTTCGCTCCAGGCGGAGTCCGCGCCGCCGGGCATTGGGTTGCCGCCGGATACCGTTTCACCACCTCAGTGCTTTGCCATCCCTCAATGGGGTTGAGTAAAACAGAAATAGTGCTAATACAATGGTATATCTGCTTGCAGGTGTCATTGTGAGCCGTTCTTCCCTGGCACTGCCCCCCGCCAGGCAAGGTGTGGCGAACCAATCCCATGTTCGAAGGGTTAACTCTCCCGTTTTGAGTTTGCATTATCGTACAAAGCGTTCTTCGAAAGGACCCAATCGACCATTGATCAGGTTAGTGTAAGCAGATAATAGATATTTCTCAGTCGGGATGGCGCTTCTCTTCGCCTCGTCCCATGATTCTTGGTGATAGTAAAATAAATAGAAATGCCTTTTTTTGTCAGAAACACATGGATGGACTACTGGAAGAATATAAATATAAAAATACACGAACAATATCCCTCATATGGCTCGCCGCGCTTTTTCTAAATTTTTCCCAAAATGATGAATAATTTAAGAAATGTGCTCATCGATGAGCATTGAGTACTAGTCCAGCTTCTCCCTCCTGCTCCGCTTCCGCCAGGATGCCGCTGTTGCCCATCCCATGATTATCGTCAGGTTCTGGATGCCATCCTGTGGAAACTTACTCACTGGTCCAGCAGGAAAAAAGTTCTCTGCCCGAGAATTTCTCGCCCGGCGGTTTACGCCTATTAGTGTACCTGGTGTGCTCAGGGGGGCCTGGAAAAGGTTTTTTTAACCCTTTTAAAAGATGTACGCACTCGCAGTAATTTTAACCCCCAGCAGGCATATAACAGCAAGTTGGTCGACTATGCCCGGCACAAGAACAGGTTTGTTGTGATGATCGCCGATGAATTGATCCGCAATGCCTCTCTCCATTGGCATGTGTACTCACCAAGTTAAATTAACAAGTGCTGGCTGCTTTCTTGGAGAAAAAAGCCGGGCTTGTCACCCTGCCTGACCCACTGTTGAGCATTTTTATCGAGATGCCTGTCTCAACTTGGTGCAGAACCCCAGGTCCTTCAGATACATTTCCATGAACCTCTTGTCTGTCGCCAGTTCAGCATACCCCAGCCCTGCAGCCAGTTTCTCTGCCGCCTTGCGTCTCTTCAGCGAGACCAGCATCTGCCTTGCCCCCACCCCCGCCGCGTTCCCCACCTGCTGGAATTTCTCCAGCGCGATCGGCGGGAACATCCCCACCCGCACTGCCGAGCGTAGGTCCAAATAGGTCCCGAACGCTCCCGCCACGATGAACGCATCCACATCCTCGGCGCACAACCCGAAATTCCTCAACAGGGTTTCCACCCCTGCCCGGATGGCTGCCTTTGCCAGTTGGATCTCGTGCACATCCTTTCGCCGCACGCGTAGATCGCGCCCCAGCCCGCTTTGTCCCGCCGGCACGAGCGTGATCTCGTTCCCCGGTAGCAGTTGCCCGTTGGCTTTCAGCAGCCCGCCATCCAGCAGCGCCGCCACCGTGTCCAGGATCCCTGAACCGCAGATGCCCACTGCTGGTAGTCCCTCGATCGTCTGCCACCGGAACCCGCCCTCCTGCCAGCGCACCCGTTCCACTGCCCCCGGTGCAGCCCGCATCCCCTCCTTGATATGCGCCCCTTCAAAGGCTGGACCCGAGGCGCACGAGCAGCACGTGATCCTGCCCCTCGCCGCAAGGCTGATCTCGGTATTCGTGCCAATGTCCAGGGCGATGACCGTTTTTCGCGTGCCGGTGTTCCCAGCCTCCATCACCTTTTCCAACCCGCAAGCCAGCAGCATCGCCAGGTGGTCGGCGCCCACGTATCCGGCGATTACCGGCGGGAAATACACCTGCCCTCCATGTCCCAGCCCCAGCCCGATCGATTCCGCTGCCAGGTTCAACGCCTCCGTTGTCGCCGGCGCAAAGGGGGCGTGTCCCAATTGTTCCACCGGCAGTCCTGCTGCCAGGTGGTGCATGGCTGTGTTCCCCACCAGCACCGCTTCCACCACTATCTGGGGCTTGATTCCCGCCTCGGCGCAAGTTTCCCTCAGCAAGCGGTTCAGCGTCTCCATCAGCACTGCCTGCAGCCGTTTGGCGCCTCCTTCTGTCTGCCCGGCGTAGGCGATCCGGCTTACCACGTCCTCACCAAAGGCGATCTGTGGGTTCATTGCTCCTGCGCTGGCGGCTGTCTCCCCGCTCTCCATACGCACCAGGTACGCTGCCACCTTGGTCGTGCCGATATCCACTGCCAGCCCGTATTCCCCTCGCCTGTGCAGCGCCTCGTCCGGTGTGATCTTCACCGCCTGCCCCTCGATTTGCAGCCGTTGCGTTGCGGTCAGTGATTCAGGTGGGATGTGGATCTTCACAGCGCCACGCGCCATTACCTGGCAGGCAAGCCTCCACCCTGCGGCGAGTGCTTCTTTTCCCAGGGCTGCCTCTTCCACCAGGGTGGGCGGCGAGACTTCCCCGCGCAGCACTTGCACCCGGCATTCCTCACAAGTGCCCAACCCACTGCAGATCGCCGCCAGCCCCACCCCTGCCTCTTGTGCCGCCTGCAGCAATGTCTGTCCGGGCTTGGCTTCGCCCCGTTTCCCGACAGGCTCGAAATCGATACACATCGGTTCAGTCATGCCTGTACCGGCACCTTTCCCGCATACTGCATACCGCGCACAGGTCATCCTGCTTCATCGTCTTCCCGCTTCCCACCACGAACGAGATGGATTTCCGCGGCATCATCATTCCGCTTTCCATCAACCTCACGCCTGCCAGAGCGCCATCCACCAGCGCGAATACCTGTCTTTGTCCGCTATCCACCGGCCAATCCACCTCCCCAGGACTGACGGGTGAGGAAGTTAGCAGCCTCCGCTTTTCTGATCGCTTGGCGATCCGTTCACACACCTGCTGCCCGATCTGCTCGGCTGCCGCATTGCCCAATCCCTCCAGCGCCAGTGCCTGCACCAGGTCCTTCTGTGCCGCCGCCAGCGCCTCGAGTTCCGCCCCGATAGTGCACACCACCGCCGTGACCCATTCCGCCCCCGCCAGGTTTCGCGTGGTCGCACCACCAGTCAGTGTCAACCCGCCCTCCAGTCGGATCTTCTCATGCAATGTTTCCATCACCCTGGCTTCGTGGAGCACAGCCCGGGGCCTCAGGACTGACAATCCCAGCCGCAGGGCTTCCTCCGCCGCCTGTACCAGCAACGGTCGTTTGGCGCGGACGATCTCTGGCTTCGCCCCCTCGCCGCGCAGGATATCGTCGCTCGTCAGGTTGAGTACAAAGTCTTCCCACAGTTCCATTAGGGTGATTTTACCCCATACCCGCCCCCTCCCGGGGTCAAGATGCGCAGCACATCCCCTGCCTTCAGTTCAAAACCCCCTTTTCCCGGCAGCTGGCTTGTCTCGCCATTGCGGATCAAAAGATTCTCCCCGCATTGCCCGGCTTGGCCTCCTTCCAGTCCATACGGGGCTGTCTCCCGGCGCTCGGTCAGCAATGTCACCTGGCAGTCGGTCAGCACCTCGATCTCGCGCACGATCCCGTCCCCGCCTCTCTGTTTTCCCTCCCCGCCGGAGCCTCGCCGGATCTCGTAGCGCCGGATGCGTAGCGGGTAGGCATATTCAAGTGCCTCGATTGGTGTATTTAGTGTGTTGGTCATATGCGTGTGGATCGCTGGGACCCCATCTGTTCCCGAACCTGCCCCGCTCCCGCCGCCAATGGTCTCGTAATAGGCGAATTGCCCCCGTCTGGTTTCCCCGTTTTCTCCGGCTCGTCTGGGCAGCCCTCCGCCGATGGTTACGTTGTTCATCGTCCCCTGGCTGGCAGCCGGCACCTTTTCCGGGCATGCCTGCGCCAGTGCCCCCAGCAGGCAGTCCACGATGCGCTGGGAGGTCTCCACGTTGCCCCCTGCCACTGCCGCAGGCGGAAGCGCATTCACCACCGATCCAGCCGGTGCGATTACCCGGATGGGTCTCAGGCAGCCCGCATTGTTAGGCACCTCCGTGCCCAGCAGGCAGCGGAACACATAATGGACTGCTGAGAGGGTGATCGCTTCCACTGCGTTGACGCTCCCTTGCTGCTGGGGCGCAGAGCCGCTGAAGTCCACCGTGGCGCTTTCACCTGTGATCGTCACCCTCACCCTGATTGGTACTTCCTCCTGGCTGATGCCATCGTTGTCAAGTCTGTCCTCGAACAGGTAACTGCCATCCGGAAGGGAATGCAGCAGGCTGCGGGTCATTCGCTCTGTATACATCAGCAGTTGCCTCATCGCCTCGTTCACTTCTTCGAGTCCGTAGCGCCCCACCAACTCTGCCATCCGCTCCATCCCCCGCCGGTTGGCTGCCATCTGTGCCTGCAGATCGCCGCTTCGCTCCTCGGGCGTGCGCACATTCGCCAGGATCAACCTCAGCAGGTCTGTATCCATCTTCCAGCCGCGCACCAGTTTCACTGGTGGGATGATCAAACCCTCCTGGTAGATCTCCCGTGCCACTGGCATCGAGCCGGGGGTCATCCCGCCCACATCCGCATGGTGAGCGCGTGATGCACAGAAAGCGATCGGAGCGTTCCCGCTTCCCATCAGGAAGACCGGTGACACCATGGTGATGTCCGGCAGGTGTGTCCCGCCCTGGAATGGGTCGTTCAACATGACCAGGTCACCCGGCTGAAGGTCATCCCCAAACCACTCCACGGCCGCTTTCACCGAAAGTGGCATGGCTCCCAGGTGCACGGGGATGTGCGCTGCTTGGGCGACCATTTGCCCGCTTGTATCGAACACGGCGCACGAAAAGTCCCTACGTTCCTTGATGTTGGGTGAGTAACTGGACTTGCGCAGCACGGTGCCCATCTCCTCCGCCACCGCTGCAAAGAGATGCTTGAAGATCTCGAGCTTGATCGCCTCGAAACTCATTTCCCCACCTCGATGAACAGATTCTTGTATCCATCCACCCGGGCGCGATCGCTGGATCCGAACAAGATGGTGGTATCTGTGCGCACAATAACCGCTGGTCCTTGTAGCTGGTTGCCTGGGACCAGCAGTTCACCCCGGAACAGGGGTGTGCGCAGGGTTCCCTGGGGGAAGATAACATCTCTCGCCCCGAGGTACGCTTTGCCTGGGTCCTCCCCATCATACTCTTCTGCTTCTTGTGGGGGCGGGGGAACCTCGCCAACTGCCCTCACCCGCAGGGTTACCACTTCCACGGTACCATTCCGTTTGGCATATCCATATTGGGTCTCGTGCAGTTGATGGAAGATTTCCAGGAAGGAGTCGCTAAAGGGAACCAGCAGCTCGTACGATTGGCCCTGGTAGCGCATATCAAGGGTTTGCTCGATGTGGATGGCTTGCTCCTCGACCCCCTCCACCCGCAAGGCAGTGTGGCCACGTTCGGTCAGCGGTTCCAGGCGTGATCTCAACTCGGCGATTGGCGTTGTGCCAGGAAGCATGACGGTAAGCGAGTAGTCCTTGATCACCTCTGCCGCCAGCATGCCGAATGCAGACAGTGTCGAGGCAAGTGGCGGAACCAGAACCGTAGAAATGCCCAGGCCGCGTGCCAGGTCAGCCGCGTGCAGTCCCCCCGCGCCGCCAAAGGAGAGCAGGGTGAATCGGCGCGGGTCGCAGCCCCGCTCGACCGAGATGACCCGCAGCGCTCGCTCCATGTGGGCATTTGCCACGGCGATCACCCCCAGGGCGATTTCTTCTACCGAGAGGTGGAGAGTTTTCGCCAGTGGTTCCAGTGCTGTGGTTGCCCGGTCAATATCCAGTGGCATCCTGCCGCCCAGGAAATGCTCGGGGGGGATGCGCCCGAGGACGACATTGGCATCCGTGACCGTGGGCAGGTCCCCTCGTCCATAGCAGGCTGGTCCCGGGTCGGCTCCAGCCGATTCAGGTCCCACTCGTAGTGCTCCGCCGGGATCTACCTGGGCGATCGAACCGCCTCCCGCCCCGATCGTATGGATATCCAGTAGCGGAATGTGGATCGGACAGCCGCTGACCACCGCTTCGGTGGTGATCCGTGGTTTTCCGTCGATCAGTGAAACGTCAGTGGATGTGCCACCCATATCAAAGGTCAGCACCCCCATTCCAGAAGGTGCCTGATCACCCGGGTGTGTACGGATATCTGCTGGGCTTGTTGCCATCCGGGCGACATACTCACAGCCCACCACTCCGCCTGCCGGTCCGGATAAGATGCAGCGCACCGCTTCCCGCCTGGCTTCTGCCGGGGAGATGCTTCCTCCGTTCGACTGCATCACCATCAGGTTGTTCTCTTGTCCGATCCCCTCTTCCAGTCTGCTGAGATACCTGTCCAGGATCGGGGATACATATGCATTGACCACCGTTGTGCTCGTGCGTTCATATTCCCTGAACTCCGGCAGGATCTCTGCTGAGAGCGATACAGCATAGCCTGCCTGGCGAAGTCTTTCCCCGATGATCTGCTCGTGCTCTGGATGCAGGAACGAGAACAATAGGCAGACTGCAACAGAGTTCACTTGCAGATCTTGCAAGCGCACAACAAGGTTATCTACATCCACTGGTTGTAAGGTAGCAAGGATGTTCCCTTCGTGGTCGACTCTTTCATCCACTTCTAGGCGCAATTCGGGTGGTACCAGGGATGGCAACTGATGAATGAAAAGTTGATATAACTCCGCGCGATTCTGACGCCCAATCTGGATGACATCTTGAAACCCCTGTGTGGTTACCAATGCTGTCATTGCCCCTTTCCGTTCCAGCAGGGCATTGGTGGCAACCGTCGAACCGTGGATGATGTTCGCTTTCCTTGATGCTGTCGTGTTTTCGGAAATGCTCTGTTTCCCCAGGATGATCTCCAACCCTTCCAGTACCGCCTTTTCTGGTTCCTGGGGTGTCGATAGTAGTTTGAACGTTTTCAGCCTGTTGTTCGCGGGATCAAAGACCACAAAGTCGGTGAATGTCCCGCCGATATCGATGCCAATGCGAAGAGGGTTTGTTCTCATGTATGCCTGTGCCAGGAATGATGCATTGATTGGACGAAATCCTTATTCCCATTATATAATCATCTTGAGCGTCGCGCACACAATGATGAATTTTGACCAAGGAGGTACCATGCAGACCGAGTTAAAAGACCCTGGACCTTTATTGAATGCCGATGGCAGTTTGTCTCAGGTGGGATGGGCACGGCATCCGGTATTGGATTGCAACCTGGAAGCCGCTCGCTTCTATGCGCTCCGCTTTTTGCAACGCTTTCGCATCAAGCGTTGGGATTATTACGCCATCTTCACCCCGCAGCGTTTCTTTTCTGCCACCATCGCCGATCTTGGCTATGCCGGGAACATCTTTGTCTATACCCTAGACTTTACGACTGGCGAGTTGCATGAGGAAGGTCTAGTCATTCCACTGGGGAAGGGTATTACATTGCCACGCAATAGCGGTGCAGGCGAAAGCCGGTTCGAAAATGAAAAGGTCAGTCTGGTATTCGGGGTCCATCCTGGGTACCGTGATCTCAAGGTGGCTTGGCCTGGGTTTGACCAGGGGCGCGGCATTGCCGCCGAGATCAAGTTGGCAGTCCCTCCGCATACGGAGTCGATGAATATTGTCATCCCGATCGGGGAGCGCAGGTTCTATTACAACCACAAGATCAATTGCCTTCCCGCGAGCGGTTCATTGACTTATGGCGGGATCACTGAAAACATCCTTCCTAAAACCTGCCTGGGTTCCTTGGATTGGGGTCGGGGTGTTTGGGAGTACAAGTCTTTCTGGAATTGGGCTTCTGCCTCAGGCTTTCTCCCCGACGGGCGAACGATCGGTCTCAACCTGGGTTCGGGTTTTGGTGACCTGACCAGGGCGGGAGAGAATGCGTTGATCCTGGATAACCGCATCCAAAAACTGGAACAGGTCAAATTTGATTATTCATCCGGCGAGTATATGCAGCCCTGGATGTTTTCCGATGCCCAAAAGCGTATCGATCTCACCTTCACCCCGTTCAAAGACCGCACTGCCCGGACCAACCTGGTACTGATCACGAGCGAGGTGCACCAGATGTTCGGTCATTACAATGGCAGCGTTGTTACTGATACTGGTGAAACCATCCAGGTGAAGGACCTGATCGGCT
This sequence comes from Anaerolineales bacterium, assembly GCA_041753035.1. Lineage (GTDB taxonomy): Bacteria > Chloroflexota > Anaerolineae > Anaerolineales > Villigracilaceae > UBA877. The sequence goes on along the minus strand of JBGSVI010000091.1, from coordinate 9,235 downwards.
TTGCCGAAGAACATCAAGCCTGCTGGTAGCTGGGCTTGAATTATGCCTGGCAAGACCAGGTATCCTAGAAATGGATCATTGGAGTGACCATGACATCGAATACTGCTCTTTCCAGGAAGACATGGCTTGCCATCATTCTCCTTGCGTTCTCTGGGCAGTTGGCCTGGGGGGTTGAAAACCAGTTCTTTAATACTTTCATATATAACTACATCACCCCTGATCCTCGACCCATCTCGTGGATGGTGGCTGCCTCTGCAGTTACGGCGACGCTCACCACGATCCTCATGGGTACACTTTCAGATCGCACGCGCAGCCGTTGGGGGCGGCGTAAGCCATTCATTTTTATTGGATACCTGGCATGGGCAATATTGACTGCCCTCTTCCCTTCAGCTGCTTTCTTCCAACCGGTGGGTCTTGCCATCGGCATGGCGATCCTCTTTGATTGTGTGATGACTTTCTTTGGCTCCACCGCCAATGATGCTGCCCTCAATGCATATATTACCGATGTGACCACCAACGAGAACCGGGGCAGGGTGATGGGGGTGGTGGAGATCCTGACCTGGGTTGCCATCCTGATTGTCTATGGTGGCGCAGGGATCATCATCGAACAACTGGGATATTTTAATTTCTTCTATTTCATTGGCGGATTGGTGCTTGTCTTGGGGGTGGTTGGCAGCCTGCTGTTGCGGGAATCACCTGCAGTGCAGGAAGTGCCCCCGGGTTATTGGCGACAGATCCTGGATGGTTTTAGTTGGAGAAGTTTGACCTCGAACAAGAATTTCTTCCTGGTGCTCATGGGGATCTCCCTGTGGGCCATTGCCCAGAATATATTTTTCCCGTATTTGATCATTTACATGCAGCACTATCTTGCTCTCGATACGACCAGCTCCACGATCATCATTGCCGTCTCTATCTTGGTGGGAGGTATCGCCCTTTCTTGGCCGCTCGGTCTTTTGATCGACCGCTGGGGTCGGAAACCTGTGGCCATGATCGCCATTGTCTTGGAGATGGTTGGTCTGATCCTTTTTTCACTTGCCAAAGATCTGGTTCCCTTGATGATCACCGGTATCCTCTGGCTTATGCCCCTGACTGCGTGGACGATCGCCACGAGCACATGGAGCAAGGATCTGTTCCCGGAAGACAAGCGTGGCCAGTTTGCTGGTTTCTATCTTTTCTTCTGGGTCATGCTCCCGATGATCTTTGGGCCACTGACCGGTGGCTGGCTGGGTACCCGCTTTGGCATCCCGGCAATGATCAATGGACAGGCAGGTTATATCCCCACGCCGCTACTTTTCCAGGTGGCAGGTATTGCCACGTTGTTGGCGGCGATCCCTTTGTTCTTCGCACACGAGAAAAAAGCCTGATCTTGATACGGACTGGTGTGTGATTTTGGCAGATCCATGCTGGACAGGGGTGGCGAAATTGTGAACTGTTTAACATGAAATCGCCGGATCATTCCTTTTATAATGGAATGAGAGGCTTTGGGAGAGCTTGATCTGCTAATGACGAAGATCCTGTTGGTCGAAGATAATTCCTTATTGCTCGATGTCATGGCGAATATTCTGGAGACGGAAGGATATTCGGTAACGCGTGCCGTTAATGGCAAGCTGGCCATGGATTCATTTGTGACCGATCGCCCCGACCTGGTTGTGTCCGACATCATGATGCCCGAGATGAATGGCTTTGAATTGCTGCAAGCTATCCGCATGATGCCCGCTGGGGTAACCATCCCATTCTTGTTCCTCAGTGCCCGTACCGAGCGGAATGATGTAAGCATGGCTCGCTCACTGGGGGTGGATGATTACCTGTTCAAGCCTTTTGACGCTCCCGAATTGGTGGAAGCAGTGCGTGTGCGCCTTTCCCGCCGCCGGCAGGTTGAATTGTTTGACACCCGTGCTGCCCACCTGCAGACCATCATCATGTTGGCGAATGTGATCGAGACACGCGATCCTTATACCGCAGGTCATCTGGAACGGGTGCGCCGGTTGGCGCTAAATCTGGCTTTTGCTTTGAATTGGAAACAGGATGATATCGCAATTTTAGAGTTTGGCGCTATCCTTCATGATATTGGCAAGATCATCGTGCCCAGCATTGTCCTGAAGAAGACTGGTCCGCTGAACGATGAAGAATGGATGCTGATGCGGCAGCATCCTGAAGTGGGGGCAAAAATGTTGGAAGGGGTCGATCATCTTCGGGCTGCGGTGCCATTTGTTCTTCACCACCATGAATGGTGGAACGGTTGCGGATATCCGCAGGGGCTAAAGGAAGAAGCCATTCCTCGCGAGGGCCGTCTGTTGGCAATTGTTGATGCATTTGACGCCATGACCACCAACCGCCCGTACCATTCCAGCATGTCAGCTGCAGAAGCCCTGGAAGAGATACGCAACAATATGGGGATTTACTTTGATCCAGGGATGACCGAAGTTTTTCTAAAGACCTACCGGGCGATATAGATCAACCTGGGCAATCTCCCAAGCCTGGACTCACCTGACCCGCATCTCGCGGTCGTTTCCGCGTTCTGCATCGCGCTTGGCGATCGCTTCGCGCTTGTCGTGTAGTTTTTTCCCCTTGGCGATGGCGATCTCCAACTTGGCGCGCCCATCTTTCAAGTAGATCTTGATGGGTATGATTGTTACCCCTTTTTGCCGTATCGCCTGGAAGAGTTCGCGCATTTCCTTTTTATGCAGCAGAAGGCGGCGTGGACGCTTCGGATCATGGTTGAAGCGGTTGGCTTGCACATAGGGCGCGATATGAGCCTCGATCAACCATGCGCCTCGCAGATCTACGTTCACATAGGCCTCGGTCAGGCTGACCTGTCCTGCGCGAATGGATTTGATCTCGCTTCCCTGCAACGCCAAGCCTGCCTCGAAGCGTTCAAAGAGGAAATATTCAAACCCGGCTTTTCGGTTGGTGGCGACGACTTTGACGTGTTCCATAAAGGTTATCTTATCATATTCCTGAAGAACCGGTTTTTTGCTGAGCGCGACTTTTCCCCCAGCGAAGTATCGAGAAACCACCCACCAACCGGAGAGCTCCAAATAAGATCAGCGCCAGTTTGATGCCCATTCTGTCGGCAAGTGCCGGGCCAAGCAAAGATCCTGCCAGGGTGCTGGCATTCACAACGAGTGTGTACCAGGCAAGATATGCCGGGCGGTCCTGCTCCGGGATATTCTCCAGCAGGTAATTCGCTTGTGCGCCTCCCACCATGGACCAGGCAAGGCCGCTGAAAATCTGTAAGAGGAAATAGACTTGGACGCTCTGTGTCAGCCCCAGAATGACCGGAAAGACGAACATTGCCATCGATCCATATGCAGTGACCTTATGGTGTCCGAATCTCCGGCTGGCACTCGCCAATCGTGTCGAACCTATAAGATGGAACAGGTAAAAAATGGATGTGCCGATGCCAATTTGATTATCCGTCAGGTTGATGTTGCGCACAAGGTAGATGGGAAAAAGAGGCAGAACGAGCGTGTGGAGCAAAGTAAATACCATCATCACGATCATGATGGTCCCAAATGGAGTTTTCCACACCTCGGTTCGCAACACAGTTTCCCACTTCTTGTGTTGCTTGGTGATGGTTTCTTTTTTGTTCTGCTTCTCGAGGTCTTCATTCGCCATGATGGATTGATTTCCAAAATGGGTTGTTGATCCTTGGATTTCAACAACCGTACTGGCAGATGAAATGGGGTGAACAAAATACAAGTGCAGGCTGCTCATCAAAGCGCCAATTGCCCCAATGGCAAAGACGATCTGGTATCCCATCGGGAAGGAGATGTGATCTAGGATGTAGCCTGAACCGAGGGATGTTGCCATGAAAGTTATCGAGAGGACAACATTACGGATCCCCGCAACCGATGCTCTCCATTCTTGTGGCACTGCGGCCGCAAAAAGTGCATTGAATCCCACCCCTAAGGCAGATGAAGGAATAGCCATCAACAGGGCAAAGGTGATCATCGCCCAGATCTGCCCCTGCTCGTTCAGTAACCACGGCAAGGGTACCCAGAATAGCAGGAAGATGCGCGCCGCGATGGAAGACCTGAAGATCGCCTTGTTGATCGATCGATGCTCAAGCCATCTCCCGGCTGGAATTGCCAGGAAGATGGTGACCATGGCGCCAATCGCGCTGAGCAGGCCGATTTGGATACTGCTGGCGCCCAGGCGGGTCATATATACGCTGAGGAAGTTCATCGCGCTGCCACTCAGCACGCCAAACCAGCCGATGTCCAGATAGAGGTGGATGAAATTCGACCGGTACCGGGTTGGCAGGTCTGGATTGATGAAGATTCGACGGAACATGGCTGGCTGATTATAATCGTAGCATGTTTAATTTACGGCGATTATTTCTCCTCGATCGATCTATCACATTCCTGAATCATGGTTCGTTTGGGGCAACCCCACGCCCTGTGTTCCAGGCATATCAGCACTGGCAGCGCCAGTTGGAACTTCAGCCGGTTGAATTTCTGGGGCGCCGCTCACAGGATCTCCTTGCCTCGGCACGTGCTGTTCTGGGTCAGTATCTCGGCAGTGCTGCGGACAACCTGGTTTTTACATCTAATGTCACCGTTGCTTTAAATATCGTTGCCCGCTCTCTCGATCTTGGTCCTGGTGATGATGTCTTGAGCACGGATCATGAATACGGTGCCTTGGACAGGACCTGGCGTTTTCTTGCACAACAGCGCGGCTTTCGATATATCACCCAGCCCATCCCGGTTCCATTCGATACCACACAGAATTTTATCACTGCACTGTGGACCGGGGTGACTCCGCACACCCGGGTGATCTTCCTCAGCCACCTAACCAGTCCCACCGCTTTGCATTTTCCGGTCGAGCAGGTGATCAAAAGGGCACGCGCAGAGGGGATCATCACCATTGTGGATGGTGCCCATGCGCCAGGACAGATCCCGTTGGATTTGGATGCAATGGGGGCTGATTTTTATGGTGGAAACCTGCATAAATGGCTGTGTGCCCCTAAGGGGGCAGGTTTCTTGTATGCCCGCCCGGCAATGCAGCGTCTATTAAAGCCACTGGTTGTATCATGGGGATACGAGGCGGAACAGCCGGGTTCCTCCAGGTTTGTGGATCACCATGAGTGGTGGGGAACGCGCGATCTGGCCGCCTTCTTATCCGTACCGGAGGCAATTCGCTTTCAGGAAGAACATGACTGGTCAAGGGTGCGGCTTGCCTGCCATGATTTGTTGGTTGAGGCCGTTTGCGAGGTCGTCACACTTTCCGGTGCAGCCCGCCTGTCAGATTCCCATTGGTTCAAACAATTTGCTTCTGCCCCCCTCCCTGATGGTTTGGATCTCGCTGTCATAAAGAATACCCTGTATAGTGATTACCAAATTGAGGTTCCCCTTATCCAATGGAACAAGCGCAATTTCGTTCGCATCAGCATCCAGGGCTATAATACACGCCAAGATGTGAGAAAACTTGTGAAAGCACTGAGCGCATTGGGAATTGTGAAGGCTAACATGTGCCCGAGTTAACATCAGGTGCCGTCGTAAAATAGGAGCGTCTTTGAAGAGGATGGAATAATGGATATTTCACTGGCATTGGGAGGTGGTGGGGTGCGCGGCTTTGCCCATATTGGCATCCTGCGCTGCCTGGAAAAAGAAGGGTACAAAGTCCGTGCAGTGGCTGGAACGAGTGCTGGCGGGATTATTGCTGCTTTCTATGCGGCTGGCTATTCTCCAGATGAAATGGAAGCACTATCCAACCGTATAGACCAATCCAGGATTCTTTCTTTATCACTCAATAACCGTCCAGGGTTGCTTAGCCTGAAGAATGTTGAGATGATCTTGGACGAGTCATTTGGCGAGCGGACGTTTGATGACTTGAACATACCATGTGCAGTGGTCGCCGTGGATGTGAATTCGTCCAGGGAGGTGATCCTGAAAACTGGGCGTATCGTGGATGCGATCCTGGCAACCATTGCTATCCCTGGGATATTTCCTCCAAAGGAGATCGGGGAGCATGAATTGGTCGATGGCGGGGTACTTGATCCTGTACCTGTATCCGTGGCTCGCTTGCTGGCGCCAAAACTACCTGTGGTTGCTGCCGTACTCAGTCCAAAATTGGATCAGGTCGGACCCTCTCCTTTTCTCGGCTTGCCAATCAAAATTCCCCCACCGATCAAGACTGGGATCACACACCTTGGCGTGGCACACTCTTTGAAGGTCTTCATGCAGTCCATTGAGATCGGTCAGCGGATGATCACTGAATTGCGCCTGGATGTGGATGGCCCCGACGCGATCATCCGTCCCGCCGTGGCTCATGTGGGTATGCTGGATAAGGTGGATGTAAACACAATGGTGGAACTGGGCAAAACGGCTGCTGAAGAAGCCCTGCCTCACATTAAGCAGGCATGTTCTTGGAGCAATAGGATAAAACGCAAGTTTTCCCCTGCAGCAAAAATACGAAAAAATGAACAGGATCAATAGGTGGAAGGTGAGTTGAGATCTATATGACCCTGCCTCAGTCCGGGAATAGTGGTCCGCAATTCTTGAATGGCTGGACGTATCTTCATCGAATTGCTGATGTCGCCCCTGTCCATCTCATGCTCATGTTGCACGGTTGGACAGGTGACGAAACATCGATGTTCTTTTTCGCCCAGCGCATGCCTGGACAATATCACGTTCTTTTACCTAGGGCTCCGTACAAGGTCCCTGAAGGAGGGTATTCCTGGCGTCAGATCATCCCCGGATCATGGGGATTGCCCACTCATGAAGAATTGCGGTCTTCGGCGATCGATTTGCTGAGATTTCTGGATGACTGGTCATTCCTCACCGGTGTGGCAATTGATCACTTTGGAGCGGTTGGTTTCAGCCAGGGCGCTGCAATGGCATTGAGTCTTGCCGTGCTTGCCCCCGAACGCGTTGAGAGCCTGGCCGTTCTGTCAGGTTTTCTGCCGGGAGGTTCGGAAGAGCTTCTTTCAGGGCTCGTAGGGAAGCGTATCTATATTTCCCATGGTTCCCACGACGAAATGATCCCTGTGGAGAGAGCGCGGCAGTTGCGGTTCCAGCTCGAACGCGCCGGGGCCTCTGTTACCTATTGCGAATCAGATGGAGGGCATAAAGTCGGAAAAGAGTGTGTAAATGATCTGAAAACTTTCTTCTCAATCGAGTAAAATTAGACCCAAGGAGAAACCAAAATGAAGAATAGATTGTTACTTGCTCTTTCTGTTAGCGTGATCATCCTCTCAATGCTGGCTTGTTCGTTTGGGCAGGCAACTCAAACGCCCACAGCCACCGAACCGGTAGGAAATCCTCCAGTAAATTCTCCGGTCAATCCGCCCCAGAGTTCTCTATTGGAGATAGCATCCACCAGCAGCTTCACGGATGAATATAATGGCTTCTATGTATTCGGAGAAGTAGTCAACAACTCAGGTTCGCCGGTCACTACGATCGAGCTAAGTATTACGATCACGGATGCCAGTGGTGCTTCCATCCTGAAGGATGATAATGGCAATCCGACTGCCAGTGATACATTCTATACGATGCTTTGGACCCTGGATACTGATGAGTCAACCCCATTCTCCTATTACTTTGACACCACCAATGGGATCCCGGCCGATTTCACCGTCAGTGTAACCGATTTCGAAGAATCCACTGCCAGCCGTGGGAATCTGCAATCCGAGAATGTCCAGATCGTGGAAGATGGCTCAGGGTATTACATTCTCACCGGGGAGTTGGTCAACCTGGGCGACCAGTGGGTTCACGTCTGGGGATTGACCGGTGGCGTTCTGGATGATGCCAATACCGTTCTTTCTGCAGATTGGACTGGCACCTACACAAGTCTTTTGGCTCCTGCAAGCGATACAAGCAGCCGGAATCGGACCCCATTCTATGTCACTTTCCCGGTTCCAACGAGCAGCGCCACCCAGTGGTCCTTGTGGTGGGATGCCGAGATTGAGACAGATATTATCGACTTCGACTTAACTGTCGAAGTGACGAATTCCTATTTTGATGAATATGGATCCGCGCACCTTGTTGGGATCGTAGGTAATAATACAGATAAGATCTTGACCACCCTGGTTGTTGCCGGGTTATATGCGGAGGATGGTACTACGCTGGACGCAAGTTACTCGTATGTGCCCCTTCCAATCCCCCCGGGGAGAAAAGTTCCTTTTGATATTTCTTATTTCGGAAGTGTGAACTGGCTCCCGGAACAGGCTGCGTTGGTCAGTACATTTTCTGCCCAGATCGATCCATGGAATACATATGAATCGACTTCTACCGATGCCCCCCTCACTCCTACGAACGAGAACGTACAGAAAGACACATCATCCTGGACTGTGACTGGCGGTTTTACCAATTCCACCCCGAAGAACTTGAGCGATGTAACCGCTGTAGTATCTGTCTACGATGCAGCCAACAACCTGGTGGCTACCGGTTACACGGTTGCCTACCCAACCGGAGATTCCTTCGCGCCTGGGGAAACCGGTACATATGAGATCTACGTTTATTTTGCTCCCGGAGTTGACACCAGCGGGTTCACCATCCAGACCTTCCTGGTTGCAGAAATAAGTCAGTAAGCCCGAATTTCCAGTAGCAAAGACCATCGTTCATCCCAGGGCGATGGTCTTTTAATTCCCTGTTAACCATCTTGTTGACTTCTCCTTCGATAACGGTTATCCTTGACCCTATGAAAAAAACAGCTCAAGATTTATCCCGGAGAGATTTTCTTAAGCTTAGTAGTGTTGGTTTAGGCGCGCTTCTCCTCCAAACTCTGGGGATCGATGCTCATGTTTTTCCCAGGGCTCGCTTTCTGCCTGAATTTCCGTCGGCTGAGTTACTCGGTCGGAACTGTGCAGCAGATGCGAATCTCTCTGGCGGAAAAATTGAACTTAAAGCCCGCCCTGACGCTAGCAGTTCTACGCTGCGTGATGTGTACCGTGATGAAGTTTTTTCATGGATCAAGGAAGTAAGCGCTGAACGAATATCCTATGATGTCCCTGGTCAACGTTGGGTGGAGACCCCGGAGGGTTACCTGCGATCACGTTTCATCCAACCTTGCCGAAACCTACCCAATACTCCCATCACGGCAATTCCCGAAGGGAAGAATGGTTTTTGGGCGGAGGTAACGGTCCCATACGTAGACCTGTCGATGGATAACCCGCAGCCCATCTCAGGCTGGATGCGCGACCATGCGTTTTATAATCTGCAGCCACGCCTCTACTATCACCAGGTGATGTGGATCGATCAGATACGTGCAGTGGATAATGGCAAGGTTTTAT